>CBDFNQ010000001.1:0-21066 GCA_965250225.1 Gammaproteobacteria bacterium
ACCGACGGGAAAAATTCCCGTGATGAAATCGACAGAAAACAGTGCTGTCGTATCGTAGAGGCGTCGTTATTCAATAATCAGAGTGCCTGAATCAGACTCAAATTCTTCATCAAAAATATCATCGTAGTCTTCAATAGGTGGGTTACCGTCGTAGATCAGGTTTTGCCTTTGTTGTAGGTAGGCTTCACGCGTAAAGGAATAGGGATCCAGGGCGGCTTCGTCTCGAAATTTGGTTGCATCCAGTAAATCAGCACGTCTATTGATGATATTGACGGCAGTAAGAGGAAATAATACAGTACCCGTAACATAGGTGATTGGATTTAGCAGCGTGCTGGAAATAATATCAGGAAATTCACGGGATGTTTCTGGACCACTCAGAGGAATATACATATAGGCTCCTTGACTAACTCCCCAGACTGCCAGTGTCTGACCCAGATCCTCGTTATGCTTCGGCATGCCAATAGCCGTGCTGACATCAAACAGGCCGGCTATCCCCACGGTGGAATTGTAGACAAAACGGAGGCTGTCCGTTAATGCCTGGTCAAATTTGCCTTGTAGAATGGCATTCAGAATAACATTGAGATAAGTAATATTATCAAAGAAATTCGTTACACTATTGCGAACAGGTAATGGTGTGACGCCCACATAGGCTACCGCGATTGGTTTGACCAGGGACTGATCCAATGTTTCATTGAAATCATATGATATTCTGTTGAGTGATTCATAGGGATCATTATCGACATTCTCTTTTGTTTGTGAATTTGAACATGCAGCCAGAAGACCCAGTAGCAGTAAAATGGTCGATAATTTAGCCAGTGATTTAATATCAATCTTGAACATATTATTTTTTTCTCAAATTAGCGAAAGCCAGTCAGCGAAGGATTCAAATGGTGACATAGATTGGAAAGACAAACAAATCAGAATTTTTCATGTTCGGTAATTTTTTCATCAATTTGGTTGATGAGAGTGTCAAAACCATGTTCCTTGATGATGGCAGCATATTCAGCGCGTTTGAGTGAAAGATCATTCACACCATTGGCAATCACACTGATAATGTACCAGTTACCTGTTTTTTGATGCATCAAATAATTGAGGCTAACCGATTCCTCATCGGAAGAATGAATTTTGGTTTTTATTAAACGACGGCCTTTTTTAAGGGTTTCATATCCGCCAGCCGTGAATTCTTCATCGGTGTAGCTATTGAACCTTGCGGCATAGGTTGTTATTGTTAATTCTTTAAGGCGGTTAATAAATAAGGACTGGTTTTCTTCACCGAGATCCTTCCAGTAGCGGCTCAGTATGACTTTAGCGATCAGAGGGAAATCAAAGTAATGGTTTATCAGTGGCGATATATTCTCATAACGCCCTTGATATCCCAGCATTTCGGCATTCTTCATATTATGTATAAGGGCTTTATGAAGATCCTCAACAGCGGCAATGGCTTCAATTTCATTGTCATCGGCAACGGCGACTTTGGTAATGGGGAAAAGCAGCATTATGACAATCAAGTATTTGATGTAGGTATTCATATTTTTTGCATAATATTGCCTGTTAAGTATAAAACTCTGTGGATTCTGAATGCTAATGTTTTGGTAATGAGTTTTAAAACAAATTTCAGTAAATCAGACATGTTAGTAGGACAGTAGTTTCTAGTCCTTAATTATTTTTAATATATTTTCGGCCTTTCCATTCCGCACCACTTCCAAAACTGTGTTTTATCGCAGAATGACAGGTCATGAGCAGAAAAATAATGCCAGCTAATGGCATCGAAATACACCAGAGTGGATGGATCCGATAATAGCGCAAGGTTGGGAGATAAAGAGCAAACATAATCAAGAGCGTTGCGAGTGACAGCATCTGAATAGTTGAAACGGTTGAGAATAATCCAATGATGGGGATGAGATAGGCCAACGTCATCAAGAGTATGCAGACTAATAACAAGATGTAGGAATAATGTAGTTGAGTGAATGCTGTTCTGGTGACCATTAGCCAGATACTGCCCAGATCGGTATACGATCGTAAACTGACTGCTGAGTGAGTAAGCCCTGTCCAGATTTTATGACCTTGATCTTTTACCACCCTTGCCAGTGAGCAATCATCAATTAAGGCATCTTTTATTGCAGAAAAACCACCAATTTCATTCAGGGTGTTGGTTTTGATCAAGATACATCCACCTGCCGCTGTCGCTACCCATGGACTCTTTGAATTGGATAGATGAAACGGATAGAGCAACTTGAAGAAATAAATAAAGGCTGGCATTAGCAGTTTTTCCCAGAAGGTCTCCATGCGCAGGTTCGCCATCAATGACAGCATTGCCAAATTCTCGGCTCCCATTTTTGTTTTTAAAGCCACCAGAGTTCCAGGTTTCAATGCAATGTCAGCATCCAGCAACAAGGTATATTTTGTTTGAATGAATTGCCTGCCTTGTTCCAGCGCCGAGAGCTTGCCACTCCAGCCTGGCTGTGTGGGTTGGCCACTAATGACCCTTTGATTCTTTAAGCCAGATTGCTGGATGATGTCACGAGTGTTATCCGTTGATTCATCATCAATAATAATGACAGAAAGATTTTTGTCTTGTTCAGCGAGAGAGTTAAGGGTGGTTAATATGACAGCGGCTTCATTCCTTGCTGGAATGAGAACAGTGATATCACTGAGATCGCATTTAGAAGTGCTGACAGCATCTAATTGTTCCCGAGTACTCCAGGGTCGCCAGGGCAATAGTGCAGTGATGAGCCAGAGGCTAAAACCGGAAATGCCCAAATACAGGGCTAGCATACTTAAGCGACTTGTTTATTATTACTGCTGCAGCTACTTCTAGATTGATTATCAGACACCAGGACAGGAATTTGTTGTTCGTCTTCACTGTATAAAACAGGTAATTCCGGTGCCATTGGACCTTCTGTATTCGGACCAAACAGGGCTACTTTCAGGGCTTTCAACGGGCTTCTGAATGTATCATCCACAGCAGTAGCTTCATAACCACAGTGAACCATACAGTTGGCGCACTTTGGATTTTTGCCATTACCCCAATTTTCCCAATGGGTGTCTTCCATCAGAGATTTAAACGTGTCGGTATAACCTTCACCGACTAACAGATAACAGGGTTTTTGCCAGCCGAAGACATTGCGTGTCGGATTACCCCAGGGTGTGCACTGGTAGGTTTGGTTTCCTGCAAGGAAATCCAGATACAAAGAAGACTGATTAAAGCGCCATTTTTTGCCTTTACCCAATTTGAAGATGTCACGGAACAGTTGTTTGCTCTGTTTACGTTGCAGGAAAACGTCCTGACGGGGTGCCCGTTCGTAGTTGTATCCTGGTGATATGGTCACTCCTTCTACACCCAGCGCATTGGAATCGTCAATGAATTCAGCGATCTCTTCTGAACCTTCACCTTGAAACAGTGTGCAGTTGATGGTGACTCGAAAGCCCCTGTCACGTGCTTTTTCTATCACTTCTACACATTTGTCGTAAACGCCTTCACGACAGACCGAGGCATCATGACGTTGACGGTTACCATCCAGGTGAATAGAGAAAGTTAAATAAGGAGATGGGCTGTAATCGTCCATGCGTTTTTCGAGTAGCAGGGCGTTGGTGCACAGATAGACGAATTTTTTCTTGTTGATGAAGCCCTTGACAATTTCTGACATTTCCTTATGGATCAATGGCTCACCGCCAGCAATGGAGACAATAGGAGCACCACATTCATCAATTGCATGCATACAGTCATCGTAGCTGAGGCGTTTATCGAGAATCTCTTCTGGGTAATCGATTTTGCCGCAACCTGCGCAGGCAAGATTGCAGCGGAACAGGGGTTCCAGCATTAAAACCAGTGGATATTGCTCCTGACGTGTGATTTTTTTCCCCAGGATGTACTTTCCAACGCGGTACTGCTGAATAAGGGGGACTGCCATGAGTGAAGCTCCGAATTGTTTGTTTTATTATCAATACCCATGTGAAGCGGGTGCATTTCCGCTGCAAGATAATGGATGCTTCAAAAAAAGTACAGTTTAAACTGAATAAATGGCTACTTATGTACCACTTTTTTGCCAAACTAAGAGTTTACCTTGAAAGCTCTTTTGTGCATCTTCATAATGTGCGTCTTTTATTAACGTGTGTCTATATGACCCGGTGTGAACGAATAATATGACAGGCTTACTGAATACCCCGATTCTGGATCAAATCAAAACCCCGGCAGATCTGCGTCAATTGCCGGAATCACAGCTTGAACCACTGGTTCAAGAGCTGCGAGATTATCTTTTGCATTCTGTTAGCCAGAGTGGGGGGCATTTTGCTGCCAGCCTTGGGGTGACCGAATTGACGGTGGCGTTGCATTATTTGTACAACACACCCGAGGATCGCATTGTCTGGGATGTGGGTCATCAGGCCTATGTCCATAAAATGCTGACCGGTCGTTTGGATCGCCTACAGTCGATTCGTAAATGGAAGGGTTTATCGCCTTTTCCAAAACGCGAAGAAAGTGAATTCGATACCTTCGGGGTTGGGCATTCCAGCACCTCTATTAGCGCTGCATTAGGTATGGCAATCGCGGCCAAAAACCTGGGCACCAGACAAAAAGCAGTTGCGGTGATTGGTGATGGTGCGATGACAGCCGGAATGGCGTTTGAAGCCCTGAATCATGCGGGTGGGTTGGATACTGATCTGTTGGTCGTACTGAATGATAATAATATGTCGATTTCTCCCAACGTGGGTGCGCTGTCAAATCGTTTTGCCCAGCTCATCTCCGGCAAGATTTACACCTCGGTTCGTGAACAAGGTAAAAAGGTATTGTCAAAAATGCCTCCGGCCTGGGAGTTGGCACGTCGTGCAGAAGAACATATCAAAGGTTTAGTTGTGCCAGGCACCTTGTTTGAGGAATTTGGTTTTAATTATATTGGTCCAATTGATGGTCATAACTTGCCAGCACTGATTGAAACGATGCGCAATATCCAGGAGCTGAAAGGACCTCAACTTCTGCATATCATCACCCAAAAAGGTAAGGGTTACGGGCCGGCTGAAGAGGATCCAGTGAAATATCATGGTGTGACACCATTTGATCCCGCAGAGGGTATTGTGCCATCGAATAAACCCAGCAAGCCCACGTACAGCAAGGTGTTTGGTGACTGGGTCTGTGATATGGCTGCTATTGATAAACGATTGGTCACCATCACACCAGCAATGCGTGAAGGTTCGGGACTGGTTCGATTCGAACAGGAATATCCAGACCGCTACTTTGATGTTGCCATTGCCGAGCAACACAGTGTGACGGTTGCGGCGGGCATGGCTTGTGATGGCTTAAAGCCAGTGGTTGCAATTTATTCAACCTTCTTGCAACGAGGTTACGACCAACTTATTCATGATGTGGTAACACAAAAATTACCAGTGTTATTTGCCATCGATCGTGCGGGTCTGGTCGGTGCTGATGGGCCTACCCATAATGGCGTTTATGATCTTTCATTCATGCGTTGTTTGCCGAATATGGTGATCATGGTTCCATCTGATGAAAATGAATGTCGACAAATGTTATATACCGGCTATCAATTAGATGTGCCATCAGCGGTACGTTACCCACGCGGTAACGGACCAGGTGTTGAGATAGAAGAACAAATGGCGGCCATTCCCGTGGGAAAGGCAGAACTCAGACGTTCTGGTAAACAGATAGCAATCCTGGCATTTGGTACCGTTCTTGCAGATTGTCTGGCTGCGGCAGAGGAGCTGGATGCCACTGTAGTCAATATGCGTTTTGTTAAACCCATTGATGAGGAAATGATCCTGGAGCTAGCGAAAACATATGATTTGCTGGTGACGGTTGAAGAAAACATGGTGCAGGGTGGTGCGGGATCGGCTGTCCTGGAGACATTAGCTCATCACGGTGTTGTGAAAAAGGTAGTCAATTATGGCCTCCCCGATCGGTTTATTCAGCATGGTTCACGCGAAGACATGCTGGAAGATGTAAAATTAACCAAGGATGGGATTGTAGAATTTATCAATAGCCATCGTGCGAGTGATTCTTCTGAAAGTGCTCAAACGGCTTAGTTGTATTCCTGAAAAACATTTTTTTGATATCAATTACTAACGGGTAGTTATTTTGTAATGGCAAATGTTGTCCCAGATAAACTTGGAAAATATGAGATACATAAACTGGTAGGTAGAGGTAGTATGGGCATGGTCTATCAGGGCTATGACCCGTATGCTGACAGGCAGGTTGCAGTAAAAGTAGCGTTATCAGAATCATTAAAAGACAAGAATGCGGGTGCTCGTTATCGGCGTATGTTCTTTAATGAAGCACATACTGCAGGCATGCTGAAGCATCCCAACATTATTGAGATACTGGATGCCGGTGCTGAAGAAGAAACCTGTTATATCGTTATGGAATTCGTCGAGGGGGGCAATACGCTAAAAAGTTTTTGCAGCCCGGATAGTTTACTGCCATTTGAACAAGTGGTTGAAGTTATTTTCAAATGTGCCAAAGCACTGGATTATGCTCATCGGCAAGGTGTGATTCATCGTGATATCAAACCAACCAATTTACTGGTGGGTAAAGATATGAACGTCAAGATTGGAGATTTCAGTATTGCACATATTGCAAAGACTGAATCGACCAATACCATGCCTATGGGTTTTGTAGGTTCACCACGTTATATGTCACCCGAACAGGTTCAGGAAGACAATATAACGAACCAATCGGATATATTTTCACTTGGTATTGTGATGTATGAATTACTAACTGGAAGACATCCTTTTTTTGCAGAAAGCTTTTCTCGTTTAATTCACAAAATTATTAATGAGAAAGCACCATTGTTAAGTACACACCGTTCTGACATTCCGGAAATCCTCGAAAAAATTACCCATCATGCGTTAGCGAAGAACAGAGAAAAGCGTTATAAAATGGGTCTGAACATGGCGGCCGATTTAAGTCTGGCATTTGATTTTCTGGATAAGCCTGATAAAGATATTTCGATCGAGGAAAAATTCAACGCAATACAACAACTGGATTTTTTTGAAGACTTCCCAGAGTCAGAGATTTGGGAAATTATTCGTGCCTGTATCTGGCAACAATTTGAACCGAATTCCGAAATTATTGTGGAAGGAGATATTGATGATGCTTTTTTTATCATCACTACCGGACATGTTGAAGTAACCAAAGATGGAAAAGTACTGGGTGTTTTGAAAAAAGGTGATTGTTTTGGTGAGATGGCTTACCTAAGTAAAGCTGAACGTACAGCAACCATCAAGGCCAAAGACTATGTGAGTTTAATGAAGATCAATGCAACGTTAATTGATCAGGTTTCTATTGATTGCCAGTTGCACTTTAGTCGTGTATTCATGAAAACGTTGGTAAGACGTTTGTCAACATCGAACACTATGGTTGTTGGAAGCTAATAAAATAGCTTGTGAACACTTATCTGTGAAATTTAATATAGTGTTTAATGAATTGTTTCGTTGATGGATCGTGTTGTTGATTTGATTTGCCGTTCGAGAATTCTTCAATTATCTTACCAGATAATTTTTTCCCCAGTTCCACCCCCCATTGATCAAACGAATTAATGTTATAAATACAGCCTTGCACATAGGTTCTCTGTTCGTAGAGTGCAATCAACATGCCCATTGTTTTGGGGTTTAACTGATCATAGATAATCGTCGTGCTGGGCTTATTGCCAGTAAAATTCCGGTGGCTTTCATTGTTATTTTCAGGTGTATGCCCAATTATTAGTGCCTCACTTTGAGCAAGGCAATTTGCAACCAGTGCCCGATGATGTGTTGCGTCGTTGTAGTGACTATTCATACCAACAATGAAATCTATTGGCACTGTATGGCTTCCCTGATGAAGTAATTGAAAGAAGGCATGTTGTCCATTGGTTCCTACAGTGCCCCAGATAATAGGCGAGGTATTGTAAATAATTTCTTCTCCCTGTTTATTCACACTTTTGCCATTGCTTTCCATAATTAATTGCGAAAGATAGTCAGGTAATAATCTCAGGTTTTGATCATAAGGTATGATCGCCAATGTTTCTGCTTTGAAGAAATTGCTGTACCAGACGTCAAGCAAGGCCAGTAACACGGGTATGTTTTTGTCAAAGGCAGCCGTTATAAAATGATTGTCCATGAGTTCTGCACCGGATAATAACTCCCTGAATTTATCCATGCCGATGGCAATTGCTATTGGTAATCCAATCGCAGACCATAATGAATAGCGCCCACCCACCCATGGCCAGAATGAAAAAATATTATTCTTGGTGATTCCGAATTCGATTGCAGCTTGGTTATTGGCGGTGATTGCGACAAAGTGTTTAGACATGTCCTCGCAGTCGTTTTCGAGAAACCATTTTCGTGCTGTAACACCATTGGTCATGGTTTCAAGAGTGGTAAATGATTTTGATGCAAGAATAACTAAAGTTGTTTCCGGGTTACAGTGTTCAAGTGTGGTTTGTATTTCCGTTTCATCAATATTTGCAACGAAGTAACACTGAATTCCATTATGGGCATAGAAATTTAAGGCTTCTGTGACAAGTCTTGGGCCAAGGTCCGAACCGCCAATACCAATATTTATAACAGTGTCAATGATTTTTCCCGTTGTGCCCTTTAATTCGTGATTATGAATTTGTTCACAAAAGCCTTGCATCTTGTTTAATTCAGCTTCAATAACGGGTCTTACATTTTCATCTCCGATCATAATCTTATTTGCTGTTGAACGGAGTGCGGTGTGTAAGGCTGGTCGGTCTTCTGTAGTATTGATCTTGTCGCCATTAAACAGTGCATCAATTGAATCACTGAGTTTCATTTCATTGGCTAAGCTAATCAGAAGATCCCGTGTTGTTTCAGTGATGAGATTTTTGGAAATATCGACCAGCAAATCATCTAGTGAAATAGTGAATTTTTTAGCACGCAGAGGATCCTCTTTGAACATTGTATTTAGATGTTCACGTTTTATTTCTTCAAAGTGTGTTTTGAGTTGCTTCCAACTTTGGGTATTGGTTGGATCACTGATATTTTTTTTCTGCATGATTATATTGTAAATTAAAAACTGAGATTATTAGGGTCTGTTTATCTTTCATTGCCGCCACTGCCGAGAGCTATTTTTGTGCTCAACAAGGCGAAATGAGTGCGATGTAGTCATTCTACATAAGCGATTGACAACGCCGTTGAGTACGAAAATAGCCTTGGCCCCTGGTTAAATTTAAGGGGGTTGGGGCTGAAAAAACGCCTCTCAGCGTTGTTCGTCGTTTATTTGGAATAACCAAACCGCTCTCCTCGCGCCTGGATAGTCGCTTTTTCAACCACCAACAGAGGTGGCAATGAAAGATAAACAGACCCTTAAGAAGGAAAAAAATAATTAACACAAAATTCTGACTAAGAGTTGGTTTTGGTAACAAAGTGTTGATATATCCTGACTAACTCTTCCGCTGTGAAACGGATGATAACAATCTCCTGGCCGGGCAAAATTAAATCTGGATTTCGCCCCATCCTGCCTTTTTCAAAATTATACACATAAGATTGTTCTGATTTGTCCTGAATTAAACGGCCAAGAAAGGAACTGTAATTATCTGCTAGACGTTCATCTGCATCTTGCGGGATCATTACTTGATACTTTTCGAGCGATTCACCCCGTTTAATAGCAATACCTTGAGCAAAGTTTTTAAGTAAACCGTTCTGGATAATGCCCCATATACCATTTTGATCCGTTGCTTCAATATTGCGCACGAAAAAAATATCATCAGCTGAAATCTCTGTATCACCCATTAACAACTCGCCAACACTGGTGGTGGCTAGCCGGTAGGACTTTTTGATGATCCTCAGCGGTTCGGAGGGAGAGATTGATTGATCGTTGTTGAGTTCATCGAGTGTCGTGATGACATAATGTTCGGTTATTTTAATAACGGCGATATTTTCGAGCTCATTCACTTGATATTTTTTGAGTAGTTCCCTGACCGTTGTGTCCACCACTTTGCCGTCCTCAAGGATCTTTATGGGAGTATCAAGATTACCCTTGGCATCAAGCAAAATATTGGCAGGTGTTTTGTAAACAATTTGTTCTTGCTTTCGTATCAACGTGATCGGGGATGTGCCTTCCAGTCCGGAAGCATTCAGTTGTTCTAATGTGAGTTCCTCAATCTCCGGAGAGTCGCTAAGGGATATGGATTGATTTTGGGTGACAAAATCATCAACCTTTTTGATGTCTAATGTTGCTTCGTCTTTATCTGTGATGTCCTGAATGTAGCTCTCGGCTTCTTCAATCAGTCCAACATCCAATTCATGGCTATCTGAGTTTGCTGCTCCTGTTTGTTCAGCAAGCTCATCAACTTGACTATTCTGATTGGGTAAAAAACTGTCTGGAAAGAAAAATAAACAAATTGCTATGACAACAACAATAATGACTGGTAATGCAACGCGCATTAACCAATGCCTGAAACATACGTTTCCAGTTGTTCAATCAGGAGCTCTTTTTCGGAGATGATATTTTTCACCACATCCATGACAGAAAGAACACCGATCGGTTTATTGTCTTCCTGAACCGGTAAATGTCGGATATGATTTTTGGCCATAATGAGCAGGCATTCATCAACGGTTTGATGTATACCAACAGTTAAAACATCAGCTGTCATGATATTTTTAACAGGAGTGTTATGTGATTGCTTGTCTTGCAGAATGACTTTTCTGGCATAGTCTCGTTCAGAAACGATCCCTGATAATTGATTATTTTCAATCACCAGGAGTGCCCCCACCTTGACTTCATCCATTAATTTAATCGCGTCGTAGACAGTCGTATCCGGTGTGACTGAATAAATAGAGTTACCTTTGGTTTTAAGTAACTGTATAACTGTTGTGGTCATATGGATTCCTCCTGGTCTGACTGCAGACAATAACTTTATTACATCAGTGACTCAATTTACATTATTGGTGTTTGTTATTATGGATGACTGGGTATAAGTTCTTATCATAGAAACTTCAGCTATTAAAACAAGTATAATTACAATAAGATTTATAGCCTATTTCATATTATGCACTAATTTTACCTTTATTTTATTGTAGCGGAATGTAAATTGCTTGCTTCAATTCTTTTATTAACAATACCCCGAAAAATATGACACAGGAAATACCTGACAAGCTTGGAAAATATGACGTAAAGGACGAAATTGCGCGCGGTAGTATGGGCGTTGTTTATCTTGGACATGATCCATTTATCGATCAACCCGTCGCGCTAAAGCTGGCCCTGGCCGAACCCTTGAGCGACTTTAAATCCGGCGAGCGATACCGAAAAATGTTCTTTAATGAGGCACATACGGCGGGTTCACTAACACATCCAAACATTATTCGCATCCTGGATGCTGGTGTTGATGAGGAAATCTGTTACATCGTTATGGAATACGTCGAAGGTGGCGGAACTCTCAAAGAGGTCACCTCAACAGAAAGTTTATTGTCTATCAAAAAGGTTGTTGAAATTATCTTTAAATGTTCAAAGGCACTGGATTATGCGCATCGTGAAGGGGTTATCCACCGGGACATTAAACCCTCGAACATTCTCTACACGTATGATGAGGACGTCAAAATCGCTGATTTCAGTATTGCTCAATTTACTCAACAGGATGTCACCTCTACCCAGGTTATGGGGATCATTGGTTCTCCTCGTTATATGTCACCTGAACAGTTGCGAGAAGACAACGTGGGCAATCAAACCGATTTGTATTCATTAGGTGTTGTCATGTATGAATTGCTAACGGGCAAACATCCCTTCGCGGCAGATAATTTTTCCAGGCTGGTCAATAAAGTCCTGACTGAAGAGACAACACCGATTCAGAATTATCGCAGCGACATTCCTCCAGAGCTGGCAACGATTGTCCATAAGGCTTTAGAACGTGATGTGAATAACCGTTATCAGATGGGTCTGGAAATCGCCTGCGATTTAAGCCTGTTATTTGAAAGTCTGGAAAAACCCTTAATAGACATTAC
The DNA here is from genome assembly GCA_965250225.1 of Gammaproteobacteria bacterium. Taxonomy (GTDB): domain Bacteria; phylum Pseudomonadota; class Gammaproteobacteria; order Eutrophobiales; family Eutrophobiaceae; genus CBDEUK01. The sequence continues at coordinate 11,947 of CBDFNQ010000001.1, forward strand.
CAGTGAAGAACATTTTAATAAGATTAAGTCGTTGGATTTTTTTCAGGGATTTCCTGATTCTGAGGTTTGGGAGATCATCCGGGCCAGCGCCTGGCAGGACTACAAAGCTGATGAAGATATTATCATTGAGGGTGATATGGATGATTCTTTCTACATCATTATTGATGGTTTTGTTGAAGTGAAAAAAAATACCAAAACCATTCGTAGCCTGCGTCAGGGCGACTGTTTTGGCGAAATGGGTTATCTTGCCAAAACCCGGCGCACAGCAACGATCAAGGCTGGAGAAGCCACTTCCTTGCTCAAGGTCAATTCGACGGTCATTTCACAGGTGTCAATTGATTGTCAGGTTCGTTTTCTCAAAGTATTTTTACGCACACTCATTTATCGCCTGTCTGACACGACGGAAAAGATTTACCAGGACGATTAATATCCTGAGACTCAAACTGCCTTTCAAAAGATCACCCATATGGGTGATCTTTTGACGTTTCTTAACAGCTCACGATTCATACAAAAAAAATATACAATTATTATTTTCTAATATTTAGTTGAGTATTTTCTTTTTGTATCTTGAACATTAAGCAAACTGTTAACGTATCTTCTTAATCATTCAGTCTAAAAGGCTATGGTCAAGAATATTTGCCTGTGTTACAAATGGCACAAACAACTAGAACAAAGACAATAGGGAAGTGCATCCAATACCTTCCTTACTAATAACCAATAATAATTGTGCTGGAATGCCTTTGAGGGGATGGTTTTCATGGAACGTCTGGGATTCACCTGTGGTTTTCAACGTACAATCAATTCTTTATTCGCTCACTCTTTATCCTTTCGTTTTTATCTTCTGACATTTCTTACGATAGCGACGCTATCCATGCCAGCCACTGCGGTTGTTTTAGATGTGTCCGTGTCTTCCAGCAGTGATGATGCGGAGGAAACCATCGCTGGTGGCTCTGTTTATTTAAACAGTAATGATTTAGAGATGATTGATAATGCCGGCACCTTGCAAGCTGTCGGGATGCGATTCACAGGAATAACCATTCCAGCAGGTGCTTCGATCACGAATGCCTACATCCAGTTTCAGGCAGACGAAGTTGATACAGGTAGTGCAGCGTTGGTCGTGAGAGGCGAAGCCACAGACAATGCCCTGACGTATAGCGGAACAAACAACAACATCACCAGTCGAGCCCAGACAACGGCATCGGTGCCCTGGACACCCGTGAGTTGGAATGCCATAGGGGATGCCGGGGTTGCCCAGCGCACGCCGGACTTAACGGCAGTGATACAAGAAATCGTCAATCGTTCGGGCTGGACATCGGGAAATGCCTTGGCATTGATGGTGACAGGCAGTGGCAAGCGGGTAGCGGAATCCTATGAGGGCAGTACGGCACCTTTATTACACGTAGAGTACAACACCGGTGGTTCAAACACCGCACCGACGGTGAGTATCAGTACTCCGACGAACGGTACAAGTGTTGTGCAAGGAACCAATATTAACTTCAGTGGCACCGCCAATGACACTGAGGATGGTGACATCAGTGCTTCCATTCAATGGTCATCCGACATTGATGGAGTGATCAACACCGGTGCCAGTATTAACACCAGTGCCTTGAGTGTGAACACACATACTATTACGGCCAGTATCACCGACAGTGGAAGTCTCACAACTACCAGTACCATCAGCGTGACGGTCACGAGTTCAGGTGGTTCAAACACCGCACCAACGGTGAGTATTAGTACTCCGACGAACGGTACAAGTGTTGTGCAAGGAACCAGTATCAACTTCAGTGGCACCGCCAATGACACTGAGGATGGTGACATCAGTGCTTCCATTCAATGGTCATCCGACATTGATGGAGTGATCAACACCGGTGCCAGTATTAACACCAGTGCCTTGAGTGTGAACACGCATACTATTACGGCCAGTATCACCGATAGTGGAAGTCTCACAACTACCAGTACCATCAGCGTGACGGTCACGAGTTCAGGTGGTTCAAACACCGCACCAACGGTGAGTATTAGTACTCCGACGAACGGTACAAGTGTTGTGCAAGGAACCAGTATCAACTTCAGCGGCACCGCCAATGACACTGAGGATGGTGACATCAGTGCTTCCATTCAATGGTCATCAGACAAAGATGGTTCGATCGGCAGTGGTAGCAGTATTAACACCAGTGCCTTGAGTGTGAACACGCATACTATTACGGCCAGTATCACCGACAGTGGAAGTCTCACAACTACCAGTACCATTAGCGTGACAGTCACGAGTTCGGGTGGCGGTGGTGGGTCGAGTATCATTCACGAAGCACACTTTGATACCGATGCAGAAGGGTACAGCTATAGTGATGATACCTTTCTTGGCACCTCAGAACCTGGCTATGCTTCGGGCACTTACCAAGCCAGTGGTGGTTTTAGCGGTGGCGGCTTACAGGTTGACTTAGGCGGAGTCGATACTCAACAAGGATATGGTATGTCTGGTGGTTGGGGACAAAGCTTTAACATCGCGAGTGCTCAGGCATTGACCCTGTCCTTGCGTTATCAATTAACCATCTCAGCCCGCTATGAGCCGGATGAATACGGCGAGATGCTCGTGAGTCTGGATGGACAACTGTTGAGCCTCGCTGGGAATTCATATCTGGCACACTTGGATGGCGATGACAATGCGGTTAACGATCCAAGCACGGGCTGGGTACAAGTCGATCTGGATCTGGGAACCGTCAGTGCGGGAACGCATACGTTCACCATCGGTGGTTATAACAACAAGAAGACTTGGGACAATGAATATACGATCATTCTGATCGATGATGTGGTACTCACGAGCGCCAGTGGGGGTGGTTCAAACACCGCGCCTATCGTGGCCAATGTAATAGCCGATCAACAAGCGACGGAATCGATTGTCTTCAATTTTACCGTTCCCTCAAATACCTTCAGTGATGCCGATGGTGATATCTTGACAGTCAGCGCCACACTGTCCGATGACAGTCCTTTGCCCTCCTGGCTCAGCTTTAATGCACAAACACAAACCTTCAGTGGCACACCGGCGAGCGGTGATGTGGGTGTTGTGGACATCAAAGTTACCGCCAGTGATGCCATAGCCAGTGTGTCAGATATCTTCAGCTTGACGGTGAACAACACCAATATTGCGCCAACAGTTAATATCACCAGCCCAACTAACGGAACATCGATAACACAAGGAACCAGTATTACCTTCACAGGCTCCGCCAATGATGCTGAAGATGGAGACATCAGCGCTTCCATCCAGTGGTCATCCAACGTTGATGGCGTGATCAACGCCGGTGCCAGCAGTTTTAACACCAGCGCCTTGAGTGCGAACTTTCATACCATTACTGCAACCATCACCGACAGTGGTGTTCTGTCAGCTAGCAGCAGCATCAGTATAAGCGTGGTCAGCAGTGGCGGTGGTGGAAGTGGTGGTAGCAGCGGCAATCCGTCTGGCACTGGGCTAACCTTGGGTGAATTGAGTGTTGAAGCGACTGGCTCTGCGAATTACGCCATTCCGATAACGGTGCCACCTGGCACTTCTGGTATGGCACCTTCCTTATCGTTGTCTTACAACTCGTTCACTGGCGATAGTATATTAGGCCGAGGATGGACGTTGGGTGGACTGTCGGTTATTACGCTATGTTCAGCAACCATGTTTATCGATGGCTTTAGTGATGAAGTTGATTTTGATGATAACGATCGCTATTGCCTCGATGGACAACGTTTGATTGCCATCAATGGCACTTATGGTGCGGACAATACCGAGTATCGTATTGAAAACGATGTCTTCATGAAGATAGTCTCTGAGGGAACCTCGAGTAGCAATCCTGACAAATTTACTGTCTGGACGAAATCAGGACAAAAGATGGAGTATGGTTTTACCACAGATTCACGCATTGAAGCCGAAGGTAGAACAGAGGTGCGCATTTGGGCGGTGAATCGCATTGAAGATACGGTTGGAAATTACCTGACCGTTACCTATGTTGAAGATAATACGAATGGTGACTACCGTCCGGTCACGATAGATTATACAGGCAATGATAATGCTTCCCTGAATCCATACAATCAGGTGCAATTTGAATACGAAGATCGAACGGACATCAGTAAGATTTATACACAGGGGGCATTAAGTAGCCTGACCAAAAGACTCACGAATATAAAAACCTACACAGATAGCACATTGGTTCGTGATTATCGTCTCAGTTACGATGCAAGTGCCCCCAGCATCAGTTTGCTTTCACAGGTGGAAGAATGTGACGGCAATGGTAACTGTTTCAAACCGACTGTTTTCAACTGGGAATACGCTTCCGGCAACCTTGCCTTTAATCAAAATGGTATATCCGTCAGTGGTGTCCCTTATTATGGTGATGTCGACGGCGATGGTTTGCTCGATCTGATCAGGCTTAATGGTGGTGGCAGCACAGGCACCATTTATTTACAGATTTCCAATGGCAGTGGATATGATGCTGCCACCACAATTGGCACTTATTCTCGAATATGGAGTGGTTGTAATTATACTGTAACCACGAGTCCTATATATCCATACTACACGACAACAACATGTCCTAATATGTATATAGACTCTATTGCTGATACGGGCGATGTGAATGATGATGGTTTTGATGATTTTGTGCTTAACGGTAATCTGTATTATTCAGATGGGACTACCTTATCCAGCCCCGTTTCTGTCCCTGCTGGCAATGCTGCCCTAGGTGATGTTGATGGGGACAAACTGGCTGACCTGGTGGTATTAAGTGGTAGTGGCACTAGTGGGACAACGTATTTACATCTTTCCAATGGTTCAGGGTTTGATGCAGGATCGGCCATTGACAGTTACAGCAGGATATACAGTGGTTGTAATTATACTGTAACCACGAGTCCTATATATCCATACTACAAGACAGCAACCTGTCCCGCTATCTATGTGGATCCCTTATTGGATATGGGGGATGTGGACAACGATGGCTTGGCAGATCTAGTTGCTAACAGTAAGATTTATTACTCTGATGGTACAACTCTGACCAATGCGATATCGATAGGCGTCGGCAGCCCCAGCCTGGGAGATATTAATGGTGATGGTCGTAACGACTTGCTGCGTTTAGCCAGTTCGGTTGTCTATCTGGAGATAGCCAATGACACGGGTTTTGAAGCCCCGGTCAATATCGGGGGCTATACCCAAATTCAAAGTGGTTGTAATTATACTGTAACCACGAGTACAACATATCCTTATCCTGTAACAGTAACCTGTCCAGCACTCTATATTGATCCGGTGATGAAACTGGATGATTACAACGGCGATGGCATTGATGAATTTACTCAGGCAGGTAATCAATATCGTACGGATTTAGGCACGCCCGATCGGATCACTTCTATCACCAATGGATTGGGGACGACCACGAGCATTGTCTACAAATCGTTGACGGACGCATCGGTTTACACTGCCAGTACTGGTTCCGTTGCACCGATTACCGATATTCAACCGACCTCTAGTCAGTTTGTGGTCGCCAAGGTCTCTTCTCCAGATGGCCTCGGTGGTGTCAATGACATGAACTACCAATATTCAGGTGCAAAAAATCATGCTCAATTGGGTTTTCTTGGATATCGAGAAATGAAAGCCACAAATGTGGTGGCAGGGATGACAACAACAACAACCTATTCTCAAACTCACCCTTTTGCGGGTTCCATCGAGCGTACCGAGCAAACCTGGGACAATAATACGCCAGGGGATACCACAGATGATGTGCTGCTCAGTGAAGTGGACACCGCCTTTGGCTCTCTTCAAACGCATGTGGGCACGGAAACCGTTGCCTCGCATCCCGGTGTTCTCTTTAGTTACATTGATACAGTGACCAGTCGCGAATATGAGTTCAATGGTGGTTTATTGACCAATACTGGAACCAATACCAGTGTGTACGATAGTTACGGCAACCCGACCTCGATTACAGTTTCTACCACAGGAAACAATCCAAGTGGTGCCTCTGAAACCTACACCACCGAAACCACTAACTTCTATGATAACGACACGAACAACTGGCACCTGGGTCGCCTAACACGAGCTGAAGTGACCCAAACGCTGCCCGACTCAAGCAGCGAAACCCGCGTCTCTGCTTTTGCCTATGACGGGAATGGCCTGCTGGTTCAAGAGACCATCGAGCCTGACACACCCACGCTGCGTCTCATTACCGATCACGGTTACGATGTCTTTGGTAACAAGACCTCGGTCACCGTCAGTGGCGGCAGTGGTGCCACAGCCATAACACCGCGCACAACCAGCTCGAGCTTTGATACCCGCGGTCAGTTTGCGACCAGTACCACCAATGCCCTGGGCCATAGCGAATCTCGTAACTATGACAATCGTTTTGGCACCATGCTCTCTTTGCTTGGCCCCAATAATTTACCGACCACCTGGAGCTACGACAGCTTCGGACGACAGTTACAGGAAACCCGTGCTGATGGCACCACCTCCACCGTCACACGGGAATGGTGTGATGGCTTTAATGGCGAAACGGGAAATCTGAATTGCCCTGTTGGTGGCGCATTAGTACAGACTAACCAAAGCACGGGCAGTCCAGCGAGTACCGCGTATTCTGATGCCTTTGGTCGACAAATACGGAGTGAAACCCAGGGTTTTGATGGCGCGGCGATTTATGTTGATACCCAATACAATGCCTTAGGTCAAACCACACAAAAATCTCGTCCCTACTTTGCAGGCGATAGCCAGTACTGGAGCAGCCTTGAGTACGATGCGCTGGGTCGGGTGACAAAATCGACTGCCTCCGATAACAGCATCACCACCAGCACGTACAACGGCCTCAGTGTTTCTGTTACCAATGATTTAGGCCAGGTCAACACCCGCATCAGTAATGTACGAGGTGAGCTGGCACAAACCGTCGATGCCGATGGCAATGTCGCCGATTATCGATACGATGCTTTTGGCAATCTGCTCGAACTCGAAGACGCTCACACCAACATCACCTCCAACGGCTACGACCTCCGTGGTCGCAAAACTAGCATGGACGATCCCGACATGGGTGCCTGGTCTTACCAATACAACGTCTTAGGTGAACTCATCTCGCAAACCGATGCCAAGAGTCAAACGGTTAACATGACCTACGACCTCTTAGGTCGACTGGTGACACGGACGGAACTGGAAGGGATGACCACCTGGGCCTATGATACGGCGAGTACCGGCATTGGCAAACTGGCCTCGGTCTCTAGTGCCGAAGGCAAGAGCACCACGCACTACTACGACACTTTAGGTCGCCCCAGTAGCACCAGCACGGATATCACCCACAACAGTACGACAAGAAACTACAGCTCATCGCAAACCTACGATACAGTCGGTCGTGTTCAAAACATCATCTACCCCACCGGCTTTGAAGTCGTGCATACCTACAATAACCTGAGCTATTTAGAACGAGTCTGCGATGTGTCTGTCAATGCCCTGTGTGACAGTGTAGGTCCCTATTACTGGCAAGCCGATGCCATGAGTGCAGAAGGACAACTCACTGCTCAATCCATGGGCAATAGCACAGACACTCAGAAAGTCTACGATGTCAATAACGGCACCATCAGTGCCATTGCCACCGGCACCTTAGGGAATAACAACATTCAAGACTTAGGCTTTGCCTTTGACACCCTCGGCAATGCCACATCAAGAATAGACTACAATCAATCGAACCTGCTTGAGACCTTTGGTTACGACAACTTAAACCGCATGACATCGTCCACCCTGGACAATGGCAGCATCACCACCAAGAACTACACTTACGATGAGCTGGGTAATCTCACATCCAAGGACGACATGGGCAACAGTGGTTACACGGGTAATTACACCTACGGTCAGGGCGCGGGTATTCATGCTGTTACCAGTGTCAGTGTCAATGGCAGCAACCACGCGTTGACGTATGACTTGAATGGTAATGCCATACAGAACTACAACTTCACCGCCAATCAAACGAGAAATCTCACCTGGTCTAGCTACAACAAACCGGTTCAAATCACTCAGGGCAGCAGCACATTGAGTTTTGCCTACGGTGCTGGACGAGAGATGATTTTACAGGATGTCAACACCGCGACGGAGACCAGTACGCGTTACTACGTCTCCTCACTCTATGAGCAGAACATCGAAGGTAGCCTCACCACCGACATTCACTACATTCGCGGTGGTGATGGCACGGTGGCCATCTACAAAGAGAGAAGTAACAGCACGGTAGAGACACGCTATTTACACAAAGACCACTTAGGCTCCATCACGGCCATCACCGATGAGACCGGGGCCATTGTTGAGAGCCTGTCCTACGATCCTCACGGTAAGCGCAGACAACCGAGTTGGGACGATGCGGTAGCCCAGGTCTTCTCGACCACCACCAATCGTTGTTTTACCGGGCATCAGTATCTCGATGATGTGGGTCTCATACACATGGGTGGGCGGGTTTATGACCCGGATCTCGGCCGATTCATCAGTGCCGATCCGACCATTCAGTACCCAGAGGTGCAACAGAACTTTAACCGTTACACCTATGTCAATAACAACCCGTTAAGTTATACCGATCCGAGTGGGTTTGGGTTTTTAAGTAGTATTTTTAAGGCGATTGGGAAGATAATTGGAGGTGTCGTTAAGGCGGTTGTTGGAGTGGTGAAGGCGGTTTTGAATAGTCCGATTTTGAGGACGGTTGCCGCGATTGCGATCGGGGTTGTTACCGCGGGCATTGGAACGCCCTTGGCTGTGGCGGTAGGCGGCTTTAGTGCGGGTTTTGTCGCCAGTGGTGGTGACCTCAAGGCCGGTCTTATCGGGGCATTAACAGCTGGGGCGTTTCATGGGATAGGGACATACTTTAAAACCGCTGCTGGAGTCGCACTCAGTACAGGGCAACAAATTGCGAAAGTCATTGCCCACGGTGTGGTTGGCGGGGCCTCTCAAGCCTTACGAGGTGGTAAGTTTCTCGCGGGTTTGTTAGTGCTGGGTTTAGTCAGGCATTAGAGCAGGTGAAATTTTACCAGAAGATTGGTGTTGGTATTCCAGCAGAAGGGGATTACGCTGGTTATGCCAAAAATGCAGTTGTTGCCTCTGTTGTCGGTGGAACCGCTTCTGTGCTGGGTGGTGGCAAGTTTAAAAAT
>CBDFNQ010000002.1:0-3875 GCA_965250225.1 Gammaproteobacteria bacterium
ATTTGGCAAATTGTTCAATCACCTCATCCGGAAAACCATTGGGGTAGGTCGGAAAAGGCTTATCGGTTGTAACACCCATAATCTCCCAGTGGCCGGACGTAGTATCTTTAGCCGCTGACGCTTCAATCATCTTACCATAAAACGCCTTCTCATCAACATCCTTAGAGACGCCCATAATATCATCAATCTTGCCAATGCCAAAGCTTTCCAGATTGGGGATGTTCAAGCCTCCAACTGCTTTGGCAGTATTTACCAGTGTATTACTGCCTTCATCCCCGAATTTATAAGCGTCCGGCAATTCGCCAATTCCAACGCTATCAAGAACGATAATGATTATTTTGTTCACCATCACATTGCTGATTCCAAATTTTTCTATTTTACTACTATAAATCTTTGGTCTGATACTTGCCTGATCAAAAAAAATGCACGTTATTTGTGTCTGGTTTTATAACAATTCTGTTTTGTGCAAACAGTTCCGATCGCCCGGGTTAAGCGATAAGAAAACCATGAAGATTGGATATGTAGTAGAGAAATGCACCATCTCGTCAAGGGCTATTATATTTACATTAGTTGTGCTTAAGTAAAAATCCCTTTGATAAAACTAAGGGCAATAAACACAACAATGGGAGAGATATCTATTCCTCCAATTGACGGAATAATACGCCTGACCGGTTCGAGAACCGGCTCCGTTATTTTGTAAAGAAATGTTATAACGGGATTATGTGGATTATGAGGTATCCACGACAAGGCAATCCTTACAATAAGCACCAACTTGTAAAGGCCTATAATTTGTCCAATAAAAGCAAATTCCATAGAAAATATCCAAACGGTTAAGGAAAATATATTAGATTAATGACCGCAGAATACTAACAACTAATACTATTCATAGCAACAAAAAATTTATCATAAGCAATCAAAGACGGAGAAGAAATCATCTTTTTATCTGTTCCACATACCTATTTCTTGAAATTATTACATTTAATTGATAGAATTCGCTTTAGGCTATTATGAAGAAAGCAAAATCCAACAACAACGAATTGAGTATTAAGTCCACGACAAAGACTATAATTAATGAGATAGACTACGTTCTGGACGGAATTAAGGAAGATGAATATAAAAGGTTTATCACGGCCATCGATTCATCTAAGAATATATTTGTGACCGGTCAGGGCCGTTCCGGATTGGTTGCCAGAACATTTGCAATGCGCCTGACTCACATAGGGTTTTCGTGCCATGTGGTTGGTGACACAACAACACCAAATATTGATGAAGGTGACATGCTTATTGCATGTAGCAGTTCCGGTACAACCTCTATTACGTGTCATATCGCCGGACTCGCAAAGCGTCTGAACGCACTCGTTGTTGTAATCACAGCACATCCTGACTCTGAATTATCTGACTATGCAGACTTAACCATTGAAATACCGGCAAGTGATACCGATCAGGTAATACAATCTCAACTAACAGCACAATTTCGCAGCACATTGTTTGAGCAAGCGTGTCTCGTATACCTTGATGCCGTGATTTTATCACTCGTACGATTGCTGAACAGAGAAGAAGTTGAAATGATGAAAAGGCATGCTAATCTGGAATAGAATTATATAAACATAATGCAATTAATTGTCCAAAAATTCGGTGGAACATCTGTCGCAGATGCAACACGTATGAAAGCTGCAGCCAAACGAGCAGTTGAAGCACACTCTTCCGGCAACAAGATCGTGATCGTTGTCTCCGCACAGGGTAAAATGACTGATGAGTTATTAGAACTGGCTTACGAAATTAATGACGAGCCCTCCACGCGCGAACTGGATTCACTGCTTTCTACCGGTGAGCAAATATCAAGCGCACTCATGGCAATGGCCATTCATTCCTTTGGAGCACCTGCTGTTTCCTTTACAGGAAGACAAATTGGAATAACAACCGACAGCTTTCATACAAAAGCAAGAATAGTTAATATAAATGATGGTCGAATATTAGAAGAGTTGTCCAAAAACAAAATAGTAGTAGTTGCCGGATATCAGGGAGTAGATGAAAATGACAATATAACAACCCTGGGACGTGGAGGTTCTGATACCAGCGCCGTTGCACTGGCGGCTTTACTCAAGGCAGACATGTGTGACATATATACCGACGTTGATGGAATTTACACAGCCGACCCACGTATCGTTCCCAATGCAAGAAGACTAAATAAAATATCTTATGATGAAATACTGGAACTGGCAAGCATGGGAGCACAGGTTGTTCATGTACGATCGATTGAATTTGCGAAAAAATACAATGTCCCAATCCGGGTAAGACCCAGCTTTAATAATGGCACAGGAACCCTTATATGCAAAGAGGTAAGAGAAATGGAAAATATCGTTGTCAGTGGAGCAACCGTAACAAAAAATGATGCAAAAATAACTATAATCGGCGTGTCTGATGAACCCGGGCAAGCAGCCAATATCTTTCATGCGCTAGCCAAAGAAAAAATAAATGTAGATATGATTATTCAGAATGTCAGCGCCCGTGGATTGACAGATTTAACGTTTACTGTGCATAAAGACGACCTGCCAATTGCCCTGGAAACAACAAAAAAAATACAGGGGAAAATCAAGGCAAAAAAAATCATTGCTGATGATAAAATAGCAAAACTTTCCGTTGTAGGAATAGGCATGAGGTCTCACTGTGGGATTGCAGAAAAAATGTTCAAAGCATTATCTGATGAAAAAATCAACATACAAATGATCAGCACATCAGAGATTAAAATCTCTTGTGTTATAGAGGAAAATCAGGCGGAAAAAGCTTTAAATGCCGTGCATAATGCTTTCGAACTGGATAAAGAACAGTAGATCGCAAACGCAAGAGGCTTTTATTTTTTCAAGACACCCTGGAAATACTCTATAGTTTTCTCCAGTCCTTCTTTACGTGAAACTTTCGGTTCCCAATTCAGCAGTTTCTTTGCCTTTGATATATCCGGTTGTCTGCACTTCGGATCATCGACAGGCAGGGGCATAAAGGTTATTTCACTTTTACTCCCTGTCATACTAATTATTTCTTTTGCAAAATCCAGCAACTTTATCTCTGTCGGGTTCCCAATATTTACCGGATCATTAACATCTGAAACCAACAATCGGTATATCCCTTCCACCAGATCTGAAACATAACAAAAACTTCGCGTCTGCGATCCATCGCCAAAAACCGTTAAATCTTCCCCGTTAATTGCCTGTGAGATAAAAGCTGGCAGCGCCCTTCCATCATTTATCCTCATCCTGGGACCATAGGTATTAAATATTCTTACAATCCTCGTATCAACGCCATGGCTCCTATGATATGCCATAACCATTGCCTCTGCAAATCTCTTTGCTTCATCATAAACGCCTCTTGGTCCTACAGGATTTACATTTCCCCAGTAGTCCTCCGTTTGAGGATGAATATGCGGGTCGCCATAGACTTCAGATGTAGATGCCAGGAAAAACTTTGCTTTTTTCTGTTTTGCAACCCCAATTGCATTCAACGTTCCCAATGAACCAACTTTTAGCGTTTGTATTGGCAATTTTAAATAATCTAAAGGGCTTGCAGGTGATGCAAAATGCAGGACATTGTCTATCTCCCCTCCAACATAAATATACTCACTAACATTATGTTTAATAAACTTAAATTTTGGATTACCTATACAGTGTTCAATATTTTGAACAGCGCCTGTTAATAAATTATCAATGCATATTACATCATGCCCTTTTTCGAGGAAATAATCGCATAGATGTGAGCCAAGGAATCCAGCTCCACCTGTAATCATTGTACGCATATTTTTATCCTGACAGATTTACACTTATGAATTCTAAAATATTTGCTGTAATTCTACTGCGTTATTACAACAGTGCAAGAAGAAAAAT
>CBDFNQ010000003.1:0-2735 GCA_965250225.1 Gammaproteobacteria bacterium
ATCCAAACGAGAAATTCGATTTTCTGGGGTATACGTTTCGATCTCGGCTATCGAAAGATCGTTATGGAAAATTCTTCGTGGGTTTTCTTCCAGCCGTGAGCGATGAGGCATCTGGCTGCATGCGCAGAACAATCAGAAGTTGGCGGATTCACCGAATGACCGACAAGTCTATAAAAGATCTGGCCTGCATGTTTAATCCGATAATACGTGGCTGGATTAATTATTATGGGCAGTTTTACAAGTCGGCACTTTACCCCATTTTCAATCAACTCAACGGCGCATTGCAACGATGGGCCATGCGGAAGTACAAAAAGTTACGCCGTCGCAGACGCAGAGCCTTTTACTGGCTTGGGCGCATTGCCAAACAGATGTCTTACCTGTTTGCGCACTGGCGAGTGGTACGACAATCGGCTGGTCGATAAGAGCCGGATGAATCGAGAGGTTCATGTCCGATTCTGTGAGGGACTGAGGGGGAAGCTCCCTCGGTCTACTCGACTCGGTTTTAGGTTTTGGGCAAACCACAATATCTGGGATTCTACATAATTTCTAAAAATCAACACTATCTATTGTAATCCACGCTGGTTAACTGATATTAATCATCAAGCACTCTGGCAAGTATTGCACACTTTGGGTATCATAAATTCAGTCAAAGAAAGGAGTATCTTCAATGGCTCTCCTGCTGGGATTTTTATGACACTATTCACTCAGATTCTTTATAGTTACCGGGTTTTTCAAAACACCTTCATGAATTAAAGATTAAAAAACAATAGACTGCGTCCTAATATACCAATATGGTACAAAAAGACGACTCATGAGTTTTGCGAGAATTAATAAAAATAATGATAAATACTTAGATTTCAGTATTTTATTGGATTTGATCGAATATTCAGAATATTTGATATATTTAGGGAAAATCAGCCAAAATGATCAAATCGTGACAAAAAGAAGCGTGTCAATGAATAACTAATGTTATGCGCATACGAGATAATAGGAAGAATAATATGGGATTATTAAAAAAAATGAGTGGGTACGAAGTGGAGCACATGCCGAATATCCCATTTCGTTTAATGTCTTTCGTCCTTGCTATAAGAGATATTGTGTTTCCTGTCGGTAAACGGTTTGATCAGTTCGGTATTGATAAGGGATTTATTGTTGTAGATTTTGGTTGTGGGCCTGGAAGTTATGTTGAACAGGCCTCAAAATTAGTTGGTGACGGTGGCAAGGTTTACGCTGTTGATGTTCACCCACTAGCGATCAAGGCAATCAAGGAAAAGGCAAAGAAGAAGGGCCTTGAGAATGTGGTTCCGGTTCTATCAACAGGCTACCCCGTTGATATAGACAGCCACTCAGTGGACGTTATCTATGCCTTGGATATGTTCCATCATATAAAAGATGCCAGGGGTTTTCTCAAAGAACTTCATCGTTTGCTAAAGCCTAGTGGTACGCTCTTCATTGAGAGTGGTCATCAACGACTGGATAACGCAAAGCAGAAGATAGTGAAGAGTGATTGTTGGGTAATTATTAAAGAGGAGCGTAACATGTTTATGTGTACGCCCAAAGAACGTGAAAGCGCATAACAAGGCTAATTCAGCCGACGCAAAAAGCCGCGCGACTGATTAGCGGCGTTAAGTGGCAAAGCATAGGCGAAATAGTCTATACAATAAAAAGAGAGGAGAAAAATATATGAAAGTATTGATATTGTACTTTTCAGCCACAGGAAACACAGGTAAAATTGCAAAAGTAATTGAAGAGAAATTTAAAGAGGAGGGGGTTAGGGTAACTATGTCTGATATTACCCCCTTTGGAGAAAGGCAAAGGAAGATTGATTTCGAACCTTATCAAGCGGTAGTATTTGGGGCGCCTATTCACGTTTGCCGGGCGCCGAGAGTAGTGAGGGATTGGTTAAGAACTCTGGATGGTCAAGGCAAAAAATGCTCGATGTTTTTTACGTATGGTGGCTTTGGTGTCCATCCAACTCATTATTCCACAAGAGAAATATTGAAAGAACAGAATTTTATCGTTGTGTCATCCGCTGAATTCTTAGGCGCCCATACATTCAACCTTGGTGGCTGGAGGGCTCTGGGAGATCGACCTAATGAACTCGATTTTAAAGTGGCAAAAGATTATGTTGAGCTTACCTGCAAAAGATTTACTGGTGAGGATGATAGAATATTAGGTGAATTGGAAAAGACAGAATATACGGAAGAACAGCTTGATTCTGCCGAAACATCAAGATTTAAGGTGCTCACACAACTCCCGTCCAGAGGTGGCGAAGAGTGCAGCATGTGTTTGGTTTGTGAGGAATTATGCCCCACTGAAGCCATGGAAGCTGAATCGGGCGAAGCTGACAAGGAAAAATGTATCGCCTGTTTAGCATGTGTATCCAACTGCCCTGAAGAGGTTCTAAAAATAAACGATATGTCTAATAGCTGGTCGCTCAGGTTGGATAAGGAAAAAGTTACCGAAGAAAGCATCAAGGAACAAAAAAGCAAAATATATTTTTGAATAAGTACAAGGGATTAATATCCTCGTCCATGGTCAAAAAAGCGAAGGATCATTTCCACAATTTATTGCCACCTAACAAAGCTAAGTCAGCCGACGCAAAAAGGCACGCAGCTGATTAGGGCGTTACTGTAGATAGCTTTGAAAGCTTAATATTAAAAAAACCTGATTGTCGTTTAAATCTTTCTGTCTTGCCGAACCGAATCCTTCCCTTTCTTAATAATTATTTAGAA
>CBDFNQ010000004.1:0-22531 GCA_965250225.1 Gammaproteobacteria bacterium
AGAGCTTGTAAACATGGTACAAAGAATTGCAGACAGTGCAGTTGATCAGGAAAAAACCAGTAACTTGTTAAAAGAACGTACTGACATAATTCAGGAAAGTGTGAGAAAAACTGGCACACATCTACAAGAGCAAACAGTTCATACAGATGAACTAGTTGAACAGGCAATGTCACTGGTTGCCTCGGTGAGTGTGTTTCAACTAACTGAAGATGAATTATAAATATTAAAGAAACTATCCTGAACAGAATTCGACACTAATCCACTCAACAAACAGATCATTAATACTAATGGCATCAATACAACAGATGATCGATTCTTTTCTATATTCGGTTCAGGAATATAATAAAGACAACGCTGCAACATTGACCAGGATCATCGATCAACTTGAAGAGATTGCCAAACATTCACATTCTATTGATTACCTGTCACTCAATAATCTTACACTCCTGATCCAGGACAATCTACTGAGTATATACAAAGAACATCAAACTCTATCTGATGAGGAGCATGATTTATTAAAGCAATGGCCAAAACTGCTCGACGATTATATTAATAATAAATCACTTGATGAAACTATAGATTCACTGGTAAATAATCTCAGTAATGAAACCTGGCCTATGCCTTTGCAAGAACAGGATTCAGGAATAGTTAAGGAATTACTATTAACGACAATACTGGAAAAACAAGACACAACTAACTTCGTTTCGGATGAAGAATTATCAACTACATTAACAACCCTGGCAAACACAGCATCCAGAGTAGTTGGTAATAACTCGGCTCCATTAAATAATTTCTCTGAACAAATTAGAGATTTATCTACATCTGCTCAAAAATCTGGTTTTAATGGTTTTTACGATTTATGTTTAATGGCTTTGGATAATATTTCCCAACTCGATGAAAACAATACCTCACCCACAGACACACAAATGTTATTAATTTCATCATGGTTAGGACTCGCAAAAAAGCATCTTGGTAATCCTGAGAGTCAGGAACATGTTCACGCACTGATCAAAAACCTTAGTGATGAACACTGGCCAATACCTATAGCCGAAGCTGATAAAGTTATATTATTAGACATCCTTGGCATTGAAAAACCCGAAGAAAATGAATTCCAAGACAAACCTGAGCTTACATTTACCCAAATATTAACCAAGACTAAAACTCTGGTTCTCATTTCAAATGAAACCGATTCACGAATAGAAGAAATCAATCAGTCTCTGCAAAGCCTGATCGACATTTCTTCCTCTAAAAATCTTTTGGGTTTACAGGATGTCTGCTTACTCTATCAAGAAGCTCTGCATGAATATCTAGAACAAGCTGTACAAGTAACCGATGACGAACTTAAATTCCTTTCTCTATGTCCTGATCTTATTCAGAAATACTACACAAATTCAGGTAGCCCGGAAACCATCAGTGCACTGATCCAGTATCTACAAAACCCGCGATGGGTCACCCCTTTAGGTGTTGAGGATGCTGAGTTACTTAAGAACATGCTTGCAGATTACAATGAAAATAGTGGTGTTTATACATTTCACGGTAATCTACTCGCAGCAGCGATTGAACAAAATAATCAAACATCAAATATAGAAATACCCCCAGCAGAATCCAATGATCATTCATTTGCAATAAACCAGGAGCTCGTGGAAATGTTGCTGTCGGAAATGTTCTCAATTTCAGATGAACTTGACGACATCATCCCTTCAGTTGAGCTATCAGTAGAATCAAACAAGGAGTCAATATCCCGGTATTCGTTAAGGATGGAACGTTTCGGCAACGCTTGCCAGGCAGCTGAACTGACTGGTTTGTATCAAGCCTGCTCTATTCTGATCGAAAATCTTACACATTTAATTAATAGTAGTGAACCTGTTATCAACGCTTATCCAGAACTATTTAAAAACTGGATAATGGCTATAACTGAATATCTCACTAACCTGGGTGGGCAAAAATCGAGTGTTGGATTGTCAGAGGTTTTAAAATCAGAACATTGGGCTGAACCAATAAGCGATGAACTTGCAACAACCCTAATAGACTTATTAATACGGCCATATTCTTCATCCAAGCAAACCGATGTAATCGATCGACAAACTGAAGCAAGCATCGATGATGTTACTATTGAAATCACTGATGATATTAACAAAGATTTGCTCGATGGTTTGTTGCAAGAACTACCAGATCAAACATCAGGGTTGTCTGAATGCATACAAAACTTATGTAGTAACAAACCCGATATTACAGTCCTTGATAAAGCACAACGCATAGCCCACACAATCAAAGGAGCAGCTAATACTGTCGGTATACGAGGTTTAGCAATCCTCACCCACCAGCTAGAAGATATACTACAAGTCCTCAGCCAGAATGAAGTACTACCATCAAGTGATTTAGCAGATACCTTGATGAGTGCTACAGACTGCCTTGAAGATATGACAGAAGCTTTGATGGAAAATAGATCAAGTCCTTCTTATGCACAGACTGTTCTACAAAACGTTCTGGATTGGGCAAATTTACTTGATAAAGAAGGTATTGATGTTCTAAACAGCGAACATGATATAACTAATGCGTATCGTTCCCTACATGGCGCGTCTGTTTCAATTGCAAAAGCTGATGAACAAATTGAATCTGATAAAAGTTCACAACCAGTCTCTACTATCACTATTCCAACACAAACCATTGATAATTTATTACGTCTAATGGGCGAGTCAATGATCTTGAATTTACAGCTAAATGAGAAAATCACCCATTCGAGTGAACAAACCAGTAGTCTCAAAGAACACAATAATTCTATTCGTGACTTAACTAACGAACTCGAACGCCATATAGAGATGAGTGGCACTTCTTTTTCACAAAAAAAAGTGGTCAATCAATCTGAAGTTTTTGACCCTCTTGAACTTGAGGAGTACAACGAACTTCATACGACATCAAACAGAATTGTTGAGTCTGCATCAGATGCCCATGAAATTAATTCTGATATTGAAAATGAACTAAGCTTATTTAATGAATTATTATTCTCCCAATCGAACATACAACAAGAAATTTATGATCTCATCATGCGTACCCGTATGGTGCCTATTACTGCCATAATACCAAGACTCGAAAGAAGTATTCGACAAACCTGTCGTTCCTCAAAAAAACAGGCGAGATTAGTTACGCTAGGTCAGGATACACTGATTGATAGTAATATATTAAATAAAATCATTGATCCATTAATGCACATGATCAGAAATTCAATTGACCATGGAATCGAATCTCCTGAACAGCGAGCAACTAAAAACAAGGACGCTACTGGCACAATAAAGCTTATATTCACTCGACAAGGCACACAAATAATCATTAATTTTGAAGACGATGGTGCTGGCCTCAATAATGAAAGAATACTGGAAGTTGCAAAACAAAAAGGGATCGTTAGTGATGACGAGTCGTTGAGCAATGACAAACTCCAACGTCTCATATTACAACCTGGATTTACAACCAGTAAAAATACTACATTGACATCAGGTCGCGGGATCGGAATGGATGTTGTTTATGCGCAAGTGTTATCACTTAATGGAAGATTGCAAATTAATTCCACGATTGATAAAGGGGTTAAATTCGAATTAATCCTGCCGCTCAGTTTAATGACATCTCATGCTGTTTTCATACATCATGATAAACAGCTAATCGCTATTTCTAACTACAATATAATTCGTATTTTGCATCCGACAGATGGCGAGCTTATTAATCATGAAGGACAACAAAAAATTAAACTGGATGATGAGATTTTATCATTCGATACGATTGAATATCTGTTAAATACATCATCTGATAACACAATAGAAGCTAATCATCAGCGCCCTGCACTGCTGGTCAGTTATGAAAATAGCAATCATGTGGTGTTTATAGAAAACATAATCGATAGCAGAAATATTGTAATCAAAAGTATGGGGGCGTATTTGAAAAGAATACGCGGCATTGTTGGTGCAACTATTGTAGGCGATGGTAGTGTTGTTCCTGTAATTGATCTTTCTGATTTAATAAGAACATCTCAGAATAGTAAAACACACAGTATAATCAGCCTTGCTCATACCAATATTATTAAATTATTGCCCACGGTTATGATCATTGATGACTCAATCAGTACTCGTCGTGCTTTATCTCAGGTCATGAAAGATGCTGGTTACGACATAGCCACTGCAAAAGATGGCATTGAAGCTATTGGTCTTATTGAGAAAAAAATACCCTCTATCATTCTTGTTGATTTTGAAATGCCAAGAATGAATGGCATAGAATTAACATCTCATGTAAGAGGTATGAATGATTTAAAAGATATCCCGATCATCATGATCACTTCTAGGACAACGGACAAACACAAGGAACTAGCATTTAATGCTGGTGTCAATAAATATATGATAAAACCATTTTCAGAAGATGCCCTTCTGGATGATGTTGCAGAACTGATCAATAAGAGAGTTTGATAACATCAAATATCTTTTATTTGGTTTTTGTGACTATATAAGTTATGTTATTGAAATGTTTAATTAATTTATCACCCTATGCGTATCCTTATAATAGAAGATTCGAAAGACTATCGCCAGCTACTGCACAAATTCATCAGTGCCAGTTACCCTGAAGCAATAATTACTGAACTTGATCCACTCACCCAGAGTTTATCACTGGATACAGTTAATTATCAGAATTACACTCTCATTTTCCTTGATTATGATTTAGGCCTGAAAGATAAAGATGGCCTGACTGTTTTAACTGAACTCAAAGACCAGAATAATATTCCTCCCATTATCATGCTCACCGGGGAAGATAGCAGCAAGGTCGCTGTACAGTCCCTGAAACTTGGTGCCACAGATTTTATTCTTAAACATGAAACGAATGAAGATATCATTCTGGCTAAAATATCGGAAACACTCGAATACGCTAATAAAAAACAGGATCTAAAACCTAAAAAAGATACATTATTACATGTTTCTACCAGCATAAAAATAGCACCACCGGAAACCATCACAGATATCCTGTTTAATGAAGACACTAGTATTGTTTCAGATCTGGATGGTGACAATATAGTTGTACCGGGTTATAAAATTCTTCGTGAAATTGGTCAGGGCGGTATGTCAACTGTTTTACTGGCACGGAGACTCGAAGATAATAAAAAAATTGTTCTCAAAGTCCTATTCACAAAAGGACATGAAGATCCCTTGGCTCTCAAACGTTTCATGCAGGAATATACCTTGATTTCCTGTTTGGACAATAAACACATTATTAATATTTACGAACGTGCTTTTGCTGCTGATTTTGCTTATATCGCGATGGAATATTTTCCAAGTGGTGATTTATCA
The DNA here is from genome assembly GCA_965250225.1 of Gammaproteobacteria bacterium. Lineage (GTDB taxonomy): Bacteria > Pseudomonadota > Gammaproteobacteria > Eutrophobiales > Eutrophobiaceae > CBDEUK01. The sequence continues at coordinate 5,322 of CBDFNQ010000004.1, forward strand.
CATAGGCTTAAACATGGAGGCTTATCACCTGACAAGGCCAGTAATTATCTCAAACAGATGGCCATAGGTTTACAAGCTGTACACGACCTCAATGTAGTACACCGTGATTTAAAACCCGGAAATATCCTTTTTCGTGATGATGATAGTCTGACGATCACAGATTTTGGTGCGGCTAAAAATATTAGCAGTGAATTTGAAGATATCACTGTTAATAATATGGTTGTAGGAACACCTTATTATATGAGCCCTGAACAGGCATCAGGAATGAAAGTAGATAAACGTAGCGATATGTATAGCCTCGGCGTCATGTTTTATCAAATGTTGAGCGGTCGCAGACCATTTAATGCGAACAGTATTTCTCAATTAATCTATGCCCACATCAACGAGGAGGCACCACCTCTTCCCGAACATTTATCAAAATTCCAGCCATTGGTCAGTGGCTTAATGTCTAAAGACCCATCTGAACGTTTTCAGGATGCCAAAGACATTATCATTGGCCTGGACTGGTTATAAGTTTCAACTATTTTTCTTAAGAGGTATCCTCCTTGATTGAATTTTTATCTGAATATGGCCTGTTTCTGGCCAAGTTATTATCAATTGTTGCTGTTGTATTTTTTGTGATCATCGCATTGTTCATCATGTTTCTTCGCTCTAAATCAGAGATGAATGAACATCTGGACATCAAACACCTAAATGAAAAATATGAACATATGCAGTTACTTTTAAATGCTTCAATTCTTGATAAAAAAGAATTTAAACAAAATCTAAAAGCGGAAAAAAAGAAAGCAAAAAATTCCAGTTCATCAATTGAAAATAAAAACAGAATATTTGTGATTCATTTCAAAGGAGATATTAGAGCCTCTGAAGCATCCTCTCTAGCTGATGAAATTACGGCAATACTAACCGTCATAAAAGAAGATGATGAAATCCTAGTCATACTTGAAAGCGCAGGCGGCACCGTACATGGGTATGGTTATGCTGCTTCTCAACTCTCTCGGATAAAAGATAATGGCAACCAGTTGACTGTTGCTGTTGATAAGGTCGCAGCCAGTGGTGGATATATGATGGCTTGTGTTGCCAATAAAATCATTGCTGCACCGTTTGCGATCATCGGCTCTATCGGAGTTCTGGCACAGATACCGAATTTTAATAATCTGCTAAAAAAACACAATATAGATTTTGAACAAGTCAGTGCCGGAAAATACAAAAGAACCTTGACCATGTTTGGAGAAAATACCCCTGAAGATCGAACTAAATTACAGGAAGAACTTGAAGAAACCCATCGCTTATTCAAAGATTTTGTAAAAACAAATCGCAACCAAATCGATATAGATAAAATTGCAACGGGCGAACATTGGTATGGTACACAAGCCCTTGAATTGAAATTAGTAGACGAACTCTGCACCAGCGATGCTTACTTGAGTAGAGCTACAAAAGATCATGAAATTTACCTGGTAAATTATATTCACAAAAAAACTTTTTCCGAGAAATTATTCACTACTGTAGGAAAACTATTTACTCCTGTGCTCTGATTATGTACTGACACGTTGCACTTAAATTGTTTTCAGGAAATTATTTTTCTAATTTCAGCGGCAATTATTTCAAGGCCTTTAAGAACGACATCTGGAGATTGTGAATAGGTAATACGGATACACTCGTCTTTATGCTGCCACTCTTCGTCCATGCCTGGAAAAAAATGATGGCCAGATATAACCAGGACGCTCTTCTTTTTTAAGCGTTCATACAAAACCTGATTTTTTACAGGCAACCCAGGAAACCAGAGCCACAAAAAGATTGCACCTTCCGGCTTATGTATGTAGTAATCAAGTCCGGCAAACAATTCCTTTATCCATTCAACAACCTGGTTTGCTCTGTTTTGATAAAACGGTTTAATCACATGCTCACAAACTGGCACTATGTCACCACTATCAATCAGATCATAGGCCAATGCCGGACCAAAACTACCCTGAGACAAGTTAATGATCGCATTCATACTGCTGATGTATTCAATTATTTCCTCAGTTGCAACAACAATTCCAGTGCGTGTGCCTGGCAGGCCAAGCTTCGACAAACTCAAACAAAGAATCGTATTGTCATTCCACATTGGATTAGCTTCTTCAAATATAATATTAGGAAATGGTAGACCATAGGCATTATCAATGATCAGTGGAATGTGATTCTGTCTGGCCAGATCAGACAATTTCTGAATTTCATCTTCTGTCAATACATTGCCGGAGGGATTACTCGGTCTCGAAACGCAGACTGCACCTATATTTTGATCGATATTAATATTCTCAAAATCAACATGGTATTTAAAAAAAGTTTCATCCAATTTTTCTATTATCGGCTTACGGGAAACAAGCATGTTATTTTGCAAACCAACATCACTATAGCCAATATATTCCGGTGCCATTGGCAATAGAATTTTTTTGTTTGAACCATCAGAAAATTCACCGGCAAACATATTAAACAACATAAAAAAAGCTGCCTGACTGCCACCGGTTAATGCAATATTTTCTGTTTTCAGATCCCAGTCATAACGTGCGTTTAAAAAATCAACCAAAACCTGAATAAATAATTGCTCTCCCTGTGGTGAATCATAATCACCAATGACATGTGCTAATTCAGTTGGGCTTTCTATGATCCGTTGTAGACGTTCATGAAAATATTGCTGCACCTCAGGAATGTAGCTTGGGTTTCCTGCGCCAAGCATTAACATATCATCTCCAGCCAATGCCGAAGACAGATCATCCATTAATTGAACAATGCCTGCTTGTGGAGAAAAGCTATTAGCAAATCTGGAGAATTTCATGTTGAAATTACTTTGAAGAATTAAAACTAAAACTGTGCCATTTCCTGGCACAGGTGTAAATGTTGTTTATCAACGTTTTGATTTTGCCATTTTCTTGCCAACCAATAACATTCTCATCACACGTTCTCCGGCATTGGCCATATGCCCTTTAGAGAGCCTGAGTGCTTCTTCCAGTGACATATCTCGAGCAGCCCCACTGTCTAGTGCATCGATCCCATGTTCAAATACACCACGAGCATCATCGGAAAGCGCGCCACCTATAGCAACCACAGGGACTCTCTGACTTTTTGCTGCTTTGGCAACACCAGCAGGCGTTTTACCAAAAGCAGTCTGGAAATCAACATAGCCTTCACCCGTAATAACCAGATCACTACCTTTGATGTATTTCTTTAGACTCGTTGCTTCGACAACAATATCAACACCACTTTTCAATTTCGCACCGCCAAAGGCAACCAAACCAGCCCCTAGCCCGCCTGCTGCACCTGCACCTTTCATGGTTAAAATACTTTTCTTTAAATCAGATTTAATCAGTTGGCCAAAGTGTTTTAAATTCGCATCGAGAGTCTTGACCATTGCCGGTGTAGCGCCTTTTTGCGGTCCAAAGACATGGGCAGCACCGTGTTTACCACACAAGGGATTATTCACATCGCTGGCAACAGTAATCTTTGTTTTTCTAATTCGAGGATCACGTCCTCTCATGTCAATGCTGGCAATCTTTTTCAACATGCCGCCAGCACCTTTTTCCTTGAGCTCTCGTCCCTTCCTGTCGAAAAACCTGACACCTAAAGCCTGTGCCATACCTGCACCACCATCCGTTGTGGCGGAGCCACCAATACCGATAATAATATGCTTTGCGCCGCGATTAATGGCATCTATTATCAATTCACCTGTACCATAGGTCGTCGTCAGCAAAGGGTTTTTACTACGGCCACTCACCATAGGTAAGCCAGATGCTTCCGCCATTTCTATGACTGCTGTTTTGCCGTCAGCTAACATTCCGTAACGAGCAGTCACTGTTTTTTTTGCAGGGCCCACTACTTTTTTCCGTACTATCTTACCACCCGTTGCATCTACCAGAGATTGCACTGTGCCTTCCCCACCATCAGCCATAGGCACTTTAATGCATTTGGCTTTTGGTAAAACACGATGTATGCCTTTTTCGATCGCTGCAGCAACCTGAAGTGATGTCATATTTCCTTTAAAGGAATCTGGGGCGATGATGATTTTCATTTGATTTCTCTCTGTATGATCAACTATTTTTCATGTCATTATATTACGAGATAGAGTAACAGCGTAGAGGCAAATCAGTCCTGATAATCAACTAGTCACTAGCAGACTCATGTGGAAGCAAAAACATCTCATGACAAATTTTATTTCCTGGCTGAATATTGTATTTTTTTATAAGGCCCGCATTCATTTCAAGCACCGCACGCACGACATGATCGGAATCAATTTTTTCAAGACTGAATGGTTCAGCACGTTGATGAATTTTTTTTATTATCCCATGCTTATCAATAAATAACATATCGAGTGCAATCAATGTATTCTTCATCCACATAGAAACTTTTTTGTTCTCTTTATAATCAAACAACATAGCGGCATTCGTCGGTAATGATATGCGATGCATCAAACCGTTACGTCTTGATATGGGTGAATCGGCTATTTCTATCTGTAAGGAAACTACGTGAGATGAGGAAATGATAGTGAGTGTATTTTCCGTTGCATAAGATATTTTCGCACCAGACAACAATAGTGCAACGCAACTAAAGGGAACTAACAGCTTAAACAAAAGGTCAACTATCCAGTTGTTTTGACTAAAATTTATCATGTGTTTTGGCGGTGCAAAAATTATTGTTTGAATTAACGTAGCAGAAAAAAGCCAGTCAGATTATTATAGGCCAACTTTTCATGTGCTGTATATTACACATAAATATACATCGACATATCAGTTTAATACAACGAAAGCACACATACTAAGTGGAGAGAAACATGCTTAAAGCAATAAAGTACAGTTTAATTGTATTCGCCCTGATCCCGGCCCTGAGCTTTGGCCATGGCCCAGCAAGAGTTAAAGTGGTTCAAGAAATTGAAATCAATGCCAGTGCCGATGAAGTCTGGGCAATTGTCAGTGGTCTTTGTTCTATCAAGGATTGGAACAGCAGCATTACAGAATGTAGTGGTGAAGGAGATGGTAAAGGTGCAACACGGTCACTTACCCTGGAAAATGGTGAAGTGATCAAGGAAAAGATATCTAAATATGATGCAGAGAGTAAGCGCATCCTCAGCACGCTTGATCTTGAACAAGGGCGTATCATCAAAGGCATGCCAATCGCAACACTAGGCACCTTCCTGACTGTCAGTGAAAATGGTTCAGGCTCCAAGGTTGAATTAAAAGGTGCTTTTTATCGCGCATTCCCAGGTCAGCAACCACCACCTGATATGACCGATGAAACCTGTAAAGAAGCGGTATTGAAAATGTATAATAATGGCCTGGAAGGCATTAAAAGTGTTGCAGAAGATAAGTAATTCTTATTGAAAATTACTCCTCTCAAAATGCGACTATCCGTCCATTTTCTTTTTTTACTTTCAATTGTCTGGGTTTGTTCATTGCAAGCCCAGACACTTGCTTTTATTACCAATCAAATCAGTAATAATGTTTCCGTCATTGATACAGAAACCAGACAGGTTATTAAAACTATCACTGTTGGAAAAAAACCTGCAGGAGTAACCAGCAGTCATTCGGGTGATCGCATTTATATTACAAATCCTGGAAGTCAGGATATCACTGTCATAGCAGGCGATTCCCTCGCTGTTATCAAATCCCTGCCCGTGGGAGAAAGTCCACTTGCTATTGTTATCAGTGATGATGACAAAACCCTTTATGTTGCTGATTGGTATATGCACAGTGTTTTTGCGATTGATACGGAAACATTCAGTATTCGCAAACAAATTAAAGTAGGTCAATCACCCTCCGGACTTGCTGTGTCTGCAAATTCCAGACATCTCTATGTTGCTAACCGCGAAGATAATTCCATCATGATCATCGATGCCATGTCTGGAACGATTGAATGTGAAATAACCGTTGGCAAGGCACCGTTTGGCCTTCGTCTTGATGTTAAAAAAAATAAACTCTACAGCGCTAATGTGCAATCCGGTGACATCAGCGTAATTGATCTAGATTCAAATAAAGTTACCGCAACCGTGAAGGTCGAAACCTTTCCTTATGCCATTGCGATTGATGAAAAACGCGATCGTCTATACGTTACCAATCAACGTTCCAGTTCGGTATCCGTCATCGACCGCAATCAATATAAATTAATTGACCGTATTGAGGTTGGTGAATACCCGGAAGGGATTAATTTACATCCTGACAGTAAATATCTTTATGTCGCTAACTGGTTTGACAGTAATGTCTCTGTTATAGATGCCGACTCTCTCAAAGTCATAGAGGTCATCACCACTGACGAAGGCAGCCGTGCCTATGGTGATTTTATCACCCCCAGATAATATTCCTGGATGAATAGCACATACACCCTAGAACAGGATCTAAAGTAACTCTTTTTCGCACCGATATAGCAGTGTGGGCAATTTTTGCCAGCTCCAGATCATGCTATGGCACAGACCTTGCTGAAATCACTTAGCAAAGACCTTATTCGTCATAACAACTTTTTGAAAGAGAGCCTAATATGAAAATTCGATTCGCCTTACTATCCATCTTCCTGACCTATTTGCCTGTTTCAGCCGTGTTTGCAATTTCACTGAAACAAACACCTGAATCACAAAACCTGTATGAGAACCGAAATTGTCAGGATCTGTATCGGGAGATCACTGAACTGGAGATCGCTACCCTGAAATTCGAATCGAGTATTTACAACACCAGGAATGCAGACGTGGCTTCTGTGGTGAGTACAATGTTTTCACCCGCTGTCTTTTTTGTTGGATATACCAAAATGATGACCTTTAAAACAGAAATTGAAGCCTCTGAAAGCAGTAAGGAATTGCATTTACTCCGCCAGCGTATGGCCGAATTACGTTGTTTTGCTAATTAAATTCGTCGAAATGACAGCATAATTAGGGTATTCATGGGTTAATAAAACCTGCCTTATTCGCTGTCTAAGCCCTGAATAGTGAATATTTCGTTGATTATTCACTCACTGAAACGCATAATAACTGGATGGAAGCCGCCGCGATCATAGACATCAACGAAGCGACACGTAGAAGGATACTTGAATCAGCCTCTAATCGCTTTAGCCACTATGGCTACACCAAAATCACAATGGCAGAAATTGCCGACGACTGCGGCATGTCCGCGGCAAACCTCTACCGCTATTTTCGTAACAAACAAGAAATCGCAACAGCCTGTGTGAGTAATAACATTCAGGACAGACTGGATCGTATTAAGAATAGTATCGAGAGTGAGACAAGCTCGGCCTGTCTCAAGCTGGAAAATCTGATCCATGCGAGCTTACACTATAGCCATGAAATCTATGCACATGATGAACGGATCTATGAACTCATAGGTTTTATCACCGATGAAAAGCCGGAATTAGTCCATTACAAAATTGATTTATTACAAAACGAAATTAAAGCAATTTTACAATTTGGAAATCAAACCAGAGAATTTGATGTCGAAGACATTGATGCAACAGCGAGTGCAATTTATACCTCCATAGCATTGTTTGATACACCTATTTTCATGGGATTTTATTCAATCGATAAATTTGAACATCTGGCCAATGAAGTACTGCAATTAATTTTAAGGGGCATCAAACGACGATAGTTTCGTCGTCATCATTAATAACCGCTATTTAATAGAAAAGGAAACACTTTAATGGGAGCATTTGAAGCTCAATTCGGTTATTGGGTATTACGTCATAGAACGTTAATTATTTTATTCAGTCTGGCCATTTTGTCGATGGGGTTTGTCGGCATACAAAAATTAACCTTCACCACAGATTACCGTGTTTTTTTTAGTGACGATAATCCCGAGCTGTTGGCATTTGAGGCTATGGAAAATGTCTTTTCCAAAAATGACAATGTGCTATTAGCGATCGCACCAGCAGATGGTAATGTGTTCACCCGCGATACTCTGGCAGTTATTAAAGAACTCACTGAAAGGGCCTGGCAAATCCCCTATTCCAACCGTGTTGAGTCCATCAGTAATTATCAACATACAGAATCCATTGAAGACGATCTCTTCGTTGCCGATCTTGTCGATGAGATTGAATCATTAACCGATACAGACCTTGAAAAAATTCGTCAGATCGCAATTAACGAACCCTTGATCGTACATCGCCTTGTTTCCAAGAAGGGACATGTCGCGGGTGTTAATGTGACGCTACAAATGCCAGGCATCAATAAAAACAAGGAAACACCTGAAGTTGTTGATTTTGCCAGAAGCATTGCCAATGATATAGAAGCCAAATACCCGGATATAAAAATCTATTTGACCGGCATGGTGATGATGAACAACGCATTCACTGAATCATCAAAGAATGACATCGCATCGATTGTGCCACTGAGTTTTGCTGTGATGTTAATGATCCTGGCTGTGATGGTGGGTGGTAGCAGTGGCACCCTGTGTTCACTGGTGGTGATCGCTTTTTCAATTATCATTGCAATGGGTGCTGGCGCCGCAATTGGATTTCCTTTATCGCCCCCATCAGCTTCTGCACCCACTATTATTTTGACGGTTTCGATAGCAAACTGTGTGCATATTCTTTCCACCCTGGTTTATGAAGTTCGTGCGGGTACGGAAAAGAAAGCGGCCATTATCGAAAGTCTGAGGTTGAATTTACAACCTATCTTTATCGCCGGCATCACCACGACACTGGGTTTTCTGGGGATGAATTTTTCAGATGTCCCACCGTTCCAGCATCTTGGAAATTTTGTTGCAATCGGTGTAATGGTGTCGCTCGTTTTGTCAGTCACACTGTTACCCGCCCTGCTCTCACTGCTGCCAGTCTCGACATTTGCAAAACGAAGAACACACCATCATAGCATGGAGAAACTTGGCAATTTCGTTGTGACACATCACAATAAATTATTCTGGAGTGTTGCAGTCTGTATCGTGATTTTAGTCATCTCACTACCACGAAATCAGCTTAACGATATTTTCTTACATTATTTCGATGACAGTATTCAATTCAGAACCGACACAGATTTTGTCACAGAGAATCTAACTGGCCTGTACAATCTTGAATACATCCTGGATTCTGGTGAAAAGAGTGGTATTAACACACCGGGGTTCATGAAAGAGGTTGAACAGTTTGGTGATTGGGCCAGAACACAACCCGAAGTCGTTAATGTCGTCAGCATTACTGACATCATGAAGCGCCTGAATAAAAACCTGCATGGCGATGACCCGAACCAGTTTCATCTACCGGATAACCGGGAACTCACTGCACAATACTTACTGCTTTATGAACTGTCCCTGCCCTATGGATTGGATTTGAACAATCAAATCAATGTTGATCGATCCTCGACCCTGGTATTTATTCGTACACTAACTCTTTCATCACAGGAACTGATTGCGTTTGATCTACGAGCAATGGACTGGTTCAAAGCAAACGCCAGCTTTATCAAAACCGCAACCAGCAGCGGCTCCAGCTTGATGTTTGCTAACATTGGGCAACGAAATATTAAAAGCATGTTATTTGGTACAACCGTCGCGCTGATTTTTATCTCCCTCATACTGATCCTTGCCTTTCGCTCCGTTAAAATCGGCCTGCTCAGTCTGATACCCAATCTAGCACCTGCCGCAATGGGTTTCGGTCTTTGGGGACTCATGGTCGGGGAAATAGGCTTATCACTATCTGTAGTCACCACTATGAGTCTCGGTATCGTGGTCGATGATACGGTGCATATGTTGAGTAAATACCTGCGCGCTCGACGAGAAAAACACTTGTCAGCAAAAGACGCTGTTCGTTATGCCTTCAAGACCGTTGGCCTGGCCCTGATCACCACTTCTGTTGTGCTGGCGGCTGGTTTCTTCCTGTTAGCAACCTCCAGTTTTGAATTAAATTCTGGAATGGGACTCTTAACTGGCATTGTAATTATTTTTGCACTGGTGGCCGATTTTTTCTTTATGCTGCCATTGCTGATCAAAATGGAGGAAAAAAACGATGCTGCGCTGGTTTAGTCTACTGACGATCCTGTTACTGCCTCTTTCTGAGGCGATTGCCGAAACGGCAGAAGAAAAAGGCCTGGCTATCGCTATTGAAGCCGATGCCCGTGATATGGGCTGGGGTGATCAAACCGCCAACCTGAAGATGATCCTGCGCAACCGGGGCGGTGAGGAAAGTCTCCGAACTCTGGATATCAATACGCTTGAGGTAACTGGTGATGGTGATAAAAGCATCAGTGTCTTTCATACACCGAGAGACGTGAATGGCACGGCATTTCTGAGTTATACCCACGCCTTGGAGCCGGATGAACAATGGCTCTATCTACCTGCGCTAAAACGCGTAAAACGCATCGCTTCAGCCAATAAATCAGGCCCATTTGTCGGCAGTGAATTTGCCTTTGAAGACCTATCTTCACAGGAGGTTAAAAAATACACCTACAAATGGCTAAAGGACGAGAGTATTAATGGACGAGATTGCTTTGTCTCTGAACGTTATCCGCAATATGAGCATTCTGGCTATCAACGTCAGGTCGTGTGGATAGATAAGACGATCTATCAGCCATTGAAAATTGAATTTTATGATCGGAAAAATGCCCTGTTAAAAACTCTGGATTTTGTCAATTACCAACAATATAAAGATCAATACTGGCGCGTCAGCGAAATGAAGATGGTCAATCACCAAACTGGTAAGGAAACGGATTTAATCTGGGAAAACTACCGGCTTGACAACAACTTTACTGATCGGGATTTTGACCGTAATACCCTGAAACGAAAACGCTAGTATCCGAGCGCCGACAAAAACCATCCGTAGACTCGAAAAAGCATCAAAATTGACAGAATAGACATTCATTAATTAGTTTAGAAATACGCTAAAAGTCATTGAATTCTCTATTTTTTTATTGAAATAATTAAGGTAAAGGTTTACATTCATGAGCCGTGAACACAATCGGCTCAAAATCCCTTTTTCTGGCAATTCTTTGCTGCTCTGGATTCTTATCCGCCGAGCCGAAACTCACCGGCATGCTCGGTATTGAAAACATCGATGATTTCCAGAACCTTATTACCCTGCCAAATTTGCCAATCGATGGATATCTGGTGGCAAGAGCTGAAAAAATTCATCAACGGGACGAGGGAGATCAACCCTCCTCTACTCAATCTGATCCTGGCTCTGGGAAACTGGATATCGCAGGAATGCTCGGCGTTGAAAGTATTTACTTCACTCAAAGCGCCGCTGATCCACGCCAGAATCACTCAACAAATCAATCACTTGTGGCCGAAGTGGAATTAGTCTATGAATGGGATCGTGGCAATCAGTTGATTGCGTTTAAACCCTTCCTGCGACTCGACCAGCACGACAGGGAGCGCAGTCATTTTGATGTGCGAGAACTCATCTATGAATACGCCAGCAGGAACTGGGAATTACGCCTCGGTGTCGGCAAGGTTTTCTGGGGAGTAACCGAGTTTCAGCACCTGGTTGACATCATCAATCAAACCGATTTGATCGAAAATATAGACGGCGAAGAGAAACTCGGCCAACCCATGATCAACCTGGCCTTGATCCAGGACTGGGGCACAATGGATTTTTTCCTCCTGCCCTATTTCCGTGAGCGGACATTTCCAGGGGTCGATGGCCGACTGCGTTCTTTGCCTGTTGTCGATACCGAAAATCCACTCTATGAATCTGGCGATAAAAGAACGCATCTGGATGCCGCAGTTCGTTATTCACATTATTTCGGTGACTGGGATATTGGTCTGGCACATTTTTATGGCACCAGTCGTGAACCCAGGCTGTTGCCCGGTTTAGACTCAACGGGCAGCCCGGTGTTACTGCCATTTTACGACCTCATCAATCAAACCTCATTAGACGTTCAAGCAACCAAAGGCAATACACTGTGGAAACTGGAATATTTCTATCGACGTGGTCAAGGCTCACCGTTTAGTGCATTAGCCAGTGGCTTTGAATATACCTTTGTCGGAGCATTCGAAAGCAATGTTGATATCGGACTGCTCGGCGAATATCACTATGATTCTCGAGGTGAATCAGCCGCTTCCATCTTTGAAGATGACATCGCCATAGGCTCACGTATTGCGTTTAATGATATTCAATCAACCGAGGCCCTGTTTGGTATCATCTGGGATCGAAACACCGGAGGCCTGGCATACAATCTGGAAGCCAGCCGACGGATTGGTGACAGTTTCTTACTCGAACTGGAAAGTCGGATATTTTCTGGCCAATCACGATCTGATCCACTCTTTGCACTCAACCGCGATGACTATGTGGAACTAACATTCAGTTATAATTTTTGAACCTTAAACCACACCTAGTCACTATTGTTTATAAATTATCGAGTGGGCTTTTTACAAAGACAGCACAGGAAATCAATCTGGTTTTTTATCCAGTGGGCTTTTTACTGCATTAGCACCTTTGTTCATCACATGTGTGTAAATTTGTGTTGTTCTGATATCTTTGTGCCCCATTAATTCCTGCACTGTCCGAATGTCATAACCATTCTCCAATAAATGCGTTGCAAACGAATGTCTAAATGTATGACAAGAGGACTGTTTGTTGACCCCGACTCCCACAATTGCTTTTTTAACAGTGCGTTGTAATGACTGCACACCTATATGATGCCGTCTTTCTTTATCAGATCTCGGATCAATTGATCGGTGTTTTGCAGGAAAAACATATTGCCAGGCCAACTCTTTATTGGCATTTGGATATTTTCTTTCTAATGCAAAGGGCAAATATACCTCGCCAAACCCAGCAGATAGATCACGCTCATGTATTGTTTTGACCATTGCAATTTGCCGCTTTATTGCGTCCAGAGTTTTATCCGGCAATAACGTTACTCTATCCTTATTTCCTTTTCCTGAACGAACAAAGATTTGTGAATAATCAAAGTGGATATCCTTTACACGTAGACGCACACACTCTGTTACACGCAAACCAGCACCGTACATCAACTCTGTGGGTAAACTGTGATCAGAGGATAAAGCCGCTATTACTCGCATCGCTTCATCTGGCGTGAACACTGTTGGCAAACGTTTTGGTTTTGTCGCACGAACAACATCCTGAATATATGGCAAATCAATCTCCAATACTTTTTGATATAAAAATAATATTGATGAAAGAGCCAGGTTTTGGGTTGAAGCAGCGACTTTCTTTTCGACTGCCAGATACGTTAAAAAGTCCTCGATCTCACCGACACCCAAATCTTTAGGATGACGAAGCCCCTGAAAATGAATATAGTATTTAATCCAGTAGATATACGTTTTTTCAGTGCGTATGCTGTAATGCAAAAGACGTGTTTTTCGACGAACGAACTCTAAAAGTGGAAACATTCAAGTCATGAGGCAACACCTTCCCTGTATTAGTGATGAACTGACGTGTTATATCACGTCACCCTATACAAAACAAAAGCTTACAATTTTTTTAACGGGATTATATTTTAAATCGACGTGTTATAACACGTCGATTTGATGTCTAGTTATATATGTGATAAAAGAATTATGAAAAAGGAAATTGTAGAAATATATTCTGATGCCTCAAACAATGCAGTAATGAGGCACCCCGAAAGAGAATACCCTGGCTCACTAGTTCAAGGAGATACACTACACATTCTCATACAGGATATTAAAGAAGCTAAAGATGAGGTTGCAGAGGGTAATCCACAAGATGCAGTTGATGCTTTAGCTGTCATAATTGAAACACTTGAACAACGTCTAAAACATTATAAAAACGTTCTTAAAGAGCATGGTAGTGAGTTACCTTTTGTCGAATAAACACATAACAAATCGTTCGTGCGGGAATTTCACTACGCTACGCTTCGTGAAATCCCCACAACTCAAACGTTATATTTAAAAATGAAAAATAAGGAATTTAGCAAAGCTTTAAATATCGTTAGGGAATCTATACACAGAATTGATCCATATTCATTACTTGAAGGTGGCAGCCCTGACGACGAATTCGATTCTGAGATAAATGCAATTGCTTCTCAGCTTCAACGTTGCGGTTCTGGAAAAGATATCGCCCATGCTATAGCAAGAGTATTAAATAGCGCTTTTTCAGAAAAGTATAAACCTGAAGAGTATGAAAACGAAGGTAACCTTATTTATAAGGCTCTTATTGAAAATGGTCTCAAGTAAAAATATAACGAACAAGGATATGTCGCGCGATAGCCGCGACATTATCCCGTTGTTGAACAAGCCCGGTCAGTTTACTCGGTACTTATAATAGCAAATATCTTTTTTGGAATATCAGTAGATTGTCGGTCGGAAGCGAAAGACTTTTTTTCCGGGCGAGCAAATGCCTTGTCCCGGTAAAGGGAATTAAATAATAACTCCATGTCGTCATAACCGTGAACAGACTCCTGTGTTGAATGTGTTTGTTGTTTTAATGGCTTCGAGTTTGTTACCCCGAGCGCCAGCTTGGTCGGATAAAGGCAATGATGTTCATTGCGCCTTTACAGTTGGGACAGGTAAACGGAGGTCGAGATACGGTTGCTTTTCTGTCGATAACGACACGCAAGACCCACTGTATTAACATCAACATTTTTCGGCCATTACCATGTAGGAAACCAAAGTCCCGCACACGCCGAAAGCCTTTTGGCAACACATGCTGCAACAACAACCAGAGGAAATCTTCGCCCTTGAGTGTGCGGTATTGCGCTAACCCTGAACTGCTATCGACATACTTAAACGTCACCTTGCCATCCTGCTCAGCAATAATGTTCTTCTCACAGATAACGCCTCGGTACAGGTAACGCGATAAGTATTCCAGCGCGGGTTTGCCTTTGCCGACAGGAAGACAATCCACCACCCACTTGTCCGGTAGTTTATTGGGGATCGACAAGCCTTGTGAGGTTAAGGACTCCAACAAACGCCCTCGAAAAACCTTGGCCAAGGCAAATTCATTAAAGAGGTATTTGCCTTTCATCTTCTGCCATTGTCGGCGTTGCCGGTTCAGACAACCACCGGGTACGACGACATGGACATGCGGATGATAGTCAAGACGCCGGGAGTGCGTGTGCAATACCGCCGTCATGCCCATGCAACCCCCGAGTTTTTTATCGTTGTGTCCAAAATCTTTCAAGGTGCTCGATGCACAAGTGAAGAGTGCGTTGTATACGGTCTTTGGATGTTGCCAGGCCAGTGAACGCAATTCATAAGGCAAGGTAAACGTCACCATGAAGTAATCAACCGGCAACAACTTTTGCCGTTGGCGTTGTAACCACTGTGTCGTCTCATGGTTTTGACAACGAGGACAACTGCGATGTCCGCAGGAATGGAAACACCGTTGTTGCTCTGAACAGTCATCACAGCGAAGTACCATCTCGCCATAGCGTTCAGTGCGGCAATGGATAATCGCGTTTAACAGCTGTTTTTGTACGGGCAACAACGATGCTCCATAGCGTGCATATAATGGGGCTTGATACTGTTCAATGATTGAGGCGAGTTCCATGGCTCAACCCTCACCGGTCATTGACAAGGTCAATCGTTCGACCATGCGTTCAATGAGTTCACGGGTATTTTGTTGCGTGATTTCTGTCAGTTGAGTATAGAGCGCCGTTGTCTTCGGGCATTCATGACCCATCTCGGTTTGAATGGCACGCAGGTTCAAGCCAACTTCGACCAGATGGGTACCATAGCAGTGCCGTAGTGTGTGGATGGACACCTGTTTATGAATACCGGCGCTACGGACAAGGGCCCGGAAAGATTTCTGAGTGCCGCCTTTGTCCATGTGCCGCGTGGCTTGGTGTCGTTCGACATTATTTTTACCCGCCGGGAAAATGAACTGCGGGTGGCGATGTGTTGCCCAGTACGTTCGCAATACCTGTAAGGTTCTCTTTGGCAAGGTAACATAGCGATCTTTACGTCCCTTGCCCTTGCGGATATGGACACGCATGGATTGTGAGTCAATGTCACCGATCTTCAGATCCAAGGCTTCGCCCAGACGTAGCCCCATACTGTACACCGTGAGAATGTAGATTTGATAGCGCGCTTCTTTGGTGTGAGATATCAGCTGAGTTATCTCATCGGGGGTCAGGATATCGGGCAGGGATCTGACGATGGGTGGCTTGACGATATTGACCCATTCCCACTTTTTATTCAAAACATGTTTGTAGAAGAATTGCAGTCCATTACGATCGACTTTGACGGTGCTCCAGGAATGGGTTTCAACCAGTGATGCGAAGAAGGTTTTTAGATCGTTGACATTGAGTTTGTCCGGGCAACGGTCAAAGTAGGCCGTGACTCGTCTAACGGCACGCGCATAGACATCAATAGTCGATTTACTTTTACCCTGGCGTTTGAGTGCGTTAACATGTTGTTCGTACAGCGACTCGTAACGCTGTTGTTGTGTTTTGTTCATTCGATAATTCCTCATGGTTATAAACCTCACTCGGAATTGAGCGAGGTTGAGGAATTATCGGATATTTAGAACTTCTGCCGCGCTAGCGGCTTCGTTCAACAAGTCATTCAACCCGACCTTTTTATACGCCGTTTCGCTTCGCTGCTCTCTGTATAAAAAGGCCGGTTAACTCAAACGTTAACTGCCCAAGGAAGATATGAGCATCGAATATAAAATCAATGAACCCATAACTACAGACCAGTTTGTGGCGCTACTGAAAACATCGACCTTGGGAAATCGCCGCCCCATAGACGATAAGGAGTGCATAGAAGGTATGGTTTCAAATAGCAACCTTATTGTGAGTGCTTGGCATCAAAATAAGCTTGTCGGCATCGCCCGAAGTGTCACTGATTTTCACTATGCGTGTTATCTATCGGATTTGGCCGTAAGTTTAGAGCATCAAAAAGCCGGTATCGGCAAGCAGCTTCAAATCCTTACTCAAGAACAGCTTGGCCCCAAATGCAAACTTATACTTATAGCCGCCCCAGCAGCCAATGAGTATTACGAGCATATTGGTTTTAACCATAATCCACGCTGCTGGGTGCTTGAACGTGAATCGAGCATCAGCAGTTAACAAGCAAAGGCAGCATCGCCCTGCGGGCTGGACGCGCTAACGCGCGCCGCTGCTTTGGGCGTTAGGCTTTCTTTGTGATTCGTCCTAATAAACTTTGGTGGAAGCTTTGGCTAGCAATGATGGTAGTGTTAGCAATCTGCTCTAATATATTCGACTATGTTGCATTTTCTGAAGAGTACCTCGCCGAAGAGTCGATCGAGTTAACTGATATTTTCGATTTCCTATCCATGCTTACGCTTTTTATTGGTGTTGTTGGGTATTGCTTTGAATATAAAATCATTACCGAAGC
>CBDFNQ010000005.1:0-13042 GCA_965250225.1 Gammaproteobacteria bacterium
GGGACATGGCAATAATAAAGATGAAACATTTCAGGGAACTGCAAGACGACTATCCGCAGCAATCAAAAAGAGAACGGTGAAACAGAAACAACATGCACAAACCAGAACACCCTCACTCAAAAAAATGCTGCCCGACTAAGCTGCCATTCTCATCTGGAACTATTAGGGGCATCATTGACTTTTAATGGCGGTGAGTTTTGTTCCGTTTTATAAATATTCAACCCCCTGGCTTTATAATTATTCAGCGCATTTGCATGGTCTCTCGATGAGGTATGTACCCATACCCTGGTTGCAGAAAATGACCAGGATTTTTCCAGTGCGGCAGTCAGCAATAACCCACCCAGACCCTTTCCAATAAATTCCGACTTTAAACCAAAATAGGTGATTTCCACATTGCCATCATTACTATTTTCCAGTTCAAAATACCCCGCATTTGTTCATCACAATAGCCGACCCAGAGTTGAATAGTTTTCTGCTTGTAAAATTTTTGCCATTCTTTCCTTGACCAGGCAAGACGATCTATCCAGATCCATTCTTCGCCTATTTCCTTATAGAGAACTTTGCCTAGATTCGGCTGTATTTTCCTTTATACGACGTACATCCAGGCTCTGTTTATTTTTAATTAACGGAATTAATTCAGAAGGCTTGAGCATCTCCAAATAAATAGTGGTCTCTGGTAATTTCTCTTGCTCACTATTCACCCATCTTGTCCTCGTTTTGCTTCGTTTGATAAATTGGGCTTACCGATGAAAACAAGAATGCCGTAGAGGATGAGCAGGCCAATGGGATAGGCAAGCCACAAGGACAGACCGTAGGATGTAGCAACTGTACCGACAATCAACGACACCATTCCAACTACTAAAGCATAGGGTAGTTGTGTGCGAACATGTTCAATGTGATCACATTGCGTCGCCACAGAGGACAACACCGTTGTATCTGAAATGGGCGAACTATGGTCACCCCAGACCGAGCCGGCGAGGATACAGGCCACTGTTGAATAAAGAATATGGATTTGATCAACAGCAACACCATGGTTATTCATGGTGGCCCAGGCCAGTGGAATAAATAAGGGCAGCAGAATGGCCATTACACCCCAGCTTGTCCCGGTGGCGAATGCAGTCAACCCGGCAAGGACAAAGGCCCAGGCTGGGATTGTTTGTGGTGTGAGAGCGTCGCCGCCGAGTTTGACAAGATAGTCTGCGGTTCCCAGTAACCCGGTAATATCGGACAAGGCCCAGGCCAGGATCAGAATAATCAGCGGCGCGATCATGACATTGACACCATCTGTCCATGCTGACACGATTTTTTCTACGGACAACAGGCCTTGTACGAGCGTCAGGACAACGGCACATACGACACCGATTAATGAGCCCCACATCAATGCCTGGTAGGCATTTGCAGTACTTAAAATTTCATGCAGGTTCTCACCATGACCGGAGAAATACATACCGCCAATACAACCCGCAATAAGTGCAAATATGGGAATGATTGCGTTGACTGCACGCTGCGGCATATCATTTGGCAAGGCCATATTGAGGTCGCCACTATCACTGTTGTGTGTCGGTGTATCTGAGGGAGACACTTTGCCGGTCTGGTAACTTCTTTTTTCTGCGCTTAGCATCGGTCCGAAATCCCGTTGCATGACGACAACCATTAGAACAAAAATTATGGAAAAAATAGGATAGAAGCTATAGGGAATGGAATGGAGAAAGATGGAATAAGCCGCTTGCTCGATACCCTCCAGTTTTTCAATCGCCCCCGCTATCAATCCAACCTGATAACCTATCCAGGTAGTAATTAAAGCGATACAGGCAACGGGCGCAGCTGTTGAATCGATGATGTACGCCAGTTTTTCTCTGGATATCTTTAGTTTGTCCGTTACGGGTCTGACCGAGTTTCCTACAACCAAAGTATTGGTGTAATCATCAAAGAACACACACATACCCAGAAACCAGACCGTAATTTGACCGCGTTTTGGCGAATTGGCCCAACGGATGACGTGGTTAATCACGCCCTGCATTCCGCCATTTTTGGACAAAATACCAACCAGACCGCCGATCATGCAGGTAAACAGAATGACAGACATATGATCACTATTGGTCAGGGACTTGAGGACATAGACATCGAATACCGACAGGAGACCTTTACCAACAGACTCGAAGGAGAAACCATAGTAAATAACGACGCCCACCCACAAACCGGAGAATAATGCAGGAATAACCGTACGTAACCATAAGGCGAGTCCAATAGCGATGAGTGGTGGCAATATAGACATCCATCCCGGGATGACGCGCACAGAGGTGTTGGCAAGTTCAACACCTTCGGATTCCGCGACAAAGATCGAATTGTCACTGTCTTCGACAATGATATTGTCTATCTCAATCCTGTCAGATGAGATTGTAAATTCAGAATGTGTCGTTTGTCCGATCTTGATTTTGGCCGCTCGCTTTGGTATTTCCGGCTTTACATTCTGAATCTCAACTGTAATGGTGAAAGGTGTACCTTCATGCACCACCGCTGGCGCGGTTATCACAAATTCCTCGGCTATAGTATTTGCCGAGAGTCCACAGTACAGGATAAATATGGCTACTACTACATATCTGGGTATTCGAATAAAAAGGTTCATTTTATTAATTATTTCCCGTTTTCTTTTTGCTATTTCGTTTTCTTTCAATTTCAAGTATGAGATGAATATATCCTCATGCATCCCATGTAAACCACGAATACTAATATATCAATACTAACAAGAAATCTATTACCTCAACCTCCCAGGCTCGATAACGATCTTAATCGTAGTAACAGACATCGCTGTTCACTGGCAGTCTATTTCTCTTTTTGCTCAGGTAAGATCAAGTTTTTTAACTTCCTACCGCTTTTCCTAACCTCTTAACAAAGTGTGAACATCATGACCTTAGTAACATAACAGTCATCAACTACTTATCGTCGTTCCAGTATAATTACACTTAACCCCACCTTTGCCTGGCATACAACGGCGGTTAATCAAATGACCATTACCGATTACAATCGCTGTCAGAATCATTTTGATTTGCCATCGATAGACTTCATAAATGCTTGTGGTTCCCAGCCATTATTATCTTACAATATTATGACACTCATTTATTCCATAGAAAATCTAACCCCTTCGTTATTACTGTCAGGGTATAGGTATGGATTGACAGATACCATTGGATTATGTAAACGCTTAATGAATTTTCAGTCGCTTTTAGTTAAAATTGCTTACAATAATCCAGTGGATAAATGTTAATACGAAACCCATTGATATCATCAATATAGAACTTAGAGAATAATAATGGACGTTAAACTAATTACCTTGATTTGCCTTACCTCATTATCATTAATTGTGTTAGCAGAAAGTGAAATGAACGCCGAAAAGCGAGAAAAATGTCACTTTCCGGAAAGACCTGGCATTCCAAACGGACTCACTGCTACCGAACAAGAAATGATTGAGTCACAAAAGAATGTTAAAGCATATATAAACAGTGGTGATAAATACCTTCAATGCATTGCAATGATTGAGCAGGATTGGGGAAAGGACGTGACTCCTGAAAAAAAGCAATTGGTAGATAGCTTACATAATAAAATGGTGGATTCGATGGAGTCTACTGCAGACTTATTCAATTCGAGTCTGCGTGCATACAAAGGGAAAAATTAAGATGATGCCCCAGTTTTTAAAATCATCTGTCATCTTGAAACGAAGACTGATGCTCAGAACGCCAAGTACTTGTTTATTTGAACGAGCACTCAACAAATACGCAAACCATTCAAACTGAAATTCATCAACTTTATATTTTATTTGCCTACATTTTGTATCTTCCTTAAAGCAATGTCTCATGAGGTCTTCATATAGGTTTACTCTCCGTTTATGGGACAGCAACTAGCTAAATTAATATTGTTGAGATATAGAAAGAATAGGGAAATCGAATTTTAAGGCAGGTTAAATGCAAAAACAAAGGCACCACTTTTATGCCAGCGATTATTACCTCATCCCCTTAGTGGCCAGCGGTCAAAACAATGCGTTTAATTCGCTGGCTGATGAGATAATGACTTTTTTTCACAAACAAAGTTGATCCATGGATTACCAGGTCATAAACATTAAATGAGTCAAACCAACTTACATGGAATATTGAATCTCTTATTTCAAATAGGTACCCGTCCCAAAGAGGTTGACGGCGTATACTCAACAGCAAAGAATTTCACTTTTTAATATGAATCTACCCTGGACATAGAACCTGGAGCATATAACACCTAAACCAAAATTTGATAAGATATTCCGACTTCAGGAGATTGCATGGCTTGGAAAGCAAGCATAAAACGCTTGATACGTTTACAAGCCTCAGCCAGCTGTTCATCTGAAATAGTATATGAAATACGTACAAAATTTTCTGCACACTTGCCGAAGGCAGTCGTATCAAGTACGGCTACGCCTGTTTCATCAAACAATCTGTCGGCGAAGGCGCTGGCACTCATACCGGTTTTGCTCACATTAACCAATAAAAACATCGAAGCATCCGGGATTATACAATCCAGTAGATCAATTTCGGAAAATGTAGCCAATAACATGTCACGCCGTCGCTGATAGACGTCGCGCATGATGGTGACCTCATCTTTCGCCTTCGTTAATGCGACCAGACCAGCTTCCTGAATGAAACCAGGCAATCCGAACAACATGCAAACCGAAACATTGACAAGATGTTCAATCAGAGTTGTCGGCCCAATCACCCAGCCTATGCGCCAGCCCGTCATCGCATGAGATTTCGACAGGCTATTTATAGTCACTGTACGTTCGCCCATGTTTTCAAATCCGGCAATGCTGTAATGATTTTTACCAAAGGTCATAGCACGATATACCTCATCAGAAATGACCCACAGATCATGTTTAACAGCTAGCTCTGCGATGAACTGCAATTCATCCTCGCAGAATATGACACCAGTAGGATTGTTTGGTGAGGCAAAGTAAATTGCGCGGGTGCGCGGAGTAATCGCCTGCTCCAGGGCTTTTTTGTCAAGATGAAAACCATTTCGTGGATCCGTTTCTACCGGTACTAATTTTGCTCCGGTCAATTGGATGCTGGCGTCATAAAGTGATGTACATCGGTTGCAAAACGATGATTTCTTTGCCAGCTTCAGCAATGCAAAGCGAGGTCGCAAATATACCGTTTTGTGCTCCTGACAGGACAATGACGTTTTCCCGATTAGTTATCTGTCCCGAATGCTGCTGGTGGTCACTGGCAATCGCATCACGCAAAGTGTCACGCCCAGCGATCTCGGTATAATGTGTATCACCGTTTTCAAGCGCGTTAATCGCGCCATCTACTATCACGCGCGGGGTATCGAAATCAGGATCGCCAATGGTCAATAGAATGACATCTTTACCGCGTTCCTTTGCTGCTAATGCTCGGAAGTGTATATCCCATGGCTCCAGAGTTTTCCCCTGAATGTTATTTGTTAAAGGCGAATATTTCATAGTTTTCATGTTAGGAATTAAGGGTGAAATAAAATACTCGGCCGCAAGCGAGCCGAGTTTTAGAATAGACCCATATGCTTGGCATGTTCTTTCTTGCAATCCAGAACGACTAACTCAATCTGAACATATTTTCTGATTGTATTCTCATCAGGATTTCCAATCGTCTTGACAAAATAACTTTTTGTCCAGAACTTTTCTCCTCAGAAATATTTCTTCTTAATCTTCGTGATTAGTTTGAAAATTTTCGCGCTGTTATACGTTTAATCACCTGCATTATTTTACTGAGTGACAACTTCGGTTCACTTCTTACAACCATTATGAACATGATCCTCTGGTATTTCTAACCCAACTATATGAAATCCATAGTCGTATCAGTACGAGACAAGCCACCCAAGATTTACGCTATGCGGTCAAGAATAAAAGCAGAACATATAATGAAATCATTGAAAGACATCGTAACCTTGTCATTAGCGTAGTTTAAAATATTTTCTCTAAAATTACGTCCTTTGAATGAATATGAGGGTCGTATTTTATAGAGAATAAGGTATATTTTTTCGGTTATAGCCTATTTCGTCTAAAGACGAAGGCCTAAACTTCATTAAAATTAATTATATGCTATCGATTGTGTCATCCCCACCTGGCTCACAACTCTTTCCAATATTATCTTGTATGGTCGCCGCTCTTTTGTGGGGGATGCTTTGGTATCCGCTTAGATTGTTGGATGACATGGGCCTGCCGGGATTGTGGTCGACATTAATCATCTATTGTTCTGCCATTGTATTTCTTCTCCCGGCCTGTTGGCGGAAGCGAGCTGATTTTTTAGCGCATAAAACTGACTATATTTTGATTGGGGTATTCACTGGTTGGACCAATATCGCCATAATATTAGCCTTACTGGAAGGTGAAGTGGTTCGGGTTTTGTTGTTATTTTATCTCTCGCCTATCTGGGCAATTATACTTGCTGCTTTAATACTCAAAGAAAAGTTAACTCCTAAAGGGGCTTGTTCATTAATACTGGCAATACTGGGAGCCGGTGTGATGTTTTGGCATCCAGATATGGATTATTTCCATGGGTTTGGTTTAGTCGATATCTATGCGATTACATCGGGTATGGCATTTGCCGTAACGAATGTTGTTGTCAGGAAGATAAGTGAAGTGCCCATCATTATGAAGATGGGATCGATTTGGACAGGGGTGATATGTCTTGCGCTTTGTGGCCTGGCGATAACACAACCTCAATTACCAGAACTTACAATTCATTCAGCGGCGCTTGCTTTCCTGATAGGATTTCCAATGATGTATATTCTGACATGGACGGTACAGTACGGTATATCTCATCTGCCGGTTCAGCGCTCCTCGATCATTTTTCTTTTAGAAATTGTTGTGGCTGCGGTTTCTGCGGCATTGTTGACTGATGAAGTAGTAGGAAAATTTGAATATATTGGTGGTATGTTCATTATTTCTGCCGGACTAATTAGCGTCATAAAGGAAAAAAATCTCGATATTTGAGTGTTACCCCTATTTCTCTTTCTGCTCCAACCACAATTTAAAAATCGTGACAAAAATACCCATCGCTGCACCGATGACGCCCTTCACGGTGCCGCTTATCTTGGAATACCCAATTCGTTTAAGGCTACTGACCGGAACTTCACCAATAAGCATCCCGGATTGTATTGCCTTTACCTGCATCTCTACCGTCCAACCATATTGCCGGTCTTGCATATTCAACCTAATCAGACTGGAATATCGAATTGCCCGAAAGGGGCCGAGATCAGTGACGGACACATCCCAAAGTGATCTAATCAGGCAGCTTGCCAATGCATTGCCAATTCTTTGAGGCAAAGTCATTGCTCCCTTTTCTTGCCGAATTGACACACGAGAACCAATCACCAAGTCACTACCGGCGGCGATAGGATCGAGAAGTGTCGGCATTTCTGCCACAGAAACGGAATGATCAGCATCAACAAACACCACAATATCCGTTTCACCCAATGCTTTTATACCAGTCAGGCAAGCAGCGCCATAGCCACGTTGCGATTCAAAAACTACGGTAGCACCAGCCTGCCGTGCAATTTCGCCAGTTCTATCATTTGAATCGTTATCACACACTATAATGTTATCGACTAGTGGTTTCTTGTCAGACGTCTGCAAAGTCTGAATTTCCTTAACGACATATTCAATACTGGCTTCTTCATTGAACGCCGGGATTATCACTGCTACTGTTCGGTTTTTATACATTTCCAGTATTTATAGAATTTGATGTTTCCTTTATCACAGTACTGAACTGATATGATTTGAATATTTAATGCTTCGACCTCTATTCTGGCTTAATCCCATAACAATCTCGGGTTTCTTGTCTGCCTGTGCCTATGCTTATTTATCTTTTCAATCACAAGAATACGCAGAGGCCGGGTTTATCGAATTGTGGATGGTAACAGGGTTTTGTGCGGCACTGTGTTTTCTTACCTTTTTTTATTATCACAAAAACACTATCACAGTGCCGTTAAAGTCGCTGCTATTCTGGGCGCTGTGTTTTCGTTTAATCGGGATAACTGCTTTTCCAATACTGGAAGATGATTTCTACCGCTATCTGTGGGACGGAAGGATGATGGTGGAAAGCAGCTCTCCTTACAACCATCCTCCAGCAGATTTTTTTGCCGACGACAACATCGATGAGTCCTTCGAAAACATTCTTGACCGTATTAATTACCCTGATATTGCGACGGTTTATGGCCCGGTATGCCAATGGATCTTCGCGCTAGCCTATATGTTGGCACCCGGACAAGAGTGGCCGCTACAATTAATATTCGGCATGCTGGATTTTCTACTGGTACTCCTACTATCGCGTCTTGCTCCTGCTAAATGGGTACTGCTGTATGCCTGGTCACCCCTTGTTATAAAGGAATTTGCTTTCACAGCACATACGGACATTCTTGGCATCTTCTTTGTCTTCGTCGCCATTATGGCAAGACAACGTTTTTTCCTGAATCTATCCGCTATTCTACTGTCACTCGCGGTAGGAAGTAAGATCTTTGCCATTATCTTGGTACCACTGTTACTTGGATTTAATTTTCGCGCGTGGCTCAGTTTTTTTTCGGGAATATTACTTATCACCTTACCTTTTTTTTCCATAGATCCCTGGCTTCCGGAAGGGCTTGGGACGATGGCCACTCAATGGTTATTCAATGCGCCAATCAATTCACTATTGTTCACATTATTGCCAGCAATATGGGTAAAATATATTATGTTGATAGTTTTCGCAGGACTGTGGTGCATCTACGCCTGGAATTTTAAATTCGACGATAAGCAACTTATTCCGAGGGGCGATTGGCTATTTGCTGCCTTATTTTTATGCTTGCCAGTGGTCAATGCCTGGTATCTAGTCTGGTTATTACCTTTTGCTGTTATCTATCCCAGTCGCTGGTCCTGGACTGCATCAATAACCATTCTACTCTGCTATGCCGTCGACCTTAACCCGGTTAAGCCGTTACCAATGACTGTGATAGTCATTGAATACACGTTGATTTTGATCGCCCTAATCCATGATCTGATAAAACCGATAAGAAACTAATTAGCCTACAAGCTTTAATTTATACCGCTTGTTAAGATAGTAAAGAATCAGGTACATGTCTTTTGTAGATAGGATATTGATAATTTGTTGTTCCGGCATATCGCAATTATAAAGATCAGTTAAAAGATTAAGCAGGCTTTTGCCTTTATAAGGTTTTAACGTACTACGTTTTAGTTTTAGTTTTAGTTTTAGTTTTTCTGTTGATTCCGAATCAACCACACAAAACTTCAATTTGCCATAGGCTTTGTTACGGCCCGTATAAATTTTCTTACCAGCTTCATAAACCTGGTCAATAGAATTGGTATTAGTATAACGGCCACTGTTACCAGGATTGCCAAACCCCCCGCCTGTTGAAGCGAAAGTGCTGGAACTAAGGAGTATTAATGATAAAACCATCAGATATTTCATAACAAAACTCCAGAGTTCATATAGACCCATGATAGCTCACGACACCTGAAAATACAGGTTTATTGCACATGTTTTCATCCAGAGCAGCGTCGCCTAAAGTGATTTACCCTATGCGGTTAAAACCATTGATAACCAGATTTCCGCGATTGAGATAGATTTTTACCCTATTGCCAGACAGGATCAGGCTAACCATATGATAGTTTTTATTAACCTTATCATCTCTGATAATCAGCATATTTTCACCTTTGAGACTGTATTTTTTATCGATCAATATTCGTTTTTGAGATTGTTAAATTTTCGAAAGTCTCAACAACAAATGATTTTCCACGAACGTTGATATTTGTAGTTTTGTTTTCAAGTGCTATTTTAAACAGAGGATCGTTTCCATATATACCCATGGCAATAGTTTGAAACTGTTCCTGATTAGGCCAGAATATATTTTTTGTGATTTCAATTACATTAATGAGTTTTTGCCTGTTCAACGGTCACTCCAGTGATTTCATCCTGTGAAAAAGCAACACTTGGGCAAACAATCAGGATCCCCAAAAACCAGATCAGGGCAATAACATTATTAAAAATACACTGTTTAGATGTTATGAAAATATTTTAATTATTTTGGCATAACTAAATATTAATCAACCAGGCAACAGCATACAAAATATTTTCTTTTTGAGAAAATTATTTATCTTCTTTCACTGCTGTCCCGTTAACTTTCATAACAAAGCCATCTGATTAATATCCGGCAAGCTATCATGTAAAGGGTCACCTCTTAGCAAAGCGATTAGCTCTCGTTTTTCAAACAAATTAAGCTGTAACAATCGTAATATCTGTTGCATGCTCTTCTTCAATTTTGATTGAAATTTGATGAATGCAATAAGTAAGTACATGCACATCGCAATCCAAATTTGCGTCATCACTGCATTCTTGCTTGTGCCCACAAATGATTTTATTTTCAAATCTTGCTTGACCCACTTAAAAAACAATTCCACTTGCCATCGCGCTTTGTAAATATCGGCTATTGTCTTGGCAGCGAGTTTGAAATTATTACTTAGAAATACGTAATACTTACCTGTTGCAACATCCCTATAACCAATACGGCGAAGTTGAACAGGGCATTTCTTTGCCGTCTGAATACCAGTGAATTCAATCGTTTGATCACTCGTTAAGCTTTTTCCTTTTAACACGGGTCGATGACACACAATGCGGAATTTTGCATTGTTTTTAAGGCGAGTAACAAAGTATATGCCCTTTTCAGTCAATTGCTTATACCAAGCGTAGTCATTGTATGCTTTATCAATAGCGACAATACTGCCTTTAGGGAAATTCAGCATTCGACCCACAGTAATATCATGGTCTTTGCCTTCGGTGAGGGTCACAAATTCGGGCAGATAGCCTGCATGATTTAATCCGACATGTAACTTTATCGCTCCTTTTGTTGTGCGAAAATCAGCCCACGGAAAAACCGACAAACACAAATCAATGGTCGAGGCATCAAGTGAATAGAGTGCGTTTTTGAAACGGAAATTGTGGCCTGGTGCTAACCCCTGACATCGATGTAACAGTTTCCCAAACAACGCTTCGTACAGAGTGGAAGGTTTGTTTTCATTAATGCGGGATAAGTTAGAACGCGACAATTTTGCACTACCTAAATGATAAAGACGGTGTGTCTGTGCCGAGATGTTCTCCACTATATCACGCAAGCTGCTTCGACCAGATAATTGTGCCATCGACATAGAGACGAACTGAGACCATCGAGAGGCCGTTCGAAAAGTGCGTCCCTGATGATGCTGTTTTGCAAGCGTTTCAAATTCATGTCTCGGTATTAGTCTCAGTAGTTGTGAAAACACAGTATTATGATGACTCAAGGCCTGTTCTCCTTTTGTTTTTCAATGACTTGTCGTTATTTCATTGTGACAAATCATAGGATTTCAGGCCTACTTTATTCGTTCTTAACGGGACAGCAGTGATCTTCTTTAATATTTTTAAAACCTTTCATTGCTCGAATTATTATAGCTGCTCTAGCATTAGTAGCAATGGAGTCAAATGACGCGATTCACACAGCAGAATTAATGCAAAGCATTATATATACTCAATCAACTTCAAGTTGCAGGATCGATGATCTGAAAGTTATCATTAATTCTATCGTTCAATGAGTCCGCGATATCCGGTAAAGTGTTTTTGAAAAAGTCATCGATTTGCTCACGAAATTCCTTGGCCGAATGGAAATAGTGGTTATTACGGACGTGTTCGTTCATCACTTTCCATAAACGTTCTATCGGATTCAAATTAGGACTATAAGGCGGCAGGATGTGTATCTTAATATTAAGTTCGTTTGCCTTTTCTTTAACACTCGCCGCCTTATGATAACCCGCCCCATCAACTATCCAGTGAAGGGTGTTTGCATCAACGTATTGCGCTCGTAATTTGGATAGAAAATCAACAATGCTGTCGGCATTAATCGTGTCATAGGTTTCTGTCACCGTGTTTGACAAGGCATTGAGTTCAATCGCACCTAATAGGTTAATCCGTGTGCGACTCGCGGTTGTTTTGATAAGCTTATTTGTCCCTCTCTTTATCCAACCGTGACTCAATTTCGTCGACTGTGTCGGATGCACGCCATCACCAAACAAAATAGGCTCATCAGCACCGACGTTTGCTTTCAATACGTCATACTGCTTGATAAAGGCATGTTGTTGTTCAACATCGGCTTTGGCGGGGATCCCTTTGGGTTGTTTATAAACAAATCCTTGACGATGCAACCATTTATGTAAACCCGATACCGTGTAGTCAACCCCATAACGGGTCTTGATGTAAGCCACAATTTGGTGGTTATGTTGATATAGATGTGCTGTCAGATGTGCGAGTAATTCGTCACATTGTCGCTTGCTTAATTTCTCCTCGGAACCGCCGTTTGCACAGTGCAATTTCTGCTCTCCGGTATAGTCCTTCAAGTGACGAAGTATACAGGTTTCATGTTTGCGCAAGGCTTGCGCTATCATCGTTGTGCTCCATCCTTCAGAATTCAGTAATACGGCTTTGATACGATCACCTTCCCGGATATCTCGCACTTGCTTATGTCGTGCTTCTAATTTCAATTTGTTTTCTGCGGTTAATTCAATCTTGCTCATAGGTGATAGACTGATCTCTTAATTCATAAACATCAAGCTCTTTCATCGATCTTGGGTATAGATCAGTGAGTATCTGTTTTGTGAGAAGTTGATATCTTCGATAGTTTCAACAAGTAATGATTTTCCACGAATGTTGATGTTTGTATTTTTATTTTCAAACGCTGTTTTAAACAGGAGATCGTTTCCATAGATACCCACGACAAAAGTTTGGAATTGATCTTCATTTGGCCAGATTACGTGTTTTATGATCTCAATTACGTAATGGGCTTTTGCCTGCTCAACCGTAACTTCAGCGAAATCACCCTGAGGAAAAGCAGTACTCGGACAAATAACCTGGAGCACTAAAAAGCAGATCAGGGCAATACATTTTTTTATATGACATCGTTCAGACAATGTGAACATGTTCTTATTAATTTAGTAATGACAATAAATTTTTATTCTGGCAGCAGC
>CBDFNQ010000006.1:0-9637 GCA_965250225.1 Gammaproteobacteria bacterium
AAAGGAAGACAATATTCATCGCATCAAGAGATCGTTCCACAACAAGATCCTTCTCGTGATGTTTATTTTATAATCAGTGGTTCGGTTCGTGTCACTTATTGCTCAAGAACAGGTAAGGAAATCACATTTCGTGATCAAAGTTCAGGAGAGATGTTTGGAGAATTATCAGCCATAGATAGTCAACCACGTTCTGCATATGTTATGGCACTCAGTAATGTAGTCCTTATTTCAATAAACCCCAATAATTTTCAATCGATACTAGAGGAGCATTCCTCTATAGCTTATAAAGTGATGCAACATCTGTCTAATCTCGTGCGTTTACTATCTGAACGTGTGGTTGAATTTTCCACACTGGGTGTTAACAATCGGATCCACGCCGAACTACTCCGCTTGACGCAGAAAACATCACTCAGTAAAGGTAGAGCAATTATTACACCGGTGCCAACTCATGCTGAAATTGCCAGTCGTATTAGTACACATCGTGAAGCCATAACGCGAGAGTTACATGTACTTGAACAAAATGGCTTGATCGAACGTCATCATGACGAATGGTTTGTTACCGATATCGAACGTTTGCAAAAGATGGTGCATGATGTTCTCGGTGAGTAATTTATAGTTCTAAAATACTTATTCAAGCAAAGAATTAATTCCTCCATATTGTGATAAATATCACGTCCCTCCACATTACCATGAACTAGGATAGCAGAATCATAGAATGTTTCGATTTTACTCTTCGTAATTTTAGTGATATTAATTTAAGACGGAAATCAAAATACAAAAGGACACGTAGCTATTAACCTAATTCCCCAACACATACCCATGATACCTGGAATATTGCATTTCCAGGTATCATGGGTATATCCCGCAGAATACATTTATTTTTCTATTACCTATGACTATTCAGAATAACACACTGAGAAATATTCCTTTTTTTTCTGATCTGCCCGCACATGATAAATCGACATTGGTAAAAATGTGTTGTTTACAACATTTTAACCCGCATCAACAAATAGTTGCCCAGGATGCTCATTCTCGAAATATACATTTTATCCTTTCCGGAAAGGTCAAGAGCGCTTATCACATAGCCAATAAAAGAGAAGTGGTTATATGGGAACATTCTAAGGGAGACGCGTTAGGCCTCCTCTCATTGAAGAATGGAAAATACCGAACTGCTCGTGCAACTACAATGACGTCAGTTACTGTTCTATCAATGACGCGACAAGAATTCAATAACGCTTTAGAGGTTTATCCCCAAATATCTGTTCAACTCAATTTTTATTTAGTAAATCTTTTAAGTACTCTATCTGAACGTATTATTGAGTTTGACGTGCTTGATGTTAATTCTCGGATCTATGCCGAATTAATTCGTATCGCATCGACTAAAAAAATCCAAAACAATAGGGTTATTATTAGTCCCATCCCTACTCACTCTGAGATTGCCTGTCGTATCAGCACACATAGAGAAGCCGTAACCAGGGAATTAAATAAGCTCGAATCTATAGGCCTGATCCAGCGACAGTCTAAAACGTTGACAGTACTTGATTTGAACAAACTTAAAAAAATGCTCGCCCGGAGCTTTGGCGATTCATGTCAGTAAGTAACGGAACTTTTTATATCAAATGGATTAAGCTATGTTCAATCATATAGGGCTGGTTTCATTATCCGGTAAAGTTCCAAACTGGGAAGTTCAAATTGTTGCCGCATCATTACAAATTCAAATATCTCGTGATTTCACACCCATCTGGGGTGTCGATGCAACCGTCAGTGCATTTGATAAACTTGAGGATGTGCCATCGGGTTTCTGGCCCATCATTATCATGGATGATATTGGCTTCAATGCTGTGGGTATCCATCCGGACAATGAACAAAAACCATTTGGTTTGGTAAATGCTAATAATAACTGGCCGTTAAATGCAAGCCACGAAGTTCTTGAAATACTCGTCGATCCAATTGGAAATCGTACTAACCAGGCACTCTCTATAATAGAAGGACAAGGCATGGTTATATACCTTATGGAAATATGCGACCCCAGTGGAGCAACACAATTTGGATATCAAATCAATGGCGTCTGGCTTTCAGATTTTTGTACGCCTGAATTCTTTCAGACCATATCATTAGGTGATCTACGTTATAGTTTTACCGGTGCTATTTCATCACCACGAACCATTCTTCATGGGGGCTATATCAGTTGGTTAGACCCTGGCACTGGATCCTGGTGGCAACAAATATGGTTTGATGGCGATTCTCCACAATTTCGTGAATTAGGCCGATTGGATCTTAGCAAGCAAAGTCCCCGTAGAGCTATTGATACGATAACCTTAAGTGACCGGACAGAACCCTGTTGTCTAGTCGGCTTATCGGAAAAAGACAGCATCATCATTAAGCAAAAAGAATTATATTCTGTTATTAATAATGCAAAAAATCAGCGTGCTGCAGAATGGCAAGAAACAATCAATAGCATTGTTGCGCTAGATAAGAAAGGCACTCTTTAATCTTCTTCTACGTATTCGAATAGATCACCGACCTGGCAGTCGAAGTATTTGCAGAGTTGATCAATGACATTTTTATCCATGCGCGTGAAGGTTTCGTGGTATAGCCGAGAAAGCACGCCCCTGCTGATTGAAAGTTCTTTGTGTAGCTTAGCTATATTGAGCTTCCGTTCTCCCATCATGCGTGACAAGTGGCATTTAATCATTAGAGTTTCCTGACCGTTTTATTAGCAATTTCCCTCTTTTTGCATTGATAATGAATGAATTAAGTCTATAATGAACATTAAACGTATATATTGAACGGATAATGAATATTTTTTGATTCTGTAACCCACTAATACTAAAGAACTTTTTGGGTTCTGTCACAGTTTTGTATCGTCTATGGATTGAGGAGGTTTTTTGTCATGGATGCTGATTTACCTTTCATACACGCTGTTCGGCATGGGGAGTCGTGTCTTTGGGATGTTTGGGTGGGTGGTGAGATCGTGGCTGTTCGTTGTGATCGGACGATGGCTTTGTTGATTCAGAGTGCGTTGCTGGAGGAGATTGAAACCTTGTTGGAATTCGAGAATTTGCGGGCGCAATAAGGTATGAACTAAACCAACCTGTTTGGGATACAAAGTATGTATTCCACTGTTAGGTTGGAAACAATAAGCGAAAAAAAAATTGTAAGCTATGCGGTCAGGAAACGAATCATCTTTGTGACGTGACTAAAGCATTTATATTGAAGGTTATTTCAACCGAGCATCCCGAGTGGGTTGAAGAAGATGGCGCTTGCCTTAAGTGCGTTGAACATTACGAAAATCTAGCTGATTGATTCAGAGTGTGTTGTTAAGTGAGATTGAAACCTGGCTGGAGACTCTCGAAGTGTTTAGTTATCTCTTTTATTAAAGAATAAAATGGTAACAGGAATAACACTGAATACTCTTGATGGTGGTGGCAATCGCGAAATGTTTAGTGGGATAGGTTTGATCTGTCATGATTTGGTAGAAAACCAATAAATAAATATGGGTTGTCCTCATTTATTTTTGAATAGGTGGTCGCTGTATGATGGTCGTTCTCGTGCGTCCTCGACAACTGCTGGAAAATTTATTCCAGATATCTTCACCCGAATATGTCCTATATTCGTCCTGCGTTGCCCTACCTGCGCACATCCTTGTGCTGCGCACTCACGACACTTGTTCATCCTGAACATCGTCCATATCACCGCAACATTGGTGCTTCCATGCACTTCAGGCTCAGAAATAATTTATCAAGCGTTTATGATTTGAAGCCTGCTTCCTTATGTTTTCCATCACAGAAGGGTTTGTTTTCAGAAGCGCCGCATCGACATAGGGCGGTTTGTTTTCCTTGCCATGCCTGTCGGCCGCTTCCTGTTGTTATTGTAACATTGCCTTTAACGAGTAGCGGGCCATCCGTGAGTAGTGTGACGTTTAATTGTCCACCATTTGTTTCCAGGCCGTCTCCTGTCTCGCCAACGGCGCCGTAGTCTTTGAAATCCACATCTTCATGGCTGTTATCACAAAAGGGTTTATTTTTTGATTGCCCACAACGGCAGAGTGCAGCTCGGAATTCAACGCCAGAGAGTTCATCCGGTGCACCTTCGATATTCAGATCGCCTTTAAAATAGAGTGGGCCGTTATAGGCGACGTGAATGGTATTTTCAGTGGCCGCCTGTTCAGTGCTTCCGCCATCGGTCTCTGTTCCAGACTTGACTCTCGATTGTTGCTCCCGGCACAATTCTACCTCCCCCGTCCTTGGGGTCGTACCATCTACGTCCTTGTAGGCGTCTTTGATTTGATAAGTCAGTGCGCCAGTAGGGCATCTTTCGACAACGTCTTCGACTTCTTCGTTTGATGCAAGAACAGGGTCGCACCAGGGTTGCCTGCCATTAATAAATAGCTCGCCTTTGGCACGGCCACATTCCCCAATATGAATACATAGTTTTCCATTCCAATGTACATCAGAGCCCTTGCCCGGATATTTGATTATTTTATTATCGCTCACGATTTTTATCCTTACAGATTAATATGGTCAGTGTGTTGTATATCCATGCCTGAATTGCATAGGCTTATATTTTGATGAAGCTATGTTTTCAGCTTATATCTTAGGAATTCATTTATCCTTTGCTTTGCATAAAAGATTTTAGGGCTACCTGATGATCAGCCAGGACTTTAACTCCTGCTTCGCGTGCATGCACTGCTTCCTGGGTTTCCTTTAAACCTGGGACTTCGGCAAGAATGTCCCAATCGTAGATTGCCTGGCAAACCGGTGCTGCAAAAATAAATGTGTATGCTACAAGAATATCAGCATGGCTGAATTCACCACAAATATACGGATCGAAACTGCCAAGATTTTTTAGTGCTTTCAATCCGTTTTCGATAACCGGCCGAGCCTCGGTGAATGCTGCTTCGTTGCGTTCTTCGCCAAACAAGACTTCACCAAAAAGTCGTCTTGCAGGAAGTTCGATATACAGTTCAAGGATATTCATTATTTCGCGCACCTTGGCGGCTGCGAATGCGTCGGTAGGCATCAAAGCAGGATTCGGGTGCACTGCTTCGAGATATTCCCTTATTGCACTTGTTTCAGACAGATAACCCTGATCTGTTTCGATGCATGGGATTTTGCCCATTGGGCTGATGTTTTTATAGTCATCTTCCTGACTCGGTGTAGCCATGAGCTCTTCGAACTCCGCGCCTTTTTCTAGTAGCGCGAATTTGATTATATTGTAGTAATTACTGAGAGCAAACCCGTATAGCTTAATCATTGCCGATATACCTCGATAAGTTTTGTTTATTCAATTAAGAAAAAAGAAACACAAATACTACACTTCGTTCAGGTCATTCGCACCCCAAATTGATTGCTGCTTCCATGTCTTCCATTATCTATGGTTCCTTTAATAGTATCGTCTGTCGAATATATACCCCAGACCACAAATAACACGATTCGTGTCGCCTATATGGATAATGGTATGGACCCACTCCACTTTTTAATCGGCCTCACAATGGGCCAAAATGGAAATTAATAACAACCATTTAAACAAAAGCGGAGTGGGTCACAAATGAAGATTACAACAATCGGCATCGATATAGCACCAACAGTAGGCGCTTTAGGCGAAATCAGTTTTTCATTTTTATGCAGTGAATGATAGGGGACGTTTTGTGAAAAAGAAGCAACTAAAGCGAAAACAAGTGTTGGTATATATGGCAAAAATAGTCCCCTGTTTGATAGCAATGGAAGCCTGTGGCGGCGCTAATTATTGGGCGAGAGAATTTATTGCACAGGGGCCCCAAGTTAAACTCATCGCCCCCCAATATGTAAAACCCTATGTCAAAGGCAACAAAAACGACTACAACGATGCGGAAGCCATTGCGGAGGCAGTACAACACCCTAACATGCGATTTGTACCGATTAAATCAGTCGAACAACAGGCTGTTCAGAATTTTCACCGCCAGCGTGAGCGTATCAAAGAAGAACGCAACGCCCTGGTTAATCAGGTCCGCGGGTTATTAGCGGAATACGACATTGTCATCAACAAAGGTGTGGCTGGGGTAGGTAAGAGTTTACCCGAACTCCTGGAAGATGCCGACAAGGGCTTAAGCAGTCTGGCACGAGAATGTTTTGCCGAAGAGCTTGATGAATTACGGCTCCTTGACCAACAGTTTAAGCATTGTGATCGGCGGTTCAATTCCCTCAATCAGAACAATGAGATGTGTCAGCGCCTGGATGAGATATTAGGTGTCGGGCCACTCATCGCCAGCGCCACCTACGCGGCGGCAGGTGGTGGCAAAGACTTTGTCAACGGTCGTCATTTTTCAGCGTGGTTAGGGTTGGTGCCAGGGCAACATTCGAGCGGCGGGAAGACCGTCTTGCTGGGGATCAGTAAACGCAGTAACGCCTACCTCAGAACCTTGTACATCCACGGTGCCCGGGCGGTATTACGACACTCAGCGAAGAAGTCGGATCGCTTTAGTTTGTGGGCGCAAGCGGTATTAGCACGGAAAGGACACAATAAAGCCTGTGTTGCCGTTGCCAACAAGATGGCGAGAATGGCCTGGGTCGTCATGGCAAAAGGCGAAACGTATCGCGTGGCCGTATGAATGGAACAAACGAATTTAATGAAAGCCTCATAAGCATGATGATAACTTTATTATATTGAACAAGAGATAGACCCGTTAATTTCAGTTGCTAAAGATAAATTGATCGGATGGTGAGATAGGTCAGACCGGCTCATTCAAAACCTGTTTCCTGCATTGGCCATTTAAGAGGCCGGAGGGATGATGAGGAGTGTGAGCGCAAATAACCATCAGGGCCAGGATGTAAAAAACATCCACAAACAGGCCGGATATATGAGAGCAATGATTCCCTCTCACATCAAGGATCAAAATGTCTTGCAATCGGAGTGGGTCCATATATGTAGGCGGTACGACCCCAAGGAAGAGGAAGGTAGAGCGAAGCAGGACGATGGACATGGACGTTCGTGTCGCGGTCACAGGATGCGAAAGAGCGATTAGCCAAAGCCGAGGGCTGCTATTATTATGGGTGTCAGGGTTTGTGGCTGTTTTCACAATATTAATACGAGGGATTTAACATGGGTTTAAATGTTCAGGGTAAGGTGGCTTTAGTCACAGGTGCTAATCGTGGGATTGGCAAGGCGATAGTCGATTCACTGGTTGAGCATGGTGCGAGTAAGGTTTACGCAGCTGTTCGAACACTTGAGTCTGCGCAACCTTTAGTTGATGCGTATGGCGATAAGATTGTGCCTATACATATTAATTTGGAAAAGCCTGACACCATCACGGCGGCAGCTTCTACTGCAGGTGATGTTGATGTTGTTGTGAATAATGCCGGTGTATTAGGTTTGGCTTCTCCATTAGCAGAGAATGCACTTGAAACATTTGAATATGAACTGGATATCAATGTTTTTGGTTTGTTACGGATGGCTCAGGCTTTTGCCCCAGTGCTGAAAGCCAACGGCGGTGGTGCATTGGTACAGCTAAATTCTGTTGCCTCTCTGAAGTGTTTCCCTGCTTTTGCTACTTACGCGGCATCAAAAGCCGCGGCCTATTCAATTACTCAGGGGCTTCGTGACACATTGGATGAGCAGGGGACGCTGGTTATTAGTGTTCATCCTGGCCCCATTGCGACAGATATGACAGATGGTCTTGGTTTTGACGAAATGACTGAATCACCTAAGCTGGTGAGTGAAGCGATTCTCGAGGGACTAAAGTCAGGTGAATTTCATGTCTTTCCCGATGCGATGGCAAAGCAGGTCGGCGAACAATACGCAAGCTTTGCAAAGAACATCGTCGAAGCGAATCTCTTGGAATAATTGAAGTAAATTTATAAAATTAACCCCTTTTCGTTTTTCCTGCGTTTATAGCGAGTACAGAATTTAATCTGTCTATCCATAAACACAGGAGAATCAAGATGAATACACTTCCAGTTACAAGCCTGGCGATAGGGCTTTGTATATTTCTTATCGGTTGCAGTGAGCCTGATGATCAGGCCGTGAATGAATCCAATTCAAATATTATTGTCGGTAATGTCAAGAATCCGAATAAAAAATTGGCTGTTCGAGCCGAAGGAGAGGATGCATTAATTGAAGAAGTAGATGAATTTGAGACAGCAGGGCGTGTCGATATGCCCGCGCTAGCCCTGGATAAGTCAGAAGAACGACTGTCAAAGGAAAATAAGTTCATGGCCCAACGATCATTACCGCAATCTGTGATTGATCTGGATGCCTTGCGTGCCCCATCAGAACCCGTGAACACGGAAAACTATGCACACTTTGTTGATAACTCAGTCAAGTTAGTAAATGAGCATCCGATATCAACCTTTAGTATTGATGTTGACACGGGTGCTTACGCGAATGTCAGACGCATGTTAAATGCCGGAACTTTACCACCAAAGGATGCGGTACGTGCTGAAGAACTGATAAATTATTTTTCTTATAATTATTCTTTCCCAGACAACAGGGACACACCCTTTACTCTGGTGAAGGAGATCGCCCCGGCCCCCTGGAATAAAGACAGTTATCTATTGCATCTGGGTATAAAGGGTTATGACCTGCCCGTAACAGATTTACCCGCTTCTAACCTGGTATTTCTTGTTGATGTATCCGGCTCTATGCAATCGCCTGATAAGCTGGAATTATTAAAAACCTCGTTAACTCTGTTAACAAAACATCTCAAATCTGACGACCGTGTTTCAATCGTAGTCTATGCTGGAGCAAGTGGTGTGGTACTGGAACCGACTTCCGGTGATCAAAAAGCAACAATACTGGCCGCGCTGAATCAACTGACTGCAGGTGGAAGCACGAACGGTGCTGCAGGTATTCAACTGGCTTATGCCATGGCCGAGCAGGCTTTCATTAAAGGTGGTATTAACCGCGTGTTAATTGCCACCGATGGTGATTTCAATGTGGGTACCGTCGATCATGAACAATTGAAAAACTTGATTGAGCA
This sequence comes from Gammaproteobacteria bacterium, assembly GCA_965250225.1. Lineage (GTDB taxonomy): Bacteria > Pseudomonadota > Gammaproteobacteria > Eutrophobiales > Eutrophobiaceae > CBDEUK01. Next base: position 8,957 of record CBDFNQ010000006.1, read on the forward strand.
AAAACGTAAATCCGGGATCTCTCTTAGCACCCTGGGTTTCGGTACAGGAAATTATAATGATCATCTAATGGAACAACTTGCCGATGTGGGTAACGGTAATTACGCCTATATCGATACCTTGAACGAAGCACAGAAGGTATTGATTGATGAAATGAGTTCAACATTATTAACGATTGCCAAGGATGTTAAAATTCAAATTGAATTTAATCCTACCCTTGTGTCTGAATATCGTTTGATAGGCTATGAAAATCGGGTGTTAAATCGGGAAGACTTTAACAATGATAAAATTGATGCGGGTGAGATTGGTGCAGGACATTCTGTCACTGCCTTATATGAAATTACCTTCAATGACAGCAAGACTCATCGGGTCGACTCTTTAAGATACCAGCAGGAACAAACAATCAACCAACAGAACTCCAACGAAATCGCTTTTTTGAAACTGCGTTATAAACAGCCCGAGGAAGTGAAGAGTCAGTTATTATCCTGGTCAATAAAGAGAGATGAGATCATTGAAAACCTTGACCAAACTACAGATGCTTTTCGATTCTCTGCAGCAGTGGCCGCCTTCGCTCAGCAATTGCGTGGCGGGGAATCACTGACCGATTTTGGTTTTAATGATATTAAACAACTTGCTAATACATCACGTGGACCGGATCGGTTTGGTTATCGTGGTGAATTCCT
>CBDFNQ010000007.1:0-26124 GCA_965250225.1 Gammaproteobacteria bacterium
GGGTTTCAGACCTTTCTTTTTATTTGCTTCAGTCTACGCTGTCGTTTCAATACTATTCTGGGTGTTGGTTTATTCCGGGCAGATAAGTCATTCTTTTAGCTTTTCGAGCCCATTAAACTGGCATGCACATGAAATGATCTTTGGTTACGTAATGGCTGTTATCGCAGGTTTTTTGCTAACGGCTGTCAAGAATTGGACAGGACATCAAACTATTCATGATTTTCCCTTATTCTTGTTAGTGCTTTGCTGGTTGATCGCACGAATTCTGAGTTTTGTTCCTGAAGAGGCTTTTTTTATCTGGCAAATAGGGTTTGATAATCTATTTCTATTTTTCCTTTCCGTTAGTTTGGCATTGCCGATTATCAAGGCAAGACACTGGAAAAGTTTGGGGATAGTCGTCAAGGTCATTTTTATTCTGGCCAGCAATATAGTTTTTTATCTGGGTGTATCAGGAAGTATCACAGATGGTGAACGATTAGGACTTTATTCCGGGCTTTATCTGGTGCTTGCATTGATGTTGACGCTAGCTCGACAAGTACTAGCCATTTTTCATTGAGCGTGGAGTTGATTATTCTGTCGAATTAACCAACAGGGTCTGGATCGACCGTTCAAGTCTAATCCTGTTCCTGTTGTTCTGGGTGGCAGAATTATTCATACCCAATAGTAATATTGTCACGTTATTGGCCGCCGTTTTATTCATTTTACACAGCATAAGATTAATGGGTTGGCACACACACGGGATATGGAAACAACCATTATTATGGAGTCTGTTTCTTGCTTACGCCTTTCTTGTTATCGGTTTCTTACTTAAGGCTATGAGCGGTCTGGTGAATATTTCGCCTAACCTGGCTACGCACGCCTTTACCTACGGGGGAATTGGTTTAATGACATTAGGAATGATGTCCCGGGTAGCATTAGGACACACTGGACGTAATGTATATGCACCTTCTAAGGCATTACTTTATATGTTTCTTATCTTGTTTACGGGTGCGATCATCAGGGTAATATTTCCATTAATCGATAATAGCCATTACATGCTCTGGATCAAATGGTCATAATCTTCATTGGTTGATAGCCTTTGGGATGTTTGTTTTCATCTATGCGCCAAAATTAATCATGCCGAGAGCGGATGGTAATCCAGGTTGAGATTATTTAAGAGATATCAATTATGAATTTAACCACCACCAATCATGATCGTGATAAAGCAGGCCTTGTCTATGTTTATCCTGTGTTGTCACGACGTTCTGGCGGCTTGTCTGTAGGTATCAATCTCAACACGAATAATGCCTGTAATTGGCAATGTATTTATTGCCAGGTTCCGAATCTAATCCGAGGCAATGCGCTACAAATAAATTTTGAGCAATTAGAAAGTGAATTGCGCTATTTTTTAACAGATGTCATTCAAGGTGATTTTTATGAACGGGAGTCAGTGCCGGAAGAAGACAGGATAATACGTGATATAGCAATTTCTGGTAACGGTGAACCAACGACAGTTAAGAATTTTGATCGTGTCGTTGGCGTGATCAATACAGTCATGAACGAGTATGACATTGATGGACAGACAAATGTTGTTTTAATTTCCAATGGCAGCATGATGAATAAACAGACTGTACAAACTGGGATCAAGAAGATTTCAAAATTGGGCTGAGAAGTATGGTTTAAAATCGACAGTGTTACACCAGCCGGTATTCACAGGATAAACCAGGTGCGTGGCTCAATGATTTCGACGTTAAAAAAACTTGCTGTTAGCAGCGGGTTATGTCCAACCTGGATACAAACCTGTGTTTTTGCCTATGAAAACAAACTTCCAACTGAAAATGAGATCGCTGCCTACTTAAATCTACTGGATGTCATCAAATCAAGAAGCATTTCTATCAAAGGCGTTTTGCTCTATGGCATTGCCAGGCCATCAATGCAAGTAGACGCAGACAAACTATCCCGTTTACCTGAGCAATGGATGCAACAATTTGCAAAACAAATACATGAATACGATATAGAAGTAAGACTAACGCTTTGATTGTTTACTTCAATAATCGTTGCCGATCCAGTTGCCTGCTTCTATTGCACAGTCACGAACTTTTTGCGCACGTGCTTCTGGGTCACCTTGCACTTTTACGTTCGGATAACTGTCGATATTTTGAAAGAACTCAAATGCAGCAAGGACAATTTCTGAGTTAACATTTTTAGCAACCCAGCAGTCTGCCTTGGCCTCTGTTAAAGCAGGGTAGGGCTGAAGGCGGTAGCAACAAATGATTAAGATGCGCATGGGCATGGGCATGCTTGCGGAAAAATCCACAGGCTGCGCCAATTTCCCTGCAGGTATCAGGGTTATATACCACCGTGGAGCCTCCACTTGGCGCAGCTCTTATTTTGGCTATGTCCTCTAATTGTGGATCTGGAATTTCCCATAATTGAGCAGTTGCAGCGCCAGTAAATAACACGCTCAGTAGAAATCCTGAAATAGTGAACATTTTCATCAATTGGCATTTCATGGGTTTACCTCCTGACATATTTTTTTGTTAAGTATAGATAATTTTAGCAGTTATATGGCTTGGTATGTTACGCCACAGAAAAATTCATTAGTGGCCCATTGTTTGAACCATTCACCGAGATTGGTGGTGAGTGTATCGAATTCAACATCGGGTAGTAATGCACAGGCCTCTACTGATGCGCCCAGGGATTCTCCACTTTTTAGCCTGGATAAAAGTAGGTAACGAGTTTGGTCGAGGTCTTCTCTCCAGATGGAATAATTACAACGATAGACAACGACACAAGTTTTTTCAGCAGGCGGAATCTTCATCTGTCTATTTTCACGCACGGCTGTCATATAGTCATTGACTGGATAATCCAGTTCAAACAGGTGCAGGGCAGGGTTGAATTGCAGATGAATATCTCCCCATTGTTCTGTTGGAATATTTTGAAATGTTTCAAATGGGACACGCTCTTTATACTTCTCATCGAATACGTCTTCCATGGCACGTTCAACAGTGGCAACAGTCGCCACGAATTCCTTGTGTGGAATATCCTTAACCTCAGATTGTAGATATTGTGGAAATTGCTCACTCAGTCGATTCAGACTATAAAACGTGGAAGGATGATGAGTCACATAATCTTTAACGACATTGCTGAATAATTCCTCGCCCAGTATCTGGGATACGGTGGGGTATTCATGTGACATGACTTCATTGAGTCGCCAGAAATAAGAGTTGGCGTAGATTGAGATCCGATCCAGTGTGGACAGTTCGTCTGACGGTAATACGGTTTGATCCAGATTAAGACCTTCTTCATTGTTTTGTGTTGAATTCGCATTCACTCCTGCCTTTGCACCTTCTGGATGAGTGACGACTGAATGCATCCATCGTTCGATGCGATCCAGCTCTGGTGCTTCACGAGGCATGACGCACCTCTGTTGATTGTCTGAATTTTGCCGCCTTGCTGACTTCGGCATGTACTTCTTCAAAGGAAGGAATGTGATCATCCCATTCAAGTAATGTCGCACGATTCCCGGCGCGTTGCTGTACATCCGCATAAAGCTGCCACACCTCATCAATTACATGGCTATCATGTGTATCAATACAATGTGTTCCTTTATCAGAATGTCCGGCCAGGTGGATCTGTACTACGCGTTCATAGGGGATCGCCTTCAGGTAGGCATAGGGATCAAGTCCGTGGTTGCGACAGGTGACATAGACGTTATTCACATCCAGCAACAGACCACAGTCTGCTTCTTCTGCCATACGTGCAATGAATTCTTCCTCGGCCATTGTCGAGCTGGCAAAGGTTAAATAGGTGGAAGGGTTTTCCAGAATTAAAGGTCGCTCCATAAAATCCTGAACAATACGAATTCGCTCGATCAGGAATGTCAGAGATTCTTCATTATAGGGAAGAGGGAATAGATCGTGACCGTTAAGCCCCGCTACACCGGTCCAGCAGACATGATCACCTAACCAGACGGCATTGATCCGTTTAGCCAGGGTCTTAAGTTTAGTGAGGTAGTCAAAATTGATAGGATCCGTACTGCCGATTGACATCGATACGCCATGCATGACGATGGGATAACGCTCAGCAATTTGATCCAGTATGTGTAAAGGACGTCCTTCGGTGTCCATAAAATTTTCGGACATGATCTCAAACCAGTCGACTTCCGGCCAAGTTTCAAGAATATGGTTAAAGTGGACTGTCCTCAGGCCAACCCCAAGCCCCAGATCAGGGAAGTCCCAACAATTATTTATATGCACAATATTTCCATGTCTATGAATGAGGAATCGCGCTTAAGTATGCTACAGCATCAGGTAAAGAGAATAAGACACTAACAGTGCTATTCCATAGTCAAATAGTGTATTCGTCATTTAATACAACACTGGGAGTTATACACCCCCAGCATTGTATAGTACTACCTGGTGTATTCTAGGTTTTACAACCGCCATGGCCCTTACAAGAATTCTTGCCAGCACAGCCATTGTCACCAGTTTTACAGCCACCCTGGCCTTTACACTCATTGTGACCTTTACACTCATGTTTTGCTGCTGATTGTGAACCACCTGTGGGTGTTGTTGCTTCACAACCTGCCAATATTCCGGCAGTGGCGGCAAGCATGAGTTTATTGAAATTTCGACGTTTCATTTCCATCGGATAATTCTCCTGGAGTTATTGTTAGGATACTGCAAAATAGGGCACAGAATTATCAGGAGGACCACCCCCCTCTTTAGCATCGGAGCCCACCGGACTTCGACTCAAATAAGCTTCAATGGTTCAGGTGAATCGTGATTAATTGGCGTCCAGAGGGAGGAATTATTTCTTAAACGTTCTGGATCTCTTCAACGCCGGATTATCGTGATCGAGATCAGCCTGTACCTGCTCACGACTGCGATGAAAGACGATCTCTCGCCCCATGACACTGCCGACATAAGCCTGTTGATTTTTGGTGGGAGTCAGATCACATTTCACACTATGAACACCCTCACCAATGACGACAGTGATTAGATCAGCTCGCTTGCTGAAAACAACCACATCCATAGACTGTTCACTTTCCGTATTAACAACCGTAATTGTTTCGTTATTCATAGGTTTATATATCAATCAATAGTGATATTAATAATAGTAATAGAATAAAACAAAGCTGTCTTTATTTGTTTTAGACATATTTTTATTTATTACCAATAATATGAATTATACTCATAACTATGAATTATCTAAAAAAAACTATTTTTTTAATGGTCAGCTTTTTTGCCTATGGCTGTAGCGATTATCAATCCGGTTACCAGGATGGTTTGGGAGGACTGGATAAAAATCAGTGGATTGTGTTTGGAAAATCAGAATATACAGAAGGATTTCAGTCAGGCCAGGCAGAAAAATTTCAACAAGACTGGCTTTCTGAGAATCCGGTTGAAGAAGACGGACTGCAATGCCGGACTTATCTGTTTGAAGCTGGTTACATGAAGTTCACACTTGAAGGATATAAGGAAGTCGCCAAGGATGTTTATCAATCTAATTGATGGTCGGGCCTAAGGTCTGCTTGCACCAACCAATTCATATACAAAGATAAATAATGGCTTATCTTAATTCGTGCCTGATACTTAAATATACTGTAATGCAAAAGACGTGTTTTTCGACGAACGAACTCTAAAAGTGGAAACATTCAAGTCATGAGGCAACACCTTCCCTGTATTAGTGATGAACTGACGTGTTATATCACGTCACCCTATACAAAACAAAAGCTTACAATTTTTTTAACGGGATTATATTTTAAATCGACGTGTTATAACACGTCGATTTGATGTCTAGTTATAGTTATGCACTAAGGTAACTATGAGCATCATTCAAGAAATTAGTGAATCGTGGGGTTGGGTTGGTATTGAGCCAGTTGAAGTTGTCGGAGAAAACGACTTTGGTAATCTCATGATAAAAGATGCTCACGGTAAATATTGGCGACTTTGCCCCGAAGATGTTTATTGTGAGGTCGTTGCCAACAATCGTGAGGAACTTGATAGCTTATGCAAAGATCAAGAGTTTCTAGAAGATTGGAATATGAAAGTTTTGGTCGAGCAAGCGGTGGAAAATTTAGGGCCTCTCTGTCAAGGGGCTAAATATTGTTTGGTAACACCGGGAGTTCTAGGTGGAGACTATGCAATTTCAAATATTAAAACTGCTCCATTAGTTGAGCTGGTTCGCTTTTCTGGAGATCTGGCGAAGAAAATCAAAGATCTGCCAGATGGTGCTCAAATAGAATTAAAGGTAGTAGATTGAACATGCATAACAAGGGTAGCCATGCGATAAAAATTGCGTCGCTCCGTTTGTGTAAGGGCTTCGCCCATTTTACACAAACTCCACGCCACAATTTTTACGCCTGCTACCGGCGTTATGTGTAAAAAGGGAGACCAAAGGTGAGTAACGTAGCTGAAGCTGTAATGGGCACTGGAGCAATACTAAAGTCCGTTTCAGGGCTTATTGTATTTGGGTTTCTAATATATAGCCTATATTTCACAGGCTATTACGAACTCACAATATTCAAAGGCATTCTCGCATTTATTGCATTGTCAATTTTCATTGGCTTCACATCCATGATTCCATTTGGCACCACGTTTGCGCCAATTCTATTTGAATGGTGGTGGCATGATATTCCCTTCTGGGATTTCACCACGGCAGCATGGGGGGTAACTGGCATATCTATGGCAGCAAACGTTTTGTTTATAGCAGGCTTTGGTCTTTCGCGAGTTATTGTCAAATCTGGTGTTTGACCAATTGAATCAAGCGGCGATCTGATTGTTATTTGACACTTCTATACCGTCTTTAAATTGAACACCTTTGATGACCTTGGCGAGGTGATCAAATCCTCTTAGGCGTCGCCATTTACCTTGTGCACATTCTCCAAGCTTAAACATCATATGCAACATGCCGTCACGCGACAGGCAACCCCGTGCTCGTTTTGTCCTGTGACGTATTGTCGCAAAGGTCGATTCAATTGGATTACTGGTTCGAATACTTTGCCAATGTTGTGCCGGGAAGTCATAGAAAGCGAGCAATTCTTCACGGTCTTTTTGTAAACACGTTGTGGCTTTTGGGTATTTGTCGTCATAGGTCTGGATAAAGAGTTCAAAGGCTTTCTCGGCGTTGTGCTTTGTCTCTGCTTGCCAGATGCCATGTAAGGCCTGCTTGGCTTTAGGTTGTGACGATTTCGGTAGGGCGTTCAACACATTCGCCGTTTTGTGCACCCAACAGCGTGATGTCGTGTTTCAGCATAGACTTCGTCCATCGCAGCCCAGAACCCCAATGCGCCATCTCCAATCGCCAGTTGGGGGACGTTCATGCCACGTGATTTGAGCTTGAGCAATACTTCTCGCCAGCTCTGGGTTGATTCACGAACACCATCTTCAATCGCCAGAAAGTGTTTTTGACCTCGCTCATTGACACCAATAATCACCAGGGCGCAGAGCTTGGACTCTTCTGACCTCAGTCCTGAATAGATCCCGTCTGCCCAGATGTAAACCCATTGGTCTTTGTCCAATGGCGTCTCTCGCCATTGTTGGTATTGTTGTCCCCATTCTTGCTTGAGCCGTGAAATCGTATTGGCGGAGAGTCCCTGTGCCTCAGGACCCACCAAGACCGTTAAGGCGGCTTCCATTTCACCTGTGGATATTCCTTTGAGATAAAGCCATGGCAGGGCAGCTTCAATGGATTGTGTCTTGCGTACATACGGTGGCACCAGTGCCGAATGAAAGGTGACGGGTTCTCCTGATTTGGCACGTACTTTGGGGATCTTAACCGTCACCGGCCCAATCCCTGTCAGGAGCTTTCGTTCAGGCAGATAACCATTACGAACAACAGCGGCCTTGCCTTCTGACGTTAAACGCTCGACATGATGTGCAAGCAGTTCTTCCAATTCAACTTGTACGGCTTGATGGATCAATTGCTGTGCTCCGCTTTGTAGCAGTTCAGTTAATGCATCTGTGATGGTGGCTCGATCTTTGAGACCGACAACGTTATTCTTACTCATAGCGGCGTATCCTCTTTTGGTTATTTGATTGATTTCACGAACTTCAAATCAACCAGATACGCCGCTTTTTTTCAACCCCTAAACACCAGATTCAGTTATAACTCGTCTTTCGCAGGGGCAAGAATAAAATAATGCCAATTGCAGTCATCTATATTACCACTGTGCTACTTTTTGTCGGGGCTGCCCCGTTGCCGTATGGGTACTACATGCTTCTTCGTCTTATAGTAACCGGCGTGTTTATATGGACAGCATTTATCGCATACGAGCGCAAACATGAATCATTGCCTTGGGTCTATGGTGTGTTGGCTATACTGTTCAACCCGCTCATAAAAATTCACTTACCAAAAGAATTCTGGGCTGTCGTAGATATTGGCTCGGGTATATTGTTGTTGTCTACAAAATCTATTATTCAGCAAAGTACAAATGAAAACACATAACAAGGCAAATGCACTCGGACGGTAAAAAGCGCCGCTTCGCTCTGCTTTTTACCGCCGGTGATTTGCGGCGTTGGTACATTAGGAAATAAGTCATGGCACTAGATCAAAGTTATTGCAGGTTATGGTTTGAAAGTTTTCGGCTTGTTAATACATCAGGTCATAAAAGTGACGTTCAGCTAAAACTTGTGCCGGGTCAAGAGCTGGACAATGAAATATCAAATGTATGTCAGGATCGGTCAGTAGATCCATTTACTCTATTAACTGAGTGCAACAAGAAATTATTTACAGATTATAAAGTAGGAACCCAGTTTCTATTAAAAGCTAAGTTAAATGACAGAGAGGGTGAAGGTCTTTTCTTCTATACCTACTTTGGCTGGAAGCCGTTTGAAATTATGGAAAGTAAATAAATGCCTAACGAACAAGGATATGTCGCGCGATAGCCGCGACATATCCCGTTGTTGAACAAGCCCGGTCAGTTTACTCGGTACTTATAATAGCAAATATCTTTTTTGGAATATCAGTAGATTGTCGGTCGGAAGCGAAAGACTTTTTTTCCGGGCGAGCAAATGCCTTGTCCCGGTAAAGGGAATTAAATAATAACTCCATGTCGTCATAACCGTGAACAGACTCCTGTGTTGAATGTGTTTGTTGTTTTAATGGCTTCGAGTTTGTTACCCCGAGCGCCAGCTTGGTCGGATAAAGGCAATGATGTTCATTGCGCCTTTACAGTTGGGACAGGTAAACGGAGGTCGAGATACGGTTGCTTTTCTGTCGATAACGACACGCAAGACCCACTGTATTAACATCAACATTTTTCGGCCATTACCATGTAGGAAACCAAAGTCCCGCACACGCCGAAAGCCTTTTGGCAACACATGCTGCAACAACAACCAGAGGAAATCTTCGCCCTTGAGTGTGCGGTATTGCGCTAACCCTGAACTGCTATCGACATACTTAAACGTCACCTTGCCATCCTGCTCAGCAATAATGTTCTTCTCACAGATAACGCCTCGGTACAGGTAACGCGATAAGTATTCCAGCGCGGGTTTGCCTTTGCCGACAGGAAGACAATCCACCACCCACTTGTCCGGTAGTTTATTGGGGATCGACAAGCCTTGTGAGGTTAAGGACTCCAACAAACGCCCTCGAAAAACCTTGGCCAAGGCAAATTCATTAAAGAGGTATTTGCCTTTCATCTTCTGCCATTGTCGGCGTTGCCGGTTCAGACAACCACCGGGTACGACGACATGGACATGCGGATGATAGTCAAGACGCCGGGAGTGCGTGTGCAATACCGCCGTCATGCCCATGCAACCCCCGAGTTTTTTATCGTTGTGTCCAAAATCTTTCAAGGTGCTCAATGCACAAGTGAAGAGTGCGTTGTATACGGTCTTTGGATGTTGCCAGGCCAGTGAACGCAATTCATAAGGCAAGGTAAACGTCACCATGAAGTAATCAACCGGCAACAACTTTTGCCGTTGGCGTTGTAACCACTGTGTCGTCTCATGGTTTTGACAACGAGGACAACTGCGATGTCCGCAGGAATGGAAACACCGTTGTTGCTCTGAACAGTCATCACAGCGAAGTACCATCTCGCCATAGCGTTCAGTGCGGCAATGGATAATCGCGTTTAACAGCTGTTTTTGTACGGGCAACAACGATGCTCCATAGCGTGCATATAATGGGGCTTGATACTGTTCAATGATTGAGGCGAGTTCCATGGCTCAACCCTCACCGGTCATTGACAAGGTCAATCGTTCGACCATGCGTTCAATGAGTTCACGGGTATTTTGTTGCGTGATTTCTGTCAGTTGAGTATAGAGCGCCGTTGTCTTCGGGCATTCATGACCCATCTCGGTTTGAATGGCACGCAGGTTCAAGCCAACTTCGACCAGATGGGTACCATAGCAGTGCCGTAGTGTGTGGATGGATACCTGTTTATGAATACCGGCGCTACGGACAAGGGCCCGGAAAGATTTCTGAGTGCCGCCTTTGTCCATGTGCCGCGTGGCTTGGTGTCGTTCGACATTATTTTTACCCGCCGGGAAAATGAACTGCGGGTGGCGATGTGTTGCCCAGTACGTTCGCAATACCTGTAAGGTTCTCTTTGGCAAGGTAACATAGCGATCTTTACGTCCCTTGCCCTTGCGGATATGGACACGCATGGATTGTGAGTCAATGTCACCGATCTTCAGATCCAAGGCTTCGCCCAGACGTAGCCCCATACTGTACACCGTGAGAATGTAGATTTGATAGCGCGCTTCTTTGGTGTGAGATATCAGCTGAGTTATCTCATCGGGGGTCAGGATATCGGGCAGGGATCTGACGATGGGTGGCTTGACGATATTGACCCATTCCCACTTTTTATTCAAAACATGTTTGTAGAAGAATTGCAGTCCATTACGATCGACTTTGACGGTGCTCCAGGAATGGGTTTCAACCAGTGATGCGAAGAAGGTTTTTAGATCGTTGACATTGAGTTTGTCCGGGCAACGGTCAAAGTAGGCCGTGACTCGTCTAACGGCACGCGCATAGACATCAATAGTCGATTTACTTTTACCCTGGCGTTTGAGTGCGTTAACATGTTGTTCGTACAGCGACTCGTAACGCTGTTGTTGTGTTTTGTTCATTCGATAATTCCTCATGGTTATAAACCTCACTCGGAATTGAGCGAGGTTGAGGAATTATCGGATATTTAGAACTTCTGCCGCGCTAGCGGCTTCGTTCAACAAGGCAAATTCACTTGGACTGCCAAAAGCTGAGCCGCTCCGCTTTGCATTTTTTGGCAGTCAGTGATTTGCGACAAGGCGTTTAAATAAAAGAGAGAGATAAGATGACAGTTCTTGTTGTTGGGGCAAGTGGAGCAACGGGTCGTTTGCTTGTTGAGCACCTACTTAATTGTGGGCAAGAGGTTAAAATAATAGTGCGCTCAAAGAATAATTTACCAGAGTCTATCAAAAGCCATAAAAACGTATCTATTATTCAGGCAAGCATCCTAGATCTTAGCGATGCTGAATTAAATAAATATGTAAAAGAGTGTAACGCAATAGCTTCATGCCTTGGTCACAACATGAGCTTTAAAGGTATTTATGGCAAATCTCGCAGGCTTGTAACTGATGCCACCAGAAAATTATGCAATGCAATAAAGGCAGGCGAGCCTAAATCCATAGTCAAATATTTACTAATGAACACCACAGGAAACAGAAACCGTGATTTATCTGAAAAAATTTCATTTGGTCAAAAATGTGTAATCTGGCTTCTCCGTTTGTTACTGCCACCACACATTGACAACGAAGAAGCGGCTGATTTTCTGCGTACTAAAATTGGTCAAGATGACAATATTATTGAGTGGGTAGCGGTTCGTCCAGATGGTTTGATCGATGAAGAAGAAGTAACAGAGTACGAAATACATCCTTCTCCAACTAGAAGTGCAATATTCGATGCCGGTACAGTCAGTAGAGTTAATGTAGGCGTTTTTATGGCTAAACTCATTACAGACCACGACCTATGGATGAAATGGAAAGGTCAAATGCCTGTAATTTATAGCAAAGAAAATTTTTAATTAGATGCAGTGGAACCTCGGTGGATGGTTAGGTGGACAATTAGGCGGTAGTGTCTGGATGCTCGTTGCTGGATTGCTATCGTTTTCCGAGGCCCCGATCGCTGCCACCACGGTCATTGTATTTTTTGCTCTGGCCAATCTCATTGGCACCATGTTGTGGCGTCGAAGAGAACGGCTCTCACCTTATGCGGCAATCCAGATGCTGCTTCCTGTGCTCGGAGTTTTTGGAGTGGCTGCTGTCTTTGTGCTCGACCGAGCTGGAGTTTATGAAACGATACAGATTGGTGGAACGATATCAGCTCGGGCGACATACGCTGCAATCGTTTTGGTCGTAGCTGTACTCATGTTTATTTTCTACTTCCGATTCGGGCGAAGGTCGGAGAAGAAAGATGAAGCTGCCTAATAATCGCTTCAAAAATGACTGATCTTACCCTAAATAATTGTCACCTTAAATATATTTCAAAGTCATTGTGTGAAGTAGCACATTAGCTGTTGCGTTCTTTCTGTTTAACAAGAAACCCATATAAGTTTTCTGCATCAAGTCCATGTACCATTAATCTAAATCCGGATTTCAATGTTGAGATGGGTACCGTTGGATGCCCGTTGTTGACGATGCTTAACGGTTTTTGAGTATTGCAAATAGTACAAATATAAATAGCAATGGTTTCGTCAAGTTGCAGTGAATTACATGCTCTCCAAAAATCTTCATCCGATTGGAACAAGGCATAGAGTGGTGTGTAGAGTTCGATAGCTGTTTGTATATCCAAAACGTTGTGCCATTTATCCGGCAAGTCGTCCAGAACAATTGTTTCAGGTTGTATCTCGCTGTAGTCAATATTTTTCACGGGTTCTAGCACACGTCCCTGTTCTCTGAATTGCGTGTTTAGTTCAATAATAAAATTAAATAAATTAAGGTCATGTGTGGTGAATGTATTATCAATAAGACCTTCCAGGCTTGTCGGTCTCAATGCCTGAGTCGTAGTTATTTCTATATCAGGTGTGTTACTAGCGATAAATCGAAGTATCTGAGTGCCGATATGCATATGTCGCAGAATCAATGTGTTTGTGTCTTTACTCGCATATGTTTTAAGACCCCAATAGATGAGTAAATGTAAAATTCTGGGAGATTGAAAGCTGGAAGGTATAACAAAGCGTATGAGCTGCACCAGTATAATGGATAAACGTGCAAATGGTTTTACCAGAGGTAAAAACACTCTGCGAGAAAAACCTCGATGTCCACGTAACATGGCAGCCTTTGCCGAATCAGACATGGGAAGACTTAGATCCAGATATAAGGCAAGCCAGGGGTCAGGATTGCGTGGATCAACATTGGAAGGATCAAAACTTTGTTCATATTTCATGTTAATAATTTCCTAATTCATCAAGTTGGAGTAAATATAATCGGCCTGTTACTTTGGCTGTTTTGATAATTGCATCCGACATACCTTCAATATCAAGAATGCCACTGTTGAATGTGTCTTCCAGTTCCTGCATGTGTTCCTGATCGTTTTTGCCATGATAGAGATAAAAACTGACCTGTTCATCATTGAGATTTAAGGTCTCCATTAATTTTCTTGCCCAATGTCCGGCTTTGTTTTTACCCAAGCCTTCAATAATAAACATAGCGCCCAGGAGATCAAATGGATCAGGACGTGAGGCGCGCTGAAACATCCAGGCTGACAACGCCTCGGAACCAATATTTTTTTCACTATTATTGAAATCATTTGCGTTCCCACCTATGGATAAATAACACTGTTCCAGCATTTTATAGTCGTGTTGTTCAGTAGCAGCGTGTTGAATAAAGTTAGATCGAATATTGATGTATTCAGGAGAAATATTTGAAGCGGCACGGGTGATCCAGCTCGCGCCATCAATGACCTGATGTCTGTGGTTAAGCAGTAGAAGTTTATAGTCTTCCAGTCTTATTTTATTTCGATTGATTTTATCGATGACAGGAACTTTGTTGAGTCGAGTTTCAAATTCAGTCCAGACGGAGATTAATTGCCGCATAAGATTTTGCACGGGAGTAGTATTCAATTTTCTACCACCGTTAGATGAACAAAAGAGACAATGCAGCGTCCACTTTCTGGGACGAAACATAAAATCTTTTGACCTGGCACAAGTTTGTCTTCATTGAATAATTCTTCCAGAATCACGAATATGGATGCGGAGCCAGTATTGCCTTTACTGTAAAGGTTAGTAAACCACTTTTCTTCGGGGATCATGACGCCAGCTTTTCCCATGAGCAAGATCATTTCTTTTTTTAATGAATGAGCAGAATAATGACCAAGGAATAAATCGAGTTCATCTATTTTTATTAAACCTTGTTCAATTAATTCAAGATAAAAAGAGAGCCATGCTGGAAACAAACGGTAAAGCAATTCGAAATCTTGTTGCAAAAGCATTGCGCCTTCTTTTACGGCTTGGGCGGGACTGGGATAGTGTGACCATGGTATAACTTCATCGGGATCATTGCTCTGTGTGCCGGCAAACATACAATTATCGAAACGATCTGCGTAAGAATATTGTTTTATCCAATCAATTTTCAATGAGAGTCCCTTGCTATTGGGTTTGTTTTCTACTATTACTGCACCACCACCGTCCGATAATGTCCATCTTAAAAATTCTGTCTCTATGGGGGCAATCTCAATACCACGTGCTGCAAATGATTGTTCATAAAAACCCGGACGAAACCAACGACTGGAAAATTCACTTGCACTGACCAGTGCGTTGCTATGTTCACCTGTTTTTACCTGAAGCCAGGCAGATTTTAAGGCCATAATGCCGCTGGCACAGACACTTTGAAAACTGGCAATCTCCAAGGGAGGCAGATTTAATTCGGCGTGTACAGAGCTTGCCATACCGGGGACAAGGAGATCTCCTTGAGTGGTCGCTGTTGCAAGATATTGAATGTCATTCTTGCTTAGGCTGGAATGATTCAGTGCATCACGACAGGCATTCGCGGCAAGTTGTGCATTGGTATAAAGATGCTTACCATCTTTGTTGAGGGCATAATGCCGTGTTTTAATTCGATTCTGCCGTAATACTAATGCTCGGGATCGAGAAGGCTTGCCATTGATCAGTCCCAGGTAGTCTTCCATTTCATTATTCGGAATGGGATCGCCGGGTAAAAATTTACCTAATGCGGTGATGAAGACATCCGTGTTACTCATAAGTACTAAATTCCAATGGTTAATTCTGCATAGTTTACTGGTTATTTATTATCTGGATTTGATTTTTGTACATCAGGACCTTCACCCCTGAAATGGGGAGGCCACGATGATGTATGACGTATTTCATCTGGTACAGCAGGAATCAACCAGTTTTCCAGTTGATTGAGAATATTAGCGTCTTTCGCAATTCGATATTTACGACTGTGAATACATTCACGGTCACCGAATTCACAGGTGTTTTGATTGGTGCCGCCGCATGGGCCATTGGATAATCCTTTCGGGCACGATTCAGGGCAAATGTACTGGGTTGCGGCAAGGCGGCACTGACCACAGGTTTCACAACCAAACAGTGGTGATTTAACAGCCCATTCAAAACGTTCCAATAAATGATCCAGCTTACTATGGCGTTTTATTTTGCCAAGTAACATTGCCATTACTTTAGCAATAATACCTTTATCAAAGACGACACTGTGTATTACGTCCATTGAACGGTAGCGGATTTGTTCTCTCAGTGGCGCGCGCGGATTTTGTCTGTCGACCAGATACCATCCGCTTTGAGGCACGGGGTTTGCCCGATACCCGTTCGGCAGTGTAAAGGCTTCTTGCCAGGCGCGGTTCCAGCTAACACGATCCGGACAACGTTTGGATAAGTAATCAATTTGATTGTGTAATGTCTGTAACTGTTCAACAGTGTGTATAGCCGTTAATTGCACCCCAGAATATCCTAGCATACGCAATCCAAGGATTAACAGAGCCGTTCGTCGTAATACCCTGGCTTGTGCTTGCTCAGGAAAAAGTTCTTCTTCTTTTTGTAGAAGCTCGTGGTATGAATCACTAATGGTGACTCCTGCCAGTTGGTGTTTGCGAATGAAACGAGAACGCGCAGCGGTCAAGGCCATGACATTAGCGACCATAGGAACGCGGTAATCACGAGTATCCATCCAGAACAGGGCTTCTTCAAATTTTTTAATATCAAAGCCTATCTGTGTGATGATGAAATCTGCACCGGCACTGATTTTTTTACCTAGTTTTAAATATTGCGCCATGGCTTCTTCTTCCTTGTACTTAAAAGGATTCAAAGCAGCTGCAATAAGGAATTCTGGATGTTTTTGTTTTGTTGCATGGATGGCCTGGACAGATTCAATGTATCTCGGACGTCGATCATCGGGCGGGTTTTTCAGTTTGTCGCCAGTGAGGATAAGCATGTTTTCCAGTCCGGATTTTTTCATTTCATCGAGTGATGTATAGAGATCAGATAATGATCTGTCTTTTCCAGACCAATGTACCAGAGGTTCTGTGCCAGCGTGATCACGGATGTGATGTGCCATCATGACTGGAGCAGGGTCATCATCCGAGTGGACCCGATCGGTGACAGAGAAGCCTGCGACTTCAGGCCTTCTTGCCAGTTCGCGGATAAAGTTGTCGACAGTCACCATATGTTCGTCGAGGACATGATCCGATGATGCGACGAATTCAATCGTCCAGAAAAAACGACCTTTGTTTAGAGCGGTTCTAATTTTATTTTCAGGGGTAAACGCACCAGCGAGGATATTGTTGAGTTGTGGCATTAGTAATTAAGATAGTATGATTTAAAATTCACTCTATTTAGAATTTATCTTTCCCGCAAAAAGAAAAAATCTGTTGTGATAATCATAAAATTATCCTTTACGTTTCCATTCACCAGATTTGCCACCGGATTTTTCCAGCAAATGTATGCCGTCTATGCTCATGCCTCGATCCACGGCTTTACACATATCGTATATTGTTAGAAGAGTGACTTGCACGGCGGTTAATGCTTCCATTTCCACGCCAGTTTGATCATGGGTTTCTGTTCTGGCTATACAGGAGACACTGTTGTCAGCCTGGTTTGTCTGCAGAGAAATTTCGACATGTGTGAGTGAAATAGGGTGGCATAATGGTACGAGTTCAGAAGTTTTCTTCGATGCCATGATGCCTGCGGTCCGTGCGATACCCATGACATCGCCTTTTTTATGTTCGCCCTGAATGATCATCTTCAGGGTTTCGGCCTGCATCTTGATGTGACCTTCGGCAATAGCGATTCGGTGGGTTGTTGCCTTGTCACCGACATCGACCATATGAGCCTCACCTTGCGCGTTAAAATGGGTCAGTTTTGTCATTGAATATCCTGTTTTGCCCTGTATGCTTATGGTTTAGTGTACAATATTAACCTTGGAAATATCAATAATTAACTTTAATATATAGTTATAACTTATTGATAAATATGTAATATTATATGAAAATTAAAGTAAAATATTTCGCCAGTCTTAAAGCCTTGCTTGGCCGTTCTGAAGATAGTTTCAATCTAACACAGAATACGACAGTCGCAGATTTGTGGCAGCAAGTTTCTGCTGACAGAGATCTTCCCGATACCATTATGACAGCAGTGAATCTGGAGTATGTTACTGCTGAAAAGATATTGGAAGAGGGAGATGAGGTGGCTTTTTTTCCTCCGGTGACAGGTGGCTAGTTGATGAAGCGGAATATTCTATTTCAGAGTTGCCCATATGTTGATTGAGATACGAAACACGTCATTTGAACCTTACGAAGAACTCAAGCAGTACGAGGCTACGCTTTCTGAACAGGATAAGTTTGGTGCTATGGCCAATTTTATTGGCAGTATGCGGGATTCAAATGAGGGTGAACGTGTTATCTCAATGACGTTGGAACATTACCCGGAAATGACTCATAAACATTTGACCCAAATTGTTGAGCAGGCTGAACAACAATGGAAATTATTTGATGTTCTTGTACTGCATCGAGTAGGTGATATTTGTGTAGGTGATGCGATTGTGCTGGTAGCTGTTTGGTCGGAGCATCGTCTGGATGCCTTTGAGGCCTGTCGATTTATTATGGAAGATTTAAAGTCCAGGGCACCTTTCTGGAAAAAAGAGCAACTGGAAAACGGTGAACGTTGGGTGGAAAAAAATACGGATGGCTATTCGAAAAGATAGTGAATAGCTAGAAGTAAAAAGTTATATGAAAATAGTCAAAGGTAGTTGCCAATAGCTTGTGATTATTAATTACTTTCTCTTAGTTCTCGATGATCACTCAATGATATAGGGGGTGGTAACTCCTTGTGTTCACTCAGTACCACACCATCTTCGAGGAATGCCAGTATATTATCCCAATCCTGTACATCCTGTTGGGCAACCGAAGTGGGATAGATTTCATGTATACCCTTTCCTTGTTTCGAAGCATTGACGTAATTTTGGGTGTCTCTGAGTACGCTGACACAAGGAAATTTAACGTGTTGCAGGAATTTATACAGCTGTTCCAGGATACGGGTATTTTTACGGACTCGATTGGCTATGACACCGACTTTCACTCCCAGTGAACGAACCTTCACATTCAATAGCAATTCGGCAATAAGCTGAGTCGTTGCGTGTATATCACCATCAGAAGGGATGACCGGGATAATAATGAAATCAGTGTTACTGGCGTAATCGTTCAATTCCATACCACGAACGCCTGCGGGTGTGTCAACGATCAGGCGATCTGTTCCTGCCGGAACCCGCATTTGCCAGCTTTTCGTTACCCCTGATTGAGGGACGGCAGCATTAATACCGTGTATGGCCGGATGATCTAACGGTCGAATATTTAACCATCGAATAGAGCTGCCTTGTGGATCGTAATCAAGAATAGTGGTTCTTAACTGATTGGAGGCGTAGATGCTGGCCAGGTTTGAGGACAGCATTGACTTGCCGCAGCCACCCTTGGAATTCAGTATGGTAATGCGTTTGGTTTTGACTCCGGCGGTATTGACAGACTGTAAATGCATCTATTCTATATCCCACTATTTAAGGTATCAATTTCAAATATTCGTTTAACTATAGATAATATCTGAATATTATCAAACAGATTAAACATGAAATACTACTCAAACTCAAATAATAGAATGAAGCAGAATTGATGCCAGCTTGTTTCAGAAAGGGGATAGAGGAGTGATAGGAATCTGAAAAATGTCTATTTCAGCAGGAAAAGATCAGTAAAATTAAGGATCGGCAGAAATTACAATATTCCATAAAATGGCTGTACATCGACCCAATCTCCAGCTTCGATGCCTGCATTGTCCAACGGAAGAATAATGAAGCAATTGGCCGTTGACATGGATCTTAGAATACCAGAACCCTGGGCGCCTGTTTTTCGTACCGTCAATTGGCCTTTATCGTCATGTTCGAGAATACCGCGTTGGTATTCCACGCGCCCAGGACGCTTTTTCAATTTACTGGAACACGGGATCTTGAAGGCAAAAGCCACAGGATTCTCTTCACCCATGAGGTATTTCAGTGCTGGTTGAACAAATTGATAAAAGGTCACCATTACGGATACCGGATTGCCAGGTAAGCCAAAGAAATAAGCCTGGTTGATTTTGCCAAAAGTGAGTGGGCGCCCGGGTTTCATAGCCACCTTCCAGAAATTCATTTCACCCTGACTTTCAAGACAGGTTTTTACATAATCTGCATCACCCACCGAGACACCGCCTGAACTGATGATGACATCAGCTGTTTCTGAGGCGGTTAGAAAGGCACGTTCAATGTCTTCTTTCACATCACGGACCACACCCATATCAATAATTTCAACCCCAAGCTGTCTCAGCATGCAATATAAGGTATAACGATTACTGTCATAGATCATACCTTCCTCCAGTTCTTCGCCAATAGAACGAAGTTCATCACCGGTTGAGAAAAAAGCCACGGTAATATTTTTGTAGACAGAAATTTTTGCTTGCCCAAGCGAGGCGATCAAACCAATATCAGCGGGTGACAATTTATGTCCTTCGACGAGGACACAATCATCGGTAGTGATATCTTCACCAGCTTGTCTGACATTGGCACCAGATAGTGTGTCCGAGTCAATACGGATTGCCCCTGTAGGATCTTCTTCAATATGTTCCTGCATGACAACGGTATCGGTTCCATCAGGCATGACAGCACCGGTCATGATCCTAACGCATTGATCTTTTTTTACGTTTCCTTCAAATGCCTTGCCGGCAAAACTGTTGCCTGCGAGTTCGAAACTTTTGATTCCAGAGACAGGGATATCATTTCCATTAATTGCATAACCATCCATCGCTGAATTTGTAGCAGAAGGTACATTTATGGTGGAAATAATATTCTTAGCCAGGATGTGGCCCAGGCTCTCACGGATCGGAAGCTTTTTGATTTGTCTGGTTTTTTTTAAGGATTGTTTTATACGTCTGTTGGCTTCGTCAGGCGTCAGTGAGTCAGGATCGTAGTCATCCATACAACTGAGTTCTTTTTTTATTTTATCAAGCTCTTTGTTCATAAGATATTACAGTTGGTAGTGTTCAATGATAAATTCAGTAATAGATTCTGCATTGTTTAAATCAATAACAGGTAATTTTGTCTCGACTGGTAAATTTCCATCGGTTGCAATGGCAATGATCGTGTCATCATCCGGGTAAAATGGATCATTTCCAAGTGACGGACGAAACAGTTCAATCTTTGGAATTTTTGCCGGCTTAAATCCTTCTACAAGAATTATGTCCAGTTCGTCCTGGCATAGATGACCAACATGATCCTCAAGGGTTAAATCATCACCTTGATTATCTGCCATCAGTGCCCAACGGTATTTCGAACCGATCAACATTTGATCAGCGCCGGATTTGCGAAGTTCATAACTGTCCTTGCCGGGTTCATCGACTTCAAAAGTGTGATGTGCGTGTTTGACAACACCCACACTGAAACCACGCGACTTGAGCAATGGAATGATATTTTTTAATAAGGTTGTCTTTCCAGTACCACTGTAAGCGGCAAAACCAACTAACGGTCTTTTTGCTGTCTTAATAGTTGTTTTTGTCATTGTACTTCGTGCAGTTTAGTTTCTATACTAGCCAAATCATTGGGCGTGTTTATATTTAAAAAGGTTTCTGGTTTGTCTGAAAAATCCGTAATAACCAGTTTATGTTGTTCAAACCAACGATCAATCTTTCTTTCACCCGCGTCTAAATAATCCAAAAGTGAATTGAGTAGTTCTTTTTTTAAAAGACTGAATACTGGTTGTAGACGCTCACCATTATGTGCAACGCTGATGTCTGCACTATTTTGTTTCAGTTTAGTGTAGAGGCGTGCAACCAAATCATTCGGAACAAAAGGTGAGTCGCAGGGAACGGTCAGCATGAATTCCGTATCAATCACCTTCATGGTGCTGGCAAAACCCGCTAATGGCCCAGAGAAATCTTCTTGTTCATCACGGGCAATAGAATAACCATATTGTTTATATTGATCATGGCTTCTGTTGGCGTTGATGATGATGTTATCTACTTGTAATTTAAGTGCGTCAAGTACGTATTCGATCATGGGCCTTTTATTAAGTTCGATCAGTCCTTTGTCCTGTCCACCCATGCGTCGAGCCTGTCCACCGGCAAGTACGACACCGGTAATTATTTTTTTTATGTCAGTATTCAAGATAAATTATTTTTTCTTTAATTTTCCCACTTCTAATTTTTGTGGTAACTGAACATCGTATTCAATATGTTCGATGCCGTTATAAACAAAAAAATGTTTGCCTTTTGCGCGAGACAATAAGGTTATTCCTGTATCTTTCGCGAGTTTCAAACCCATCTGAGTAATACCGGAACGAGAGAGCAGGGCGGGGATATTCATCTGTGCAACCTTCAATACCATTTCTGAAGTTAAACGTCCTGTTGTGTAAAAAATTTTATTTTCTCCAGGAATATTATCCAGCCACATTTTGCCCGCTATGGCATCTACTGCGTTGTGTCTGCCGACATCTTCGATAAAGATTTCTATTTGATCACCATTGCACAGAGCACAACCATGAACAGCTCCGGCATTTTTATAGACTTCGTTATAGGCGTTCAGATTTTTTAGAAGTTGATACAAACCCGATTGTTTTAATTTTACAGATTCAATCTTAAGGTCTGATAAGTCTTCAAGGATATCGCCATAGACTGTTCCCTGACCACAACCAGTAGTGACAATCCGTGGGCCGAGTTTTTCTTTCCAGTCAGCTCTACCCGTATTGGTTCTGACGGCTGCAGCGTTGACTTCCCAGTCGACTTGTATCGATTGAATCTCATTAATGTTTTTTATTAATCCTTGATTTTTTAAGTATCCCAGCGTGAGTAGCTCCGGATTCGTCCCTAATGTCATTAATGTGACAATTTCATACCTGTCGATGTAAATGGTCAATGGTCGCTCATCAGCGATATGCATTTGCCGTTCATTTTGATATTCATCGAATGCAATGACAGCAATGGTGGGTTCGAGTCCGGCCGAACTCAGTGTGGGCCGAGATGTTGAGGGCATCTTATCCCCCGGTGACATTCATATGTCTGAAAATAACGGGCTTAGCTTGAAGATTGAATTCATGGCCTTTGGGTTTAATCGACATGGAATCACGAATGGTTTGTTTCAAACGTTCCATGTCATCAGGGTATTCACGAATGATTGTGCGCAGGTCGACAGAATGCTCCTGACCTAAACATAAAAGTAATAAACCTTCACAGGTGAGCCTGACACGATTACAGTCATCACAAAAATTATGTGAATGCGGTGAGATAAACCCAATGCGGGTTTTGCTTCCAGCGATGTAAAAATATTTCGATGGGCCTGCGGTTGTTTCCGTGGTCGGGATCAGAGAAAAATGTTGCTTCAGATCCTGTTTGATTTGATCGCTGGAGTAAAAAGTTTCTGCCCGATCATGATCGCCGATAACACCGAGAGGCATCTCTTCAATAAAACTGATGTCCATACCACGCTCATTGGCAAAGTTTACCAGACCCAGAACTTCATCGTGGTTGCGGTTTTTTAAGATAACCGAGTTAAGCTTGATTTTTTTAAAGCCAGTATTCAGTGCGACATCAATGCCAGCCAATACTTTTTTGAGATCGCCAACACGGGTAATACGTTTAAAACGTTCTTCGTCTAACGAATCAAGGCTAATATTAATCCGTTTAAGGCCAGCTTGTTTCAATTGTGGTGCTAACGTTGCCAGCTGAGAACCATTGGTAGTGGTCACAAGTTCTTCTAATCCTGGTAGACGGCCTATGTCCTCAAATAATTTAATAATATTTCGGCGAATTAGCGGTTCTCCACCTGTAATGCGTATTTTCTTAACACCTAATTGTGTGAATGCCAGGGCAATCTGGCTCAGTTCCTCTAATGTGAGGAGATCCTTTCTCGGTACAAAGCTCATCTCTTCAGACATGCAATAGACACAGCGAAAATCACAGCGGTCGGTGACCGAGATTCGCAGGTAATCAACGGTACGGCCAAAGTTATCAACCAATGTATCGTTTTGGGTTTCTGTTTGTGATGTGTTTGTCGTCATGTATAACCTGAAAAAATGAATTGAATTCAATCAGATGAATTGTAAAGAGTTCAAAACACTCGGTCAAAATAACAATGAATTTAATATAAAATGATCTTTTTCAATGTCCTTATAGTATACAAGATTTTAGTTGTTGTTTTGTCCTGAAAAAGCGTTATGAATCATGTCCTTGACCTGGACAGGAGCATGTTACATCCTGTTGTTTTACTAACAATGCTGGGCAAATTGCTCTAATATGCATTGTAGCTCTGTACAAAAACAAAAAATAATCTGTTGATAGGAGATATTTCTATGGCTGGTTTGTTATCGAAGCAACGTATTGTTGCGAAACCAGGCTTTAATCGTTGGTTGACTGCGCCAGCAGCTTTAGGCATTCATCTCTGTATTGGCTCCGTCTATGCCTGGAGTCTGTTTAACCCAGCCTTAATTAAACGCCTTGGTGTCGTTACCAGTGCTGCTGATGACTGGACTTTAAGTCAGGTTGTCTGGATATTCACCGTTGCTATCGTCTTTCTTGGACTTTCCGCTGCCATTGCAGGTAAGTGGCTGGAGAAAGTAGGGCCACGAATGGTGGGTGCAGTGGCTGCCTGTTGTTGGGGCGGTGGTTTTCTGGTGGGTGGTATGGGTATTCTCACGGGTCAACTATGGCTTTTGTACCTTGGCTATGGAGTTATTGGTGGCTGTGGTCTGGGTCTCGGATTATGTTTCTCCTGTGAGTACCTTGATCCGTTGGTTCCCGGATCGGCGGGGTATGGCGACCGGTATGGCTATTATGGGTTTTGGTGGCGGAGCCATGATTGCTAAATTCATGATCGAACCCTTTATTCGAATTTTCTATAAAGCGCCTGAATATCTGGGCACTATCGATGCTATTAAACTTACCACCGATGAAAGTGGACGACGTCTTGCTGAGGTTGCCGGTGAATTAAAAGAAGTGGTGGTCGTTGGTGCGAATGATGTTGCCAATATGTTTGTTGCAGGTCCAGAAGGCATTTATGCGGTTGGCACAGGGACGATCGGTGTTGCACAGGCATTCTTCAGTCTGGGTGCGATTTATTTTGTCATTATGATGATCGCGGCCTTTTCCTATCGTGTGCCTGCCGAAGGTTGGAAACCCGAAGGTTGGGAACCACCGCCCGAAGATAAGCAACACAGAATGATCACTCATCATGATGTCCATATTGATGAAGCGTTAAAGACCCGCCAATTTTATCAACTTTGGGTTGTGCTCTGTTTTAACGTGACTGCGGGTATTGGTGTACTTGCCGTTGCCAAGACTATGATTAAGGAAATTTTTGGTTCCAGTTTGCCAACTATAGTAGATTTCGGTTTTGCTTCCACTTATGTCTTGATGATTAGTTTGTTTAACATGATCGGTCGTTTTTTCTGGGCCAGCACATCAGATTATTTAGGCAGAAGAAATACCTATTGGGTATTTTTTACTCTGGGCATTCTTCTTTATTGTTCGATTCCTTATACGGCACATCAAGCGAGTATTAATCCGTCTGTTGTCTGGCTAGTATATTTCTACGCTGCTACTATGATTATTTTCACCATGTATGGTGGAGGCTTTGCGACCATCCCGGCTTATCTGGCTGATATCTTTGGTACCAAATATGTGGGTGGTATTCATGGGCGTTTATTAACTGCCTGGAGTAGCGCTGGAGTATTTGGCCCTGTTGCGATTACTTCATTACGTGAAATATCGGTGAATAATGCGATAGATGATCTCATTACCAAGATTGACCCAGCTGCATTCCAGGCCAAGTTTGGTGCGGGTGTTGAGCAACTGAGTCAATTGGTCGCTGCAAAAACTGTAACCATTGCCAATCTGATGGAAATAGCACCAGCGGGAACGATTAATCCCACATCCAGTTTGTACAACACCACCATGTATTTGATGGCGGCAATTTTATTTATTGCCTTAATAGCCAATGCAACCATGGGTCCTGTGAATGCCAAACATCATATGAAGGGATAAGAGGAGAGAGACGATGGCAATTAGTTTTGACAATGCATTAGGAGTCTTCCTGTTTATAATCTTTTGCTCTATTTTTGTTTGTAGCATTTTGTGGATTTATGGTGATGGCGCGACACGTGATATGGGGCATAAAGGACTTATATTACCATTTATTTTTATTGCCATCGGCGCATTAGCACTTATCAAAGGTTGGTTGCTGGCTTTGATTGCCTGGCCTGTGGGATATGTTGCCTGGTTTTTGATGCGTCCAAAAAAATCACACGTTATTGTTGAGTAAATAACAGAACTCAAACTTTATCACTGGTTTTCAGTCCACTCTTTAGAAAGGATGAGTAACCAGACAAACATTGTAGTACTTTGGATCATTAGATACCTCGATCCCTAACCAATCGGGTTTCATGAAATCTTGATCTTCTGTTTCCAGTTCGATTTCTGCTACGATCAATCCTTCATTAACACCATTGAAAACATCAATCTCCCACAGTGAGAAATCAGCTTCTTTGACAAAGTATCGAGTCTTTTCAATTAATGGTTTAGTACAAAGTGTAACCAGCACTTCATAGGCATCATTAAGGGGAATTCGTATTCATCCCGCATCATACCCAGTATTGTGCTTTTGATATTGATATTTGCATTGTTAT
>CBDFNQ010000008.1:0-2795 GCA_965250225.1 Gammaproteobacteria bacterium
ATCACTTTTTCGCTGTATGGCCCATTCATATCATCAGACATATATTAAACTCCTTTCAACTCTAAAAAAAACGGAAGGATTAGCTACTTCGTATATATTCATTCTAAACTGCTGAATTAATCATTCAACCAGATTCTCTGGAAGACTTCCACATCGTTAGTAAAGAAATCACAAACTGTATAAAGAAACCAATTACTGTAAAAACACCTCCAATAAATACGGTAATTGCAAAAACTGGTGTTAGTTTTGTTAACCACCAGGAAAAAACATCCATCAACAAGGAACCGAAAGGGAAGACTAACAAGATCATTTTAAATTTCTCATTAATCGGCGTAAACAAAAAAATTAGTCCACTTAAAGCGAATATCACACCGATACTGATCATATGAATGTGACTTAGCGTTATAAGTCTGGATATTGATATTCCATTGTTAATCCTTGTAAAAATACTACTGACGGTTGATAATTTATCAAATGGGGCGAATTCCGACTCACCACCGGAAGTATGACACCGCAGACAATTTTTAATAATGATACCTTTGACCTCATTAAACTTCTCTTTTCTGGTGCCCCCCTTTGCCCAATCAATCAGGTTATTCCTATCATACTCATTCTCAAGATGTTCCCTCATAGTACCATTGAGTTTCGACTCGATAAGTAACACGTCAGGTTGACCGTAATAAGTCAAAACTATGTCTTGAAATGAGAACCCTGTTCTTCCGTCAGCCCTGTTATATGTAAAAAAAACATTTAACTGAGAAAAGACAAAACCTATTCCCATACATATCAGGAAAAAGGTACATAATAACTTGCCACTTGTAGATAATGTGTTCAGCCTGAATTCACGCAATCTAACCATTCAAAAACTTTCAAGGCATTTTCTAACAATGAATAGAATTTCCATAATCAAGTTTATGAGTCTTCATATTTCTATTCTCAAATGTAACAAATTCCTCATAGCCGGCTTGACCTGCAAGCGATATTGCCTTATCAAAATCTTTACCCACATCATCAGGAGTATGAGCATCAGAACCGAAAACAATAGGTACATCGTATTTCTTGTAAACCTTAAGAATTTCATATGAAGGATAAATTTCATTCACAGGTTTTCTCAAACCAGAGGTATTAATCTCTACCGCAACTCCACACTCCTTAAATACCTTCGCTGTCTTTTCCAGATCCTCTCGATAGTTCGTTTTCTGGCCGGTTCCCAAACTTCTTCACTAGATCACAATGTCCAATTATGTCAAAAAGCAAAGTACGAGCAGATTTACGTAATAATTCAAAATACTCCTTATAAACTAAGTCGACATCCTTACTGTCCCATTTTTTGCGCTCTCCCGGATGGTCGAAAGCCCACTGACCAATGTAATGTACAGAACCCATTACATAATCAAAATCGTATTCCGCAAGAAGCTCTCTTGTGTAAGATTCCGAGTCTGGAGTGTAGTCGGCTTCTATTCCCAGCCTGATTTTAATCTCCGGAAATAGTTTTCGTAAGTCTATAACATCATTGATATAATTCGGAAGCTCATCAAGCAACATTGAGAGACCCTGTTTCTTACCGCTATCACCATTTAAAGGCAAATGGTCATTGAATCCGATTTCATCAAGTCCGCAGCTAATTGCCTCCTTAACGTAATCGGCCATTTCCCCAGTCGCATGACCACACCGATTTGTATGCATATGGTAGTCTATCACTATTTTTTTACTCTTTCCTTAGATTGATTTTTTTGGGTCCGCTAAACGCTTGACCCATTATTACATTTTCTACTAAATTCACTATTCGAAATTCAATGTTCTTTATTAGACATTTCCAATTATGAATATAAAATAGTCTATTAAGCAAAACAAAACCAACAATTCAAAACATCTCCGCCCAGGCGGACGGGGACAATATGTTGGTAGTTTTGGTGCTTTAAGCGCCCTATTTTAAGTTTGTTATGACAGAATAGCTTCAATTGCAGGCAATTACACCAAGTCGTTTATATTAACTACTCCTAATGTATTGCGCTGTAGCAAACTACAAATTAATACGATAATCATTTCATTTTACCTGTGTAATAAGGCAATAACAATAAGAAAATAATTGCCTGTAATTGGCTTTGACAATCTTATTATATTTATGATAAGTTGCGTGTTGAAAGAAACACAGTTTCAATAATTCAAATTTAATTAAAAGTGTAAAACGCAAGTAATAAATGAAAAAGGTAACTCAATTAAAACAGATGATATTGAGTCCACAACTTGAGTTTCTCATGGAAGCTCATAGTGGCATGTCCGCCAGGATAGTTGAAGAAGCCGGATTTAAGGGAATTTGGGGTAGTGGGCTTTCAATTGCCGGTTCTTTAGGCGTTCGGGATAATAACGAAGCAAGCTGGACACAGGTTTTAGATGTTTTAGAATTCATGAGCGATGCCACCACGATTCCTATTCTCATGGATGGAGATACTGGATATGGCAACTTTAACAATATGCGTCGCCTCGTCAGGAAGCTGGAACAAAGAGATATTGCGGGAGTCTGCATCGAAGATAAAATCTTTCCCAAAACCAATAGCTTTCTCAGGGAAGGAGTTCAACCTTTAGCCAGTATCGATGAGTTTTGTGGAAAAATAAAAGCAGGTAAGGATATTCAGAAGGACGATGACTTTGTCATTGTAGCTCGTGTAGAAGCCTTTATCGCGGGATGGGGACTCAAGGAAGCTTTGAAGCGCGCGGAAGCATATCGTCAGGCAGGAGCAGACGCAATCCTGATGCACAGTAAATTATCCAACGCATGTGAAATTTTTGATTTT
>CBDFNQ010000009.1:0-25612 GCA_965250225.1 Gammaproteobacteria bacterium
CTATCTGGGTTCGAAGTATCGCAAGGTCTGGATGTTCGCCGGCCAATAGATACTCTAATGTCTTTGTTTCAATATTATTCACTAGCTTCTATTTCTAATACATAACGTTTAGTTAAGCGGACTCGCACAGCCTAAAAAAAGGTGCTGGATTGAATTAATGAAACACATCCGGAACGGGAGCACGAATGCGAGTTCCGACTTCAACGCCTTGTTGGACAAATCCTCTCGGTGGTACG
The DNA here is from genome assembly GCA_965250225.1 of Gammaproteobacteria bacterium. GTDB lineage: Bacteria > Pseudomonadota > Gammaproteobacteria > Eutrophobiales > Eutrophobiaceae > CBDEUK01. The sequence goes on from CBDFNQ010000009.1 coordinate 237, forward strand.
GCTGTATTCTTCTTATAGGAATTTTCAATACGCCTTCGATTATATCTCCTTGGGTAAACGGAAAAGACACGTTTTAACGGTGCCCCACAGGTACGACACGCCCAGTGTAACGGCTCTTTTTCAACTTTACCAGACACCCCCATCGCTTCAAACAAACCACCGACAATCTCACGACAGCGATTGCGTTTCGCCTGACATTGCGAGGCGTATAAACCGTAATGGCGCACCACATGCAATCCCGGTACCGGCACATGCCAAAGGATGCGTCGGATAAACTCTGTCGTCTTAAGAGACAGCAATTTTATTTTATTATCACGATGGTCTTTATAATGAAACCGAACCGACTTCGCATCACAATGTACTATTTGTTTTGGATGGAATGGACCTCCTTTCAAGTAACGAGACAAATACAACATGACGCCTTTACCTTGAGGGTATTGCGGCATGATGCGAACACTCCATTGTTTTTTGTAACAATCGCGATGAAGCTGTTTGAGTGCATGACGGGATGATGTCGTCGGCACAATTAACTGTTGACGTTCTAACGCATCGTGAATCGCCGCTTGGAGTTTGCCTTTGTATAATGCTTTCACCACACGGATCGGTAATAAGAAATCATGCTCTATGGCTTGCCATTGATTTGAAGAGCTTAAACCACCGGCAGTGACTAAGGCATGAATGTGTGGGTGATAATTTAATTGCCGTCCCCACGTATGCAAGGTCATTAATATCCCCGGCGTTGCACCGAGATAACGTGTGTCTTTCAGTAATGTCATTAAAGTATCACGACACGCTTGAAATAAAATGGTCGTAAACCAGGCACGATTGTATTGCCATAACGGCAAGTACTCATGTGGCAAGGTAAAAACAAGATGATGATGCGGGCAATCAAGTAAGCGTCTTTTTTGTGCGTCTATCCAGTTATGTCGTGCACGTGCAGCACACAGTGGACAACTACGATGACGACATGAATGCAATTGTTTGTCTTCATGACCATTGGTACAACTTAACTGATCATAACCTTGATTCATCGTGCGGCAATGCATAATCGCATCGGCGGCTTTTATATCTTTTAACGGTAATGATTGTTTATATAAATGAAACGAACTCTTAAAAATATTTTGTAATAAACGATCAGGGTGATGTGCCATATTAATACAATCCTTGTATTCTAATGTTATTGTTACCTCAGCGTTAGCTGATTTGTTCAACGTTTAGTTAAGCGGACTCGCACAGCCTAAAAAAAGGTGCTGGATTGAATTAATGAAACACATCCGGAACGGGAGCACGAATGCGAGTTCCGACTTCAACGCCTTGTTGGACAAATCCTCTCGGTGGTACGGCTGTATTCTTCTTATAGGAATTTTCAATACGCCTTCGATTATATCTCCTTGGGTAAACGGAAAAGACACGTTTTAACGGTGCCCCACAGGTACGACACGCCCAGTGTAACGGCTCTTTTTCAACTTTACCAGACACCCCCATCGCTTCAAACAAACCACCGACAATCTCACGACAGCGATTGCGTTTCGCCTGACATTGCGAGGCGTATAAACCGTAATGGCGCACCACATGCAATCCCGGTACCGGCACATGCCAAAGGATGCGTCGGATAAACTCTGTCGTCTTAAGAGACAGCAATTTTATTTTATTATCACGATGGTCTTTATAATGAAACCGAACCGACTTCGCATCACAATGTACTATTTGTTTTGGATGGAATGGACCTCCTTTCAAGTAACGAGACAAATACAACATGACGCCTTTACCTTGAGGGTATTGCGGCATGATGCGAACACTCCATTGTTTTTTGTAACAATCGCGATGAAGCTGTTTGAGTGCATGACGGGATGATGTCGTCGGCACAATTAACTGTTGACGTTCTAACGCATCGTGAATCGCCGCTTGGAGTTTGCCTTTGTATAATGCTTTCACCACACGGATCGGTAATAAGAAATCATGCTCTATGGCTTGCCATTGATTTGAAGAGCTTAAACCACCGGCAGTGACTAAGGCATGAATGTGTGGGTGATAATTTAATTGCCGTCCCCACGTATGCAAGGTCATTAATATCCCCGGCGTTGCACCGAGATAACGTGTGTCTTTCAGTAATGTCATTAAAGTATCACGACACGCTTGAAATAAAATGGTCGTAAACCAGGCACGATTGTATTGCCATAACGGCAAGTACTCATGTGGCAAGGTAAAAACAAGATGATGATGCGGGCAATCAAGTAAGCGTCTTTTTTGTGCGTCTATCCAGTTATGTCGTGCACGTGCAGCACACAGTGGACAACTACGATGACGACATGAATGCAATTGTTTGTCTTCATGACCATTGGTACAACTTAACTGATCATAACCTTGATTCATCGTGCGGCAATGCATAATCGCATCGGCGGCTTTTATATCTTTTAACGGTAATGATTGTTTATATAAATGAAACGAACTCTTAAAAATATTTTGTAATAAACGATCAGGGTGATGTGCCATATTAATACAATCCTTGTATTCTAATGTTATTGTTACCTCAGCGTTAGCTGATTTGTTCAACAGTTGATTATACGGATGCCGTATAGTTCATTAAACATGGAAATTAGTTTGTTTGATAAAGTGTGATTTTCCCATGTCATTGTAGATCACTTATTTAAACACTTTCTGAAACCACCAACGCAGCCCTACAAATAAATAGCGCCAGTCGCTGAAAAATTCAGGTGGCTTTTTTTCAAACCAGTGTCCGGCAAATTGAAATGCCCAGCCGACGACAAACAATGCAAGTGCAAAGTTGAAAAGCTGAGGAATGACAATCGAAAAAAGTAATAAAACGATGGAGACTGCGACCAGTGGTATGCCAAACAAATGAAATCGTTGATTGATTTTATTTTGATGACTGAGTTGATAGTTATCTATCCAGTCTTGCCAAGGTTTACCAAAGAACATATCACACCTCCCTTTTACGAATTCAGAACAGGTTATAGTTTGTGACTACTGATAAGTCTAGCGGATAATAAACCCATCCATCAATTCTCTATTATCGGCTTCATTTTCAATAAAATCTATCTCATCAATCCTGGCCATAGGCGGCCCTTGCCTTAACCAATCTATCAGGCTTTGTATTGCATCTTGTTCACCCGAAGCCATGATTTCAACTCTGCCATCGGCTAAATTTCTTACCCAACCATTGAGTTTTAGACGACTGGCTTCCTGCTGTGTTGAGGCACGAAAAAAAACACCTTGAACTCGTCCTGTAACCAAACAATGTATCTGAGTTATTTGTTTGTCCATATCTTTCAAAGGGTCTTACCGGGACGATAGTAGTGTTTTCATAGAATGATTCTGCTTTGGTTATTAAAACGTATTCATTCAGGAAGCGTGCTTTTTATTTTAGTAATTCGATCATACATCAGGATACTACCAGTTACGGCGACATTGAGACTGAAATTTCCCGGGAGCTCAACAATGGATTCACATTGCTGTAATGTTTTTTCAGATAAACCGATTTGTTCATTACCGAGTAAATACACCGCTCTTGCAGGATGATCAAATTTCTCTAATGGAATAGCACCGTCTGTCATTTCAACACCAATGAGTTTTGTTGAATTGGGCAGGTTAGTTTTTAAATCGGAAACAGACTTGTAATGATACAGTGGAATTTTTGTCCAGGCCTTTGTTACATCGCTGCTTTGTGATTTGTATTTTTTGTCAACCGTAAAAATAAATGATGCACCTAAAATAAAAGCAGATCTCCACAAAGTGCCAATATTCAATTCATTGACATTGTTGAGTATACCAATGCCAAAGAATCCTTCGTTATTGTATTGTTGTTTAAGCCGGGCCATTTTTTAAACGCATGAGCTAATGCTGACCGCTTTTTGGTATCTTATCAAGTGACTGGTTAATTTCTAAAATTTTCTTTTCATAGAGTTGCTTGAGTAATTCAATTCGTTTCTTATTTACACCTCTATCACGATAACCCACTCTGGACGCTGAACGAATATGGATCACTTCTTGATTCGGATCGATCCTGATTTCCAAATCATCCACAAATCCAAAAACAGCTGACGAAAAAGTAGAGGCAAAATAATTATCACTTTCAGATAGAACACTACCTCCCATATCTCGAACTGTATTTTTTAGAATGGGCAAAGCATCAAAGCTAGTGTTCTGAAGCATACTGACTGGAGCAATGAAATGTTTGGGATCATCTTTGTATTCGCTACAGACACAATTAGGCTTGTTAGGACATCTCAAGAGGTTTCCTTCGACTAACCCTGGAGCTTCTCCTGACCTGGAAAGCTTACCAAGAACGAAGTACAGGATAATGAATGTGATGACTAAAAATGACAAAATGATTAAAGCTGTTTTCATATGTGTTCCCATTAAAAATGGCTAGCGGTTGAACCTGAGGCATTGATCGAGCCTGTATTTAAACGTATTATCAAGCAGTATAATTAACAAAACATGGAAAGTACCACAATGAATACATCTACTATAAATTCCCTTATTTTCGTTAGTCTATTGTCTTTCAGTCTGTCTGCTCAATCCGCACAGACACAGCTAGATGTGAGTGGCTCTATCGACTTTAATATTGGTTTTGCTCCGGGAAATTTTAGTGCGAGTTTTATTTACGATGATGATGTGGCTGTCGCCAGTAGTGTTGATGTATCAGACCCGAATGACGTGGGTTACAGTTTCACAGGTGTGCCGCACAGTGGTTCAGCAAATATTTCAGGCACAGATTTTTCCTATTCTGGTTCAGTAGTTGGGATAGGAAATGATTTAACAATTACGGCACAAGATACCATTGATTCTTCAGGTTATTTACCGACGGGTACTTTTGATGGATTTGCCCTGGCAACAGGCAGTCCAGGAACCATAGTTGGCGGATTTGATTTGTTTAACTCGATGGATGGTATTTTATTCGCCGTAGTTTTTCTTACCGACAATAGCTATCTGTCTGATGCAAATACGATTCCTTCCCCACCGTCGTTACTTGATTCTGATGCCGTTTTTTTTGTATTTCTTGATCTGGTTTCTGGCAGTGTAAATAGGGCTGTTATTGGCGATATCGACAGCTTCACAGTGACAACCACAGCGCCTGTTCCGTTACCGGCTGCGTTTTGGTTGTTTATGACGGGTTTGGTTGGCCTGCTTGGATTTCATCGCAACAACAAATAAATATACGATTTCTTAAAAAAGCGATTATATCAGTAGAGAAGGCCATATTCCTGGCATGTTCTGGTGTGATTCTTGCCTTAACATTACCCTGTAATTTTGAGTCAAATGACTGTACAGGTTTATTTTCAAAAGTTTTGGTAAATTCGGTCGTTATTTAGTATTACGCTATAATTCTAAAAGGGAGATTTTATGAAAAAACAACTAATGAGATATGGTTTGTTAGGCAGTCTGTTAGCTATTGTGATGTTTAGTTCAACGGCATTTGCAGTGGTTTTTGTTCCAGGTTCTTCGAGCGGGTGAATTGCTGAGTCATTCGAATTTGGTGCTGATTTTTTCGGCACAGTTACCATTGGTGTGAGTGATGTAGGCGATGATCTGGTCGACACTGAATTGCTTCTTGATAATTTTGGTGGCGACGTAACCTTTTTCAGTACGGCTGCAAACACTGGTTTTGAATCAGGGCTGGCAGGGTATGCCAGTTTAGGTAATGTTGTCCCTACAGGTGGCTCTGTTAGAGGCTTTTTCCCGACAGAAGGATTCCTGATGTCACACCTCACTGCAGAGGGAGCTGATACTAGCGGCTTTACGAATGACAGTGGCGATCCAGGTACAGATGGTAGCTTGATAAGCTTTGTTATTTCGGCTCTTGCTGGTGATTTCCTCACTTTCGACTGGAACTTCTTTAATACGGAGCTGACTGACGAGGGTGGTAATCCATTTTTATACCGAGATTTTGCATTTTTAAATATCGAAAGTTTGATACCCGGTGTTGACCCCTATTATAAAGTTCTGGCGGAAGTTGCTGTTCCAACGCCTGCTGCAATCTGGTTGATGGGGACTGCGCTTATCGGATTGCTGGGAATACCAAGAAAAAAAGTCGTTTAATTTAAGTTTCTAATATTTTCATACGATGAAAGCCCGTGTCCTGCGGGTTTTCTTGTTTTATCTGTTACAAAAAATAATCATTCAACGAAACCCTTTATTATTTGCAAATCGCCAGGTACGCGTGATGTGGAGAATGTCGGTTTCATCCCGGAAGCTGTCAGGAAAGGCCAGGTAAGGCGCAGCCAGTTCCACAATTCGGATCGCGGCATCGTCGAGCACTGTATGACCTGACGATTTACGAATGACGATCTCATTAAGACTGCCATCCTGATTCAGTGCGACGTCGAGGATCAAGCTACCGGATAATTTATTACGCATTGCTTCGTCGGGGTAATTAAGATTTCCGACTCGTTCTACCTTTGATCGCCAGGCCTCCATGTAGGAGGCAAATTTAAATTCTTTTGTACTCGCCGAGATAAACTTGCGCTTGGGTCTTTGTGCCTTGGATTCCATTTTGCGGCGGATCTCGGCACTCAATGAGGCGATCTTAAAACTGTTGGTTAATAGAGAAGCCGCACTAGGTGTTTTTCGTTTTGGAATTGGCCTGGGTTTGGGCGGTGTTTTTTTGATTGTTTCAGTCGGTTCTTCTGTGTCGTTTGTTTCCGCTTGTGTTGGCGGATTATCAGTGGGCTGGGCTTCTTTTATCTCATTATCCAGGGCAAGATCAGCAACTTCAGTTTCGGTCACTAACAACTCTTCCACCTCGGTGGGTGCAATTGGTTTCTCATTCTCAACGAGGGTTTCTTCCGGGGCTGGTGGTGTGGGTGGTTGCGGCGGGATCTCTTCCGTCATTGGTGCTGCTGTCTGTTCGGCCGTGTCTTCCGGGAACGGTGCGGGCATTTGTGTGGAAGGGCTGACTTTTTCTTCACTATCACCACCCCCTTCGAGATTGGCCTGGCTCAGGAAATCCGCTTCGTCAGGCGCTTTTGCATCGCTTTGTGTTACCAGAATAATTTCCATTGTTTCGTAACGTGGCTGAAACAAATCTTCCGGCGCAAAGGTGATGCCGAGAATGATCAGCGCATGCAGGATGATCGCCAGACACAGCGTTAATCCAAAACGATCAAGTGATGTAACTATAGGTTGAATGGCAACAGACGACACAGGCAATAGAGATGTTTGATTAACATTGGGGCAACATTATACGTCGAATTCTAACGACAGTTAATGTTTTAGCTGTTTCCTGGTTGGCATTTTTGAATCAGGCAATCGATGAGATCGCCAGCAATATCGAGATCATATAGTTTGTCGAGTTCGCGGATGCAGGTGGGACTGGTGACGTTGATCTCGGTCAGGTAATCACCAATCACATCAAGGCCAACAAAGATCAATCCTTTTTCTCGAAGTTTATCTCCCACCGCTGTGCAGATTTCCTTGTCTCTTTTGGAGAGAGTAACACCTTCACCGGTTCCTCCAGCCGCCAGATTACCACGGGTTTGGCCTGGTTTCGGAATTCTGGCAAGTGCATAGGGAACTGGTTTGCCATCTATTAATAAAATGCGCTTGTCACCTGCTGCGATTTCAGGGATGTAGCGTTGAGCCATGATGAACTGTGTACCATGCGCACTGACAGATTCCAGGATAACGCTGGTATTGGGGTCGTCCGATTTGATCCGGAAGATCGAATCGCCTCCCATACTGTGTAATGGCTTAACAATGACGTCCTGATGTTTTAAGAGGAATTCAAACAGGCGAGTCGTGTCTTTGCTGACCAATGTCGGTGACATTAATTCTGCAAACCAGGTGCAGTACACCTTCTCATTCACATCACGCAGACTACGGGGATCATTGACAACAAGAACGCCAGTGGCCTGAGCCTGTTCGAGAATATAAGTCGCAACAAAATATTCCATCGTCACGGGTGGATCCTGGCGCATCAGGATGATGTCGAGTTTATTTAATGGCAGGATTTGTTCAGAACCAAATTCAAACCAGCTTGCCGGGTCGTCATCGACCGATAAGGTTTTTACTTTGGCGCACGCTAAATTCTGGTCGAGAAAAAGATCGCGCGGCTCCATATAAAAGAGTTCTAGCCCACGTTTTTGTGCAGCCAATAGCATGGCAAACGAACTGTCTTTCGCGATTTTGATCCGTTCTATCGGATCCATGACTATGCCGAGTTTCATCGTTGTTGGAATTTGCTGCCTTACTTAAAGTTCAATGGTGTATCATTTAAGCTTAAATCATCGCAATAATAAACACTAATACCATGGTACCTGAAATTACAATATCCATAGGCCGCTCTTGTGCATCCATGCGCTCACGGCATTTGTGCTTCCCTGCACGGCACACATCTTTTTCATCCATGGCGGTGTTGCCTACAGGATGTAGGCAAGGGGCGAGAGCAGGAGCGGAAGCTTTGCTCCTCTTTACAGGGGGCGGCCATGTGCATCGTCGCGTCTTGCTCTGAATAAAAATAGGCACACTCTGAAATACGTATTTTAAAGTATTATGGGTATAAATTATCGCAATAATAAATACTTTAATGACTGATCGAATTCGTATCGCTACACGCAAAAGCCCGCTTGCTTTATGGCAGGCTGAACATGTTAAACAATTGTTAATGTCGCAGTATCCACAATTGACGGTGGAACTGGTGAGCATGACCACCGAAGGCGATCGATTTCTTGAGGCACCTTTGGCCACGGTGGGTGGCAAGGGTTTGTTCATTAAAGAACTCGAACAATGTTTACTGGATAACAAGGCCGACATTGCCGTTCATTCGATGAAAGATGTGACGGTCGATTTTCCGGACGGTCTGGAATTGGCGGTGATCATGCAACGCGACGATCCACGAGATGCATGGATCTCGAATGAGTATGGTTCTATTGAAAGTTTACCGAATGGTGCAGTGGTTGGAACCTCCAGTATGCGCCGGCAATGTCAGATACGCGCAGTACGCCCCGATTTAGTGATCAAGGATCTGCGTGGCAATGTGGGGACGCGCCTGAATAAACTCGATGATGGCCAATACGATGGCATTATTCTCGCGACCGCAGGTGTTAAACGTCTGGGTCTGGAACAACGCATCAAAGAATATATCTCGCCTGAAATTATGTTGCCTGCAATAGGTCAGGCTGCCATTGGTATTGAGACCAGAAGTGATGATCAGGAAATCCAGACATTGCTCGCCCCATTAAGTCATGAAGAGACCAACATTCGAGTGAATGCAGAACGCGCGTTAAGTCGTCGACTCTATGGTGGTTGTCAATTACCGATTGCCGCACACGCTGTTATCCATTCGGACATTCTCGAAATGCGTGCCCTGGTCGGTCGTATTGATGGTTCGGAGATTATAAAAGATTCCATTCAGGGCAATGTTGCCGATGCGGAACAAATGGGTACGCAATTGGCGGAAATGTTACTGCAAAAAGGTGCTGACAAGATCCTTGACGACATTATTCATGACTAACACAGAATTCAGCAAAATTTCAGTATTGATTACACGCCCAAAGCATCAGGCGGAAGAGCTGTCTCAGATGATTGAGGCGATTGATTGTGAGCCCATCCGTTTCCCGACCATAGAAATTGAACCGCTACAGCTAGATGAAGCCTTCAGGATGGAAAGTTTTCACACTCTGATTTTTGTCAGCCGTAATGCAGTGGACTGTGCATTACAAAATTGGTCAGTAGACGTTTTCAATGGCAAACAAATAATTGCCATAGGTTCAGCAACCGCGTCTGCACTGGAGACGGCTGGAATTGCTCATGTTATACGCGGTGTGGGACAGGCCAGTAGTGAACAATTGCTTGAACTGGAAGCCTTGCAGGAAGAACAGGTGGCCGACAAAGCTATCCTGATCCTGCGCGGCGTTGGTGGACGGGATAATTTGGTTGAAGGATTAAGAAGTCGCGGTGCAAAAATTGATTACATAGAGCTCTATGAACGGCTAAGACCGTGTTATGATCAAGCCGAGATTCAGCGTGTTTGGCATGAGAACAAGCCTGAGGTTATTATTTTGACGAGTAATGAGGCATTGGATAATCTTGAGGCAATAATGCACTCGTCTGCCTATCGTGATGAATTATTTAAGAGTGATACAGTTGTCATGAGTGAGCGCATGAGCAGACACGCAAAACAACTGGGTTTTACAAAAAAAAGTTTTGTCGCCAGTGAAACCAGTAATCAAGGTTTAATGAATGCACTGGCCAGATGTTTGAATGAGGTAAAACATGAGCGAAGAAACTGAACCAACAACCACAACGGAAGAAGCAGAATCCGGGAAAGATCTTGTCAGAGAAAATTTGGCCAAAGAAGATCTTGCTGGGGTTGAACCTACTGTGGAGACAAACAGCAAGACCGCTTTTTGGGTAAAATTGTTTATTGTGATTTGTTTGGTTGGCCTGATGTTGCTGGCAGGCGCTTTGTATTATGTAATCGATCTTGGCAAGCAGGAATTGCAAACGGTTAAACAGGAACAGGAGAGTCGAGTTTCCGAGCTTGATGCTATTAAGCAACAGACAGAAGATTTAAGTGGTGCTGAACAAGGACAGCAAGCAATAATCAAACAACTCACGACGACTCAGGAAACGTTGCAGGAAGGTTTGACTGCATTGGTTGAGACCAGGCCAGATAGTAACCTGGAGTGGGCTCTAAATGAGGTTGAACAGTTGATCATTATTGCTATTCAGCGTTTGCAACTGTCACATGATGTTGTGACAGCAACGATAGCACTTGAAACAGCCGATACACGCTTGAAGGATTTAGCTGACCCGCGTCTGATTTCAATACGTGAGCAATTGACAAAAGACATCAATGCATTAAAGGCGGTAAATCCGGTTGATGTGACTGGTTTGAGTTTATACCTTGCAGACTTGATTTCTCGCGTGGACAGTTTGCCACTCAAGCAAAGCGTTGTGTTGGTAGAGGAAGAACAAACACCAATCCTGACTGGCTCAGACGAAACTCAGGACTGGAAAGAAAAAATCCAGCAGTTGCCCATGCTCATGTGGCACGAGATCAAGACGATGGTGGTTATCAAACGCAAGGAAGAACAAGGCAATACTTTTTTATTGCCGGAAGAAGAATATTATCTTTATCAGAATTTACGCTTGCAGTTGGAAAATGCCAGACTTTCTGTCTTGAGTCAGGATACGGATAACCTGCATAGCAGTGTTGAAATTATTACTTCGTGGATGCAAAAATATTTTGATACAGGTACGGCTGCTGTCAGCAATGTGCTGGAGACACTCGCCAAAATGAAATCTGTCGAGTTAAGCCCTGAATTACCCGATATTAATTCCTCACTTGAAACTCTACGCGCATCCATGCACGAAGAAAATCAGGAGACTGGTAATTAATTTTCGGGACGTTAATTCATTGCGCGAAATAACATCATGAAATTACTGATCACAATTATTTTAGGATTAGCTCTCGCTGCACTGATTGGTGTTACTGCGAGCCACAATGAAGGTTACCTGGTTTTCTCTATCGCTGACTGGACAATACAAACTTCAGTTAATTTTTTTATTATCAGTCTGATAATACTGTTTATTATTTTGTATGTTCTGCTACGTGTGGTTAGTCGAATATTTTCTGCGAAAAAAGATTACAAAAAATACAGAGAACGTAAGAATACTGTGCGCAGTGCTGAATGTTTAACTGAAGGGATGACTGCGTTGATTGAAGGTAATTGGCGAAAAGCGGAATCCGCATTAAAAAAAGGTGCGCAGTATAGCGATAACCCAACCTTGAATTATCTGGGTGCAGCCAGAGCCGCGCAACACACGGGGGCTTTGGACAGGAGGGATGAGTATTTGAGTCTCGCCCATGAATTGAATGAATCTGTTCCGGTCACAGTGGGGATTACCCAGGCTAAGTTGCAATTTGATCAAAATCAAAAAGAACAGGCACTAGCAACCTTAACCAAGTTACATGATGAAAATCCAAAACAAGGTGAAGTTAATCGCCTGTTGCTAAGTAGTTATATTGACATGCAGGATTGGAGCGCTGTTATTGAGTTGTTACCACGAATAAAAAATCGATCGGACATCTCTGCCGAAATACTCAGTGCTTATGAATTACAGGCCTATGCGGGATTGATTACAAATGCAGGGCTTGAACAAAATGCTCAGCACTTGAGTAATCTATGGTTATCCATCCCGAAAAAATTGCGGCAGGAGTTTTTTTTAATAGATGTTTATGTTCAACAAAGGTTACAGTTTGATGAGCACGAAGACAGCGAAATATTGTTGCGTAAAGCCATCAAAAAAATCTGGGATGATCGTTTGGTAAATTTATACGGACTGGTTAATGGTAATGCACCGTCCAAGCAGCTTGGTTTTGCAGAAGGTCTGTTGAAACAACATACCAATAACCCAGTCTTGTTACTCACTCTTGCCCGTTTGTGTATCAAGAATAAACTTTGGGGAAAGGCGCGTTCTTATTTTGAAGAATGTGCCGAGATTGAAAAAAGTCCAGAATTGTTTTATGAAATGGCGCAGTTGTTACAACAGGAACTGAATGAACCAGAGTTGGCGGCAAACTATCATCGATTGGGATTGGCGATGGCGACAAATGAGATAGAAGTTGATCTACACAAACGCCTTGGTAGTTCTTAATGACTGATCAGGCGTGCGATAGAGTTTATTTCCTTGGCGCAAACTCAAACGAATCAGAAAAGATATATTTCTCGGCCAGGCCGCGACTGGAAAAGTTTTCACACACAGCCTTTGTCATCGGTGGTGGACCGCAGGTATACACCTCGTAATCTGAAATATCCGAAAAATCAGCAAGCACTGTTTCATGAACAAAACCTGTACGTCCATCCCAGTCATCTCCATCATCGGGTTCTGATAACACCGGTGTGTATTTGATAAGTTCATGTTGTTCAGCCCAGCCCTGAGCCAAATCGCCTAAGTAGAGATCCATTTTGCCGCGAGCACCCCAGTACAGATCGATGGGTCTTTCAAGACTTGAGGCAATAACGTGTTCAATAATGCTTTTGATTGGCGCAAAACCGGTGCCTCCGGCAACCATGATGATTGGCCTGTCTGAGTCTTCGCGAAAATAAAAACTACCATGTGGCCCCTCAATTCGCATCAAGGTTTTTTCTTCCAGATGATTAAAAGCATATTCTGAAAAAACGCCACCTTCATAATAACGGATGTGCAGTTCCAGAAATTCGTCGTCATGTGGTGCATTGGCAAGTGAAAACGAGCGTTTTTCGCCATCACTCATCAGTATGTCAATGTACTGACCTGCGAGAAACGCCAGACGTTCGGTTTTTGGCAACTTTATTTTCAGACGCATAACATCGTGACTGAGGGTATCGATGTGCATCACGCGGCAGGGCAGTTTGCGGATTTTGATCGTTTCAGGACTATCAGCCAATCTGGCATCGAGCAGAATATCCGAATTTGCGTGTGCCTTGCACATCAGGCCATAGCCGTTTTCTTTTTCTTCAATGCTAATCCCGGACAGGTCGTCTTCTGAGTAATAAATCTCGCCGCTTTCAATTTTTGTTTTGCATGAACCACAAGCACCATCACGGCAGCCATATGGAAGAGCGATACCCTGTTTTAAAGCGGCATCCAGTATGGTTTCGTGATCGTCGACAATGAACGTGGATTGACTGGATTTTATAGTGACGTTATTAGCCATAGAGAATTTCTATTAAGGATTGAGTGTGCGAAAAAAACGAGTGGAGAGTATTAGATTTTTTTCAGCCAGTTAAGCAATGGTTGCCATTGTTCCAGATCGTAATAGGTTTTTGACGGTGCCAACTCAAAGATACTCAAGCCTTGTTCAGCGGCATTGATGTAATTCTGGCTGGCACGAAGTACTGTTAAATAAGGTAATGATTTGCCACCGGGTAATTTCAGTCCATCAAGATAGTTTTCCAGCTTTGCTGCTGCCAGGGTGTCTTCCCGGACACGGTTTGCCACGGTGGCGACATTAATTTTTTTGTTGATGTCTTTTTTCAGGCTTACCAGTTCGTGAAAGAAATGTTCAGCGGCGCGGATATCAATTGGTGAGGGTGTAATAGGTATGATGGCGCAATCAGCGTTGCGTATAAAGGTTGCAAGCTTCTTTCCGTGTAAACCTGCTGGTGAATCTATGATTAGAACATCAGTAGATTTATCCACGCGGACATTGGTAGTGCCCTGGGAACCGGACAATATCAGTGGGCGAGTATCTGGGCGAACTTCCAGCCAGTCTTTACTTGAACCTTGAGGATCCATATCTGCCAGTGCCACGGTTTTCCCCTCAAGGGCCATATAGGCAGCAAGATTTGTTGCGAGGGTGCTCTTTCCTGAACCGCCTTTGGGGTTAACTATCAGTATGGATTTCATATTTTTATCCTTTCAGGCTGATTATTATAACGACTGTTCGAAATTTACCCAGAAAAAAGTTATTTATCGTTTCTTGATTTCATCAAATTGCGTATGACTGGATTCAGGATCAATTGCATAGCAAATATATTTTTGCTGGAAGGTACAACAATGGTGTCTGGCGCAGACATAAACGAACCATCAAGCATCTTCAACAGGTACTGAAAATCGACCTCAATTTTTTCCAGATTATTGATATGTATTACTGAAAAGCTTTCGCCGTTGCTTGGAATACGCTCTGAGGCAAAAGGATTGGAGGTGTCTATTGTTGGTACACGCTGGAAATTAATATCAGTACGGGAAAATTGCGGCGTTATGTAATGCACATAGTCATACATTCGACCCAGGATCATGACAGTCGCGTCTTCGGCAGAATAACCACGAATAGCTTTGTCTCGGTCTATTTTCTGTATCCACTCCAAGTTGATAATGGGTACGACACCGATTAATAAATCAACGTATTGTTCTGCGTTGACAGTATCTGTGATTATACCACCATGCAGACCTTCATAGAGTAAAAGATCTGTCTGTTCAGGAAGCTCTTCCCAGGGGGTGAGGGCACCCGGCAGATAGCCATGTTGTTCAGCTTCAACCTCGTTATGTATGTAATAGCGGTGTTTACCGGTGCCCTGTTCGGAATATTCTTTGAAGACCTGTTCGAGTTTCTCAAATAAATTAGCCCCAGGGCCAAAATGAGTCAGGTCTTTATCGCCAACATTGTGTGTTTCCTGGACCTTGACCATTTCCTCGCGATCATAGCGATGAAAACAATCGCCTTCTATCATGGCTGCAGTAATGTTCTCTGCTTCAAAGATGTGCTCAAACGCAGTTTTCACGTTTGTAGTGCCTGATCCTGAAGAACCGGTAACTGCAACGATGGGATGATTTTTTGACATGGTTGTTTTTTTAGCCGCTGTTCCCGTGTTTGATTTGATTATTTAACATTGGTTTACACATAAATTCAATGTACTCTTTAGTGAATATTTCCAATATATTCACGATCTCACCCATTTCAATGCAAAACTTGCAACAGGACAAACAGTTGTATTTGCGGCTGCTGCAGTATGTAGCACCATATTGGCGACTGTTTCTTATCGCAATTTTTAGCATGGTGCTGTTTGCCCTGACTGAGCCTGCTGTGCCCGCCCTGTTAAAACCTCTGCTCGATGGCGCCTTTATTGAACAGGATCCAGAGACGATTAAACTGATGCCGTTTTTGTTTATTGGTCTGTTTATTATCAAAGGTCTGGCTGTGTATGCCGGCGGTGTGGCACTGCACTCGGTCTCCAATAAGGTCATTATGGATTTGCGCAAAGAGATGTTTGAACGTTTACTGGCCTGTCCTATCCGTTATTTTGATGAAACAACCGCAGGTTCACTGGTTTCAAAATTCACCTATGATGTGATCCAGATTAAAGATGCTTGCACCACTGCCCTGACGGTATTGGTACGCGATACCCTGGCAGTTGCTGGGTTATTGGGCTGGATGTTTTATATGGACTGGAAACTGGCTTTGATTGCCCTGGTTAGCGGGCCATTTATTGTTGCCGTAGTGATTATCATCAAGAAACGCTTACGTAAAATGAGTCGTCGTGTACAAAGTTCTATGGGGCAGATAAACCATGTCTTGCATGAAGCCATAGCCGGTATGCGTTTGATAAAACTCTATGATGGTTATAAAAATGAACAACAACATTTCAATAAGCTGATCAATGATAATCGCACAGCAGTGATGAAATTCAGTATGGCAGCGGTTGTGAGTAGCCCTGCAGTGCAGGTGATAACCGCTACTTTTCTGGCCATTATTATCTATATAGCCACTCAACAAGCTCTGGCAGGTGATTTGAGTGTGGGTGAGTTTATGTCGTTTGTTGGTGCAATGGCAATGTTGCTTGGGCCACTGAAACGACTCGTCGCGGTGAATGAATACATCCAACGGGGGTTGGCCGCGAGTGAGAGTGTGTTCGACATGCTCGATCAGGATATTGAAGTTGATTTGAGTGATGTTGAAAAGCCTGAAAGAGTGAAAGGCAAATTGACGATCAAGGGACTGGAGTTCAATTATCCTGGCAGTGATGCAACTTCGTTAAGCAATATTTCCTTTGAGGTTCAAGCCGGTGAAACCATTGCTCTGGTGGGAGCTTCGGGCGCGGGTAAATCTACCTTAATCAGTTTGTTGTCTGGTTTCTATTCCGTTGATAAAGACATGGTGTTTGTTGATGACGTTGATGTTTGTTCGATGCCATTGGCAACGTTGCGGGCAAATGTGGCACTGGTCAGTCAGGATGTGTTCTTGTTTAATGATACGGTACGTAACAACATTGCGTTTGGTGCCCTGGATACTTGCAGTGATGAGGCGATATTAAGCGCGGCGGATGCGGCTTTTGCCACGGAATTTATTATCAACCTGCCAGACAAAATGGATACCATTATTGGCAGTGGCGGTACCAATTTGTCAGGTGGTCAGCGACAACGTCTCACCATCGCCAGAGCCTTATTAAAAGATGCACCAATATTGATACTGGATGAAGCAACCTCTGCCCTCGATACGGTTTCTGAACGTCAGATACAGGCCGCGTTGGACGTTGCACGTGAAGGCAGGACCTGTATTGTCATCGCCCATCGTCTGTCCACGGTGGAAAATGCTGACAGGGTACTGGTTCTTGATGGTGGTACCATTGTTGAATCAGGCACCCATGCCGAGTTGCTTGCCCGAGATGGTGCCTATGCACATATGCACAATCTGCAATTTAGAAGCAGCAATAATAAAGATTAAACCCAAAGAGATTAAATCTGGAAACCGCCTAATGGCAGATAAACATTGGCCCCCACCAGATGAAGACCTGGTAGAAGGGTCAAGTCGCTTGACCCCTATTTGTTGATTCTATTAAATATCTAAAATTAGTTTTAAACTTTCTGCCAACTCCTGTTTTTTTATGGCATTTAGCTTACCCGCTTTCTCTATTAAATAAGATTTATCCAGCGTAATAATCTGAGATACATTGATAACGGACTCTTTTTTTAGTCCAATACTTCTATTTATACCCAACGTTATATTTCCTGGTGCCTTCGCTAATGTTAAATTCGATGTGATAACAGTAACGAGGATCGTTCTTATATGACTTTTATTAAAATCATCCGATTGAACGATAATAACTGGCCGACGATAACCTGGTTCAGAGCCTCTTGGTTCATCAAGGTCTGCCCACCAGATATCTCCTTTTTTGTAATTCATTTGTCACCAATTTTCCTTGCCTATTGACTTCATTTGAGCAGATTTAAAACCTTTTTCTAATCCCTGGTTTTTAACATCCGAATAGACTTCATTAAGTAAGTCAGTTACTTTTTGATTTCTATGCGTTTCAACATAACTGGAAATGGCACGGACATATAACTCACTTCTAGACAAACCGAGCCTTTTGGCCAAATTTTCGGCTGTTTTAAATACGGCATCGGGTATTGAGATAGCAGTTTTCATGGGCAAAAGTATAACTAAAGTTATACCAAAGTCAACCTGAGGTTCCCCTGTTTTAAGGACTATTTGGGGAATGCATGTGAATGACCCACACGTTCATGAAGCTTGTTGAATCGTTGAATATTCCCCTCGTTAACAAAGTCTATATTATATCAAGCGACTTTACCCGAAGGCAGCCGTGTTCTTCTTCAACGGTTAGATAGACAGCAGATAATTGGATGGAATCGGGTGGAAAAATGGATGTATCTGAGATGGTTTTAATTGGATGGAAACGGATGTATAATTGGATAATCCAATGAATATTGAAACACTCAAAATCACCAATGACCTATTATCGCTGATCTCCGAACTGGATCAGTTCAAAGGAGCATGGCAAGCAATTGGGCGTATTGCACCTGATCGTCTGTCTAACTTACGGCATGTCGCAACGATTGAAAGCATTGGTTCGTCCACTCGTATTGAGGGTGCAAGGCTTTCTGATCGTGACATTGAAAAACTGTTATCAAACCTGGGCATTCAATCTTTTTCCAGTCGAGACGAACAAGAAGTTGCTGGCTATGCTGCGACGATGGAAACTGTATTTGAGAATTGGGGAGATATTCCTTTAACAATAAATGTCATCAAACAGCTTCACGGCAGCCTGCTTCAATATTCTAATAAGGATTCACGACATCGAGGGGAATACAAAACATTATCGAATAATGTTGAAGCCTTCACACCAGAGGGTAAAAGTGTTGGAATAATCTTTGAGACCGCAACACCGTTTGATACACTGCGCTTGATGGATGAACTTGTTGGGTGGGCGGATACAGCCTTTTCAGAAGAAACAATACATCCACTACTGATCACCGCTATTTTTACCGTTACTTTTTTAGCAATTCATCCGTTTCAAGATGGTAACGGAAGGTTATCACGCATCCTCACCACATTACTGTTATTAAAAGCTGGTTATGCTTATGTGCCCTATAGTTCATTGGAAAGCGTTATAGAACAAAATAAAGAAGCTTATTATCTGGCCTTACGTCAAACACAAGGCACTATTCGAACTAATATCCCGGATTGGCAACCATGGATAACATATTTCCTGACATCACTCTCAAAACAAAAACAGAAACTTGAAAGCAAAATAAAACGTGAGCGTTTAATCTTTGGCGATTTGCCAAAGCTTTCAGTGGATATTCTGGAGATTGCCCGCGAACACGGAAGAGTCACAAATAATGATGTTGTGAAGGCGACAGGTGCAAGCCGAAATACCATCAAAGACCATATAAAAACATTACATGAAAACGGATTAATTGAACGGCATGCTGCGGGACGAGGCACATGGTATTCTCTTATTTAAAAGGGGATCCCTCAGGTAGCATCCCCCTTCCTTCTTTATTCTTACTTCATAAATCAAGCGCAAAGATGATTGCTTTTTTGGCCTCGATTAGTTTTTCTTCTGATAATTCAGCAATAGGCACCCCCAGCTTGCCCTTGGAAACAGTCTGGATATGATCAAAATTGATAACACAATCTGTAGGCAGGCCTTCCTCCTTAGTCAATAACACTTCGCTTGGGATATCCCTGATGGTTGTGGTAATGGGTGCGACTGTTATTTCATTTAAATATTCTAATACAGAATTGCGTGTTAAAATAACGACAGGTCTTTTTTTGTCAGGGGCTTTAAATTTGTACCAACGGACTTCTCCTTTTTTCATCTGTCTCCCCATTTTTGTTCTTTTTCCCAGAGACTAAATTCATCTTTTTCGACCGGGTATGCCTCATAACCTTGTTTGTGTTTTTTTTCCAGTAATGTTGTATTCAAATGAGCAAGTGCGGCGCGGAGGGCCTCCCTGGTAAAGGCAGACCGGCTGGTTTTCAATCGCTTGGCTGCTTTATCAACCGACTTGACTAAATCTTCCTCTAATGTCATTTGGATTGTTTTCATGACGGCGGACACTCTTATTTAATGTGGATTACTATAGCTAGATTAATCCACATATAAAGCCCGATCAAGGTAAATTTCTCGATCCTTGTCAGTAAAAAATATATCTCCAGCGTCCTCCACTCCTTAGATAGGGTAGCATCTCCTTTGGCTAAGGTATAAATCGATCATCAATATTTTCCAAACGTCGTTTGCCGTGGATAACCGCGATGATTAAGAGCTGATCTTTTTTTACGCGGTATATTAATCGATAACTGTAGATAAATATTTCTCGGTGGGTTTCGTCTTCTAATTCAGGAACCATACGGCCACGTAGTGGGAGTTGTCTCAGCGCACGTGAGGCCGCTATTATGTCTTCAGTGATAGCATGTGCATATCTGGGAGAGTCTTTCTCAATATAATGGGCGATTTCTTCGACGTCTTCGGCTGCTTCAGGAGACCACTTTACCCGGTAGTCCATCGACTAAACCTGGCCTCAGCTTCCTCCTGTGTCAATGTGCCTTCCTTCTCTGATCGTTCAACCCCGCGCTTGATTTTTTCCAGGACATATAGATGATACTGGATATCTTCATACGTGCTGTCTTCCGGGAGTTGTTCCAACATGGATTTCACTTCTTGTTTCGCGGTTTGCATCGTCATGATCTCACTTGATTTTTATTGTCTTCTAGTTTACTCAATATCTGGTACTTTTGCTGATTCTGTTTTTTAAATGTATCAAGGGGTCTGTCTATCAAGAGTTCAGACTCGACGATTATGTGTGACTACGTCGATAAGCTGCCGATTTTCGATCACCACCCCTGCCACTTGATATTGTTTGACGGTCTAACTTTTTCTCCATCCGTTGTTTAAATCGCTCACTGCCTAAGACCCATGCCTTGTTTGTAGACTCTCTGATCTCCGCCAGGGTCATCTTCGAAATATGAGCACGGAATAACTGTCGATAGGCTGACTGACGTCCCGCCTCGGTCTTTCCTAAACGATGATATTCACGATGGGGTTTCAGTAGTACATCTGACTCACCCAGTGCATGATGATGATAGCTTGACCAGGGATATTCTGCAGGATGATCGACCATACCTTGTGCTCGTACGGGGTTGAGTTCTATATAACGCATACAGGTTAACAAGTACTGTTCTGAATCAATCAGTGTGGCCTTATAACGACCTTCCCATAAGGTGCCGGTACGTTGATAGGTATAGTTATAATACTGAACATAGTAACGTCCCAACATTTGCATCATTTTACCGATACTGTTTTCCAGTTGGGGAGTCACTAGAAGATGAACATGATTGGTCATCAGCACATAGGCATGGATATCACACTGATGTTTTTCTGCGGCCTCACCCAATTTCTCCAGGTAAAACCGATAATCATCTTCCGCATCAAAGATAGCTTGTCGATTGTTCCCTCGTTGGATGACATGTTGCGGTTGACCGGGCAACACAAAGCGCGGTAGACGGGCCATGGTGAGCTTCCTTTCTAAAAGGATGAAAGTCGAGAGATTAACATTGGGAGATGCTTATATCAAGGAGTCTGACCCCATGATTTTGACCCCATGATTTCTACCATGATTTCTGAGATGTCTGAACTGTAATTTGTAACCCCAGGGCTTTGGCGACTTTTGCTACAGTGGCAAAAGTTGGATTTCCTTCTTCGGAAAATGCCTTATATAAACCCTCTCGAGTTAAGCCTGTATCTCTAGCTAGTTGGCTCATGTTTTTTGCACGTGCGATAACACCTAATGCATTCACGATGAATGCTGGATCATCTCCAGCTTCCTCTAAACAAGCTTCCAAATAAAATTGAACATCTTCATCCGTATTTAGATGTTCTGCTGAATCCCAACGGGTAGTTTTAATAGCCATGTCTAATATCTCCAATTGCTTAGCAATTTCTTTAGCCTTTGCGATATCCGATTGCTGAGAATCTTTATCGCCACCCGATAGAAGAACAACCAAAACAGAATCTCGCTGAACGAAATAGACTCTGTATCCTGGGCCATAGAAAATACGCAATTCACTAACACCTTCCCCAACAGGGGCAACATCACCAAAATTGCCCATTTCAACTCTATCTATTCGAGCTTGAATACGGGCTCTAGCCTTTCGATCCTTTAGGCCATCAAACCAATTTGTGAAAATTGCGGTTTTCCGAACTTCTATCATATATGTTAACTGTAGTTAACATATATGGGGTTGTCAACTCTAGTTAACAACATACGTTGATGTGGAGATACTTTGATTGATGAAGATAAGAGCTTGGCGAAGAAGGTCAAGCTGATAAAACGTCAATATGATTCATGACCCCTTTGATTTCTGGATATCACACTGATGTTTTTCCGCCGCCTCACCCAATTTCTCCAGGTAAAACCGATAATCATCTTCCGCATCAAAGATAGCTTGTCGATTGTTTCCTCGTTGGATGACATGTTTCGGTTGACCGGGCAACACAAAGCGCGGTAGACGGGCCATGGTGAACTTCCTTTCCAAAAGGATGAAAGTCGAGAGACTAACATTGGGAGATACTTATATCAAGGAGTCTGACCCCATGATTTCCGTTGATTTCCAAAGCGCGGTAGACGGGCCATGGTGAGTTTCCTTTCCAAAAGGATGAAAGTCGAGAGACTAACATTGGGAGATACTTATATCAAGGAGTCTGACCCCATGATTTCCAAGGAGTCTGACCCCATGATTTCCCATGATTTCTGCAGGTAAAACCGATAATCATCTTCCGCATCAAAGATAGCTCGTCGATTGTTCCCTCGTTGGATGACATGTTGCGGTTGACCGGGCAACACAAAGCGCGGTAGACGGGCCATGGTGAACTTCCTTTCTAAAAGGATGAAAGTCGAGAGATTAACATCGGGAGATACTTATATCAAGGAGTCTGACCCTTTGATTTACTGCTTATATCAAGGAGTCTGACCCCATGATTTGTTGCCATGATTCTGCAAAGCGCGGTAAACGGGCCATGGTGAACTTCCTTTCTATAATGATGAAAGTCGAGAGATTAACATTGGGAGATACTTATATCAAGGAGTCTGACCCCATGATTTTTACCATGATTTTTTTAAGACGGTATCTGACCCCATGATTTTCCGGCCACCATTTTATGGTATGAGACAAGTCGGTAAACCAATCTGTAAGCGCTCTGATTCTTCTGCCAAGAAATTAATAATAGCATTGATACCTGTAGATCCTGATTGCCAAGGGTATTGATCGCTAAAGAAATTTATTTCCCAGCCTGTGCCTATATTAGATATAAAGTATTGATTGATAGATGTACCGGGCAAGCGATACTCTAAAGTAACTAACCCCGTCTGAGGGTCAGTCCAAATTAGTTTACCTTGGGACAGAGGAAGGATTTCTTCGTAGGTAAATGGTCCACCTGAGACAAAGTTGGCACCTACAGCAACGCCATAGTAGTGTTTTGTGCTATTTACATTTATTTGTAAAAAATTGAAAGTTAGTGGCTGTGCGTTAGCATCATTACATAACATCTCTTGATTATTAAAACCCACCGTTGCAACCCCCTGTTCCTGCCCAATCTGATCGTTATAGACAATGGTGTAGGGTTTGCTTTTGGTTGGGTCTACATCAACAGGCGGAGTGAAGGTTAATTTAACTGTGTCATTCACGGCGAACACGGGAGCAGTGCCTCCTTCAACAAGAAAAGCCCCTATTTGCGCACGCGTGCCATCGTCTTTATCGTAATGCACTTCAAAATTACGATTAATAAAATCATTGCCTGTTGCTGATACATTTTTAATCGTGACTTCAATCTGGTTGATACTATTCGTTACAGTACTAACCACTTGCAGTCGGCCACGGAAAAAATGATTGATCATGCCTGCGCTGTAGGCAACAGCACGTTTAATTAAAAATTTATGCGCTTCGGCAAAATTGGCTTTATTTAGAGTAAACACGCGACCCGTGAGAAACGGTACCCCCATTCCTGATGGGCCATAGATTACAGCTCCACCCCTCGCCAAAAGATGTTTATCAAAGACAGACAGTGAACTGGCGCGATTATTAATACTACTTTGTGCTGGATCGAAATTGTCTTGTACATCTGTTTTAACAAACTCTACTACACAGTCTGGGTTACTATCACAGTTTAAGGCTTGTAATGTCGCAGGCGATATAAATTGAGGCAGTTGGGATAAATGAATTGGCTCAAAAATAACATCGCCGCTACTATCCTGCAATGGTCTGGGGAATGTATACAGGTGAGTTCAGGCTAACATCATTATCAGTTAAAATCAGATTGCTTCCCGAACTGAAAAAGTTAGCATTGGTAAAATCTGCCAGACCATTGCCGTTCTGTGGTGAGTTTAAACTGGTGGTCCAATAATCTCTTGCGCTATTTAATGTTACATTAAGATAGCCGCTAACTTCCAGGTTAGATCTAACTTCATTTGTATAACTTTCATACAAACTAGGATTATATAGAGGCCCGCAAGCGATTAAATTACAATGGGCATCGTGTCTCACGTGTTGCGGCTGTGCCATATCTTGAATATGGTGAATAAATATGACCCAGGCTGCGAAACATGAAACCAAATTGCTCGTTACGCTGCGCTTCTGATAAATAGATTACCGAGTTCATCCTGTCCTCTCAGAGCGGCATAAAAATAATCGATGGCATCAGCATAGGAGAAATTCTGAGCACTCAAATCCAAACGATTACCCTGTGCATCCGTCTCTAGCATCCAATCTGGTGAACGATGGGTTGAATTAGATAGACTCCGATCATAACGTGGATCAAAGAAATGCCCTAATGAACGTGGAAAAGCATCTTCCAACACTGCACCACCAGTAATGATCGCACTAATAGATGCTGCTGGTTCAAATTTGGTCTTATCGGGAGTATCCGCATCCAGTGGAAGGGTAGATGGGAAAAGCCCCTGTTCTGTACCGCCATTGATACCAATCTGTAATAACAAACTGGTATCTTGTTCAAGAGCAGATGCTTTAATGGCATCTTTTGACAACTTATCATGCGTAGCGGTCTCATAAGCATAGGTAACTGTGAAAGCAATATTGGAAATATTAATCCAAAAATAATTGGCTTTCTCGCAGTAATCTTATTTTCATTGTTGCTTAACTCCTTTACGTCCATGACATTGTTCATTTAATTTGCAAGTGTGAGAACCATAGAAATTTTAATTCTATTCTCCACGAACAATTTTCTGTATTTATCAAACATTCAGATTATAAATTTTCACCAGCCAGTGAAACGTTCACACCGCTTCGAAACAATTGTTTCTGATAAAAATTGGGTAAAGTTAGAATAACGTCTAATGTGCTTTTTTATCATATCAATCATCTTTATCAATTGAATTAAACTCAATTCCAGTAAACGTTGCTTTAAAAATAAGCCAAATAATACCAATATATGACAAGCCAGAAACGACGTACACTCCGTAATCTGCAAGCCACCACCCACTGCAATGCCCACTTAAGCATCCAGTAGTTGTTATATAAACTACGAACCCTTGAATTATCCATAAACCTAACGCCACAAATCCCTGCCAAATAGACTTTGGCTGTGAATCCCATCTTCGAAAAATCATCC
>CBDFNQ010000010.1:0-37098 GCA_965250225.1 Gammaproteobacteria bacterium
GATGAATTAGGCAATAAAGAGGCTTGAATTCATCATTATTGAAGAATTAGATATGAATAATATTTATTTCTTTAATATTGATGAAATAAGGCTATAATTACATTTAATTCCTTATTTTTGACGATTTATGAAGATTATCAATCAATTTACAGATGAAGCAATACTTTCTGAAATAGGGCATCGAATTACGAATAGACGTATTGACTTTAAGTTGACTCAAGCTGAGCTTGCGAAAAAATCAGGTGTCTCAAAAAGTACGGTAGAGCGAATAGAAAGAGGGGCATCTGTACAATTATCGAATTTTATTCGTGTTTTTCGTGTATTAGATCTATTGGATAACCTGGATCGCATGATCCCCGAAGTTAGTTTCAAACCAATAGATTTGTTAAAACAGACAAGAAAAAACCGGGTTCGAGCGTCGAGAAAAAAAGCAGGTAAAAAAGAAGAAGGTAAAGGATGGCAATGGAAGGAAGATAAATGACAACGGTCGCAGAAGTCAGGTTGTGGGGCAATACAATTGGTGCGGTATCTCTCGAAGAAAATCAAGACATAGCTGCGTTTCAATATGAGCCTTCATATATAGAAAGCGAAATAGAACTGTCACCGATAACGATGCCTCTATCAGGTAAGGTGTATATATTTCCAGAACTTGCTTATGAATCATTCCATGGTTTGCCTGGATTATTGGCCGATTCTTTACCTGATCGATTTGGAAATGCCTTGATTGATGCATGGCTGGCAAAGCAGGGTAGAACTCCGAAATCATTTAACGCTGTTGAGCGATTGTGTTATGCCGGTGACCGAGGAATGGGGGCATTGGAATATATGCCATCTAAATATATGCCATCTAGTGGGCCTAAAAGCTCAAGGTCAAAACAACTTCATGTTGAACAGTTAGTTGAGCTGGCTTCCGAGATACTTATGCATCGAAATAAGTTGAGTGTCTCATTTGCAGATGAGAGTAAGGAACAGGTAATGCTCGATATATTACAAGTGGGCACGTCTGCTGGTGGAGCAAGGGCAAAAGCAGTAATCGCATGGAATCCAAAAACTAATGAGGTTCGCTCGGGACAGGTGAAGACAGAGGAAGGTTTTGAGTATTGGATATTAAAATTTGATGGTGTCAGTGGAAATAAGGATAAGGAGTTAGAAGATCCAAAAGGGTATGGTGTGATCGAATATGCATATTCAAAAATGGCAAATGAAGCAGGAATAGATATGAATGATTGTCACTTATTCGAAGAAAATGAACGACGGCATTTCATGAGTAAAAGATTTGATCGACTTGAGGGTGGTGAAAAATTACATATGCAATCACTCTGTGCATTAGCACATTTTGATTACAATATGGCTGGAGTTTATTCATATGAACAAGCCATGTTGATAATACGACAGCTTGAGTTACCCATGGATGATATAGAAGAACAGTTTCGTAGGATGGTATTTAATGTTATTGCAAGAAATCAGGACGATCATGTAAAAAATATAGCCTTCCTGATGAATAAATCTGGTCAATGGTCATTGTCACCAGCCTTTGATATGACATACAGTTTTAATCCTTCTGGTTTATGGACTAGTACTCATCAGATGATGATCAATGGTAAAAGGGATAATTACATAATGGATGATTTTAAAGCGTGTGCGAAAACAGCTTCTATGAAACGGGGACGTGCAGAAAAAATTGTTGATGAAATTAAACTGGCAGTGTCTCAATGGAAAAAATTCGCTAATGATGTTGGTGTTGATTCTATACAACAAGATCAAATACAAAAGACATTAAGGTTAGACGATTTTTAATGAAGCTTGGCGAACATAAACAGTTCAAGCGCGGATTTTCAAATAGACTACTAATGATATTGGATGGACTGTGGTTACACGTGCAGAAGCTGAACTACTACACTTTGGCTGATTTGGAGCATCAGCCACACCAATCGATCTGAGCCGACAGGCGGGCGTAGGGACAATTTTTTAGGCGTTTGGTTAAAGTAAATCAATAGGATAGGGTTTTCCTGTTAGAAATCCTATGGAGTAATTTAACATAATATACATTATGCGCAGTTAAAAATATTGCCTGTTGGTGCCTCAATATGAGCAAAATCACAGGTCAATCAGTCGCTAAACCATGCCGTAATTGCCCCTTCACAGGCTATTCCTATGCCTATCCGTGTTCCAATTTGAAACACGCTCGTCAGGTGATGTGCAAATCCGATACAGAGATGGCCGGTCTTATCGATGTCTCACGTGGAACGTGGTGGCGTTATCGTCAGGGTAATCAGAAACCACCTTTTTCTGTTTGCTACATGCTGCATGTGATGATCGGAAATTTCCCCTGAGCTGGTGTTAAGGATTGGTTTTATTCGGTCCGTGAGGAAAAATTTTACATGGACGGTTATTACTACGGTATCGATAGAAACAATATGCGTACGTACTGGTGGGAAATAAAGGCTCTGGCCAGATTGAGAGTTCAATATGAAAAACTGTCCAGAGAGCACCAAAACTGCTCGTCAAAGCTTAATATTTTCGATGTGGCTAACGACCTGACTGCATGACTCAGACGCTTAAGACTGCATGACTCAGACGCTTAATAGATATAGATATAAGGCGTCGCCGCGAAGCGGCGGCCTTGTACTTGTCTATGCACGGGATAAGTCATACAAGATTTACTGTTTTCCTACTTTTAAAGGCTCTCGTGCACATTGGAATAACAACTTTTTATGTCCACTGACCATTCAAAAGCTGATGGGGTTACCTCAATGGTACTCCTGCCCATTTCTCCTCAGTTTTATGTGGTCAGTGGGCTTCCATGACGTAACAGGAGAATATTATGAGTTTAACGATTGATGAAGTATTGACCCGGATAGAGTGTGCTATTGCTGATGCTGTTGGTGCCTTACGGGGTACTGCTAAGTTAGCCGGTGATGAGGATAACGATGGACTGAGTGAAATATTCCTTATTCACGCCAATAGCCTTGAGCGCATGTTGGTTGATATGGATTTGTTCTACCGGAAAGAATTACAAGCGGATTCTGAGGCCTCACCTACAAGCGATAAACCTCAGAATCCTGTCACATTAACCGACCTCAAAGAGGACTGCCACGATGAATTTTCAGACTAGCACCCCATTAAAACAACGGCAAGGGCCCCCTGCCCTGACCAACGAGTTTGCCCCTGGGAGCCAAAACGCTGGTAATTGTCAGAAATTACGATCAGACTCAAGCCAAGGGGTTTTTGCCTGTTGTTTTGCAAAGTTGAACTCTAACTATCTGATATGTAAGAGGTACGTATCATTATCATTTCAATTTTCACAGCTTATACATTATGCGCATATTATGTTTTGATTTAAATAAGCATCAATAAATCTGTTCTATGGTCGATAACGTTAGTATCAATAAATTTGTTCTGTATTAATCAGTAGAATTTAATAATGAGTGAAAGAACAACCATAGAACCTGAAGATTTAATCTTGTTTGGTCAAAAACTTTTTTCTGTTGGTGAAACCATAATAATACGACGGGCTGTAGGCACTGGTGTTCCCATCCAGTACATTTCAGAAAACGTTGTCGATAACCTGGGTTATAAAAATGATGAACTAATTGATCAAAATTTTTCTTTTTTTGAATTAATACATACGGATGATTTATTGGCGTTTCAGGATGCGATACACACCTTAAATAACAAAGATGAGCCTCATCTTGCACTGGAATATCGTTTACGTGATAAAAATAACAAATATCGATGGTTTCGTGAAATTATTACTTGTGTAAAAAATGCTAATGGTGAAGTTGAGTTCTACGATGGTTATTTACAAAACTTGACGCGAGAAAAACATGCGGAAATAAAGTTAAAACGATTTTTTGCTTTCGATGAGTTAACCAAATTACCTAATCGTGAGTCATTATTAATAAAACTAAATGAAAATATTGCACAAAGTAAAAGCAACCGTACAACTGGTTGTGTGATATCAATCAATCTTGATCGTTTTAAATATATTAATAATAGTTATGGGTATGAGGTTGGCGATAAATTATTGAAAGAAGTTGCTCGGCGTTTAAAAAAATGTATTCGGCCACAAGATACCATAGCCAGGATCAGCGCAGACGAATTTGTTTGTGTGATTAGTGAAATTCATGAAGACAAAGATACGGCAACAAAACTGTCGTTAAGCATGGCAAACAAAATTCGTGGTCTTATTGGAAAGACATACAATATTGCTGACATGACATTAATTATTGAGGCAAGTTTTGGAATATGCATGTATCCAGAAAAAGATAATGGCGCTGAAAATATTTTAAAATTTTCTGACATGGCACTGGGTATGGCAAAAACCAGTGGGCAAAATAATGTTCATTTTTTTGATGAAAAAATGCATCAACTCAACATTAAACGATCAAATATAGAACATGAATTGTTAAATGCTTTTAACGAGAAAAAATTAGAATTATATTTTCAACCTATTGTTAATAATGATCGAAATATCATCGCATTTGAATCTCTGATCCGCTGGAACCATCCAGAAAAAGGCTTTATTCCTCCTAACGAATTTATTCCTGTCGCAGAAAACACAGGTTTACTGCAAAAATTAGGAGAATATGTGATGGATCACGCCTGCCATCAACTTTCTCTTTGGGAAAAAGAAAGTATTTTTGAGCAAGATCGAATCAAATATCTCTCAGTCAATGTCAGTCCGAATCAATTCTGGCATACAGATTTTTTAGAAAATCTGTCGATGAACATACAAACAAAAGGTATCGATCCCAAACATTTATTAATCGAAATTACCGAAAATATTTTCATTGCTGATCTACAGGAAGCTATTAACAAATTAACTGGCATTAAAAAAATGGGTGTTAGTATTGCACTGGATGATTTTGGTAGTGGTTATTCTTCACTAAGTTATTTAATGCAACTACCTCTCGACATCGTAAAATTAGATCGCGCATTTATTCAAGATGTACATAAAAATACAGTCAAGGCCACTATTATTAAATCTATCTGTGCAATTGCAGATGAATTAAAACTCAAGGTCATTGCCGAGGGACTTGAAACTGTCGAGGAACTGGAAACCCTGGTAAAATATAATTGTCATGCCTATCAAGGATTTTATTTTTACAGGCCAATGCCTGCGTCTGAATTAAATAAAATTTTGCAGAAAAAAGCCAAGTCTGGTTTTAACGATTTTAATAACACAACTGAACTACCTGTTACGGCGAATAGAATGCACTCCTGAGATCAATACGCGCCCTCTTCTACAAATGATTTCCGGGATATGATTACTTAATAAACAACAAGCTGTCGAACGATCTCGGTATGTGCCAGGACTTCTGAAACTTCAGCTTTGATACTGCCTTTAGTTTCATCAGCCAAATCTGGATCATCACGCGTCAAAACCATAACTGTCGCCGGGTGCACGAACAAATCTTTGGTGTGATAACACTCCCCCGGTGCTTTTGGTAAAGCACCATCCTGATGATAGTTTTTTTCCAGTGACTCATGTGAAATCGAACTTAAACTGGCTCTTAAATTCAGTGTTTTAGAGAGATATTCATCGCACTGTGGGAGTCGAAATCGCGCGCTTTCTATTACTGTTTCAGATAAATTTAGTAAAGATTCCGCCTTGACAGAGAGAGCTTTGCTCGTGCCGCCCTCTTCCAGCAAATCCAGTAGTTTATTGGCCTCGATTTCATATTCAGCTAACAAGCCGGCTGCTTTCTGCAAACGTAGTTTCACCTGTTCTGTGTCCACCTGAGTCTTGTTCACATTGCTTAACTCTTTATGGCTCATCGTGGCACTAGTATAAGCTTGACTGGGTAACAGAATTAAACATAAGGCACTGATAATATGAAACAATCGGGTTAACATTGATAACGGCTCCTAAAAAATAACGAATATATTCACTCTAGTGTAATTGATAATAATAATCATTACCATCTAAATCTATCTATTCCAGCTTATGGACATACAATTTCGACAAGAATTTCCGTTAAAAGATGGTTTGTATTATCTCAATCACGCAGCGGTATCCCCATGGCCAAAACGCACAGTTGATGCGGTAAAAGCCTTTGCAGAAGAAAATTTGACACACGGCGCTACACATTATCCTGATTGGCTTGAAAAAGAAGCTTTCCTTCGTAAACAATTGAAAAAGTTAATAAATGCTAAATCGATTAATGAAATCGCTCTATTGAAAAATACCTCAGAGGCCATTTCTGTAGTTGCTGAAGGCATGCAATGGGGTAAACAAGACAATGTCGTCAGCTCAAATCAAGAGTTCCCATCAAATCGGGTTCCCTGGCTGGCGCAGGCAAAACACCAGGTAGAATTTAGGGAAGTAGATCTGGACAACGACACGTCACCTGAAGACGCGCTAATAAGCGCCTGTGACGAATGCACACGCGTTCTAACCATCAGTTCTGTGCAATACAGTACAGGTCTGAAGATGAATTTAAAAAAACTGGGTGAATTTTGTCGATCACACAATATTTTGTTTTGTGTTGATGCGATCCAGAGCCTGGGAGCCCATTCGATTGATGTGACAGATAGTCGAATTGATTTTTTGATGGCGGATGCGCATAAATGGATGATGGGGCCAGAAGGAATAGCCGTATTTTATTGTCGAGATGAGTGTTTAAAAGAACTTGAACTTCGACAATTTGGTTGGCATATGCTTCAAAATCCAGGGAATTACGATGAAACAGACTGGCAAGCAGCTGACAGTGCCAGGCGATTTGAATGTGGTAGCCCAAATATGATGGGTATACATGCTCTTTCGGCTAGTCTATCGCTTATACTGGATTATCAGATTGAAAACATTGAAGAAAAGATCAGAGAGAAAACGCAATATTTACTCGATTCATTAAGAGCTATGGGTTGTTCCCTCATCACGCCAGAATCAGATAAACGTAGGGCTGGGATTATCACGGTGGCAGTGCCGAATAATAATATGCAGGAACTTCAACAATTACTGATGTCAAAAAATGTCATCTGTGCCTACCGTGGTGGTGGTATTCGCTTCTCTCCACACTTCTACACTGAAGATAAAATAATAAAAAAAGCACTTGATATATTTAAGTTAATTATTTGATTTTATTATCTATTATCACATTAAATAATGAAGAGAAGTTAATGCTTGTCTGATTGGCAATCTGTTCGTATGAAACAGACTTTAACTCAGCTAAAAATTCTGCTACATGACGGACATACGCCGGTTGATTCTGTTTTCCACGTTTTGGAACGGGTGCCAAATAGGGGGAATCTGTTTCTACTAGCATTTTTTCCAGGGGTACTTTTTTAGCGACTTCCTGTAAATCCTGGGCATTCTTGAATGTCACGATGCCCGAAAATGAAATATAAAAATTGAGTTCCATCGCCCGCTGAGCCGTTTCCCAATCTTCAACAAAACAATGCATCACCCCACCCACTGAATCTGCGGCCTCTTCTCTGAGGATATTTATCGTATCCTCTTTGGCTTCTCGAGAATGAATAATCAGAGGTTTTGCGGTTTCCTTCGCAGCCTGTATATGGGTGCGAAATCGATCTCGTTGCCAATCCAGATCACCTTCGCTACGAAAATAATCAAGCCCGGTTTCGCCAATGCCAATCACTTTCGGATGATCAGCTAAACTGACCAATTGCTCAGAGCTGACCTCAGTTTCCATTTCTGTGTTTGGATGGATACCAACAGAAGCGTAGATAGATTCATGACGTTCACTGGTGGCCAGGACTTCCGGAAAAGAGTCCAAATCGACAGAGACACATAACATGTGAGTCACGCCAGCAGCGCGAGCATTATCCATAATTTCTGTAAATTCGATGTCCTCTAACATCGGAATATGACAATGAGAATCAACAAGCTTAAGCATATTTGATGAACAAACGGGCAATGATTTACCCTGATGGGTTATTGAAAATAGAGTGAATTACAAGGTATGTGTGGCCCTATCAGAACGCAGTGCGCCAGCCAGCTCTGTTTCGATCCGTTTACGGGTTGCACCTTTATCCAGTTCACTAAACTGTACACCAATCCCGGCTGTTTTATTGCCTTGTGCGCCCTTTGGCGTGATCCAGACCACCTTTCCAGCAACCGGTAATTTTTCCTTGCTATCCATCAGGGTTAACAACATGAAGACTTCTTCACCCAACTTGTAAGCTTTTGCAGTCGGGATGAACAATGCACCGTTTTTAATAAAAGGCATATAGGATGCGTACAACGCACTCTTGTCGCGTATGCTTAAAGATAAAATACCTTGTCTTGGGTCACGTCCGCCTGAAGCCACTCGTTGTTACCTCCGAATTATGCGTAATAAGCCAGTAGTTAAAAGCTAATAGCGAGCGAGAAGCTAGTAGCTCATGTTTGCTTTAGACCTTGCCAATGAAGAACAAATTCTTCCAGTAAACCCTGTGTGTTGTAGCTAATATTGCTGTTCAGATAGCGTCTAATCTGCCCCAGTAATTCACAACAGCCAAGCAATTCAAATAAGTCTAATCGTTTTATCTGCTGGCGCAAGTTTTGACTTAAATCTTTATTTAACAGCTTAGGTGGCAGTTGCATGATTTTTAAACGCAACATATCCAAAAAGAAGCTTTGCAGGCATTGAACTGTATGATCTGCCCCATCTTTATTCCAACGTCCTGCCACCACTAGCGGATCGACCTTGCCCTGTTGTAATGATGTTAGATCGTCTAATAATTTATCCCGCTCTGCGAGATGATCTGCCTCGAGAAATTCGATCGCGCTCAAAGGTGCTCCAGTTAATCCTAAGGCCAATTTAATATTTTCCTGGTCAATACCTTCCAGATTAATATTTTTCTGTCCGGTCTTTTTCAGCTTACTCTCAATCCACGTCAGTGTTTCGCTGTCATTATAAGAACTGAAATGAATCGTTTGGCAGCGACTCCGTATCGTAATAGGCAAAAGACTCGGCTGATTGCAAACCAGGATTAATAATGAATCTGATGGCGGTTCTTCCAGTGTCTTTAACAAGCCATTTGTAGCACTGTGATTCATATTATCAGCCGGTTCAATTATGCCAATTTTTTTTCGCCCATATTGACTGGTGAATTGCATAAAACTGATTAATTCCCGCACCTGATCAACCTTGATCTGTTTTCCTTCTTCTTCAGGCTCCAGCAAACAATAATCAGGATGATTTGCAGAAAGAAATAATTGCCAATCACGTGAATCGGATTCATCTGCGCCATCCACATCAAAGGCATCGCACAGCAACGCCGCAGCCAGGGTACGTGCAAACTGTCCCAACCCGATTCCATATGGGCCACTCAATAATAAGGCATGTGGAAAACGCTCTGAATCATAGGCCGCTCGTATTCGTTGCCATTGTTCGTGTTGCCAGGGATAGATCTTCATCACTGATATATTTTCATTTAGGAAATCGACTGCTTAATATTACTTTAATGTCATCCTGAATTTCTTTTATGCTGTGGCTTGCGTCAATAGTGTGTATTCGTTTGGGTTCTGATTTTGCCAAATCGAGATAACAATCTCTCACAGCTTGGAAAAAATCAAGCTTTTCAGATTCAAACCGATCCGCCTTACCGCGTTTGCCAGCGCGTTCTAGCCCCTGCTCCACAGGAAGGTCAAACAACAAGGTTAAATCCGGACTCAGTCCTTCCTGTACCCAATCTCTTAAACGCTCGATCTTCATCAGTTCTATACCGCGTCCGCCACCTTGATAAGCAAAGCTGGAATCGGTAAAACGATCACAGATAACCACCTGACCATTTTTCAAAGCTGGCAGGATCACTTCGTCGATATGCTGCGCCCTGGTGGCAAACATCAATAACAATTCCGTGTTTTCAGAAATTTTGTTTTGATAGTCCGTCGATAATAGCGTGGTGCGTATCGCCTCTCCAAGTTTGGTTCCGCCCGGTTCACGTGTAATGACAAGCTGTTTACCTGATTGCGTAAAATATTCTGCAATAAAATCTAGATGAGTGCTTTTCCCCGCACCTTCAATACCCTCAAGGGTGATAAATATGCCTTTGTTAGATGATAGTGACATGCTATTTATTTAATTGATATTTTCGAACAGCTCGATTGTGTTCATCAAGTGTCGCTGAAAAATAATGCCGCCCATTCCCCATAGCAACAAAATACAATGCAGCGCCTTGTTTGGGATGTAATGCCGCGTGTATTGCTTCTCTACCTACCATGGAAATAGGAGTTGGCGGCAAACCCATGTGCAGATAGGTATTGTACGGCGAGTCTATGGATAAGTCCTTGCGTCGAATGTCACCATCAAACTTTTCGCCAATGGCATATATCACTGTGGGATCGGTCTGCAATTTCATTTGTTTATTCAGTCTGCGAATAAAAACACCAGAGATAGTGTCACGTTCTTCAGCAGCAGCGGTTTCTTTCTCAATAATAGAGGCCATGATCAAGGCATCGTATGAAGAATTATACGGCAAGTTTGCCGATTTGGACTGCCACTCTTCTTCAAGAATAGATACTAGCCTTGTATTAGCGCGTTTAAGGAATTCGACATCCAGGGTACCTGCAGGAAAATAATAGGTATCAGGAAAAAACTGGCCTTCTGGGTGTATACCAGACAATCCAATCCTGTTCATTATTTCGTCGACAGACAGTTCAGAAACAGTCTGTTTAAGCTCTTCATTATCTCTTACCGCTTTAAGCACTTGACGATAATTCCAACCTTCAACAAGGGTGATGGAATATTGCACCACCTTGCCATTAATCAGTTGTTCCAGCAGCTGTCGAGGTGTCGTACTGGTAGCAATTTCAAATTCACCTGCCTTGATCAATTCTGCTTTTTTCGTACACCTGGCTTCGAATAATAAAAAATAGGGGGTTGATAAAACATCTCTCTCATGAAGATCAAACAACACTTCTTTCAAATTACTGCCATTTTCTATCGTCAAGGTAATGTTACTGGAAAGATTCAAAGGCGTTTCAAGATGATTTTCTTTCTCCTGCCAAAGCCAAAGCGAAAATACAACCGCGACAAAAACAACAAACAGAAAAATAACTGATAATAATCTTGGCATTGAAAAAGATTTCATAACGGCGCAATCATCTTTTTTTGTAACAAATAATCAGTAAATTTATAAGCGTGCTCATGATATTTAAAGTGCGTTCCATTGATTTCTCGCACAGGACAGACACCAATCAAACTGTTAGTTAGAAAAATTTCATCACACTGGTAAACATCATCAATAGACAAATCTTTAACAGCAACATCAAACCCCAATTCTCTAGCGTAATTAATAATAACATCACGAACCACGCCCGCAATGCCACAACGAGACAGATCAGGTGTTAACAAATGGTTATCCTGCAAAAGGAAGACATTCGACATCGTGGCCTCGATTAGATTGTCTTCTATATCCAACACCAGGCCTTCAAAGATTTCTGACTCTTGCCATTCGTTTCTGGCGATCACCTGCTCAAGGCGATTGAGATGTTTGATCCCGCTTAAGCCGGGATTCCACCCCAGACGAAATTCACAAACTCTGATTGACACACCATCCTGACGCATTCCATTAGGGTATTCTGGCCAGTCATAACAGGCGATGACACGACTGGTTTTCATTCCATCAGATACGGCATAACCACGTCCACCAGCTCCTCTGGTCACGATTATTTTACACACGGCTTTGTCAGAATGAGAGCATAAAGTTTCGATTTCCTCTAACAAAATTTCTTCGGTGGGTTCAGAGAGTTGCAAACGCTGACAACCTGAGAATAAGCGATCCAGATGTTGTTGCCAAAGTAAGGGTTGTCCATCACAAATTGTGATGGTTTCAAAAACACCATCACCGTATTGAAGTCCGCGATCAAGGATATTTATTTGGTCGAGTGAGTGACCATTGATGAGAATATTTGAATTCATGATCATATTGTATTGATCATTCAAAAATATTTATACGCGTTTGAAGATCACCGTGCCGTTGGTACCACCAAAGCCAAACGAGTTGGACAAAGCAATATCAATCTTCATAGGTTTGGCCTGCCCGGCAGCATAATCCAGATCACATCCTTCACTCGGGTTTACAAGATTGATAGTTGGAGGTGCCACTTGATCGCGCATCGCTAGGATAGAAAAGATCGCTTCAACACCTCCTGCGGCTCCAAGCAGATGACCAATCATTGATTTGGTAGAACTGACCGTTAATTGATGTGCGTGATCAGCAAAGACAGTTTTAACTGCCATCGTTTCGGCCAGATCGCCTGCAGGGGTAGAAGTACCGTGTGCGTTGATATAATCCACCTGTTCCGGGTTAATCTCGGCGTTATTCAACGCATTTTTCATACAACGAGCTGCACCATCACCATTTTCGGAAGGTGCCGTCATATGAAACGCATCGCCACTCATGCCATAACCGATGATTTCAGCATAAATATTTGCACCACGTTTTTTAGCGTGCTCGTATTCTTCAAGTACGACAACGCCAGCACCATCACTGAGTACAAATCCATCTCTATCATCATCCCAGGGCCGAGAAGCTTGTTCTGGAGAGTCGTTACGGGTAGACAAGGCCTTGGCATTGGCAAAACCGGCCAAACCCGTAGTTGATGTTGCCATTTCAGCACCACCAGCCACCATCACATCGGCATCACCATATTCAATAATACGAAATGCATCACCTATATTGTGAGTGCCTGTTGTGCACGCGGTAACTATGGCAAAATTAGGACCTTTCAGTCCATAACGAATGGATAAATGACCGGAGATCATATTGATGATATTACTGGGGACATAAAATGGAGATATTTTGCGTGGCCCACCAGAGAGCATCTGCTTGGTCCCTTTTTCGATACCGGGCAAACCACCAATCCCTGAGCCGATAGCGACACCAATTCGAGTTGCATTTTCATCCGTAATTTCAAGGCCCGAGTCCTCAATCGCCTGAATACCAGCCACCATGCCATAGTGGATAAAGGGATCCATTTTGCGAGCATCTTTTCTGGAAAGGTATTGCTCAAGATCCAGATCTTTGATGGAACCACCAAACTGGACTGGAAAATCAGTGATGTCAAAATGCGTTAATGGGGCAATTCCGCTTTTTCCTTGCTGAATGTTTGACCATGTATCAACCACTGTATTTCCCAATGGACTTACCATGCCCATACCCGTAATAACTACACGACGTTTGCTCAAAATAATACCTTCTGACGAAAAAAATCAGTTCACACAAAAGATAAAGGCCGCGTTTGTGACGACGCAGCCTTAATCAACTATAAAAAATTAATACATTTAATCCATATTAGCACTGACGTAGGTAACAGCCTGTTGAACAGTTGTGATCTTTTCTGCTTCTTCATCAGGAATTTCAGTCTTGAATTCCTCTTCCAAAGCCATCACTAATTCAACGGTATCAAGTGAATCTGCACCGAGATCATCAACAAAGGATGCTTCAATGGTTACTTCTTCTTCTTTAACACCCAATTGTTCTACTACGATTTTTTTTACGCGTTCTTCTACACTACTCATGATGGTTTTATCCTCCCTAGCCGGCTCTCTGACCGGAATGCGTGTGTAACTTAAGTGAAATCATTATAACTTGCAAGTTAGACTGACAAATAATTTTTTATCTCCTTATAAAACATAATATTAAAACAATAATCTAAAGTGTAATCTAGATATTATCAAGCCATATACATGCCACCGTTTACATTAATCGTTTGCCCTGTGATATAGGCTGAGGCCTCACTGGCTAAAAAATAG
Organism: Gammaproteobacteria bacterium; assembly: GCA_965250225.1. Classification (GTDB taxonomy): domain Bacteria; phylum Pseudomonadota; class Gammaproteobacteria; order Eutrophobiales; family Eutrophobiaceae; genus CBDEUK01. Next base: position 13,707 of record CBDFNQ010000010.1, read on the forward strand.
ACAGCTTTGGCAATTTCTTCCGGTTGACCTAATCTTGCTAATGGTATCTGAGATAACATAGCTGATTTTTGCTCGTCAGTCAGTTCATCTGTCATATCGGTTGCAATATAACCCGGTGCGATAGCATTGACGGTAATACCTCTGGCACCCAGCTCGCGCGCCAAAGACTTGGTAAAACCGATCATCCCTGCCTTGGCTGCAGCATAATTGCACTGCCCTGCATTGCCAGACAAACCAACCACAGAGGTTATGTTAATGATCCGCCCTGTTCGAGCTTTCACCATACGACGAAGACATATCTTGCTGAGACGGTAGACTGAGCTTAAATTTGTATTAATCACAGTATCCCATTCCTCTTCTTTCATGCGTAACATGAGGTTGTCACGGGTAATTCCAGCATTATTGACCAGGATTAATGGTGCATAGCCTGAATCTTTCAGGTCATTCTCAAATTGCGTCACCGAGGCAGGATCTGAGGCATCCAGTACAAATCCTTTGCCAGCACCGTCCTCTTGTTCAATATAGTTGGTAATAGCTTGCGCGCCTTTTTCTGTCGTTGCTGTGCCTATGACAGTGGCCCCCTGTTCGGCTAACTCCAGGGCTATTGCTTTACCAATTCCACGGCTGGCACCGGTTACAATAGCTTGTTGTTCTATCAAACTCATAACGAAGTGTCCTGAACTTTTAAGTATCCTGAATTAATATTATGCGGTTAATTTCTCAATGGCTTTTTCGAGTGAGCTACTATCAAAGAAGGGTAGACAGTCAATATTACGATCTATTCTTTTTATCAGACCACTGAGAACTTTACCTGGCCCACATTCGACAATCTGATCAACGCCTTGCTCTGACAATGCCTTAATACAATTTGTCCATTGTACCGGTTTGTATAATTGTTCTAATAATGCTGATTTTATCGTAGCAGGTTCGGCCTGAACCTCGGCATTAACATTTTGTATTACCGGGATCATAGCTGGTTTAAATTCGATCTTATCAAACACGGCTGCAAGATTTTCAGCCGCCTCAGTCATCAGGGCACAATGCGAAGGGACACTGACAGGCAATAGTAGAGAACGTTTTGCACCGGCTGTTTTTGCTTTTTTAATCACTCGTTCAACTGCAGCAGTTTGACCAGCTATCACTACTTGAGCAGGAGAATTGAAATTCGCAGCGGATACGATCGCTTCAGAAGACTCTTCTGTGCAAATAGAAACCACAGTGTCATCATCAAGCCCAAGTATTGCAGCCATAGCACCTTCTCCTGGCGCTACAGCAGCTTGCATTAAACGTCCACGCCCCCTGACCAAAGAAATTGCATCCTTAAAATCTATGACATTAGCAGCAACCAGAGCTGAATACTCACCCAGACTGTGGCCAGCCAACATTTGTGGTTTTATATCAGTACGATTATGCCAGACACGCCAGGCAGCGATGCTGGAAGCCAATAAAGCCGGCTGGGTATTTTCTGTTGAATTTAATGCTTCCTCTGGCCCTTCCTGAATCAGCTGCCAGAGATCAAAACCAAGCTGTTCTGATGCTGTATCAAATGTCTCTTTTACAATTGAGTGTTTATCAGCAAGTTCGCTCATCATCCCGATGGACTGCGAACCCTGACCTGGGAATACAAATGCGATTGTCATATTATTTTTCTAATAACGTTTCTTTAAAAGTTAATAAATTACTAATGCCGAACCCCAGGTAAAACCACCACCAAAAGCCTCAAGTAATAAAGTGTCATCTTTATGAATACGACCATCACGTACAGCGACATCCAACGCCAAAGGAACTGATGCTGCAGAGGTATTGCCATGTTCACCTACGGTCACCACAACGCGTTCCATCGGCATGGATAATTTTTTTGCTGTCGCTGAAATGATCCGGGTGTTGGCCTGATGAGGAATCAACCAGTCAATATCTTCTTTTTTCAAATTATTGTACCCAAGAGTTTCATCAACAATTCGTCCAAGGGTATTCACCGCCATTTTGAAGACTTCATTGCCCTCCATCTGTACAGTCGCAGCCTGGCTTTGTTTCAATAATTCTGGAGAGGCAATACTAACAGGCACATTTAATAATGATTGATACTCACCGTCTGCGTGAATATGCGATGATAAAATTCCTGTCTCAATATCTGCCTGCAGAATAACCGCACCTGCACCATCACCAAACAAAACACAGGTGCTACGATCACTCCAATCCAGTATCCTTGAAAAGATTTCTGCGCCGACGACCAAAGCTGTTTTTGCCGCCCCGGTTTTTATGAATTTATCCGCAATATTTAAGGCATAAATAAAACCCGTACAGGCAGCCTGGACATCAAACGCCGGGCAACCATGAATGTCTAGTCGTTGTTGTAGTAAGCATGCGGTACTTGGAAAAACCATATCTTGTGTGCTTGTTGCAATAATGATCAGATCGATATCATCGGTTTGAATACCGGCCGATTCAATCGCCCTTCTGGCAGCTTGTTCAGCTAAATCACAGGTTGTTTGATTATCGTCTGCGATATGCCGAGTGCTGATCCCGGTACGGCTTTTGATCCATTCATCTGTGGTATCAACGATCTTTTCAAGTTCAGCATTAGTTAAACGTCGTTCGGGTAAATAACCACCAGTGCCTGTTATTCTGCTGTACATTAAACAGATTCTCTTTCCATAAGGATTTTTTCCACTTCACGTCCGATACGCTCTGGTACATTTTTCTCAATTTCTACAATGGCTTCTTTGATAGCATGGACAAATGATAATCGATCCGCACCGCCATGACTTTTCACAACGATGCCTTTCAATCCGAGCAAACTTGCACCGTTGTAACGACGGGGATCAATTTTTTTGCGGATGTTGTTTAAAACCGGCATCGCAATTATGGCTGCTAATTTGCCATAGAGAGAGTTTTGGAAAGCCGCTTTAGCATGATGGCTTAAAAAATTAGCCACACCTTCACTGGCTTTGAGAGCAATGTTACCAGGGAACCCATCACAGACAATAACATCCACATTACCCGTATAAATATCATTGCCTTCGACAAAGCCTACATAGTTCAAATGACTATTAGTCAATAAGACAGCTGTTTGTCTTACCCGATCCTGGCCTTTCATTTCCTCCTCTCCAACATTGAGGAGACCTATGCTTGGGCTTTTTATCTGTTCAACCGCACTGGTTAGTTCAGAACCCATAACAGCAAACTGGAACAATTGTTCGGCACTCGAATCAATATTGGCACCCAGATCCAGCACATGACAATGGCCTTCTATTCTAGGCATGATGGAACAGATAGCAGGTCGGTCAATGCCCGGTAGCATTTTCAATACAAAACGTGCTGTAGCCATTAAGGCACCTGTGTTACCAGCACTGACACAGGCCTGAACTCGCCCTTGCTTGACCAGATCAATGGCAACGCGCATAGAAGAATCTTTTTTTCTACGTAAAGCGATTGATGGCAACTCATCCATTTCAACCTTTTCTGAGGCGTGTTGGATCTCAAGTCGACTTGAATCGTATCCAGTGTGTTTTTTAAGCTCTTCCTCAAGGATGTCTTGCAGTCCTACCAGGACAAGGTGTAATTTGGGATAAATTTTTAAGGCGTGAATTGCAGAGGGCACGATCTCTGAGGGACCATGATCCCCACCCATTGCATCGAGCGAAATTGACAGCTTCAATGAACTCTCATTATTGACACTCCAGACACATGAGTTGTTTGCTCAACGAAACAGGAAGTTGATAGTGTAAACAATGTATTTATTATTTAATCAAGTTCTTCGGTATTACTCGAATCAATTACCTTGCGACCACGATAATAGCCATCAACACTGATGTGGTGACGACGATGGGTTTCGCCTGATTCAGGTTCAATAGACAACGCAGCTGCTGTCAATGAATCATGCGAACGACGCATATCACGACGGGAACTGGTTTTTTTATTCTTTTGTACAGCCATTACTGATTACTCCTGTTTTTTACTTGCAATTTGCTCAGTTCAGCAAACGGGTTCTTTTTTTCAATCAAATCGGTGTTGGCTTTCACTTTCACCTTAACCGGACATTCCTCTACCGAATGAACTGGCGCAATGGGTAGTGCCAGTAATAATTCGTCTTCAATCAGTTGTATCAAACTAATTTTCTCTTCAGCAACAACCAAAGGCTCATAATATGCTGGCAATTCTTCAGCTTGCTCAATTGTCTGTATGATTGCCAGAAGGCAACGACAAGACAGCGGTACCCTGACAAGCCCCATACAACGTTGACAAGTCATTGCCAGTGTCGCTTTGATCACCCCTTCGATACAATGACAACCTTGTAGATCTGTTTTGAAATCAAGGGAATAATTAACAGAGCCTGAAGCTTCATGCAAAGCAACACTTAAGCGCTCCATTGCACCGAGATCCAACTCGCCTTCCAATAGCGCTTGAGCCTTTACAAGGCGTATTGGATCAATGATATCTGCTTGCTCTGGGGACATCAGGCGCGCAAGTTTAGCCAGTGCGTGTCTCAGTGTCAAAAAACTCTTGTTTTTTCTGTAACTAATTGACTAATATAGTAAATATCCAGTTCAATCCATTTATATCAAAACTTCGGAGTTGTTTATCAATACACAAAACCTGATCCTTGCCTCGTCATCACCCTATCGAAAGGAATTATTGCAACGTTTACAATTGCCTTTTCGCTGCATTTCGCCTGAAATCGATGAATCAGTACAGGCTGGAGAAACGCCAGTTGAACTGGTTAAACGCCTGGCTATAACAAAGGCCAACAAAATTGCCGCTACAGACGACGGTGCTTTGATCATCGCATCCGATCAAGTGTTGATCATTGAGAAGACAATACTCGGTAAACCCGGTAATTTTGACAACGCCAAGCGACAATTGAATCTAATTCAAGGAAAAACCGTGACCTTCTTTACCTCTGTATGCCTACTAAATTCTGCTAGTTCGAATATACAAATGGATGTTGCCCAGGTAGACGTCAGTTTCCGAGCCTTATCTGTTATCGAAATTGAACGTTATCTGCTCGCTGAACAGCCCTATGATTGTGCCGGCAGTTTTAAATCGGAAGGTCAAGGTATTACGCTTCTGACAAAAATCGAAACGGATGACCCAACGGCCTTAATTGGTTTGCCACTAATACGACTGTCCGATATGTTACGCAACGAACAGGTGCTTTTACCGTAAATGCAGATTTAATTTTGGTGATAAAACCTTTGCCATGGCCGTACCCAGACCTTTAGCGAACCGATCGAGATAAGTTTCTCTTGGGGTAAAATCTACGATGTCTTCAGCTCCGATGATTTCTCGTGCAACATAACTGATGCTACCCAAACCATCGATCAAGCCTAATTCAAGTGATTGTTCGCCAGTCCAGACCAGGCCAGAAAATATTTTATCATGTTGTTTTAAGCGATCACCGCGACCTTGCTTAACAACATCAATAAATTGCTGATGAATATCATCAAGTAAACCGGTGATGTGTTGTACTTCTTCCTGTTTTAACGGTGAGAAAGGATCCATAAAACCCTTGTTTTCACCGGCAGTCAGTAAGCGTCTTTCGACACCCAGTTTATCAATCGATTCGACAAAACCAAAACCTGACATAATGACACCGATGGATCCGACGACACTGGCCTTGTCGGCATAAATTTGATCGGCTGCCGCAGCAATATAATAGCCACCTGAGGCACAAATATCGCTTATGACTGCGTAAACAGGAATTTTTGGATTGCTTGACTTAAGTCGAACGATCTCATCATTGATATAACCGGCTTGTACCGGACTTCCACCTGGACTATTGATACGTAATATCACACCTTTGGTTTTTTCGCTTTCAAACGCTGCACGCAGACCACTGACAATACTATCGGCATTGGCCTCTGTTTGATCCGAAATCACACCTTTAATTTCTATCAGGGCTGTATGTTCCGTACCGGACATGCCTAAAGTACTATTTTCCTTTGACCAGTAAATAATAAAAAACGTCAGAATATACAAAACAAATATCGTATAAAAAAAGATCCGCCAACGCCTTGCAGAGCGTAATTCAGCAACCGCCTCATAGGCTATTTGTTTTACTAGTTTATCGTCTATATTTTCAGCCATGGTTATATCCAGATATATTTTATTAATTTAAGTAAGCAAGATTTGGGTTCAATAAACGCACTCAGCCTACGTGAAAGATTATAGTGTAATAAATATTTTCTGATACGTGTACTCGTTAAGATAATAAGATTCCCGTCAAGCTTTCTGTAAAAACGAACTCAACTCATCACTTAACGGTGCTTCAAATACGAATGTTTTTTTCATAGAGGGCAGCTCCAGTTCAAATTTAATCGCATGCAGAAACAGTCGTTTCAGTCCTGATTTTTTTATTGCTTTATTATATTTACGATCACCGTATTTGTGATCCATCGCGATCGGATTGTTTAAAAATTTTGCATGTGCCCGAATCTGATGTGTTCGGCCAGTTAGCAATTTCACCTCTAACAATGAACCGGTTTCATATACTTGCTTCTCATGGAAAAGTGTTTTTGCCTGTTTGCCGTCCGGGTCTATTCGGACGATCCGCTCACCACCGGCCAGAGTATTTTTTTTCAATGGCTGGTCTACCAGCAATTTCTTTTCTGATAAACGACCCCGTACAAATGCCAGATACTGTTTTTTACTATGGCCTAGCTGCATCGATTGTTGTACCTCTTTCAAAACAACCGGATCCTTGACCAGGATCAAACAACCCGATGTATCCCTGTCGAGTCTATGCGCTAATTCCAGAAAAGGTAATTCAGTCCTGAGTCGACGCAAATAATCGATCACACCGAATTTTTGTCCAGAGCCTGAATGAACCACCAGGCCAGATGGCTTATCCAATACCAGCAACAGCTCATTCTCGAAAATAATCGACTGAGACAGACGTTCGCAAGCCGCCATCGAGGGTACTGGCGTCTCGCCCTGCTCAACCATTCTGACTGGAGGAATTCGAACCACATCATCCAGCTCAATTTTCTGGTGTTGCTTCACCCTGCAACCATTAAGCCTAACCTCCCCTTTGCGGATCATCTGATAAATCCGGGATTTCGGCACTCCTTTTAATTGTAGCTGCAAAAAATTATCGATCCGCCGCCCAGATTGTGACGGATCTACAGTAACATACTGTACAGACTTGTTTTTTTGCATTGATTTATTTTCTTGTTTTGGATGATTCGGCATTGCTGCATTGGCATAAGGTTGCTATATTATAAGAGTTAGGTCTAAGTGATCACATAAATTTCCTTATTCGTCTAACAAATCTGCTTTGAATAAATCAGATGTATGACTGACATATTTAGATTATTTGCTCTTTTTAAAGACAAATGTCTATTTGAATATGAATCGCTGTGTATTTCCAGAACCGCAAATTTTGTGGTCAAAAGATAAAGACAACAGCTTGTACAGGTCAGGTCATTCGAAATTTCGTACCATCGGCTGTTCTAAATAGTAACAACCGATGTTGGGGTTAGAAGGTAATTATTTTCACCTTCGAACAGAACAGTAAAAGCACTCCCGCTGGCGCGGGCCACCATAGTTCAGCAGTCGATAGTATTATCCTGCTGGTAGGTGCCCAGATCCACACGCGGTTGAGTGTAGATGTAACAGGAACAGACACATGAAAAGAATGTTGATAAACGCGACTCAGCCGGAAGAGTTGCGAGTAGCACTTGTTGATGGACAACGCCTCTATGATCTCGATATTGAAGCAGCCGATCGAGAACAAAAAAAATCCAATATCTATAAAGGTCGCATCGTTCGAATCGAACCCAGCCTTGAAGCAGCTTTTGTCAATTATGGCTCAGATCGCCATGGCTTCCTGCCTTTTAAGGAAATTGCACACAGTCTACTCAGGAACAAACAGGAAGGTGAAAATAAAGGCCGTATCAATGTCAAAGACGCATTGAAAGAAGGTCAGGAATTCATTATTCAAATCGAAAAAGAAGAGCGCGGAAATAAGGGCGCTGCTTTAACCACGTCCGTCAGTCTCGCCGGTCGTTATCTGGTCTTGATGCCAAATAATCCTCGCGCAGGTGGCGTTTCCAGACAAATCGAGGGTGATGATCGTACTGAAGCCCGAGAAGCCATGAACAGCCTGAATATTCCGGCTGGTGTTGGTTTGATCCTGAGAACCGCAGGCATAGGTAAAACCGCTGAAGAATTGCAATGGGATTTAGATTATCTGATGCAGATCTGGACCTCAATCCAACATGCCTCTGAAGAAAAAGCAGCTCCATTCCTGATCTATCAGGAAACTGAAGTTGTTATTCGTGCCATACGGGATTATCTGCGTAAGGATATCAACGAAATCTGGGTAGACGATAAAGACGTCTATCAACGTGCTCATGATTTCATGCAAATGGTGATGCCGCATAACCTAGACAAACTAAAACTCTATGATGAGAGCGATCCGCTTTTCACACGCTATCAAATAGAAACTCAGATTGAATCTGCTTTCTCTCGTGAAGTACAACTACCCTCTGGCGGTGCCATTGTCATCGATCATACGGAAGCTATGATCAGCATAGACATCAATTCGGCAAGAGCTACCGGTGGCAGAGACATAGAAGAAACGGCATTGAATACTAACGTTGAAGCTGCTGAAGAAATTGCCAGGCAACTCAGACTGCGGGATCTGGGTGGACTAATTGTGATCGATTTCATTGATATGATGAATAACCGCAATCAACGTGAAGTCGAAAATGCCCTGAAAGAAGCATTGAAAGTCGATCGCGCACGTGTCCAGATTAGCCGCATCTCACGATTCGGACTTCTGGAAATGTCTCGCCAACGACTAAGACCCTCTTTGGGAGATTCCAGCTATATCACTTGTCCACGCTGTGATGGCACAGGAAAAATTCGTGGAACAGAATCTCTGGCTTTATCACTCATTCGTTTGATCGAAGAAGAAGCCTTAAAAGACTTGACTGCGCGAGTTCTCGTTCAACTCCCTGTCGACGCCGGTTCATTTCTCTTGAATGAAAAACGTGAAGCCATTTTCAATATTGAAAAACAGCATAATGTAGATATTACTATCGTTCCTAATCCGAATATGGAAACACCACATTTTGAGGTGTCACGAGTACGGAAATCCGATGCGGATAACAAGGAATATCAAAAGCCCAGCTATCAAATGATTTCAGCTCCAGAAAACGAAATTGTTGAACAGGTAAAAAGTAGTAAACAACACATCTCTGAAACTCCAGCTTTACAACACGTAGTTCCTTCACGGCCAGCGCCGATCAGTAATAAACCAGCAAAAGGGAAAAGCCTGATTTCTCGTATTTTTGGTAGTTTATTCGGGGTGCCTGAACAAGAGAGCAAAAAAGAAATTCAGGATATTCGGCCCAATCGAAATCAACAACGTCGGCGACCTACACGCGGCAGAAATAACCGCAATAATGAGAATAGTCGCGATGCTGCGCGACGTAACAACAGTAACCGCCAACGCAATGATAACCGAAGAAATAATAGCAACCGTGGCAACGAGCGAAATCAGTCCGAGAATAAACAGCCCCAAAATAATCAATCCCAGAATATTCAGTCTGACAATACTAGCCAATCAACAACAGAAAGTTCTGCTGAGATAAGCACCCGTTCTGATAATAAAGACAGCAGAAACTCCCGCCCTCGTTCAGAAGGTAATTCTCGAAATAGAAACCGTAACAGAAACCGCAATAGAAGTAACACAAGTAAAAAACCGGAAAACGTCGACGAAACTCAATCTGAAACCACAACATCAAATACAGCAGTAACGACAACAACAGAAAATCAGACACCAAGTAATGTAGCCAGTAACAATGACACCAGTACTCCAAACAAGGTTGTTGAAGTTAGTCAGAATGTAAAAATCGATGTCATTGATAAGAACAAAGCTGTAACGGATGACTCTGCTAGTAAAACCGTTCCCAAAGAACAGGCACCTCCAACAGTGGCGAGTTCACCAGAAGCAACTACAGATAATAAACCACCTGAGAAAGTAGAAAAGGTGAAGGTCGAGCAGAAAGTTATCCCACATTACTCACGTTCAGAATAACAGCTTGAATTTATTATTTTTATCAGGCTGATAGCTTGTACTGTACAGCCTGATAATGGCCCAAGTATACCTCGCCCTCAAGATTACTGACTGAGCAAACCGAAACCAATTCATTTTAGTGAATCATTTTCAGGATATTTTTCAATTCGTTTTTTATTTGATCAATATCCGTTGTATCCATTTCTTTAAAGCGGCTAAATACCTGGCAGAGTTTTCGATCCTGAGCCAATTCAGAAATTCCATGAAGCTTATGCAGATTATCTCTAAGCATGACTTCATTTTCATTACTAGCTGCTTCAATAACAAGATTTATTAATTTTTTAAATTCTTCAGATAATTCAGATTCATTCACAAGACTGCTGCTTATAAGCTCTTTCATATTATCTGGAATCTCTGCATCACCAATCAAATTGAATATTTTATTGATAAGCTCATCCACATCAATTGGTTTCAAAACAATATCATTAGCACCGGACATCAGATAGTTTTCGTTTTTTATAACAGTTATGTCTGCTGTCATTAATATAATAGGAACCATACAATTTTCAGTATTCAGATCCCTGATTATTTTCGAAAGCTCTATTCCGGTATATCCTGGCATATGTATATCAATAAGTAACAAATCCGGTTTACTATCGGGCAATAACTCTAATAATTCGCTACCTGACTTAGCTTCAATTGTATTGATGTTGAATTGGTTTAAATATTCAATCAATAATAAACGGCTATAGTCATGATCTTCCGCTATAAGAATATTTTTATTTTTAAATAACAGAATCAGTCCTTCATCTGTTCTGTCAAGTAAATCAGTTTCATAATTAACATTTAATTCATCCTCTCCTCTCGTTTCAATCTCAAATACGATTGAGAATTTAGTCCCCACACCTTCTTTACTTTCAACCGTGATTATTCCATTCATTGCCTGTACTAGATGTTTAACGATCGGCAACCCTAACCCGATACCTTGTGAGGAATAAAATAATTCATGCAGCTGAACAAATGATTTGAAGATACTATCTAAATCTTCTTTTTTCATACCACAGCCAGTATCTTCTACAATAAATTCTATTTTTTGCATTGTGTCGGTAGCGTCTAACACATTAGCTTCCATTCTAATCTCGCCGTGTTGAGTAAATTTAATACTGTTTGATATTAAATTATTTAATATCTGCATCAATCTTGTTCTGTCTGCGTGTATATATGTGCTAACCTTTGTATCAATATCAATAATTAATTTAATATTATTAATAAATATTTTTTCAGAGTATATCGAAGTGATTTCGTCGAAAATTTCCCTTGGATTGAAATAGGCTTTATTGATCTTGAACTCTCCAAGCTCCAGTATCGAGAGATCTAATAAATCATCTATGATTGCTAACAAATGTTGAGAAGAATTTCTGATAATTTCATTATATTCTTTTTGTTTTTCCCCGGATCGCTCATCTTTGGCTAACTTACTAAACCCTATCAAGGCATTTACGGGCGTACGTAATTCATGACTCATTCTCGCAAGGAACATGTCTTTGGATTTAGTCGCAGATTCTGCAATTATCCTTGAATCATCTAATGCTTTATTTTTATCTTCCAGTTCATTTAAGGCGAGCGTCAATTCTTTTGTCGCCTTGTCGACTTTGATATCCATTTTGTCTCGATAGTCAGACAATTCATTAGAGAGATGATTCGTTCTTTCATACAGTTCTTTAATTTCTCTAGGATAATGTTCTGTCTTATTTTTATTATAATCACCAAGACTTAAATCTGTAATGACTTTCATATAGTCAACAATATATTGATTTATCTTTTTGCTATAGAATGCAGATAGAACCACGAGAATAAAAATAGCCGCGTACAAAAACGCAAACGAATTAACTAATAACTCTCGATTGATAGCCTCAAGATATTCATCTGAGATCATCATCAACACATATCCCAATAGTTGTTTATGCGCACTATCTCCAGAGCTTATCCCCTCAGCGTATATAGGAGAGAAAACATAAGAATCCTTTTCTTGTTTAATAACTTGATAGGCATCGTATTCAGGAATTAACTGAATGATATTAGGATTTATGTCATCAAGACCAGATGAACGTGCAACAATCTCCAATGTGTCAGAAACAAATAAGATACCTTTAATATCTTCATTATTGTTGATGGAGTCAGCAACCCTTGTTAGGGTGGATATGTCTGCAGAAAACATGCTAAACCCTGAAGTGCTTGCAAGATAATTTAATGTATTTAAACGATTATTCGACAAGCTGTTTGTTATATCATTCGAGTAAGTATTGATAATATAGGTTCCGTAAATAATACCCAGAATAATAATTGGCATTAACCAAAGCGGTATCAAATATTGACGTATACTCAATGTTTTGAGAAGGTAATCAAATAATGATTGTTTGTTCGTCATGACATTAATCCAGTGTCGGTTTGTCCGTTAGTTTGATGCCTAGAAAATATGCAGCAGACCGATTAATACTAAGCTTGTAATGTTCTGGATAATTGTTTTCTGGAAATTCATTTCTATTGAGTAAATACCCAATAATATTTTTTGATGCTTCAGAGCTATATTGTTTAATATCGTTCGTCAAACTCGCAACTGATCCGGCCTCAAGATAATTTTCTGAAAAAGAGATGACGGGAATTTTCTTGCGATAAGCTGAATAAAGTATCCATTTACTTACAAATGGATTTAAATATTTACCTGGGCGTATGATAATGGCATCTGATCGCTCTAATATTTTTTCGAGCTGTGAGACTGAACCTTGATTTTCATATGTGAATTGATATATTAAATGGAACCTATCAACATCAGTCAAGGCATGTTTCTGATCGATTTTGATTTGTTCCTCACCCTGAAACATTCCGATATTTTTTATATCGCTTCCCAGTAATTTAATAAGTGACAAATAGCGAGAGAGTGACTGATCAATAAACAGTGCCGATAAAGTTCCCTGTTTAACTTTCTTTTTGTTGTGTTCGAACTTATTCAGCAGCTTATTAAATGTCACTTCCGGGACTAATATTGAATAGACAGGAGATTTAATTTCTTTGTTCAATAAATATCTTGTTGCCGTTGTCCCGATACTGACATTAAGATCTTTTTCATAATCGATGTCCTGTTTCAGGGTGTTTGATTTTTTTACTATATAGATATCAACAGAAACCTTGTGAGATAATTCAGATAGTTGCTGCAGCAAGATTTCTTCTGTCTGTTTACTTTGCTTACTCTCTGAAACAAAAATATTTATCTCTACTAATTCTTCTGCATACAGAATATTTTCATATAGAAAAATAGAGCAAATAAAAAACAGAATTTTCATAAGAGAAAATTTCATCGGGAATCCATTCTCAACTGAAATTAAAGATCAACACTTACTTCAAAATAGGCGCGAGGTTCAAATTCATTGCCTAGTTGCAGTTCATCATAGTTACCAAGCAGGCCTTGCAATATAAATGACAAGTCAATTTTCGAATCACCAAGCCAATATGATTTTCTAGCCATTAAATCCAGACGGTTCACCTCGACAGGTCCTTCATGTCCAAGCCAGCTCATATCCGATTGATAATAATAGGCCGCTCCGAAATGCAGGTTGGAATCAAATTTTTTACTCAGTAAGATACCCAGAGAATGTTTAGCAACTGCATCGTCTACATTTTCAAAAATTGTAGGAGAAAGTCCACGCAAACGTTGTCCGTTTACATCTGCATAACCGTAATTGAGATGAACAAAGGCATTTTGCCCAAAGAAATATTTAAATTCTGTTTCAAATCCAGTGGTACTCCAGTCTGAGATATTATCATAAATATCTATCACCGGAATAATTCCGGTCATCTTGGCGAGAGGAAAGTTGTCAACCCCATCACTGATCTCCTGATAATAGAGGTTTAAATCCATATCAAAGTGATCATTAAAAAAACTACCGTTATAACCTATTTCATAATTGATCAGTCTTTCATTGTCAATTTCAGAATCAGAAGAAGTCGTTGCGTCAAGGAAAGTTCCATTATCAAATAATAATAATGCATTATGATTCTGATTTAATAATGCGGGAGTACGTTCCGAATAACTGATATTGCCACGTAGAGCATATTTTCTCTTGAACCGATAATTAAAAGAGAGGCGTGGATTAATCGTTGCAGTATTATCATTCGAATCCTGGATCATAAAACCAGCATTAAGCAGTAAACTTGATGTTGGCCGCCATTCAATACTCGCATAAAGACTTTTTGACAATCTGGATTGCCTGGTATTACGTACCAGATTCGGAGCATTGATTGTTTCATAACGTAATCCTGCCCCTATCAGTATTCGAAAATTTTCAATATGATTTATTATGTAATCCATACTGGTTTCATAACGATTCTCTTTACCTCGTAGATTGGCTGTAATGATTTGATCTGGTGCGCCAAAAAACGTAAAAACCTGGGCAGGTGTTATGCCCAGTACAGTAGAGAGAGGCATATTTCCAAATACAGATATGGGAGAATCTTCAAACTCACCAAATTGATGATGGAAGTTAACATTAAATTCATTAGTATTATTGGAAAATAAATGTCTCCACTTCACATACTCTCGTGTTGTAGTGCGTTCTACGTCAAATTGAAAGTCCTGATTACCCGCAGAGGCAATATTAACAAATCCACTATCACTATCTGAATGATAAAATCCAATATCAATTTCATCATTGAATGATGGAGAATAGAGAATATTAAAATTCACATTTGAGACTTCGACATTATCTGCTATATCTTCAAAACCATCATGGGTCTTATGATCCAGCCCAAAACGATAATATATTTCGCCTGTTTCTCCAGAGTGCCTCAAAAGATAAGATTGGTAATCTTCCGAACCTCCGCGAACTCGCATCTTAGTTCCATGTTCTTTCAAAGGACTAATTGTAATTATGTTAATACTACCTATAAAAGAATTAAAACCATGGCTCACACTATTTGGGGTACGGGTTATTTCAACGCGCTCAATGTCTTCTACCTGAATGCCAATGCTATCCCAATCAGTTGATGTACTAAATATATTGTAGGCGGATATCCCGTTGACCTTGACCTCTATGCGACGGACAGCTCGATTTGTTACATCATGTGGATTAACTGCGAAGTTGCCACCGTCTGCATGCCCCACCTGGTAACCTGGAACAAACCGAAAAAGATCGGCAATATTAATAGCACCAGAAGCCTCAATCATTTCTCGTGTAATAACGCTAACTGGCACTGGAGATTCATTTTTTCTGGTGGGCAAGCGAGAAGCATCGGACACCAATGGGATGGTCGAGAAATAATCTTCTTCTGACAGATAGCCATCGTCTTCTGCCAGTGTGACGACCGAATACAACAACAAAATAAAAAATAACAGATTTATATTTATGGCTGACATGACTTTTTCACCTGATATACCATAGTTATTATTATAAAAATTCTACTTGCAAAAAATAGAAAAGATTTAATGATTATTATTTGTAAAACTTTCTTTTTCTTGTAGCATCTTTGAGACGATGCCTGTTTGCGCACGATTTTTTAATGAAAGTGCATGAAGAATAGCACTGACGTGAATCTTTACTGTGTTGGCAGAAATAAATAAATCACGCGCAATTTCCTTATTGGATTTCCCTTGTCCCAACAGATAGAAGATTTGTAATTGCCGCTCGGTGAGTTTTCCTCGTATTTCTGATGAGGTCGTCTCTTTGTTGTCCATGTCTATCGACTGGTTATTGTTAGTCACACTGCTATTGAGAATTGCTAGAGGCAGATATTTTCCGCCAGCCAAAACCGTTTTAATTGCCTGGGCAATAACATCAGAAGGAGATGATTTTGTAATATAGGCACGAGAACCAAGGTCCAACGCTTTCTGTATATGAATAGGATCTTCGGATGCTGAAACTGTGACAATTGGAATGATCGGATAACGAGTAACAACTTTTTCGATTAATTCAAAACCATCAATTTCTGGCATGAACAGATCCAGTAAGATCAGTTGCACATTATTATTGCCAGCAAGTTGAGCAAAAATATCTCGGCCAGACGCAAGCTGTTGGGTTCGCCATTGCGGTTTAATATGTTCGAGTAAAGCCGTCAATGCATTACACATCAGTTCATGATCATCAACGATAAGAACATCCACTGACTTCTCACTTATCAAATCACTCACAGTATTCTCACAAATTTCTCTGTCCCATTTGTTTATATCCTAATACGTCCTGTGTAAATAGTACAAAAATAACCGCTTATATAGTACATAAGTACTATATGGATTTGTTTTAATAAGGTGTAGATTAATTCTCGTGGATTGGAGATCATGAATAGGATTACGTCACCCCAATATTGATCGGGGCTTCGAAAACATCATGACCTCCTTTAATATGCGGCTTATAGTCGTAACTCACGCACCAGATGGACACGCCTGATTGCCATCTGGTGTTTTTTTTATTTCCCCTTTAGAATCAGCAGACTTTTGCTTGTGATCTGTCTCTCACTATACCGGCGTGACTACCTGGGATGGTATTCAGCATGTATTAAAGTCACGTTCGCTGAATGTGAAAGACGAATATAAGGACATATTCGGTTGAAAATGTCGGGAATATATTTTCTAGCGATTTGCCAGAGCCGAGGAGTCCTTAGCTACAAGATGGGAGAATAAGAATTACCTAATGCTCGCGTGTTGCGTTGAATTTAATGTCTGGCCATTTTTCTTCGGCCAGATTTAAATTTACCAATGAGGGTGCAAGATAGGTCAGTTGTTCAGCACCATCCAGCGCCAGATACTGTTCGGTTTTTTGTTTGAATGCTTTCATCTGTTGATCGTCATTCATCTCAATCCATCGGGCGGTGGCAACCTGTACCGCTTCGTAAACACATTCAACGCCGTATTCACCTTTTAATCTTGCCGCAACCACATCGAATTGCAGAACACCGACTGCACCCAGGATTAAATCATTACTAATGAAAGGCCGGAAAACCTGTGTCGCACCTTCTTCACATAATTGCGTCAGGCCTTTTTGTAGCGCCTTCATTTTTAACGGGTCTTTTAACCGCACTCGACGAAATAATTCAGGGGCAAAATATGGTATGCCGGTGAATGTTAATTTTTCACCCTGGCTAAACGTATCGCCTACCTGAATGCTTCCATGATTATGCAGACCTATAATATCGCCAGGCCAGGCTTCTTCCGCCAGCTCACGACTACCTGCCATAAAGGTCAGTGCATTTGAAACCTGAATCTTACGCTTGATACGCACATGCTGGAGCTTCATGCCTTGTTTGAATTTGCCCGAGCAGATGCGCAAAAAAGCAATACGATCACGATGTGCTGGATCCATGTTCGCCTGTATCTTAAAAACAAAACCAGACATTTTTTCTTCATCTGGTTGTACTGTCCTTTCCTCAGTGTCACGTGCAATAGGGGCTGGTGCGTTTTCAGCCAGATGCTCAAGGAATTCTCTGATGCCAAAATTGTGTAAAGCCGTACCAAAAAAAACGGGAGTTTGTTCACCTTTCAAATATTTTTCTTTTTCAAAATCCGGGCAGACCTCTCTTACAAGTTCCAGTTCATCTTCATAACCGGGAAGGTGATTAATGATTTCAGGACAGGATGAAAAATCGACAAGCTTGTCATGTAAATTTTCAGCATTTTTTTCGTACAATCGAATTTTATCTGTGTCCAGATGATACAACCCTTTTAAGCGCCCACCCATTCCGACTGGCCAGTTGACCGGTGTACATTGAATATTGAGATCGCGTTCGATTTCATCGAGTAGCTCTATTGGCTCTTTGCCTTCGCGATCCAGCTTATTAATGAAAGTAATGATCGGAGTGTTTCTTAAACGACAAATCTCCATTAATTTTCGCGTTCTCTCTTCGACCCCTTTTGCCACGTCAATTACCATTAGTGCGGAATCAACTGCTGTTAATGTCCGATAGGTATCTTCCGAAAAATCCGCATGCCCAGGCGTATCGAGTAAATTGATGATCGTGTCACCAAAATCAAACTGCATAACCGAACTGGTGATCGAAATACCACGTTCCTTTTCCATTGTCATCCAGTCTGATGTTGCATGTCTGGATGATTTTCGCGCCTTGACGGTTCCGGCCATCTGGATCGCGCCACCGTGCAATAACAATTGTTCGGTCATTGTTGTTTTACCGGCATCCGGGTGAGAGATGATTGCAAAAGTACGCCGCCTGGCGATTTCATCGATTAAAGACATGGGATTGTGTATTTAGTTAGGTCTGTTGTTATTGTTCTAATACAACCACTGCGGTTGCATAGTCTTTTTCATCGCTAATACTCAGATGAATGTTCGTGATCGATTGATCATCAATAATTTCTTTTGCCCTGGCCTCGCAATGCATGAGTGGCTTGCCCAGTTCATTATGCTCTACAGAAATCTGTTTAAAGCTGATGCCATTGCGCAAACCCGTTCCCAGTGCTTTTAAAAAAGCCTCTTTGCTTGCAAAATGTTTTGCCAGATAGGCTGCCTTGTTTTTCTCATCAGAATATTCCGACAGTTCATTGTCTGATAAAATCTTTTTGGCAAACGGATCGCCCAATTTCTCAAGACTTTTTTCAATTCGTTTGACTGAAACCAGGTCTATGCCGATTCCCTGTATCACGAACGTGCCTCTAGCATCAAAGTTCTAATTTCTTTCACCGCAGATTCCAGCCCAATAAAAATTGAACGCGCGATAATAGCATGACCAATGTTTAGCTCTACAATTTCTGGGATGGCAGCGATGGGGATGACATTATTAATGGTCAGGCCGTGTCCGGCATTGACTTGCAAACCAGCTGTATGAGCAATACGGGCTGAGTCAACAATCCTATGTAATTCGATCGGTGGGTCATCAACGACATTGGCATAATGCCCGGTGTGAATCTCTATGGACTGAGCGCCAACTTCTTTTGATGCTTCAATTTGTTTTTCATCCGGGTCAATAAACAAAGAGACGGTAATGCCTGCTGTCGTCAGTTTTTCACAGGCTTGTGCGATCCGGTCTTTGGCCGAGACTACATCCAGCCCACCTTCAGTCGTGAGTTCTTCACGTTTCTCAGGAACAATACAACAATAATCTGGTTTAATTATTTCAGCAATCGACACCATTTCATCGGTCGCTGCCATCTCAAGATTCATTATCAAGCCAGGAAGCTTTTTCAACATTTCAACATCAAGGTCCTGTATGTGACGGCGATCTTCGCGGAGATGAACAGTGACGGAATCCGCACCACTGTCGAGTGCTACCCTCGCCGCTTCCAGCACTTCCGGCTCAACCCCGCCTCGTGCCTCACGTAATGTAGCCACATGATCGATGTTTACGCCCAGTTTTATTTGTTTGCTTAAAGCCATTGCTGATTGATTAGATAGTTATAGTTGCAGAAAAAAGAAGCTATTAGAGACCTCTGCACAAATGATATTTTTTGACATAGCCAAGCTATCGCGTCCTCGACTCTGTCTCCTGATTCGCTCTCGGCTTTTGCTCCAAGCGTCGCTCTACCTTCCCCATCCATGGGGTCATACCTCCTGCATGACCTCCACGGATGGAGGAAGTGCAATAGGGTTGTAGGAACAATCCTTGCCTATGCAGTCGTGCTCTCGCCTCTTACCTACATATCCATGTAAGCAAGATAAAAATATTCTAAAAAACGGAGTTTACACGAAGTAAATGAGTACTTTTAGGTTATTTTTAACGTCGCTACATCCCTGTAGGCGTTCGTGGGAATGACTGTTACAGTAACAATGGAAAGAATATGCATCATGCTGGAAAGTAAATAGTTCGTCATACCGGCCTACGAGCCGGTATCCAGTTATATAATCCAATAAATCATAAACATTAGAAACCTGATAAATACAGAAACATGACAACAACTGCCTTCTCATCGCTGCCATTATCATCTGAGTTTATAGCCAATCTTGATTCGCTGGATTATCAGCTTATGACTCCGATACAGGCACAAGGTCTGCCCGCAATTTTAAAAGGCAGCGACGTGCACGCTCAGGCAAAAACCGGTAGTGGTAAAACAGCTGCCTTTGGTATTGGCTTATTGCACAAGCTTGATGCACAACAGTATAAAACCCAGGCATTGGTACTGTGCCCAACACGTGAGTTAGCTGATCAAGTCAGTAAAGAGATCCGTCGCCTCGCACGCCCTATTCCCAATACCAAAATACTCACGTTGTGTGGTGGCACACCCATGGCTCCACAATTGGCCTCATTGGAACATCAACCACATATCGTCGTCGGCACACCCGGTCGAATATTAAAGCACTTACAAAAAGAATCCTTAAAACTGGGTCAGTTAAATACGCTGGTACTTGATGAAGCCGACCGCATGCTGGACATGGGTTTCCACGATGACATCATGCGTATTATTAAAATGATGCCACGTCAAAGGCAAACCTTGTTGTTTTCTGCAACCTACCCGGATGCAATAAAAAAAATCAGTCGTGCTATTCAAAATGATCCCATTGATATTCAGGTAGAGAGTCTGCACGACGATAAAAAAATACAACAGATTTTCTACGAAATAGAAAAAAGCGAACGCTTAAAGACTCTGATTGCACTACTGGAACATTACCAACCTGAATCCAGCGTGGTGTTTTGTAATCGAAAGCAACAATGCCAGGAATTGGCTGATCAGTTAAACCAACAAGGTTTCCATGCACTGGCCTTACACGGTGATCTAGAACAAAGAGATCGTGACCAGGTGTTATTGCAGTTTTCAAACAAAAGCAGTTCGATATTGATCGCAACCGATGTGGCTGCACGCGGACTGGATATTAAAGAATTACACGCTGTGATTAACTTCGAACTATCCCCTGATCCGGAAGTACACATTCATCGCATTGGACGTACCGGCCGTGCTGGCAATGAAGGTCTTGCTCTGAGCTTGTTCATGGCATCTGAAGCACCCAAGGTTATCAGGATAGAAGAATATCAAAACAAACCTGTTCGTATTGATAAAACAGAATCGCTTAAACGCATAGAAAATTCCAAACTGAGTCCACCGATGGTGACACTATGTATTAATGCTGGCCGCAAAAATAAAGTACGCGCAGGCGATATTTTAGGTGCGTTAACAGCAAACACGAATTTATCAGGTAAACAAATAGGCAAGATTGATATTTTCGATAACCTGGCTTATGTCGCAGTGGAACGTTTGGTGGCCAAACAAGCTTTGAAAATTTTATCTGAAGGAAAAATCAAAGGCCGTAGATTTAGAGTACGGAAGCTGTGACGAAATAACTCTGTCATCTTTTTATTGTATGATCATTTGAAAGGGAACGTGAGGATTCTAACCAGAAATCCCAATCCACGGTCTTGTCGTTGATAACAGAACTATGTGGAAACAATGTCCGTATAGCATCCACAAACTGCCGAAATTGCCAATCCGCCAAGCTCTTTTCTCGGCCTGCTTTTTGTAGATAATTACTGACATCTTGAGGTTCAAACTGACTAAACTGTGTATAGCTGTGAGCCTTAAGAAATTGCTCTGCCCGGATCACGTACCATCGCAACACATTGGTTTTAACGCCCTGTTTCTGAAGTCTTTCAATGTAGGAATCCCAAAAACCTTTCGGCAATTCGGGATCAATTTGACCTGTAACATCCATGTGCTAATCTCCTTATTAATAAAACATCCCTGAAAATAAGGAGTATACAAAAATGATACGGAAAAATCACCCAACAACAAACAATCTGATTTCCATGTTTAATGAACTATACGGCGTCCGTATAATATCTATTAACATGGATTCCGTATAATCAACGTTAGGCATCTTGAGATTACAATGAAGCTTCCAGATAAAATTGATAGACTGAAGGAAAAGATTGAATTAATTCTCGATCCTATTTCCTCTGCCGTAGATAAAGGCACTAAAGCAGATAAAAACTTCCTATTTTCTGCTGTTCGCACTGATGCAGGGAGGTCTTTGCCTCCTTACTATATTGTCTATTTCCTATTTGTTGATTTTCTCGGTTATAAAAACCTAGGTCAGTTTGAAAAAGTATCTTGGTCAGTTCCGATTGACTATAACGGAACCGCTTATCTCCTAGAGCATCGAAAACTTGGAATGGGGTTGTTTGCTTCTGATAAAGAAAGCCAAGAAACAGAATGCCAAGAAATTGTCAAAAAAATATCCAAAGCAGTTAAGGTTGCTCGGCCATATTTTGAATGGGTTGCAAATGAAGCTGCCAAGCGCTCTGATCTAAATGTACTAAACCATAGTTTGCGTCTTCATGAGCGGTATCTATTTCTTGAAAATGAATATAAAGAAAAGATTCAAGAGGCAAAGTCACGAAAGGATGAACGAATACGTACTCAGTATTCTAGCAATTCTTGGGGCATTGAAATGCCCTATTATAGACTCAAGAACGAAGCTGAATGGCTAGCAATTTCTGCAATTGACGCGTTTTATAGTTTTACTGAGCATGTATTTATTCATGCAGCAATTCTTAAAGGGCGGTTGGTCACCGGCGAGGATGTCGCGAACTTAGCTGATAACGATTGGGGCTCCAAGTTTAAATCATGCCTTGATGTCACAGATAAAGATACGAAGAAATATTATGATCAGCTAGTTTCAATAAAACGACAAATTAGAAATTATGTTGCTCATGGAGCGTTCGGTAAAAACGGAGAAGCCTTTCAAATTCACTCTGGTGCAGGGGCTGTTCCTCTGCTTATGCCTCATCAGAAAGGTAATTCACGTTTTTCCATGCAAAGTGGAATTGCATTTAATGAGGAAGAAGCAATAGAGGCAGTTACGGAATTCATGAAATTTTACTGGGAATCAAATATCTTTCCAGAAGTTGTTTACATACAGAGCACGCTGCCAACCATTCTTCCTTATGCTTCGGACTCTACCTATGCCAAAGCAATGACTTCGGTTGAAGACATGGAGGATTTTGTTGAATATCAAACAGGAGTGCATGACAATGCTGCGAACATGGACTGGTAAGCAATACCTAACAAGCATGTCAACCGGACAATTTTTTGCTACGCGTTTTTGTGGATTTCGCTTCGCTACATTTTTACACAAAAACGCGCAGCAAAAAATGGCCGGTTACATGGGCGTTAGATTTACAAGATAATGAAGAAAGAACCTGAAACAATTGTGCAAGCCGACAGTGAAGAAGGGCAACGTGCTGGAGAAGCAATTGTAGAGGCAGTTGAGAATCAACTGAAAGAAAATACACCTCCTGAAACTAAACACACTTTAGATAGGCTAATAGCCATGGGGGAGTCAAGAGAGAATGCAATCCGCTACATTTCTTGTGCGCTGTCTGTTGAAATATTCGAAGCATTAAAAAATGAAACACCATACGATGAAGAGCGATATTTAA
>CBDFNQ010000011.1:0-30958 GCA_965250225.1 Gammaproteobacteria bacterium
ACAGGCGCTTGAACTGGCCGAAGCGAATAATTGGGCTGTTGTTGAGTATTGTGACGAGTTTGCTCAAGTACTGGAGTCACTGGGCAAAGCAAAGGAAGCCAGGATACAACTGGAAAATTCTTTAAAAATTGCAATTAATATCAGCGAGAAAATCACTGATTACGAAGTCACTCTGGCCAGGCATATGCTTGCTGAACATTTGATTAAAAATGGCACCTATCACGAGGCATTGAACCTTGTAAAACCGTTTCTTGGCAAAGGTTGTGATAATGACTGGCTACTCTACCTGTCTGCCGCTTCTGCATTTCAATCGATTGGTGATCACACTGGTGCCAAAATATCTGCACTTGCCGTACTCACCAAAGTACCTGGTGATGCCAGAGAAAATGTCGAACGTCAGCTGGCTGAATACCTGGAATAAAACAGAACTTGTTACTCAGTAATTTTTTCAGCAATTTATTTTATCTAGTACGCTCGTACGAGAACTAATTACTTACCTAACTGGAGAGCTATCATGGAAGGAACAATCCTGATTATTTTTTATGGGGTCGTGAGTTTATTTCTGGTCATTGGCGGCGTGTTTGCCATCTGGGCGGGTCAAAACCTGTTTCGCCAGGGTGTTGGATTGAAGAAGGAAGGGTCTGCACTTGAAGCTGAAAACAGTCTCTTTAAAATCAAGGTTACTGCCTCCACCGTTGGCGGAACATTGATGCTAACAGCCTGGCTATGGGGTTATTTCGCCATGAATAACCTGCCTGAGTTCGAGGATAAAAATCGCGGCATCACTATTTCAGCATTGAATAACAAAGGTGTTTCATTCGCTGAACTTGCTGCTGCCGATATACAACCTGAAGAATTAACCACGGCTACTGGCGACCTAAGTTCTTTTGAAGAACGTCTCTCAGCCGGAAGACTCGCAATAGTAAATGAGAAAGAACGTATTTTAAACCTGGAGCAAACAGCCGCTTCCGCTACAGCACTTGAAGATGAGATTTCCCGCCTCAAAAATGAATTATTGAATATCCAGAATCAAACACCTGATCCCATTGATGTCACTTACTATGGAACTGAAATAGAAAAGCTAAAACAACAGATTGAGCAGCTAGAAAATGAAAATTTTCGGCTCAAATCAGGGCCGAAAGATGCCTGCGGCGAAATCTTGTTTCGCTATGATCGTGATAACATTTGTGAACCGATCAAACAAAAAATCAAGGAAAAATTAACCAGTATAATTGAACAAAATCCTGATTCTATTGAAGTGAATGGCTACACTGATCCGGCTGGAACTGAGGTCTATAATCTGGAGTTAGGAGAAAAACGAGCAAACAGTGTTGCTGATCTTCTTAAGGAACTCGGCATGAGCGAGGATAAAGTTAGTGTAACGTCATACGGAGAAGAATTCTCCAGCGAACTATCTGAAGAGAACCATTGGCAAATGCGTAAGGTCATTATAAAAGTCAAATAATCCCTATAATTTTCTTTCGCGCGAATCAATACATTGTCTATTCTGAATATCTAACTCTTGTGCCGTGTTCAAGAGAGAACAAGATTTCATCCGCTCGAAGTTTTGTTGGAAAATAACAACCTGATACGTTGCTATTGCCAAAACTGGCTCCTTCCATTTTTGCATTGCGAAAATCAATGCCACGTAAATCCGACATGCGAAAATAAGTGCCTTCGCAATTCAAATTCTCTGCAATCAACCCACGCAAATCAATTCGACTCATATCAGTATTGCTCAGATCGTATTCTGCCGAGGTATCACGTTTTTCGTTAAATTTTTTGATTTCACCAAGCCGCAACAATTGAAACATTTCATCAGTTAATACCCTGGGTTTGGCCACTGGATTCTCCTGTTATCTCCGATCTTGCTGATATTATCGACCTTTCACCCCTGTGCTTTAGATATAATCATGACAAATTAATTATCGATTTAACGACTTATGTCCAGAACATCATCAAACCTTGAAATGCATACACTATATTACGCACACGATCCTATGTGCAGCTGGTGTTGGGCTTTCAGCCCTGCTCTGCAATATCTATTCGATAATCTGCCAGACAATATTCAGTTTGTTTCTTTGTTGGGAGGGTTGGCTAAAGACAGCATGGAACACATGCCTGAAGAGACTAAAGAGTATGTTCAAAATCATTGGAGAAATATCCAGGAGGAAGTGCCTGGGACCGAATTTAATTTTGATTTCTGGCGAGTTTGCAAACCCAGGAGAAGCACCTATCCTGCCTGTCGGGCTGTTATCGCAGCCAGGATACAAGGAAATCAATTCGACCCTGCTATGACTCAGGCAATTCAGCAGGCTTATTATCTGCAGGCCAGAAACCCATCAGATATAAAAACATTAATCGAATTAGCGGGTGAAATAGGGCTGGATAAAGATAAGTTTTCATCTAACATTAAAAGCGAAGAAACTGAATCGAACCCTGACAAACGAAATCAAACAATGCAGACAGTTGGGCTTAAATCATTTTCCGGGTTTATTACTGGAAATAAACGAAACCTATTTTCCAGTTAACGTTGATTACAACAACTCGAAGCGGATGTTTAATACCATCCTAGAGCTTAAAAGAAAACAGTCTCAATCATCGCCTTTTATTAGTGGATAAAGGTGTCAGGCTTAAGCCTGACACCTGCTAATCCTCATTATTTACCGCTTCAGTTAATTAATCACTGGTTAGCATGGCACCCAGCTTGCCTGAAAGAGAGCCAAAGATCGCACCAACGGCCAGAGAAACCGCAATCACAATCAACGCATTGTTGAAATTAGCGCCGGTAATGGCATCCATAGACAGTTTATCTGGAGTTTGGAGCAGATAAGCAAATGTACTGGCATAACCCAGAACACTGGCCGGAATAGTAGATAGTGCTGGAATATGTGCTGCCAGGCACATGATTAGGACGGTCACGCCGACTACGATGGCAGCCCATACGGGTAGCCCAAGTGTGTCTGCCATGGGCACACCTAATATGACCAGTGCAGCGACCCAGGCACAGATCGCGCCGAAAATACCACAGACGATCGTATTAGTTAATGCAGGACCGTCACCACCGACGGCAAAAAATGTAGCCCATCCAACGAATACTGCCCAGATCAGGATAAAACCACTTGCGGGCCCTAATGCTAACCAAGTGGCAACGGCGCCAAGAACACCAATACTGACTGAAAGTGCAACTAGACTTTTCATAAAAATCTCCCCTCTCGTTTGTATTAATTAATTAATTTTATAATTGTTGTGAATTATTATTGCGCCGCAACAAAATTAATGTTGCAGTGATCAAATAATGCTCTTATTACTAAAGGAGTACAACAATAGTGTAATAAGTAAAAATTAAAATGACCCAAAAATAATGTTTTGCAGACGATGAATCAATCCATGTTTCACTTATAATTCCATTTATGCATTTATTACAAAACATCAGCCGTTATTGTCCTTACTGCGGTGAACTGATCGATTTTTTAGTTGATTGTTCAGTGTCCGAACAAAAATACACAGAGGATTGTCAGGTCTGTTGCCGACCAATAGTCGTAATGGCAGTGATTAATGAAGATAAATCAATCAATCTCTCTGTGAATCGAGAGGATGATCGATGAAGGGAAACTCTGATTCAGTCAGTGTTTCCTGTGGCACAGGGATGTGCCATCATTTTCAATAACAATACGTTATTGAAAATGTAAGAAAACTAATAATCGCATTATTAGTTTTCGCCCTCTGACAAGTCACGGATAGACTTGTTCAGAGATTCCAAAATTACACAGGTGATGGATGCCAACCTGCATCTGCCCAGAGTTCACCACTGACAGCTGAGTTGGAGATCATGAAACAAATGGCGTCGGCAATTTCTTCCGGTTTAATCAAACGACCAAGTTGTGTATCCGGCAATACATATTTCTCGATGTATTCATCACCCATAGCACGCACCATTGGAGTATCGGTAAAGCCAGGGTGGATCACGCCGCAACGAACACCGTGAAAAATTGCTTCCTTGGTTAAGGTGGCTGCAGCGCCTTCAAGCCCTGCTTTAGTGGAAGCATAAGATACCTGGCCTTTATTCCCTTGCGAAGAAATTGAACCGATAAAGACGGCGGTGCCCTGAATCAATTCATCCGGATGCCATTTCTTTAGACCATTGGCTTTACGACTTTCTGCAATTCGAGCGATCATTTCCATTACCCAGTAAACTGGCGCAATCAAATTCACTTCCACCACCAATTGAAATTTTTCCACTTCATAGATCTTTGCTTTACCAGTTTCTTTATCGACTTTTACTGCAATTGAATCTCGTGTAATACCTGCTGCAGGTATACAGATATTCACGAAATCATGTTCTTCACACAGTTCGTCATACACTTTTTTACGAAATTCTTCATCGGTGGTGTTACCCTGATAAGCGACAGCGATGCCTGAATTCGTCTTTGAATTGAGTTCTTCGGCAGCTTCCTGAACGTGTTCACCCATGTCGACCAGGGCAACTCTGGTAGCCCCTCGATTAATTAACTCCAGGCAAGTGGCTTGCCCAATACCGCTGGCTGCACCTGTAACGACTGCGACTTTACCTTTTATGATCACAACAGAACCTCTTTTTACTTGATTGAATTTAAACGCATTATATATTGCATTGCAACAATAGCAACACATAATTAATGTTCAATAATTTATTGATATTTTGAAATTTCCTGGCGTAAAAAAAAGCGGCTATGGGAAATAAAGATTTAGACCATATTCGCAATACGAAAGACGGAGGTATTAACCGACCCATTGGCCGACAGTTCCAACAAACGAAACCCAGGTGTCAAGTCATCGCTAGTGTATTCCATAGCGCCTGGTTTGAATTGAGCGCAAGTCGAAGGTGAGCCAATAAATTCTATTTCATTTTGTAGCTCATGAAATTCCTGGTGGATATGCCCCCATAATATTATTTTGACCTGGCTATGTTTCTGAATGAGCGCGAGGAATTCATCACCATTTTCAAGCATCATACTATCCATCCAGGGAGAATGAATGGAAACAGGATGATGATGTAAAGCAATCAATATGGCTTTATCTGTGTGTTGTTCAAGTTTACCAGCCAACCAGGCAAGTTCTGATTGCGGTAGTTCACCTGAGTGTGTATTGGCTTTAAAACTGTTTAATAACAACAAACACCAGGAATCAATGATGATTTCTTTTTCCATACTAAGATTGTCGGTGTTTAGAAATTCATCCATCTTGTCTGGTGCATCATGATTCCCGGGGATGCAGTAAACCGGCACATTGAGTGCATTCATAATGTCATGAATTTTATTATAGGTCTTGGCCGTCGGTTCTTGTGCTAAATCGCCCGTTGCCAAAATGAGATCCGGTGGCCAACACTTTGAAGATTTGGCCAATTCCAGCACAGAGAGCAAGGCATCTTCAGATACAATTTCGCTGAAACTGGACTGATTATCAGCGAAGATATGTGTATCGGTGATCTGGATCACCCGTATATCATTATTGATACTTCTCTCGAATTTCATATCTGAATTTAATCCAACAATGATATTATTAACGAATGGTTAATTTTACTGCATATAATATGAAGGAAGAAATAGTGTATGACAACACAATCCAGAATCGATGATTTACTCAAGGCCAGCACAGCTGAGGCAAATATATTCGTACAAGGTTGGATCAGAACCAAACGTGAAGCGAAAGACTTTTTATTTATCGAATTAAATGATGGTTCCTGTCTTGCAAACATCCAGATTATTGTGCCTGACACGATAGCGGATTACGAGAATATAAAAAAAGTGAACACAGGTTATTCTATCAGTGTCACGGGCGCCCTGATCGTATCGCCTGGCAAAGGACAAAAATGGGAGGTTCAGGCAAGCAACCTCAGCATTCTTGGTAGTGTCACTGACGATTATCCGTTACAGAAAAAACGTCACTCGGATGAATACTTAAGAACCATTGCACATCTCCGCCCAAGGACAAATAAATATGGCGCGATGTTTCGCATCCGTTCAAAACTCTCGTACGCCATCCATCAATTCTTTCAGGAACGTGGTTTCAATTGGGTGCACACACCAATCATCACGGGCTCTGATTGCGAAGGCGCAGGCGAAATGTTTCGTGTCACCACCTTTGACTTAAATAATGTTCCTAAAACAAATGGCGCAGTCAACTACCAAGAAGATTTCTTTGCTAAAGAAGCGAACCTGACGGTATCGGGCCAGTTATCCGGAGAAACCTTTGCCCTGAGTCTCGGTAATATATATACCTTTGGTCCGACCTTTCGTTCCGAGAATTCCAATACTTCTCGACATATGTCTGAGTTCTGGATGATTGAACCAGAAATGGCTTTTGCTGATCTCAAAGAAGATATGCGTCTTGGTGAAGAAATGATCCAATATTTGGTACGTTATGTCATAAAGGAATGCAGTGATGATTTGGAGCTGTTCGCGAAATTTGTCGATAAAAATCTCATGAACACTTTGGAAAATATTATCAATCATGACTTTATTCGCCTGCCCTATACCGA
The DNA here is from genome assembly GCA_965250225.1 of Gammaproteobacteria bacterium. Classification (GTDB taxonomy): domain Bacteria; phylum Pseudomonadota; class Gammaproteobacteria; order Eutrophobiales; family Eutrophobiaceae; genus CBDEUK01. The sequence goes on from CBDFNQ010000011.1 coordinate 6,521, forward strand.
AGCAGTAGAGATATTACAAAATTCGAAGAAATCTTTTGATTACCCAGTTGAATGGGGCAAGGACTTGCAATCAGAACACGAACGATTTTTGACAGAAAAACATTTCAAACAACCAGTGATTGTCTACGACTATCCTAAAGACATTAAAGCCTTTTACATGCGCATGAATAACGATAACAAAACCGTGGCTGCGATGGACATCCTGGTGCCTGCTATTGGAGAAATCATCGGTGGAAGTCAACGTGAAGAACGTTACGATGCTCTCGTGAATCGTATTCATAAAATGGGTTTCAATGAAAAAGATTATTGGTGGTATTTAGACACTCGCAAATACGGCTCCGTACCACATGCCGGTTTTGGATTAGGTTTTGAACGCTTGTTAATGTTAGTAACTGGGGTGACTAATATACGTGATGTCATTCCTTTTCCAAGGACACCAAAACATCTGGAATTTTAGGTTTTTAAAAAGCAACTCATTTAAATTATTATTAACAGAACTGGATGTATCAGAGACTAGTATTTTTATAATAGAAAACTAAAAAAACTAATGTATAATTAAAGTAATTTAGACCTAATGAAAGGATAATTAACAAGGCTTATCCTTCAAAATATAAAATATTTTTGTACTTAATTGAATTATATGGTCAAGCAGGTTATTTTTTATTTATTGTTATTGCAACTTTCTGGCGCTGTTTTTGCAGACCCTGATCTTAATGGAAATATTCTAGACCATCGAGATTCAGTCAAAATTGAAATCTTAAAAGACCCTCACAACACCCTGAATATTCAAGATATTAATTCTCTCGAAATTTCCAGTAAATTCAAAACATTCTCCAACGGCTCTTTTAATTTTGGTTTTGATACAGGAACTATCTGGATCCGCATCTCATTCAAAGATAAAAACAATATAATAAAATACCTTGAGGTTGACAATCCTTTCCTCGATCTTGTCAGGTTATATACGCCGGCTGATACAAACACCTACTCTATTCAAGAGGCAGGTGATTCATTTCCCTTTGATGCTCGGCCAAATAATTACAGAACTTTTGTTTTTAACCTTGATCAATCTTCAAATAGAACTGAATCTGTCACGTACTTTATTCAAATAAAATCAACAGCCACTGTTTCTTTTCTTGTAAGCCTATGGACCAGAGATAAATTCCTTAGCCAGATTGAAAACATTCAAACTTTAATTGGTTTTTATTTTGGTCTGGTGATAGTGATGGGTCTGTATAATTTATTTATCTACTTTAACATTCGTGAAAAGACGCATCTTTTCTATGTGATCTATATTGTCTGTTTCCTATTATTTATTGGGTCAAAAAGTGGGGTTGCTTTTCAATATCTTTGGCCAAACAATTCTGCATGGGCACAAATCAGCAGTGTTTTCTTTGCTGGTTTAGCCAGCTTTACTGGAATCATGTTTGCCAGAGAATTTCTCAGATCCTGGGAACATACACCCAAACTTGATAAAGTCATGCTCTTTATTATGGGATTGACATTAATAGAAATATTTATCTCGTTAATAGGAGAGCTTTCATTAGCACTAAAAATATCTATAGGAATTGGCATATGTTTGCCACCATTGATTTTAATATCTGGCATTCTAGCCTGGATTTCCGGTTACAGACCCGCAAGATTTCTCGTCATTGCCTGGAGTTTTTTTTTAGTGACCATATTAATAGGCGGTTTCATGCTTACGGGCGTACTGCCTGCCACTAACTTCACAAGCCACGCCATGCAAATAGGTTCTGCTGTCGAAGTCGTTTTGTTGTCATGGGCCCTGGCCGATCGAATGGCCATCCTCAAACAGGAAAAAGAAGAAATCCAGTTCGTTCATTTACATCAACTTGAACACCACAATCAACTACTCGAACAACAAGTTTTGGAAAGGACAGCAGAACTTGAAGCGCTAAATGCTTTGGCAAATGATCGATCGAGGATACTTGAAAAAACTAATGCCGAGCTTAAAGACATGGCCACTAAAGACGGCTTAACTGGTTTACTCAATCACCATACCTTTATCGATCATTTCAAACGCCTGATAGAGGACGCTAAACGATATCGTTATGATTTTTCTGTATTACTATTGGATATTGATAATTTCAAATACATAAATGATTCATATGGACATCTGGTTGGCAATAAAATATTGCTCTTTGTTGCGGATAGAATTCGTCATCAAATACGAGAGTCAGATATCGCTGTTCGTTTTGGTGGCGAAGAGTTCGTCGTGGTATTATCACGCGCATCATTATCTGAATCCACAGAAAAAGCTGAAACAATTCGAAAGGAAATAGAACAGTTAACACTAGAGGAAATACCAAATCTCAAATGCACTGTCAGCATTGGTGTCATAACAACAGACTGGAACATTAACGAAATTGATTATAACGACACATTAAAGCAGGCGGATGCAGCAATGTATCAGGCAAAAGAAATGGGTAAAAATCGCGTGCATGCAAAAAAATTAAAGCAAAAGATCATTAGTTTAGCTGGAACGGATAAGAAGCTGTAGTAATAAATGTTAGCAATGCCATGAAAATAATTATATTGATTTTAATTGCTCTCGTATTTTATTTTGCAATAGGTTATGTAAAACTGAGTAAAGAAATAGAAAATCAGATCACAACAGACCTCCTGAGCAATGGTCGCGATGAAATGTTTTATGTCGAAAATTTCAAAAAAATTGATGGCCACAAGAAAGACGATAGGACTTATATTGCAATGGTAAAATATGATCTGGTTTTTAAAGCCAGCGTTAAAGAATTAACCAGGAAAATAAAAAACAAATCCCACGATCTATCTCTGGAGAATGCTGTATTTTTCACAACTATGGCACTTAAAATGCAGTACGCTGATTTTGAGCATGGCGATGTTATTACAAGAGAAGAAAAATTCACCCTCATCAATATTGAAAACGGTTGGCGCGTTAACGAATAACAACATCTCTACATAGAAGAAAATTTTTCATAAAATTCATTGATATGAGACAAGCAATTCGTTTGCGTCATATCAGGCAGACTATTCAGAAAAATTCGACCATAGGATTTAGATCTCAACCTGGGATCACAGATCATTAACACACCATAGTCATTGGCATCACGGATTAAACGACCCACCCCTTGTTTTAGTGCAATAACAGCTTGTGGTAATTGATATTCCATGAAAACATTTTTGCCCTGTTCTCTCATCATTGTGCCACGCGCTTTGAGTACGGGATCATCCGGCATGGCAAAAGGTAATTTATCGATAATCACGCAGCTTAACGCCGAGCCTTTAACATCCACTCCCTCCCAAAAACTACTGGTGCCTAATAACAAACCATTCTTGCTATGACGAAAACGTTCAAGCAATTCAGTTTTTGCTACATCACCTTGTACAAAACAAGGATAATCCAACTGAGTTGATATTAATTTTGCTGCTAGTTTTAGTGCGCGGTGACTGGTAAACAAAAGAAATGCCCTGCCCTGACTTGCTTTCAACAACGGAATGGATCGTTCGATGACCTCTTCTGTGTAATTCTGCTCAGATGGTAGTGGCATTTTCTCTGGCAAATATAATAGTGTCTGTGTTTGATAATCAAATGGACTCGGCCACTGTTTTTCATATGCCTCTTCCAATCCCAATTGGCTGGAGAAATGAATGAACTTTTTTCCGACAGCCAAGGTAGCAGAAGTAAATACAGTGCTACACTGATAATGCTTCAATCGATTCTGAAATTCTTCTGCAATGTTCAATGGTGTTTTATGTAATAAAAAACCTTTGCCACGAACTTCGAGCCATTGCACAAAAGAATTATCTTCTTGATCAAGAAAAGAATTCAAGCATTGATGTAATTGCAAATTGCGTTTATAACAACTATCCAGCTCTTTGCCACGATCACTAATTTTTTCAATCAAGTCTGAATGTTCTTTTAATGTATCACACAACTGATCGAGTGATTGTTTGATTGCTATGTCTGAAATAATAATCTGCCATTCGACTTTTTGTTCGTTGGTTAAAAACTTTGATCGCAATTCACGAACAGCAGCATCGAGTTTGTAACTCACATCCATAAACCCCTCGACATCCCAGGCTTCATTTTGATAGGCCGTACGTGTATCGTTACTCAAATCCAGACATTGACGCGAACTAAAATTTATACCAAAAAATTGTGAGGCCAGATCTGGTAGCTGATGGGCTTCATCAAAAATGATTACATCGATATTAGGTAATAATTCACCAAAACCGGTTTCACGAAGTGCCATATCTGCCATTAACAAATGATGGTTCACAATGATCACGTCTGCTTGAGCTGCACGCTTTCTGGCTTTTAATACAAAACAATTATCATAGTGCTCACATTCCTGACCTACGCAATTTTCTACCGTTGAACTAACCCATGGTCGTATTACAGAAGACTCAGGTAATATCTCAGTAAGATCACCAGTTTCAGTTTGCTGCGCCCAATCACTCATTGCAAATAACTCAGTATGCAAGGCAGGTGATTTCACAATGTCACCTGCAAACCGATGACGTTGGATACACAAGTAATTTGAACGACCTTTTAACAATGCCGTACTTGTTTTTGCATTGACCGCCATGAGAACAGTTGGAAGATCGCGATGATAAAGTTGATCTTGCAGATGTTTTGTCCCAGTTGAGATCAAAACCTTTAATCCTGATAGCAAAGCCGGCACTAGATAGGCAAACGTTTTTCCTGTGCCTGTTCCTGCTTCACAAACCAGTGATTCAGAGTTGATTATCGCATCCATGATCGTTTCTGACATTTCTTGTTGCAAAGGTCGCGCAACGAAATCGTCTATTAAATCGGCCAGTGGGCCATCATCAGAAAGGATATCGGAAGGTTTTAACATAATAGTCTGAATTACTGAAAAGGCATTTAAAATATGAAGTCGAATAAAAATCTATCAGTCGTTTTGATTGCTCCAATATTCATTTTTTTCTAAACCATTTTCAACAGTCCAGATCAAATCAGCAATGATTTTAAATTTGGCCAGTGTAAAACTGCCGCGTTTGTTTTCACTTGTAGAAGAGATCTCATCTTCAATATCATTGCGATGACAAAAATAAATTTCTTCAGTCTCAAATACATCGTTCATGATCACAAGCACAATAGCATCCCACGCCTGCTCCATTTTAAGTTGTCCAAGACGATGGCCTGATTTGTTTTCCTGCAAAATCGCTCGGCCTTTTATCTGAACCTTCAGACTCTCCGCATTTTTTTCCATGGTTGCATCGTATCCCTGTGTTCCACGTTCCGCAGCGGTTAAATCAAGTAAGCGTATTGCATCATTGATAGCGATCTCGGCAGTGATTGGGAGAACCTTGCCTGTCGCCTGACGATATTCAAGCGCCAATCGTCTTGCTTCAGTGATTAATTTATCAACAGCGAAGATCGACATATTATTTTCCCTTTAGGCTTGATGAATTGGAAAACATAATACCTGATTAATATCTTGTTTATTGTGTATTGTCATCAATAAACGATCAATCCCCACGGCCACACCGGCACAATTAGGTAAATCATTTATGATGTGTAATAAATTTTCATCCATTGGCCCAAATTGTAAGGAGTGTAATTGACAAAAGTCCAGTTCCTTCTCAAACCGCCGACGTAATTCTGTTGCGTCATTCATTTCATTATAACCGTTGGCAATCTCCATGCCTGCAATAAATAATTCAAAACGTTCAGCAACGAAATATTTTTCCTGTTCGACAGGACGAATCTTTGCCAATGCGGACTGTTCAACCGGATAATCATAAATGTAATACGGCTTATCGTGTCCAAGTTGTGGTGTGACCTTATGACTAAAAATAAAATCTAACACACTCGCACGATCAGTATCTTTCATCACCAAACCATGAAGTGAGGCATACTCTTTTAATTCTTCATCGGAACTCAGATGTGGATTGATCCCACTGAAACGTAGAAAACTATCACAATAAGAACTACGACTCGCTTTACTCAAGCCCAGCTTCTCTAGCAGAGAATCCAGTTCATCCATCAACTCAAGATGATCGAATCCACATCGATACCATTCCAGCATGGTAAATTCCGGGTTGTGTACTTTGCTTTGCTCAGCATCACGAAAAACACGAGCAATCTGATAGATGGAATTCATACCAGAAACTAAGAGGCGTTTCATCGGATATTCAGGTGAAGTATGAAGGTAGAGTTTCGTCGCTGAGGGTTCTGTCGGCGATTGATAAACAGTCTGAAAGTTTCTGATATTCGGATCGCTGTTGCTAGCTTGGGATAGATAAGGCGTTTCGACCTCGATTATCTGGTGTTCTGCCATGAATTCGCGAATCTGTTGTAACAAGGTAGCCCTGGCTTTGATCATCCCAAGCGGAATACTTGTCCTTCCATTATTTGACATGACCCTTAGTCTTTTTGACGACCCACATATTCGCCTGTACGGGTATCAATCTTCAGGATCTCACCGGTTTCCATAAATAAAGGAACTTTGACCACCGCACCGGTTTCCAGTGTCGCGGGTTTATTACCGCCCGACGCCGTGTCCCCTTTCAATCCAGGATCGGTTTCCGTGACTTCAAGAAATACAAAATTCGGTGCCGTGACGCTGATTGGTGAGTTGTTCCATAAGGTCACTTCACAGATTTCTTCACCTTTAAGCCATTGTGCGGTATCACCCACCGCCGATTCCTGTGCTTCATACTGTTCATAAGAATCTGCGTCCATGAAATGCCAGACATCGCCATCGTTATAGAGATATTGCAGTTTCACATCAAGGACATCAGCTGCCTCAACGGACTCGCCTGATTTATAGGTACGTTCAATGACACGACCGGTTTTCAGATTACGAATTTTTATTCGATTAAAGGCCTGGCCTTTTCCGGGCTTTACAATTTCATTCTCAATAATGGCGCAGGGATCATTATCAATCATGATTTTCAAACCGTTTTTAAATTCGTTAGTACTGTAATTTGCCATGTTGTCCTCTGATATTTCTGCTTAAAGCCGGTGAAAAAAGCGCATATCATACCCGATTGAATCGGGAATGCAGCAAAATGAACTGGCAAAAACAACATCAAGAAGCCATCTTGGAACCGAGCAAACTCCTGGAAATACTGAATCACAGCAATAATGCTCTAATCCCCTCTATAAAGGCAACTCAGCAATTTGCTCTTCGTGCACCAAAATCATTTATATCCCGTATCAATAGTAAAAACGAAAACGACCCACTGCTACGACAAATATTCCCGGCAAACGAAGAGGAAATTTTAGCTGCCGGTTATTCTAATGATCCGGTTGGTGATCTGGAATCTGAAAAAATTCCTGGCTTGCTGCACAAATATCAGGGACGGGTATTGTTGATTGTGACAGGTGCTTGTGCGATTCATTGTCGTTATTGCTTTCGTCGACATTTTCCTTATGCCGAAAGTAGTTTGACTAGTTCACAAACTGAATCATCGCTTTCCTACATTCGCTCAGATAACAGTATCAAAGAAGTCATTTTAAGTGGAGGTGATCCCTTTACCCTCACGGACACTAAATTATCTGAGTTGACGCACAAACTTGAAGAGATAGAACACCTACAACGACTGCGCATACACACACGCACACCCATTGTCTTGCCCGATCGCATTCTTCAAGCTGATCTGTCATGGTTAACACAGACAAGGCTCAAACCCATCATTGTACTGCACATTAATCATGCCAATGAAATAGATGAGAATGCTGCAAACAGCATTCAACGATTGGAAGATTTACATATTCCGTTATTCAATCAATCAGTATTACTAAACGGTGTAAACGATTCGGTTAGCACAATAACAGAACTCAGCGAGGCTTTATTTGAGCATGGTATTACGCCTTATTATCTACATATGTTGGATCCGGTCAGTGGTACTAAACATTTTGAAGTTTCGGAAGAAAAAGCCAAAAACATCATGAAAGGGGTCCGCGCAAGATTACCGGGGTATCTGGTTCCAACTCTGGTCAGAGAGGTTCGCGGAGAATTGTCAAAAATTCCTCTTTAAAAATGACTATTTAGCAAGTAAAAATATTGGCTACGCTTAAATGCGTTATCAGGCCGATTTACAAAGTTCCATAAGCCCATCTTGCAGTAACAAGGTTGCTTGGTCATAAGGTAATGGCCTGGAGAAATAATATCCTTGCATGAGATCACATTTGTTCTGCCGTAAAAAAGCGACTTGCTGCTCCGTTTCCACTCCTTCGGCAACCACCCGCAACTCGAGGTTGTGGGCCATTGCAATAATGGTTTTTATGATCACTTCGGCTTGAGGGTCTTTGCCGATCCCGGCAATGAACGATTGATCAATTTTCAGGCTATTCAAAGACAGGTGTTGCAAATAACTGAGCGAGGAATAGCCAGTACCAAAGTCATCCACAGCTACGTCCACCCCATCCTTGTGTATAAGCTCCAGTTCGGCAACCGTTGCTTCCGGATCATCCATCATGATGCCTTCGGTCAGTTCTATCTCCAGACAATAAGGATTAAATCTTGTCTCTTCCAGTGTACGTTTCAATCTTTGTCTGAAATCGCCGTTGATTAATTGTTTAGACGAGACATTGATTGCTACCGTCAATGACAGCGGATTACTATGTTTCTCTAGAAAAATATCACTATGCCAGGTTTTAACCTGAGAACAGGCTGTTTGTATAACCCATTCGCCTATTTCAACAATTAATCCGGTTCTTTCTGCGACCGGGATGAACTTCGCAGGACTGATCAACCCTTTTTCAGAATGCTGCCAACGTAACAGGGCCTCCATAGCAACTATCGTCCCATTGCTGACATCCACCTGAGGCTGGTAATGCAATATTAACTCCTTACGTTGAATAGCATGACGTAAATCCTGTTCGATATGGACACGCTGATCCAATTGCTGTTGCATCTCTGCTGCAAAGAACTGGTAATTGTTTCGTCCATTAGATTTGGCATGGAACATAGCGATGTCCGCTGCCTTGAACAAATCGTCCGTCTCTTTGCCACACAGGGGAAAGGTGGCGATACCAATACTGCATCCAACAATAGTGGGTTTGCCTTTGAGTTGATGGGGTTCTGTCATGACATCAAGGATCTTTTGTGCAATAAGCCCGGCATCTTCAGGCTCGCTAATTTCATCCAGTATCAGTGCAAATTCATCGCCGCCAAAACGGGCGGCTAGATCGCCTTCGCGCACGCAGGTCTTCAGACGTTTTGCTACGCTTTTGAGTAATTCATCTCCCTCGTCATGACCGCGACTGTCGTTAATGTCTTTAAACTTATCCAGATCCACGAACAATACTGCGATATAACCATTGCGACGCTTTGCTTGTGCCAGGGCCTTGACCAGATACTCAAGGCAATGTGCGCGGTTCGCAAGTCCCGTCAGTTGATCATACTGTGCTAGTTGAAATAGCCTCGCTTCGGTTTTCTTGAGCGTGGTAATATCGTGCATTGATACCAGTAAGGCATTTTTCCCATTCCAATCGATTTGGACACCGCGCATTTCGGCAATGTTCTCGTCATTAATAATAAATTCGATATTGTCACCGTCCGGCATGGGGAATGTGAATTCTTCACCCTGCAATTCTTTTATATCGCGGTTTAACAACATTGCCGCCGCCGGGTTGGAGAAAAGAATGTGCTTGTCATCATCAATAACCAACATGCCATCTGGATTTATCTCCAACAGACGTCGGGTCTGGTCGTATCGCTGCTGTCGTTCAATATTAACAACTTCGAGTGCCTTATTATTTTTTTCCAGTTCAACATTTTTATTTTTCAGTATCTGTTCCAGTGAAGCAGTTTCCTCATATTTTTCTTTAAGTTCCTCGGACTGAAGATAGAGTTGCAGAAACATGCTGACCTTACTCTTCAAGATCTCGGGGTTGACAGGTTTGATGATGTAGTCCACAGCACCGGCAGCATAGCCCTCAACCTGATCCAGTTCATTCACATCGTGACCGGTAACGAATATCACCGGCGCTTGTATGGTCTTATCGTAACCTTGCATCAGGTTCGCCGTCTCTATGCCATCCATACCTGGCATTTTCACGTCTAGTAACACCACAACAAACTGGTAGCGAAGCATATTGGACAGGGCCTCTTCGCCAGAACTGGCCTCAATGATCTCTACTGGAAGGTCATTTAATACCTCCCGCAAAACATGAAGATTCTGCGGTTTATCATCAACCGTTAATATTTTCGGTAATCCTTTTGTGTGTAGTTGATCAGCCATACCAGATCTCTCTGTATTATCGCTCATTGGGATCAGCCATCAGTAACTTGCAATCTGTCGACTGACACAGTTTAGCCAAAAATTGCCCCATCTCTTGTAGCGGCAAAATTTGGTCAACCTTTACTAAGTCGATGGCCGCACGGGGCATCTCCGGGGCTTCGGCGCTGTCCGGATCCTGGACGATGGTGAGCCCACCTTTTGCTTTAATTTTCTTAAGCCCCAAGGCACCATCTGAATTAGCACCGGTCAGGATCACGCCTACTAATCTATCGACATAAACATCGGCAGCACTCTCAAACAAAACGTCGATGGACGGTCGGGAATAATTGACCCGCGGATCTTCGGATAGACTGAATATGTGCTCATCCTCGACCAGTAAGTGATAACCCGGCGGCGCAATATAAACCGTACTGTTTTTTATCGGTGTCTTATCGATAACTTCGGTCACGGCAATGCTCAGACGATTGTCCATAAATTCCGCTAAATTACTAAGCATATCTTCACGTATATGCTGAACGATAATCACTGGTAAAGGATAATCAACCGGCAGTTCAGGAAGGATGATGTTCAGTGCATTCATCCCACCTGCGGAGACGCCAATTACGACTGCCTGGTAAGCTGTTGTATCCATGAATTAGCCGTCGTCAGTAATTTACCAGCCGCGGACTATTGGCTAAGGGTTTCTTTTTGTAAATCTTTTCGGTTTTTGAAATCACGTCAAACTGATCTGCCACATCGGTGTAATCGACAGCCTCTTTCGTGCCCAGGCACAACACACCATGTTGACTAAGACTGTCGAGGAAGAGGTGTAACACCTGGCTCTGTAAGGTCTGATTAAAGTAAATCATGACATTGCGACAGATGATCAGGTTCATCTCACCAAAGACGCTATCGGTGACCAGGTTATGATGGGCAAAAGTGATGTTCTTTTTGAGCGACCCATCGAGTTTGGCTGCGTCATATTGAGCATGGTAGTAATCCGAGAACGAGGATTGTCCACCAGCCTTGATGTAGTTTTCTGTGAACAGTTTGATGCGCTCGGCTGGATAGATGCCTTCTTCAGCAATAGCCAGTGAGTGTTTATTGTAATCGGTGGCATAGATATGGCACCGATCATAGTAACCTTCCTCCTGCAGCAGGATAGCCATGGAATAGACCTCTTCACCCGTGGCACAGCCAGCGTGCCAAATCTTCACAAAGGGATAGGTCTTGAGCAATGGTATCACCTGTTCGCGTACGGACACATAAAAGCGCGGGTCGCGAAACATCTCCGTGACAGTAATCGACATATCCCTGAGAAAGTCATCAAAGAACACCTCGTCGTAGATTATGCGAGGCAGCATGTCGGTGGTCCTGGACAGATTGGCGTTGTTCACACGGTGGCTAATGCGACGCTTCAGTGACGAGCGTGCATAGTTATGAAAGTTATAGCCGTAACGTCGCTCGATCGCCGTGAGCAATAGATCGATTTCCAGTTCTTCCAGTTCTTTCTCAGTCATGCTTCAAGTCAGTGGCAAATAGGAAACCATTGTAATTTTTTATAAGTATCCAATTACGCCTTCTATTATCGACCATTAGAATATTTACTTAAGGAGTAATTTCTACAATCTGTCGACTATACACTCGGTAATTGCTCGGTCTCTCGGTTGCCGCTCGACTGCTCGCTCCAGGCGCAGTTCTCGGCTTTGGCTCCAAGTGTCGCTCTACCTCCGCCCTCCCTGGCGTCGTATTTTATGACGATGTATTTTTCCGTTTACGTGTTTTTCTTTTTTGCTTTTTTTTCTCGGTTGCTGCTCCCGGCGCAACTCTCGGCTTTGGCTCCAAGCGTCGCTCTACCTCGGTCGTTGTTCCAGACACGACTCTACCTCCTCCATCCTTGGAGTCGTGCTGACTATTAACTGATGACTGTCCTTCGTTAGCTTGATCATTGTTGTCCCCATCACCACTATCCTCATCACCCCAGGGTCGTCTCTCTTTCCGCCGTTCCTGTTTATCACTACTGTATAACCAGATGCGCATCATGGATAAGAGCTTGTCGATATTCACTGGTTTTGACAGATAATCGTTGGCACCGGAGTCTATGCACTTGGCCCGATCCTCGGGCATGGCCAGTGCGGTTAAGGCAATCATGGGCAGGTCTTTGTACTTTGTCTGTTGTCGGATCTTCTGCATGGCCTCATGTCCATCCATTACCGGCATCATGATATCCATCAAAACCATATCGATATTGGCTTCTTTCTCCAATTGTTCCAGTGCGAGTTGACCATTGTCCGCCAGGACAAGATCCAGACCGTGTTCACGTAATTTTTTCGATAGGGCAAAGGTGTTACGGACATCATCATCGACCAGCAGTATCCGCTTATCATTCAAGGCCTGGTCCGGTTGGTGCATCATCTGGATCATTTCTTGTTGATCCTTCGGCATCGTGGCAGCGACGCTGTGCAGGAATAAGGAGGTCTCATCCAGCAGGCGTTCCGGTGAAACTGCACCCTTGATGACGATGCTATCCGCATAGCGGTTCAGTTCCTTATTTTCGTCTTCACTCAGATCGCGGCCGGTATGGATGATCACCGGTGGCAAGTGGATGTCATTTTCGTTTTTAAGCTTTTGTAAGACATCAAAGCCGGTCATGTCGGGTAGTTCCATATCCAGGATGATACAATCGAATTGCTCCGCTTTGATGGTGTTGATTGCCGATTCGCCATCTGCGACATCGGTTATCTCAATCTGCTTATTCTCGAGCAGCTTTATAATCGCCTTGCGATTGGCGTCATCATCTTCAACCACCAACAGTTTCTTGAGATCGCTGGCCAGGATCTGTTCGATTTTTTGTAGTGATTCATTGATGCCCTCTTCTGTAGCCGGTTTTTTCAGAAAGTCCAGAGCCCCTGCCTGCAGTGATGTCGTACGAGCATCGCGGGCAGACATGATGTGTACCGGGATATGGCGCGTAGCCAGATCATGTTTCAGGTGATCTAATACCGTCAGGCCGTCGATATCAGGCAGCCCCAGATCGAGGATGATACCGCTGGGTTGATATTTTTGCGCCAGGTACAAACCACTGCTACCGTCACCGGCAGACAGACATTTGTAATCCTTATCACGGGCAAGTTGTAACAGGTACTTGGCGAAGGATCGATCATCTTCAATGATCAACAGGGATTTGTCTTTCGGAGAGATTATTTGTCGGTCATCAGCCAGGAAGACTGTTTCATTCCCTGCTGCGTTGGTGACAATGGGTATTTGTGTGTTTACCGGGCTACTCGGTACTTGTGTTTGATGACTAACACCCGCTTTAACTCTGGCCGTGGTTTGTTCAGTGTCAACGGCAACTGTTCCATCCAGGGGCAGATACAAGGTAAAGGTACTGCCCACCCCTTCTTCACTCTGACACTGGATTTCGCCGCCTAACAACCGTGCCAGTTCGCGCGAGATGGTCAGGCCCAATCCCGTACCACCGTACTGACGGCTGGTAGAGCCATCGGCCTGTTGAAAGGCCTCGAAGATAGCGAGTTGTTTGTCTGCGGCTATACCAATCCCGGTATCGGTTACCGAGATACCGATGGCCTTGTCGTTTGTTAATGCACTATTTTTAAAGCGTATATCACTTGTGGGTTGATGTAGTTTAACCGTGACTGAACCCTGACTAGTAAACTTAATCGCATTGGACAGCAGGTTCTTCAGTATCTGTTGTGCGCGTTGGTTATCGGTTTGTATTGTTTCAGGCACACCTGAGTCAATTTCCAGTTTCAGTTCCAGGCCCTTTTTTTCGGTCAGTCGTCTGAATTTACTGCTCAGGTCATCTTTCAGTTCATCCAGGGCAATGGTTTCAATATGCACGCTCAACTTACCGGCCTCGACTTTAGACAAATCAAGAATGTCATTAATCAACTCCAGCAATTCCTGACCACCGCTGTGTACAATACCCGCAGATTCGATCTGATCTTCCGTCAGGTTGCCCTCGCGGTTATCGGCCAGCGACTTGGACAGGATTAACAAGCTGTTCAGTGGTGTTCGGAGTTCATGTGACATATTGGCCAGGAACTCGGATTTATATTTGCTGGAGACTTCCAGTTCCTCGGCCTTGACCATAAGTTCTTGTCTTGAAGTTTCTATAGCGCTGTTTTGTTTTTCGATCTCGCTCTTTTGTCGTTCAAGAAATTCGGATTTTTGTTCCAACTCTTCATTCGATTGTTGCAGCTCTTCGCCCTGTGCCTGTAACTCTTCTTCTGATGACTTCAAGGCCTGGGTCTGCTCTTCCAGTTCTTCGTTAGCAGCCTTGAGTTCTTCATTTTGTTGTTGAATCAAGCCTTCCGCTTCCTTTTGATCGGAAATATCCTGTAAGGTACCGATGTAATAAGATTCACCGTCCAACATCATTTCACCAACCGATAAATTTACAGGTATGGTAGTACCGTCTTTCCTACGCGCCTCGACCTCCCTGTCAAAACCAATAATCTTCTTATTACCCGTCGTTTGATAATTATGTAAATAACCATCATGTTCTTCATGAAAAGGCGATGGCATTAACATTTTTACATTCTGACCAATCACTTCTTTGCGCTCATAACCGAAAAGTTTTTCCGCAGCGACATTAAACGAGTCCACGATACCGCGTGCATCAATGGTAATAATACTACTGATTGAGCTTTCAACGATTGAACGAATTCGTTCTTCTTGTTTTTCGAGTTCTAATGATTTCTCTGTAGATTCATTCAGTAATGCATTCGTCTTTTCATAATCCCGACGCGAATTAATGGCGATAGCGATGTTTTCATTGACCAGTTTTAATAATTCGATCTGTTCATCGCTAAACAGTTTAAACGAACCGACTTCCAGTATGCCCATGACGCTGTCTTCTTGTAATATTGGCACCACCATCATATTGCGTGGCACTGCACTGCCGAGACTGGAGTTGATGTCGATATAATCCTCGGGGACATCGGAGATAATGATGGATTCTTTTTCCAGCGCCGCTTGTCCGACCAGTCCTTCGCCGATTTTGATTTCATTAGTCAGGTCTTTGCGCCGGGTAAAGGCATAACTGGCCTGCATACGTAGTAAGCCGTCTGCATCGACCAGATAAAAGCTCCCGACCTGGACGCCCAGGTACTTGCACAAATAAGTAATGACATTTTTGCACAGGGTCGGCATATTCAGTTCGCCGCGCATATGACCACTCAGCCCCACCTGACCTGTTTTGAACCAATCCTGAACGCGCGTGCGTTCTCGGTTTTGTTTCAGTGACTCGAGCATGGCGACAACAGATGCCTGGATGCCGGTACTGGCTTCGATCTCGATATCCAGCTTACCTTCGGCGATCTGTTCAGTAATGTTTGCAATGTCCGTCGGTTCACCACCGATCTGCCTCAACAGGGATCGTGTCACGAAGAGTGCGCCAATCATACCAAGTACAATAGCAATGATGGTCCCGAATATGATCGTAAGGATCAATAGCCTTGCGGAGGCTTTGGATTCTTTAGTTCGATTTACCAATAAATCGTTTTCAACTCTGATGAATTCGTTGATCTTGATCCGAAACTTGTCGATTATTTCTTTTCCAGTGCCTTGCTCGATAAAGGATTGAATGGTTTTCTCGGAATCAATGGATTGGTTGTTAATTTTTTTGCGTAGAGCGATTCCAGGCTGTACAGCCTTACCCTGCCATTTAGCGAAGAGTGTAATGATTTCTTTAAGTCGCTCGACCTGGGCGTTATTGTCGGAAACAGTCTCCATGAGTTCCGTAATTGTGGCTTCAAAAAGGTTGTTTCCATCAACGTAAGGCTCCAGGAATTCATCTTTGCCCGTGATCAGAAAGCCCCGCAGCCCTGTTTCCATGTCAACCACTAGATTCTCGATATAATGAATCTCCGTGAGAACCTCATCAGTATGAACAACCCAGTCCGCCGTCTCAACCTGCTTGTTTATCATATTAAAGGAGATAATTGCCAGGGCAATCATAAGTACGAATACTATGGTGTATCCCAGAAATATTTGCGTTCGTAATTTCATTATGTTTTTTCTGAAGCTATCGGTTGTCGATCTTTAGTTGTTAGAAATCTCGGTCATGAGGCGCAGAACCTTGCCGGACTCATCCTGAATTACTACGCGGCTGAGTTTTTACCTCATAGTCAACGATGGCAATGGTATCCGCCTGGTATTGATGACCTTGCAATCGGCTTCTTCTGTGACGTTTTGGCCGTCAAGATTATGGCGATAGAAATCTCCCTCTGCGAAAAATTCTATGGCCTGGGTGATATAGCTATGAAACTCCGTCTTCGTTGTCATTATTTTGTCCTCTTGATTAGCTGATTGACGGGTATTTTGGAAAAACTGCAAATGTTGTACCAGTACAGTGTGGTGGGCAATGAACTGTACAGAGTAGATTGTTAGTGGTTCTGATCAGATCTAAGTCAAGCTACAAACCTGACCAGGTTAATCCAGTGAAACGCTGTTCGCGTACGGGATTATCCCTTATCAGCTGCATACGCCGGATCCGGTCATTGGTGCAGCACATTTCCTGGTGTCTGATGAGCAAGCCATGATAATTATGCGAGAGGTACGCGAGGTACTGCCGGATTATCTGGTTCCTACACTTGTTAGAGAAATTTGCGGGGAGTTATCGAAAATTCCTCTCTAGCATGTCACAACAGCTTCCCTTCACAGTTTCTTCATCATAAAAATACGTGTTTTTTTACTAGAATTAGCTATAAGTTATATTTATAAGTCTATGAATTTAATTGACATTATTAAATATACTTCATAATATACTTTAAAAGTCTTGTCTAACTTAAGCAGAACATCTTTCAGATTCAGAAACAGACTGAATTGATGCTGAATTCAATAAAAAAACAAGAAAAATCAAGGAGATACACCGCATGTCAAAACATCACACAGTTGCACGTAAAGCCTTACTCATGTCACTGGTCACAATTTTTAGTTACAGTGCCACGGATGATGAAAATGTCTATGGTGGTTTTGTTGGAGCCAATCTTGGTTTGGCAGTACAAGACCGATTGACCTTTGCTACCGACGTAGAGTTTGGTGCCATGGAAGGAGGTGAGACTGAGATAGCCGGCAGACTCAGCCTTGAATATCTGTTCTAGTCACAAAAATTTTCACATATTTTCTAAACCATACCCTGCCCTTAAAGGCGATCAAAACTGAAACTCAATAACAAGACAAAAGCAGAGTTGCACCAGGCATTTGCTAATGGCCTAGGCGCAGGATTAACAGCGGAACAAAGCCTCCAGTCAATGGGGGATCTGTTTGATAAACATCTTGTCTTTAAACTTCAAAACATTACTAATTCGGTACGTAAGGGTAAGTCGTTAGTTTCCTCATTGAATGATCAGGGTCTACTGTCACCCTTTGATTATTCCTTGTTAAGCACTGGAGAAAAAGCCGGTACTCTGGATAGAATGCATGGTTTCCTGGCAAAAAACTATGAAGCTTCTTTTCTACGTCAACAACGCCTTCGTAGCCAGATGATGATGCCGCTTTTTGTCGCAATATTTGCCTTGTTTGTGTTGCCGATACCCGCTTTATTTTCTGGAGATTTGTCCATAGCAGGCTATATCAGCCGTATTTTAACAATATTGATAGGCGTCTTTATTCTTATTAAATTACTGCAGAAACTAATAACAGACTTCAATAATAACGGCTGGCCAGAGTTTCTGATTCGATTGGGTCGTTTATTACCTTCTAGTAACCGACTGATCATGAATAGCTGCAGAGCAAAAGTAATATCCAATCTTGCGATCATGCAGGAAGCTGGAATACCCGCCATTGAAAGTTTCGAGATCGCAGTTAAAGAAAATTCAGGTTTAAGTAAGACACTCGCAAGCAGAGCTAAGAATTCATTGGCTGGTAACAGTTCGGTCTCCGAGGCCCTAATGAGTGCAGAACTGCTGGATGGAAGCGAAGGTTTTCCCAATTGTTTCTGCTGGTGAGGCGGCCGGCCGACTAGCAGAATCACTGACAAGATATGCAGAAAGTTGTCAGCATGATGCCGATAGCTCTCTAAATTTTATTACCTTCTGGCTCCCCAAGATTTTCTACTTCTGGATTATCTTTATGATTGCAAAAAACCTCATTTAGGGAACCTCTGATTTAGTTGAATTTGTCATTTCGAGCGCAGCGAGAAATCCTGTAATTAACTGGTTTTATTTGACTATTAAATCACAGATTTCTCCCAAGTTCCCTCCCTTCAGTTCGGGACAGGAGTCGAAATGACAACTTAATCAGAGGTTCTTTAGATAAATCAACACCAAAATAGTATTAAAGGTTTTTTTTTACGGGACGCTAAACATTTTACTGAACGGATTTATCCTCCTTCCCCCCCTTAGATATCCGTTCTTATAACTATAGAGCCGGGTTATTCCCGGCTTTTTTTATGAGACCTCTGCTGGGCAAGGATTGTTCAGGACAATCCTATTGCATTCCCACCATCCTTGGCGGTCATTCATATTTTCTACCATAGCGACGTTAAAAATAACCTAAAAATGTTCATTGACTGCGTGTAAATTCCGCTTTTTAGAACATTTTCGCCTTGCCTACACGGCCGCCCCATTGCATCCTGCAATCGCGACATTCGCACATCCATGTGTATCAGATGTAAGTAAGGGGCGATAGCACGACGGCATGGGTAAGGGTTGTTCCTATAACCCTATTACATTTCCTCCATCCATGGAGGTCATAGAAGGAGGTACGATCCCAAGGAAGGGGTAGAGCCGAGTTTGGAACAGAGGCCGAGAACGAATCAGGAGACAGAGTCGAGGACGCGGTAGCCTTGCTACAAATAAAATAAAAAATATCTTTCGCGCAAAGGTCTCAGTTTCAATCGTTTGTTTGTTTAAGGACAGGTCTCATATCCGAAACATTGCGAAACCCCCTGGGCAACATACTTCCCCGTCGTCCACGTTCTGAGACATAGTGTTCCAGGTCTGAAGATTTCAAGGTCAAGGTTCGTTGACCAGATATCAGTTGAATACTCGCATCTTCTGGGTAGGCACATAAGGCAACCACATACTCTTCACGTTGTTTTAATTTAGCCGGTGGGATCTGCATGTATTTCAGGCCTTTGCCTTTTGCCAACAAGGGTAATTCCTCAATCGGAAAGGTCAAAAAACGTCCTGTTGAACTGACAGCAGCAACCCAGTCGTTTTCTGCATCGCGTACCAATGTAGGACGAAGCACTTTGCCTCCTTTGGGAATACTCAATACCGCTTTGCCATTTTTGTTTTTAGTAAACAAGGGTTCAAGATGACTCATAAAGGCGTAACCTGCATCAGTCCCTAGTAAATAAATTACCTCGGATTTACCCAGCATCACCCCCTCGAACGTCGCCCCATCCGGTGGGTTTAAACGGCTTGAAGCAGGTTCACCCAGACTTCTTGCTGATGGCAAACTGTGTGCTGCTAATGAATAACAACGCCCGGTTGAATCCAGTAATAAAGCAGATTGATTACTGCGACCAAAGGCAGCTTGATGAAAATCATCGCCGGCACGATAACTGAGGCTTTCTGGATCGATATCATGTCCTTTTGCCGCTCTGATCCAGCCTTTATTCGATAAAATAACCGTGATCGCTTCGGTGGGTATTAAAGATTTCTCATCAATCGCTTTGGCTTCTTCTCGCTCGTGTAATTGCGACCGACGATCATCACCAAATAATTCTGCATCGGCGAGAAATTCTTTTTTGATCAGAGTTTTCAAACGCGTGGCAGAATCTAAAACTTTTTGTAATGAATTACGTTCCGTTTTTAATTCATCCAGTTCACCCTCTATTTTCATTTCTTCAAGTTTAGCGAGTTTACGTAATTTTAATTCAAGAATGGCTTCTGCCTGTATCTCTGAAAGCTTAAAACGTTTGATCAATACTTTCTTTGGTGTTTCTTTTTCACGGATGATCGCAATGATTTCATCAATATTTAGATAAGCAATCATCAAACCTTCAAGTATGTGAATTTGAGAAAGGATTTTTTCCAGTTGAAACTGCAAACGTTTGCGTACTGTTTCTGTTCTATATGAAATCCATTCTTTTAGTATACTTTTAAGATCTTTTACCTGTGGCCGACCATCCAGCCCGATCATATTGAGATTAACGCGGTAGTTGCGTTCAAGATCTGTGGTGGCAAACAGATGTGACATCAAGGATTCAATATCAATACGATTGGATCGCGGGATTAATAATAGACGCGTAGGATTTTCATAATCCGATTCATTGCGCAAATCTTCCAGCATGGGTAATTTCTTTGCCTGTATTTGTGCATCGATTTGTTCAAGGATCTTGCTACCAGAACTTTGATAGGGTATTGCTGTGATCACGATGTTCCCATCTTCTTTTACCCAGGTCGCGCGCATCTTGATTGAACCACTACCTGTTTGATAGATTTCTTGTATATCCTTTTTTGATGTAATGATTTCTGCATCGGTTGGAAAGTCTGGTCCTTTTACATGTTTGCATAAATCAAGCACGGTGGATTTCGGAGCTTCCATTAGACGGATACAGGCCGACATAACTTCACGCAAGTTATGGGGTGGAATATCGGTTGCCATGCCAACAGCAATCCCGGTTGTGCCATTCAGAAGAATGTTGGGCAGTCGCGCAGGTAATAATTTAGGTTCATCCAGTGTGCCATCAAAATTAGGCGCCCACTCGACTGTGCCCTGTTCCAGTTCGTTCAGAAGTACGTTGGTGTATTGGGTTAATTTTGATTCGGTATAACGCATGGCTGCGAAAGACTTAGGATCATCCATTGAGCCCCAGTTCCCCTGACCATCGACAAGTGGGTAACGGTAAGCGAAATCCTGCGCCATATGCACCATAGCCTCATAACAGGCGGAATCCTCATGCGGATGAAATTTACCGATTACGTCACCAACGGTACGTGCTGATTTTTTGTATTTGGCTGTTGATTTTAAGCCTAATTCGGACATCGCGTAGATGATCCGGCGTTGCACGGGTTTCAGACCATCAGCAATATTCGGTAGCGCCCTGTCCAGAATGACGTACATGGAATAATCCAGATATGCCTGCTCGGTAAACTCGTTTAACGGACGTTTTTCTATTTGTTCAAAATCCAGATTCATATTGTCGTTCATAAGCTTGTCTGCTCAATTATTGTGTCGTCTGTAAAAGACAGTAACAACTTAAATAGTACAAAAAAAACTTATATTTAACTTTAAATTAATTCTGTATCTATTTGATTACTATATATAAACATATATTGGCATTGCCATTGCTATACCTAACCCATGATTCAACCATGCTCATCAACTGAGAGGTGAACAAAAGAAATCAGGCCGGCTTTCTCTGTTTCTTAATACTAGAGATCACGTCGCAGGCACATTGACAGGGGATGCTGGCTTGAACCAAATTTTATTGTAAAGATGCTAAATCGCCTTTGGATTCTAACCATTTTTTTCTATCCGGGGCTCGTTTTTTTGCCAGTAACATATCCATAAGCTCAATCGCTTTTTTTGGTTGTCCTGGCAAGGTCAATTGGACTAGCTTACGTGTTTCCACTGCCATAGTAGTCTCACGTAGTTGAATAGGGTTCATCTCCCCAAGTCCCTTAAAACGCTGGACATTGACCTTGCCCCTCCTCTTCTCTGCAGCTATCTGATCGAGTATTCCCTGTTTCTCTGCATCATCGAGGGCATAAAATATTTCTTTGCCGACATCAATGCGATACAAGGGTGGCATTGCCACATAGATATGACCTTCTTCAACCAGTCTTCTAAAATGTTTCAAAAACAAGGCACACAGCAAGGTGGCAATATGTAATCCGTCTGAATCTGCGTCGGCCAAAATACAGATCTTACCGTAACGTAGACCTGAAATATCATCTGAGCCTGGGTCTACACCAATCGCCACAGCAATATCGTGCACTTCTTTTGAGGACAAGACCTGAGACGATTCGACCTCCCAGGTATTGAGTATTTTACCGCGTAATGGCATCACTGCCTGAAACTCACGCTCACGTGCCTGCTTTGTTGAACCGCCGGCGGAATCACCTTCTACAAGAAATAATTCAGTGATAGAAATGTCCTGCAAGGTGCAATCGGTCAGTTTGCCGGGTAACACAGGGCCACCGCTGATTTTTTTGCGGACTACTTTTTTATTGGCCTTTAGACGCCTTTGAGCAGAACTGATCGCGAGTTCTGCAATACGTTGACCCATTTCAACGTGTTGATGTAGCCATTGTCTGAACGAGTCTCGAACCACACCAGAGACAAAGGTTGTGCATTCTCTTGAAGATAAACGTTCTTTGGTTTGTCCTGCAAATTGTGGATCATCGAGTTTAACCGACAAGAGATAAGCACAACGTTCCCAGACATCTTCTGCCGTGAGCTTAATGCCTCTTGGTAATAAGTTTCTGGCTTCACAAAATTCGCGCAGGGCCTCGAGTAATCCCTGACGGAAACCGTTGATATGTGTGCCACCCTGTAATGTTGGAACCAGATTCACATAACTTTCAGTGATCAGATCACCCTCTTCCGGTAGCCAATGTATTGCCCACTCAACGGCTTCGTGTTCGGCCTCCATGGTGCCAGAGAAACGGTTCGGGTGGTAATAATTCAACACCGGCCAGGCTTTCTGCGAGTAGGTTTTTATACCATCTTCGTAATACCATTTGGTTTTTTCACCGTTTTCTGCTCGGTTAATTTGATGGTTAAACCCGGTGCAAGCACCGTTTTGGCGCGAAGCAAATGTTTGAGTTTAGGAATTGCTGAGCTTGGAGATCGAAATATTTCTCAATCGGCCAAAAACGTATGCTTGTTCCGGTGTTACGTTTACCGACCTCACCAACCACGGTCAGGCCTTTCTTTTTATCTCCACCGGCAAAGGTCATTGAATATCTTTGCCGTTTCGCTTCACAACGACTTCCAGTTTTTTTGATAAGGCATTGACCACCGAGACACCCACACCATGCAGGCCACCAGAGAACTTATAATTTTTATTGGAAAATTTTCCACCAGCATGCAGCCGTGTCATGATGACTTCACGCCAGAGACTTTTTCTTCTGGATGAATATCCACTGGCATGCCACGACCGTTATCCGTCACACTAATGGAGGAGTCCTTATAAAGGATGACTTCAATTGTATCCGCATGTCCGGATATGGCCTCATCAACACTATTATCCACCACCTCCTGAATAAGATGATTCGGTCGAGTGGTATCGGTATACATCCCCGGTCTTTTCCTACCGGATCAAGACCCGTTAAGACTTCAATATCCGCTGCGTCGTAATCTTTTGCCAATGCTGTGCCTCAATAATATTTCAGTAAGAAAAACAGGATGAGATAATAAGGTCTATAGGATGAATTGAACAGCCTTGAATGAATACTGCCTGGGAAAGATTAATTATTGTAATCTGCTACCAAAGACTGGCGAATGTTGTCTGAAATCGGGCATGCCTTATGAGAGTAAGTGGTG
This sequence comes from Gammaproteobacteria bacterium, assembly GCA_965250225.1. Lineage (GTDB taxonomy): Bacteria > Pseudomonadota > Gammaproteobacteria > Eutrophobiales > Eutrophobiaceae > CBDEUK01. The sequence goes on from CBDFNQ010000011.1 coordinate 30,185, forward strand.
TGATCAATGCCAGCATTGATTTGTGCCCCATTTTTCAGACTATCAATCATTTCCTCGGTTAATTCGACCCGAATAAAATGTACAGCCGAAGTTTTTGTTTCGGTCGTACGTTCCAGATCTTCATTAAAAATTGGCGTGATTTTTCATGCTCACCGACCTGAAACCAGAGAGCCTGTTCGACACCAATTAATTCATTTAACTTAACCGAACGAACTTCAGGGTCATCGTATTCGATCATGAAAGTGCCCTTCCAGTTGGATCCATCCGGGATCAACGGATTGTAGGTTGCCAATTCCTCATCGATCTCCTGTCCCTGGAAGATTTTTTCAGCGCGTAACATCTCCTGCACTTGATAATGCATGGTCAAACGATCTTCAAAATACACATTGGCATTTGGACCGATTGCTAAACGTCTGTTTTTTTTGTGCGTCATTAGTTTCTTGCGAAACTCCTGGGCGCATTTTGTCGTAGGCTTCCAGTGTATAGAGATCATCTTGAGTTAGTTTTTGCATATTAAATACCGTAGGCATTTTTTAATAAGGTAAATGGGCTTTCCGGTTTTAAATCACCATTTAATCCATTTTTAATTTGATGACCTGCATGGGACAATCGCTGACATAGTGATCGACCTCAGCTTTTTTTACTTTGTTTACAACCGGGCGGCAGATCTTCATCGAAATTTCATGGTATTCAGATTTAACCGCGTAGGTGCCATCATGCCCCGAACATCGTTCAATGACCTCAATGGTCGTGTCTGGAACCATCTGCAATATG
>CBDFNQ010000012.1:0-29595 GCA_965250225.1 Gammaproteobacteria bacterium
GCATCTCCGGATTATTCTCTTTTAATACAGGTATTAATTTTAACCCGGAGCCATTCGGCATATTCAGATCGACAATAGCATACCCAGGAACAGACAGAATTATCTGCTCAATGGCCTGATCAACACCATATGCAACCTGTACTTTAAATCTGCGCTTGATTAATGCTTTTTCCAGCACTGCACAAAAAATTTCATCATCATCAACCAATAATAGTGTTCTTTCTTTCATCGTGATTAAGTTGTACGTAGTCCTGTAAGTGGCAAGCTGATCTTTACGCATGTACCTTTGTGTTTACGTATTGAGATTTCCAGTTTCCCTCCCAGACGGTTTAAGGTTATTTGCGCTAAAAAAAGACCAATACCCATACCAACGGGTTGTTTCTGACTGTCGACTGGTTTAGCAATGTTATCCACAAATGAAGATTCTATGCCATCACCATCATCCAGAATTTCTATGTGTAATTGTCCATGATCCCAATCAGCAATAAACTCAACCTGTTGATTGGCTGCATCAGCTGCATTATTTAACACATTCATAATAGATTGACTGAGAGTGGCATCAGCAATAATTTCCAGTGTTGGGTCGGTGTTAGAAAAGGAAACAACAAGTTTTATATCTGGCCGTAGAGATTTCCAATTATCCAGCAAGAGAAGCAAATATTCATTTAATAATTTGGCTTCACCAGATTCAGCGTGAGCAGTGCCCGCATCAACGACCATTTTAGATAATATGGTTTTACAACGATCAATTTGCTGTCTAAGTAATTGCAAATTGTCCAGAATATCCGGTTCGGATTGATGCTCGTGTTCCAGCTCTTTTGCCAACACCGCCATTGTTGATAGTGGTGTTCCAAGTTCATGTGCTGTACCTGCTGCGAGTGTGCCTAAGGCCAATACTTGATCGGCACGTAAACTTTCTTCGCGCGCCATTGCCAGTGCTTGATTGCGTTTTCTCACAGTGGCTCCAATACGTGACACGAAATACGTGACTAATCCTGCACTGATTAAAAATCCGTACCACATACCCCAAACATGTAAATCAAAACCTTCGTGCTGGCCTGTGTGTTTTAATAATGGCACATGGAAGAACATGAGCATGGTATAACTTAACGCTGAAATACCAGCTATGACACAAGTTTGTTTCAAGCGCAAACTTGCAGCAGCAAAAGTAATCGGCAATAAGAAGAAAAAAATAAATGGGTTAGTTGAACCTCCAGTGAAATATACCAGCATCGATAAGGCCAGAATATCCACCACCAGCTGGGTCATGTAATCGACATCAACAATCAAACTCTTTTTCTGCAACTTCTGCCAAGAATAAATTGTATATATAGCCAGAATGCTAATAACAATAAACACAGACACTAAAGGAATGGGCGCCGAAAAAGCATAGTACATAAAAACCAGGGCCAGAATTTGTGTGCCTATGGCGATGCTTCTTAAAACCAGTAAATAATTCAGGTTTTGTTTTAAATAATTCTGACCGTGTTCTTCCTGATGCATGGAGCTATTTGTACTTTATTAGAATCTCAGTGATTATAGGCTCAACCAGCTTACCCTCAAGTGCGACAATTTGTCGCATCCAGATTTGTTTTTCATTCCAGTATAATTCGCGCTCAAATAAATTATTTACTCAAGGTAATAATTAAGTAGGTATTGGGGGAAACATGCAATTCTATCAACGAAATTTACGATTCATTCTAGCAGTTATTGCAACCACAGGATTGCTGACAGCAGAAACACTCCACGCGGATCACCCGGGTTTACCCGAGCTTACTGTTTCTGGCGAACAAACTGTTGGTTTCTCAGCTTCCGTGATTAATCCGGATGCATTACCTGTTTCGACACAGGATTCTTCTGCTATGTTTCAACAAGTCCCCGGCGGCAGTTTAAATTATAACGGCGGTGTCAGTGGACAACCACAATATCGCGGTATGCATGGTCCGAGAATAAATGTTCAGATAGATGGTTCATACATTGAATCAGGCGGCCCAAACTGGATGGATCCACCATTACATTATTTGCCCGCTTCTCTGGTTGAATCGATTGAAGTCACTCGTGGTATAGCCCCGGTTAGCACGGGCAGTGGCATCGGTGGTTATGCGAACGCCAAATCAAAAACCAGCCATTACACTAATTCAGACATCATGACACCTCATGGCGAGGTTTCTCTGGCTGGCACCGATGTGAATGGTGGTTACCATTTGGGTAGTCTACTGGGCATTTCGAATAATAATTTTCGTTACCATTTCCTTGGTGCGCATGATCAAGGTGATGATACAGAATATGAAAGTGGCACGATTGCCGGCAGCAGCTATGAAAAGACTTTTTTCGGTTTTGGTCTTGGTTACCGTGAAAATAACAATGAGTTTATATTTGACGTACGCCGTACGGACACCGATAACTCAGGCAACCCGGTTCTGCCTCTGGACATTTCTTTTTTCAAGACCAATCAATTAAACACTGCGTTCAAAACAAAAATGAATGCCTATGATGTTGAAGCGAAGTTTTTTGTCAGTGACATCAGTCATCAAATGAATAATTTCAGTCTACGGCCAGCACCCGATTTTTCTGCTTTACCATTAGGACCCTTTCTCGGTGATGATAAACGAGCAGTTGATGTTGAGAGTGGAGGTTTTGGTTGGTCTTTGGTTGCAAGTCGTACCCTCGGTAATGGCACATTGAAATTTGGAACCGATGGAAAAATGAATCAAACGGATGCCACTGTCAGTGATCCGGATTTTGCTATGTTTTTTATCACCAATTTTAATGATGCTGAAGCCAATCATTATGGCGTTTTTACAGAATGGTCTGGAGAACTGGCGCCTAAAACCAATCTCGAAGCTGGACTTCGAGTTGAGCATGTAGACAGCGATTCAGGTTTTGTAAATGCATTTCCGGCTGTATTGGCGGACACTGGTGCTGTTGTTAATGGTGTAACACTTGCAGCTCAGGATCTGAGAAATCGTTATAACACTTCGGATTTATCCCAGACAGATACCAATGTTGATGCGGTGATTAAAATCAATCATAAGATGACAAATAGTCTCGATCTCGAAGTCGCCGTTGCAAGAAAAACCCGCTCTGCCTCCTATATTGAGAAATACCTCTGGATCCCATTAGAGATCAATGCCGGATTGGGCGATGGCAATAATTATGTCGGTGATCCTGGACTCGATCCTGAAATCTCGTATCAGATCGAACTGGGTTTGAATTTTGATAATAATCAAATCTATTTTTCTCCGCGTGTTTATTATAAAAATATTGATGATTACATACAGGGTATTGCTTCAATAGATGCCTCAGCTATCACGTTTAGTGCCCTTGCTGCCGGTGATTCAACCCCATTAGTATTCTCGAATATAGATGCAAAAATTTATGGTCTTGACGCAGCTTACGGTTTTGAATTCGATAGCCATTGGAGAGTCGATGGCACGATAGCCTATACCCGCGGTGAACGTCGTGATATTGATGATGCTCTGTATCGTATTGCACCGCTGAACACGAGCTTGTCCCTAAGTTACCAAACCAATCACTGGAGCACGATGATTGAAACTGTCGCCTTCGCTGAGCAAGATAAGATTTCTAATACCTTAACTCTAGATCCGGCAAACCCCAATAATAATAACAGTGCCACAGGTGGGTATGCCTTGTTAAATTTATACGGACAGTATTCATTTGCCAGTCAGGGTCTGCATCTACAGGCTGGAATTGAGAATCTGCTGGATAAACAATATACCGATCATCTTTCCGGATTTAACCGCAATTCGGCCAGCGTTGTCCCAGTAGGTCAAAGACTCTCGGGTGCTGGCAGAAATGTCTTTGCAAACTTAGTTTACCGTTGGTAAATATAATTATCTCGGGGACAGGTTTAACCTGTCCCTCTATTGAAAAAAGAAGGCACATAAGCTCCTAAAGAAAACTCTCTGTCATGCCGATGACTAATGAGTATTTTCATTTTGAATATTCAGGAGTACGCATGTACGAGAAAATTCAGGATTTATTCATCATCCTGGTCGAACCTTCAGATACGCAACGCAAGATCATTGAAGGTGAGTTTTCAGAGCTTGGGATCACGAATTTTCTGTCACTTGGTAGCGGTAAAGAATTACTGGATCGAGTCAAACAGGATAAGCCAGATCTGGTCATAGCGACCATGCACCTGCCCGATATGACCAGCATAGAACTGGTTAAATTATTACGCAAAGATGCAGGAACACAAGATCTCCATTTTATGCTGATTACGACAGTGACTTCATTTAACGAACTGGATCCGATAAAACAAGCTGGCGCAACCGCTGTTTTACCCAAGCCATTCACCACAGCGCAGTTAAAGACAGCATTATATTCCAGCCTGGATAATCTCGAACCGGATCAGATAATGCTCGAAGATTTTGATGTTGAGTCTTTGAATGTATTGGTTGTTGATGACAGTCGCATGGCACGACGTCAGATCATTCGCACTTTAACCAAGATGGGAATAGAAAAATTTACCGAAGCTCCGGATGGTGCAGATGCAATTCCATTGATCGACGAAGAATATTTCGATCTTATCGTCACTGACTATAATATGCCCGAAATGGATGGTCATAGTCTGCTTGATTATATTCGGACCAAGAGCCATCAACCGACAGTACCTGTCTTAATGGTCACGACAGAAGAGAACACCAGTAAATTATCTGCTGTTGAGCAATCGGGAGTATCCGGTATCTGTGACAAACCATTTGAACCGGCTACGGTTAAGCGATTAATTGAATCAATCATGGTTGCCTGATAAATTAGTTTGCTATGCAGTAAATTGAATTGCACAAGGACGATGCACTGATCGATAGGGATGTCATTCGTATCCCATTCTGTTACCTTCTGTAAAATAAAATAAATCTGCATCTCTTTTTAATCGGTAGGGATCATGTCAAAAAAGCTCACAGCCTGTGTTGTTATCATAGGCAATGAAATTCTTTCTGGTCGTACCCAGGATGTGAATCTATCCTTCATCGCTTTGCGTCTTGAACAATTGGGGATTGTCCTGGCTGAAGCTCGGGTTATCCCCGATGACGAAGAAGTGATCATTAACGTTGTCAATGAAGCACGCAAACAATGTGACTATGTCTTCACAACAGGTGGCATAGGTCCAACACACGACGATATCACGACCGCTACGATTGCCAAGGTTTTTGCTCGAGAAGTAAAACGTGATCCAGAGGCACAACGTTTACTGGAGGCCTATTATCCGGCCAAAGATATCACCGATGCGCGACTTAAAATGGCAGATGTTCCTGTGGGAGCGATTCTGATCAATAATCCAGTCAGTGGCGCACCAGGTTTTCAATTAGAAAATGTTTTTGTCCTGCCCGGAGTTCCCAAGATCATGCAGGCCATGTTTGAAGGGATCACTGATCGATTAATTGGAGGAGACCCAATACTGACGGAAAGCGTGATCACAAATTTACGTGAAGGACAGATCGCAAAAGGGATGGCGAATTTACAAAAACAATATCCTCACATCTCTATCGGTAGTTATCCATTTTTTAAAAATCGTAAATTTGGCGTCAATATTATTCTGCGTGGAACGGAACAAATATTATTATCTGAACTTAAAGAAAAGATGAAAACACTGGTCGTGTCCAAAAACGGTAAAATATTGGAACTGGATGAATAAAAAAAGTAGGGGAGGAGGAATCCCCCCACTCTGTTGCTAGAACTGGATTTTGAATCCGGTGAGTATAGCCATAAATAATTGATATTAAAAGATATTTAATTTAAAAAATGCGAGTGTGTAGGTTTTAACTATTTTCATATGTTCTAACAGACTCTGCAAAGCCCATGGGGTTCATTTTACTCGGCGATACTCTTATTTATAAATACTGGTCGATCAACATTAAGAATGACACAAGTGAGAGTAAATTACGGTTCCTTAAAATATTGAAGCTATTGGGCTGTTTGAAATTAAACTCTTGGTGACTGACTAGCAGATTGGTATGCTTTTCTATAATGTTGACACTTCTTTTGCTGTATATCCAATAGCACGGTAACCACGTAGACGACGTTGAAACATTCGCTCAAGCATAGGGACTTTATGATCAACATAGTCATATACACGCACTTCAGTTTTTTCGGGGTGCAATCGATGAAGTCGTCCGACGTATTGAACTAAAATACCTTTCCAGGATATTGGTAATGCCAGAAATAAGGTATCAAGACGTGCATCGTCGAATCCTTCACCGATATATCGTCCTGTTGCCAAGATGAGGCGTTCTTCATTGTCAGGAATAGCTGTTAAGCGATCCAGTTCCTGTTGGCGTTTCTTAGTGCTTCTGCCTCCGTGCAAAACAATTAGGTTTTTGGTGAATGCGCGGAAACGTGTTGTCAAATAATCAAGGTGTTCTTTGCGTTCCGTAAGTAGAATAGGAGATCTCTTTTCTTCAAGTGTCTGTAAGACGTCATTAAAAATCATTTCATTGCGTTTATCATCTTCGGCGAGCAAACGATAAAGTGATTGTATTTTTAAATCTCCACGGTTCTCTTCTAACTCAAAGTTTGTCTCACGGATAACGATGTAGTGATCAAATGGTCTACTCTCTGTCTGGCTTTTTGTGTCAACTGAATAACGTACCGGGCCCAACTGCATTTCAATGATGGGATGTTGACCATCACGGCGTTGTAGGGTGGCGGTGAGCCCAGTGATAAATCGTGCCTTCACTTCCTTCAAGATACGTTCGAACGAGACCGCTGGTAGGTGATGACACTCGTCGACGATGATATGACCATAGTTTGCCACGAGATCTTCTACCTGATCCTTGCGTACCAGGCTTTGGAGCATTGCCACATCGAGTTTGCCATTGGGCTTGTGTTTACCATCACCGATTTGCCCGATGTCCTTTGCCTCCAGATCTAGAAAAAGCGATAGCTGTGCTATCCATTGTTCAAGTAACGGTTGTCTATGTACCAAGATAAGTGTATTGCAATTTCGTTTAGTCGTTAAATACGCACCTACTACTGTCTTTCCTATGCCCGGAGGCGCAACAAATACGCCGATATCATGCTTCAGCAATTCATCGACGGCTTTTTTCTGGATAGGAGTGAGCTCACCTGTGAAATCTACATTGACAGATTCGCCATGAGATCTTTTATCATCAATAGACAACTCACTATTATGTTCATGAAGTAACGCTACCAATTCTTCCTGACAACCTCGGGGGAGAACAATATGTTCAACAAATTCTTCAGCACATGTGATTACACGGGGTGTTAGTGCGGTAGAGAGCCGCATGTTTTGTCTTTTATAAAACTCGGGATTTTGAAAGGCAGCAAGACGTTTGATTTGGTTGAGCATTGGAGATGGCAAGCCCTCTTTTGAGATGAATAGCTGTTGTGCGAGTACGGCATGGACAACAGCAGGGATGGATTCAGTAATACGTATCATTTTTGATTGACCACTAGGGTTTTTTTCCCATGGAGTCGAATCTATTAATTCTTCATTGTTTACACTGAATTTCACTCCTATGATCTGATTATGGGTTATTGCTTCTTCAGCTATTTGAATGATAGTTGATGGCGCAATTCTTTTTATCGAGGCAAGATAGAACCATTGGTCTGAGTAGGGAAAAAAGTTTTTATCCAGAAAGACGGTGTTCTCATCTTTCCTGGATTCTTGTTGCAGTGGTAGTGCGATGAGATTACCAAACCCACCACGAGGTAATGTATCCTGGTTGGGGAAGAGCCGATCATAGGAATTCATTGATAGTTGATGGTGTCGTGACATCGTCTCTGTAATCAAATAACAACCAAATCGACGCGCCACGGCTGCCGGAACAGGTGAAGTAAAGAAGAACCAGGCATGTGCACCGTTACCCGAACGTGAACGTTCGACTGACACTGGGATATTCATATTATGGCAGGTCTCAAGGAAGGCTGAGACATCTTCAGTCCAGGATTCTTTATCAAAATCAACAGCCAGTAGCCAGCAAGTCTCGTCTTCAAGTAGAGGGTAGAGTCCTATTATGTGTCGGCCTTGAAGGTGATTAAGGATTGTTTGATTGGTCACAGGTAGAAATGCCTGATTCGGACATTCACCGCATTTTATCTTGGGCTTTTCACAGACTCCGCGTACCCATTCGTTTGCACATGTGGGTGAATATCCCTTTTTACCTGTCTTTGAGTTTACCCACAGCGTAGGAAAGACATCTTTACGACCACGGAAAAGATTATGGAAAAGTATAATCTTTTGAGTTGCTGTCATAGGCTCCGAAGGAGGTTGTTGATTTAAGGAGGCTAGTGGCCCCTTGTTGGAACCCAGGATTGTTAATTCAGCGTTAAGTTCTTCCAATCGCAACTTAGCTTGATAGAGTTTATCTTCCAGATTATTGAGTTCAGTTTTTTGACGAGCTATTTCCTGAAGTAAAGTTTCTCTGCGGTCTTTATGTTTATTTTGTGACATCAGGTTGATTTCCCTATATGTTGTTGGGAATAAAATTAGTCAGTTGAAATGGTGTACCAAGTCCCTTTCCCTTTGCCGTGTTTCGTTAAATGACCATTTTTTACTAAAGATGCTATATGATCTTTAATCGTCCCTCGGGCGGCATTAGTTGTTTTGATGATGTCATCCATTTTGACTTGGCCTCGTTCACGGGTGAGTTCCAAAATTTGTAGCGATAACTCCGGTAGTTGACCAAGAATTTTTTGCTCGCGTGCAACTTTCTTTTCTAGCTGTCTCTTTTGTTTTTGTAAGGCTTTTAAAAGGTACGTAATCCAGGGTGTCCAGTCAGGGGAGTCAGTACGAATCGTTTTTTGTGTCCGTCGTAATGCGCGATAGTATCCGCTTTTACTGTTTTCGATAACGCTTTCCAAAGAACTGTAGGGAACATAAGCGTAGCCAGAGCGTAATAACAATAAGGTAGTTAATATACGTGACAATCTACCATTACCGTCCTGAAACGGATGGATTTGTAAGAAGACAACGATAAATATGGCAATAACCAGAAGAGGGTGAAAAGGTCTTTCTTGTAGTGCGTTATTTGTCCACTCTTCTAACTCTGTGATTAAGCGTGGTGTATCAAAAGGCGGTGCCGTAGCAAAAACTATCCCCAGACTTTTCCCGTTATCATCAAAAGCCTCAACATGATTATCCATTTTTTTGTAGCTGCCGCGGTGTCTTTCGTCCTTTCCTGAATATTGAAGTAGATCACCGTGTAATTGTTTAATGTGGTTTTCAGTCAGAGTAATCGACGAACAGGATGAGAAAATTGTCTCCATAACTTCTGCATAGCCTGCCACTTCTTCTTCATCACGTGTTTGGAAGGATTTATTTGGGAGATCGGTTAACAGGGTTTCAATTTGCTTATCAGACAATTGACTCCCTTCGATTCGGGTTGAAGAGCCAATACTTTCAATTGTTGCCACATGGCGTAAGGCGGACAAACGTTCGGGGGTAAGGGTGGCAAAGACACGCCAGGCCCCTTTGAATTCATCCAACTCCGCAATGATATCGAGCATTTCCGGGCTGATTTGAAGAGTATGTGTTTTAATTGTCTCAGCCATAAACCCAGCCATATCCAGCTATAAATATCCAAAAAATAACTATAAACAATTTTCAGCCATAAATCCAGCCATATCCAGCTATAAATTACGAAGCTATTCTCTTGGCTGTTGAAATTACGTAGAGGTTATTCTTGAATTTTGTAATGGATGACTGCGCCAAAAAGTTAATAGAAATATACCGGTTATCACTAAGAATTAAGATCTGCCACAGGTTTTACTCTAGCGTCTAGAAAATGTGTCCACATCCTATATCCACTATAGCTGTCTGAATAAGAATTATACTTGACCGAAGGTGAATTAATGTAGAGATGGTGCGGTGGTCGGAATCGAATCGACACTCCTTACGGAACGGGTTTTTGAGACCCACGCGTCTACCAATTCCGCCACACCCGCATTTTTACACTTTTAACTGAATATGGACAAAGTCGGAATTGTGCTGAGCATTTTACTATGACCTATCACAACTCATACCTGATAACGGATAAAACCGAAGCATGGGTATTGGAAACAGCAAGTCAGTATTGGGTGGCGGAAAAAATTACCAGCGACACCCGTTCCATATCAAATAACCTAAGTATCCGTAACAAAGGCGATTTGCGCCATCCGGAATTTGATCTCGCAATGAAAGAAGAAAATAAAACAGACTTTAATTTCGCTCAACGCTTTTCAATGCATGACAACGAAGACGCACTCTCCCCCGACTCAAGAGAAGGCCGAGTCAGACAACTATGCCAACAGAATGAAAAACAATTTACCGTAGAAACAGCAAAGACCATCCTTCAGGATCATGATGGCGATATTTGTATGCATGGTGAATTCGAGACAAGAGGCAGCCAGATATCCATCTTATCCAAAAAGACTTGCCAACACCTGCCCGTTCCCCTGCCAGGAAGAGTATCAACTTAAAACATTTTAACAATCAAGATAAAGCAACACAGGAACAAATGAGGTACGATTACAGCGAAAAACTATCGATAGTAATTTGTCTGTAAACTTTGAAAACAATTTATCCATTAGAAATTCAAAAATTCACATCTAGTGAGAAAACTTATGAAAAGATATTTCATAAGCATCATCATTGTTTTACTTATCATAGTTTCTGCTTTGTATATCTATGAAAACACCTACAGTGAAAAAGTCCCTACTGATGTTATTGAAAAAGATATTATTATATTAAAAACAGGTGAAGAGTACTCTGGGGAAATAATAAATCAAACCGATGTTAACATTGTTATTAAACCTATTGTTGTTGGTAATATCAATGTAACTTATACATTTAAATATGACGAAATTAAAGATATTATTCCAGGCCGATCAAAGGTAAAAAGAATTTTAAGCAATCCCTTGCTTAAAAGCTATTACGAGATTGAAAATTATAAAGAAGATATTAATGAGCTATATTTAAATGGAGAGTTTGAAAAATTAGAAAAAGAAATCTCATTTTTACGTAATAATAAATCACGTTTTGCTTCTGGAGAATGGAAACTCGATATCTTTTACTCCGCCTTGATTGAAAATTATCGCGATATGCCTATTGATAATATAATGGAAAGTATCAACAAGTTGGAAACATGGAAGAAAAACATTCCTAAATCAATAACACCTATAATCTTACTTATAAACGCCAATAAGAACTTGGCCTGGAAATATCGAGGGACAACTTTTTCCGGTGGAATTTCAGAACAAGGACGTGAGAAAATGCAAAAGCATTTAGAAATTGCTCAAGATCTAATTAATAACATTGATAGTGAATTTGAAATTATAGATCCGCGATTTTATTCATCTAGTCTCGCTGTTAGCCTCGGTCTTGGTGATTTAGAATCTAAACTTACTGGATTTTTACAAAAATCAATTGCCTATGATCCAGACTATTACAACATTTATACAACAACCGCTCCATTTTTATTACCAAGATGGATAGGTAAAAGTGGGAGTGTTGAAGGTTTTGCAGATTGGGCATCAAACCAGACAGATGGTAATGAACAGTATGCTCGTGTTGCTAACAGTATAAGAGATTATGTTGGAGAGAGTGTTTACAAGAAAATTGATTTAAAGTGGAGTCGTATTAGAAGTGGGTTCCAAGATATTACAAATAAATATCCTTCTAATTTTTATCAACTTCATTCTTATATATGGATGGCGTGTTATTACGATTATTATGAACTAGCTAAGCATCTTACTGATAAAAGTGGTTATGCCTGGAACCCACAATCCAATGATGTCTGGGGAAGTTTTTCAAATTATTATAATTGCAAAACTTTAGCCAATTCGGATAGAACAACAATAAAAATAGATATTCATAAGAAAATAAGAAAGGGGAACTATAGTAATTTTGTGGAACTGATTAAAGGAGATATTGATCTGAATGCTAAAAATGCAGATGGAGAAACTCCGCTCTATTATGCAATAGACTCTCATTTTTATGACTTCGCAGATGTGTTAATTAAGTCAGGTGCCGATATAAGATTAGCAGATGAGTATGGAATAAAACCTATTCACCTCGCTGCCAAGAATGGAATAGAATACTTCGTTGCCCTTTTGTTAGATAAAGGAGCGCCAGTTAATGTCCAAACAGTTAAATCATGGTCACCGCTACATTATGCCGCTAGATACGGACATATTGATGTTATTAAGCTTTTATTAAGCAATAAAGAAATTGATGTTAATGTAAAAAACAATATAAAAAGAACTCCTCTTCATCAAGCTGTTTTTCTAGGTTCTTATGATATGGTTTCCCTCTTATTAGAAAAAGAAGGGATCAATGTTAACGCCGCTGATAGGCATCATAATACTCCATTAAATTGGGCAAAAAAATATGGATATGATGAGATTTCAAAATTGTTAATAAGCAAGGGAGCTAAATCAAACCCAGATGCTATTACTAATGAAGAAATAGAACATGCAAGCGATCTCGTCAATAAAGGTATAGAAGCGCATAATAAAGGCGACTACAGTAAAGCAAAGGAATTTTATTTGAAGGCCCTTGAAGTCAATCCTTATAAACCTGATATCTATGGAAATATTGCGTTAATCAATATGTTTGAGCATGATTATGAAGCTTGTTTTGAAAATACGAGTAAAGCGATTGAACTGGACAATGATAATGCCCATGCGATTTATAGTGCTGCGCAATGTTTGTTTATGTTAAATAAACCTAAAGACGAAATTCTTTATTATTACCAACGGTACGTAGAGCTTGAATCCAATTCCTTTAAAACCGAAGAATTGTTGCAAAAATATCCTGAGTTAAAGCAGTCAAAAAAATAATTATCTAGCAAAGAATTACTGCTGATATGAACACAAAGAGAAAATTCTTACAATTATGTATTGGTTTTATCCATAAGCGTAATTCCTTTTATATATTAATTTAACTTACATGAGCCCTCGCAAAAATCGAATTTCAAGTAAGACAAGCCACAAACTAAGAAGTCGCCTTGCTTGCAAAGGCCTTAAAAATTGAAGTGAGTATTTTAATGGCATTGCCTCCCTTTATTGCCACAACTATAACCGGTTAAAATTAAATGATGTGCAGGACGACATGCATGGACGCATTAGTTTGGCGAGAGACAGGATGTCGGTAGCCATGCACGGGTGCAGGAATGCACAAGAGCGACCACTTCATCCCCTTTATTCTTTCATAGAAAATTTATCTAATAAAGGTTGATAATCTCCAGAATCCGCCTGCCTTAATGCAGCAATATAGTTACTACGATGTTCACCTGCATCTTGTAAACCACTATCACCCCAATCAATTGGATTCTCATTTAAAATCTTTTGCAATAAATTATCCGTAATTATACGTGCATGTCTGCCATTGCCATTTGGAAACAAATGTATTTGTACTAGTCGATGATGAAAACGCAAACCAATCTCCTTGGCAGAATATGTTTCCTTCTCAATCCAAAATCGAACATCATCTAATAAATTTCGTAGTGAAACACTTATTTGTTCAGGTGCTACGCCAATGTTCTTTTCCGTGTTTCTATATGTACCCGCCCATTCCCAAACTTCGCCTAACATCTCTTTATGTAAACGCCGGATAAATGCTTCAGATAAAACATCCAGATCTTTTTGTTTAGCTAACCAAAGTAGTCCGTCCTGAATGTTGACCTGCTCCATTTGATCTAATTCACCACGGGTTTGAATATGTGGAAATTTCAATCCTTCCTGTTCTTCCGGATCCAAAGGTGTCGCGCCGCCTGATTCTTTAAAAATTTTTTCGTCCATGATCTTATTTCCTTTTAATCCTCCCAGAAATCCCGGGGTAGTTCATCAATAATCTGCTTCTTCAAACGTTCGATCTCCTTTTCATTCTCGGCTTTGCTCAATTGTTGGCCCTCTAACATCATATGTACTGAGGACTCTTCTACAATTACGCGGGCAATCGTCTCTGCCTGCCGATCAATGATGGTTTCGATGGAATTGTTCTTTCCCCCAGCAGGCACAATCGCATAAACAAAGCGACAATGCATCGCCTCTGCAACCTCTTGCAACTTCTTTAGGGTAATAGCGCCATCCAGTTCTGAGCGCTCCAGATAAGATACCGTGCTTCGATGCCCGCCCAATCGTTTACTCAAGACCGCACCGGACATTGCCAAAGCCGAACGTACAGCCTTAATCCAACCCTCTTTAGGCTGGGAAATATCAGAGAAACCCGCTGCCTGCTTGATTAGCTTGTTGTATTGTTCCCGTGCAATTTGTTTGTATTTCGTATTCATAGGTATAAGTATATTTATACATTAAAGACTATAATGTATAACTATATTTATACACTTGTCAACACTTTGTATAATTATATTTATACGTTTTTTGCTGCCTCTTCCTTCGGCTTTGGCATCCTGCGTCGCTCTACCGCCTACTTCCGTGTAGGCGTCCCTGTAATCGTACCTCCCACATCCATGTGGTCATTCTTGTCTTATTTCTTGCCTTTCTTTTTATGATGCTTCTTTTCCTATTTCCCTTTTTCTTTCTCGGCTTGTGTCTCTCGATAATCTTGCAGCTGCCAGCGTATCATGTCTTTTTTCATGGTATCTCGTATGTAAGTAGCCGCATTAACGATGTCGTTTTCTTCCAGTTCGAAAAGGGCGTTGTTATTGAGTACGGATAACAGGGCAATCATATCTTGGGCAGGTTCTTTATCGGCGTGCAAGATGAGTTCAACGAGCAGTTCAAACAGGGTTAATTCATTGTGTTGTTTCATACCAATAGTAAGATCGTCGAAAAGAAGAACGATACGTAGTGAGAGGCCGGGTTTGTGCTCGTCCAGTTATTGTTCGATGTAGTGCTTCAAGCTAACAGTATCGATGCGCAACTTGTTGAGTGGTTTAACACTGTATTCATCGCTGTCTTCGGCAACGTGTAGCGGGTTAGATGAAGAAATAACAGGGTAAAGATAAGGTGTGTTTTTAAGATCGGCAGGTTTTGCCGTACAATCGTGTGCAGTCATGATTAACTCCTTGAGAGTTGGTTATGATTAGCTCGTCCTTGGTGTGCAACCACCTTGGGCGAGCGACTTTACGGGTACATATCTTAATGGTCTTTTTTCGCGGTAGCTTCGTCAACGCTGTGCTCAATCCTTCATGTATTATTTATACACTCAGTCTCTCCGCGCAGAGTTTCCTTACTCTCACAAAATAATATTCATTAATATAACGTACCCGAATATTTAAGTACTCTTCTTAATTCTTATTAACACTCGTTTAAGAAAAGCACCCTTGATAAAACAGTGTCTATTATATAACGTGAGGGATCTGTGTACAATTAATATTAAAAATATATTTTAGGAATAATAACGAAAGATTTATTGGACGTTTATGCTTAAATAAATGACATGCATAAATGCCGCAGTGATAGGATATTCAAGAGCGGCCTATCCCCTTTTTTTAAAGACCTTCATTCATAGATTAATCTTTACTTGTATTTTCAATTTCTTAATTTCATATTTATCGTCTTCTTCAACGGTCTCATAGGCATTTTCTGTAATATATGGACCTTCAGCTATTTTTTTATCTAGATCGACATTTTTATAACAATAGAGCCAATAATATTGACCTATTTTTTCTGCTACGTACCTTTCATTTTCTGACCATATAAACCTATAATATGGATACATTGTACCTTTAACTTCGATGTAAACTTTTTCAACTTCTCCTGTTTCTATCACTTCGAAGGATTCTATATCGTAACCTCTAGTGTCGTCCAAACCACCATATCGTATTACCAAATCACTTAAATATGTTTGACCTATATCAATCATTCGCCGTTTCTCATAATCAAAAGCTAGAGATTCAGTCAGATCTCCAATTTCTTTTTTAGACTCTGACTCTAAATTCTTATCTCTATATGGCAAGCCTGTTCTACCCTTAAAATAAGCACTAACTATTGTTATATATATTTTGTTTACTAAAATTTTACCTTCTCTGTGTTCAAAAAATTTTAATTCTGTCATTCTTAACAACAATTGGTTATCAAGATAGGATTCATTCACTGGCCTCTCGTATAGAAATGTTTTATAGATAGGATCTGTGTTAAATCTTTTGACAAGCTTAAGAATGATTTCAAGATCTAAATCGAGATTGAAGTAAACTTTTTTTATTAAAACCTTGGATGCATCAATATGTATTTCATTTGCAACATCTATTTGTTTTCTACCAATCAATATACCGACATCATTTATTACATAAACCTCATGGTTTTGATCATATGCTAATAAATTCAATTCGACGGCATTGCTAATTACTTCTTCAAATGAAGCATCTAACTCTAACCTCATATTGTCTTTGAATAAAGTTTCTAACTCTGTTTTATTTATAAATTTGTTGTTTCTGTGTTTATATAAACAACAAAGATTAGCTATATCTACAGCAGCAACGCTCATCTTTTATTCAACATGTCCCTGAGATGTTCTTCAATAAATTCCAAATCATCTTCGCTAACGCCTTCCTTCTCCCAATACCCTTCCACAAAATTAATATTTTTATTCTCAAGAATGTCATTCATTCTGTTCATTTTTTCTTCTAACTTTGCAGATACTTTTTCATCAATAGTGTTTTTAGAGAGTAAAATATGGTAGTTAACTTGAATATCTTTATGCAACCCTACACGATGAATACGGTCAAGCGACTGGACATAATGTGCGCAGTTATATGATCTATCCAAATAGATAGCATCACTGCATATATTGTGCAATGAAATTGCCTCAGCGCATGCAGCAGGATTAGCTATAAATACTTTACAATCAATATCTGTTTTAAACTTATTTACTAATTTTTCTCTAGTTATTTCTTGTTCATCATCGCTACTGTAAGGAACTGCACCATAAACAACTACTGGATTGTATTCAGCCAATAGTTTATCTAGCATTTTTAAATTATGAATAAATGTTGACCAAATAATGACTTTTCTTCCAGAGCTTATTATTTCTTTCGTCAACTCTAAACATTTTTGAATTTTACTAGGAACTTCAAATGACGGATAATTTCTAATTGCATCTTTTAAAGCGAACTTTTCTAAGTCCATCTTATTAATATCGAACTCTAAACAATCTTTTGTTAGAAGAGAGGGATTAACTGCAACTTGAATTAATCTTGTTACACAGTGTGTTCTATATTGTCTAAGCGCATCTTTGTCGTCCTTTGATAGTTCTAATACTGTTAAGTATTTAGATGAAATACCAAGATATATCTTCTCTTGCAATTGATTCATATCACAATAGATAGGGTGGAAGTTAGGTTTTCCCAAAGAAAGATCGCTTTTAGTAACTCTGAAAAACAATCCATTTATTTTACTATGAATTAAGTCAGAAGATTTATCTGAGGAAGTATTTTTTATTTGATTTTGATATGTCGCTAACTTTCCTAATGGATAATTATTTGGCCATAAAAATGTGAATTGTGACCATAGATCAACAAAATCATTTGGCATAGGAGTTCCAGATAATATAACTCTCTTATTACAAAATTTAGAAATAGCTAGAACTCCATTGACTAGCTTTCCTTCCCCTGGTTTTTTTATGTAATGAGATTCATCTAATACAACTAAATATCGACCTCTAGATAAAATGTTAATTAATTCTTGTGTGTCATTGGCAGCGGTATGATAGGTAGTTAAAATCAAATTATAATTTTGTACTTCTAGATATTTCTCGCCTCTCTCTTTCTTTGATATTCCAGATAATCTTAGTGATTTAGGTTTGTCATTAAAACATTCTTTATACTCCTCTTCCCATGGCATGAAACAACTGGCAGGCCCAATAACCAATAATTTTTGATTTTTGTGCTTACGTAATAAAAAACTATAATACGCAAGGATAACAGACGTTTTACCACTACCTGGAACTGAAAAATTAGCTCCATTTTCTACAGTAATTAAATGTTGTAGTGATTTTTTTTGATGATCTTTTAGAGGCCTAGATAACTGTTTTTCGACGAGTTCTAAAAACCCATGAATATTTTCAATCTTACTTTCAGTTTTTAGCTTAGCACCTTTTTCTTTAATTTCATTAAACTTTTCTTTTTGTTTATTCTTCTTTTCTATAATTTCATTAAGCGAGTTATCTAACGAAAATTCAATATCATATTTATTAAAATAATTAGTAAACTCATCAATTATTTCAAAAATATTATTATTATTAGCAACCTCCCAAATTTTGTCTTCGTCATTATATACGCCACCCAATGTTCCTCGTATAAACATTCTATGTAATGGTTTTTTAAAAACACTAGAGTTAGTGTCATCATCCTCAAAAATCTTTAATAGATCTTCATGGAATTCAACTTTAATCAAAACAACCTTCCTTTGTATGATTCATCTAACCAGAAAGTTTCTTTATTTTTTTTCTAAGCCCATTTACTTTCTTGATTATGTCGGACAATAAATCATCAAGCTCTTGATTAATTAGAGACTCATCGGTCTCTGGAATTGCATTGATAGCTTTTAATGCTCTTCTTGCTAATTTCGCAGGTTTTACAGAATCCTTTTGTAGTAGATTTTGTTCTTTTGAGTCTTGAAAGTTACCTTTTAATTCACTTTTGGCTTGATTAATCCAGTTTTTCTCTTCAATCTTATCACTCTGAATTTGGGCATCAGAAAATGCACCTGAATTTGAAACGTCAGACTCTTCTTCGGTGAAATATTCATCTTCTTCATCTATGGGTGTAACCTTGTAATCATCTCTGATATCTATATCCAATGTGCGTCTTAATTCATCCCATGAGAGTTTCCGACCAAATAGTTCTTTCATATCTCTAATTCTTAAATGTTGGATTTTTAACCTAATGTAATAGAAGATAACTAACTTCAATTCATTAACGTCACTTGAGTCAAAATTCCAATCAATTCTGGTTGGCCCTCTTGGTTTTTTTGCCCAAGCTAAAATCTTCTGAAGATTTATAAAATGTTCATTCAATCCATCAACTAAATAATATCTATTTTTCTTTTCTAAAAATTCTTCAAGATATTCATCTATTAAAGATAATCGTTCCAAATCTTCTTCAATATCACTTCCCTGAACCCCGTATATTCTGGAAGCCATTTCAGATGGTGTTAAACCAGAATTTATGCCTTCTTTAAATTTGAGCATATTGTTTATTGGGCTATAGTCTAATTGCTGTTCTGCAGACATTTGAATACCTGCTTCAATAAGCCACAATTCTGATTTTTTAATATTTCTTGGTAAAACCTGACATTCTATATATTTAAGTCTTTCCTCTTGCTCATGTTCACTATATAAATTCTCTAGAATCGCTTTTCTTCTGTTGCCATTAATAACGATCCCATCACAGGTAATTATTCCCGGTTTCAGTTGACCTTTTTCATATATATCTTTACTTATTTTTTGGTTCTCAAGTTGACTAATAGACGATAATATTTCTCTGAAAATATCTTGGTCCTCTTTGAGATCATCTTTGAGTATTCTCCCTAAGCTTGACTCTTTATTAAATATTTCTGATTTTATTCTTCCATTTGCACGGTTATAAACTAATTCATTGGTTTGAAATTGATATATCGGAAGTCTTTTTACTTTGCCTTGCACTATAACCCTATCAGTTTCTAGACTTTTACCATCTCTTTTTGCATCCTCTTCTTGAGCTTTCATAGAGGATTCAATTCTTTTCTTCCTATCTTCATTAATTGGCAAAATATCTTTCATAATCAATTCCTTTAATTAAGATAATTATTTTCTCGGTGGATTAACTTTCTTATTTAACAATTCTTTTTTTGTTAAACGAAGTTGAATTTTGTTCTCTTTTTTAGTTTGAACGAATCTTTCATTCATCCATAATATTTCTTTTCTCTCAAAATCTCTTCCACTCGTATCTCTTGTATTTGTTTTAATTACCTTCCGTGTCCAACCAGTATTTCGATTTAGACACTCTCTATAGAGCCTATTATCATAATTACTAACAATAATCATTGCTTTGGATTTACAGCAAAGCTTCAATAATTGTTCGTGAAATTCTTTTTCTTTCTCATCAGTTGGATAATCATGTGACCTTTTAACAAAATATGGCGGATCTAAATACATCAGAGTTGCTGGTCTATTTGAAAACAATTTAATAATATCTCGAGCATCTTGATTCTCTACTCGTACATTCTTTAATCTTTCTATTACATTTTTAATTCGTTCAGAAAGGTTATTCCATCGATTAACTCTTGCTTCTTTTCCATTTCTTGCATATGACATTGAATATGAGAAACCACAATTATGATCACCAACAGTAGCATTAACAGTCATCATACTAATGACGATAAATTTTCTAGCTCTTTCTACATCTGAATCTTTGGCATTAACTATTTTTGCTTTTTCAAATTCTTCTCGCGCATAAGGTGTTAAGTCAATTAATTCTAATAATTCTTCTCCGTGTTCTCTTAATTGCTTAAAGACATTGACAATATTTCCATCTAAATCATTTATAACTTCAATAGGGGCAGGCTTCTTAGCCATCGTAATTGCGGAAGATCCACAGAATACTTCGACCCAAGCATTATGCGGAGGGAACAAATCAATTATCTTAGATGAAATTCTTTGCTTAGCTCCATAATATCCAAATGGAGGTTTAGATGGCGAAATCGAGTCTATATCAACATCAATTTCAATTTTTGAATACTGTTCACTATCCATAATTATTTCATGAATTATTTATTTTAAAACCCAGACTCCAGTAGGTGAATCTTCTGTAGATTTCATAATTTCTTTTCTTCTCAGTCTATTAGCTGCCCATCGCATATCATATTGCCATGTATAGAATAGGTCTCCAGAATGTTTTAATTCTACACTATGTTCATTCCATATTACCTTGGCAATTTCAACAATTTTGTCCTTACCTCCGAGTATTTTAAGAGCATCATAAACCCAATCTTCTAAATCACTCTTAAATTGCCATAACTATTACCTCTACCCCTAGAAAGGAGAATCCAATAAAGGGGGACAGGTTAAACCTACCCCTATCGTATCATTCATTCTGCTTTAAGATTCGACATATCGTTGCATCGTATCTGCCGCTTCCCAAAGACGTTTTTCAATTACTTATATTTGTTGTAATTGCATTATCTTAACTATTTATAAAGGATTCGTTCCTGCACTTAATTCATTAATATATTGGTCGTAAACGAAATACCGATTTCTTTTATGACCCGTTACTTCTTTGGCAATACCCAATTCAATCATCTGTTCTAAACAATTACTGATGGTTGTTCGATTGATTTCCAGTTTTTTACTGGAATCCTGAATATTAATAATCACTTTTTCTAATAAGTGCTGATGTACTATAAGACAGGACTGGCTGATTCTGCCGAGTTGTTTAATCTTTTCGATGTCTTCTTCGAATATATTTTTTAGTTTCAACGAGGTTTCGATGGCTTGTTCTCCCGTTTTCACAATACCGTCCAGATAAAACATTAACCAGGATTCCCATTCGCCTTTTAACCTGACTTGTTGTAGATGTTGATAATAGTCACTGCGATTCTGTTTGAAATGCAGACTGAGATACAACATCGGTTCATTCAAAATTTGATGATGACAGAGTAACAGTGTTATGAGTAATCGTCCGACTCTGCCATTGCCATCTAAAAAAGGATGAATAGTTTCAAATTGAATATGCAGTAATCCAATATTGATGAGTAATGGTAATTTTGACTTTTCTTCATGTAAATATCTTTCAAACGAATCGAGACAAACCATGAGTCTATCGGGTGGCGGCGGAACGAAAACAGCATTACCAGGTCGAGTACCGCCTAACCAATTTTGACTGCTACGAAATTCACCGGGTTGTTTGCTTGCACCCCGACCACCGCGTAACAATATTTCATGGATTTCACGGATCAATCTTAACGATAATGGGAAACCACCTCTGAGTCTTTCCAGTCCGTGTTGAAGGGCGGCGATATAATTTGATACTTCTTCTGTATCTTCTATCGGGACACTAGGAACTCCCTCCGTTTCATAGAGTAATAAATCGGAGAAAGAAGATTGCGTGCCTTCGATTTGTGATGAGAGCAAGGCTTCCTTGCGCACGTATTGATATAAGAATAAATTTACATTTGGGAGTACGTGACTAATCCCGTCCAGGCGACCGAGCATATGATTCGCTTTTTCCAGAACCCTGATTAATTCACTGCTCATTTCCAGAGGCGGGACAGGCGGTAATGGAGCGGGAACAAAAGCCTGAACGCTTTCTCCGCCTACTGTACTGGCAATATATTCTCCTGTTTGTCTTTCCATAAGCCTTCCTGTCGATATGTCGATTTCATCGACATATTAAATTCATATGCAACTTTAATGGCTTAATTTAGCATAAATCATTTTTTATGCAACTTTAATACTATATTATTGTTTATATAATGTCTTTTTATCCATATGCAACTTTACGAAAAACAGGAATATCGAGCTACTGTGCGCGATCAGGAATTATCCAAAGGTAATCCGTCAAGGTAATGGGAGCAAGGCAGCTACTATCAGGCGTTAAATACGCCAACAAATCCGGGCAATCCGGGTTTTGATAGCTTGCGAGATTTTTCGGCCAACCTGCTCGCATATGACAATTTCGGCAACTGGTCTTAAGCTTTCACGCATAATAACGACGTAATTATTTCACTTCATTTTTCTCTATGACGTGGGCGATCTTTTCACCATCAAAATAATATTCAAAATGCCGGGACTGACGGCAATGTGAAAGCGCGGGTGGACGAAAAACGACATAACAAAGTCCCGTCGTTCGAACACTGCTGAATTCCAATCCCCAGGAATTCGCTTCTTTTAATTTTTTACCTAATTCCTGACCCGCACTATAATCATCAAGATGATATATATCCGGCAATGCTTTTTGTTGACCTGCTATGGTGTGTAATTCTTGATTTAAATCCGTAATCAGTTCACGCAATTCAATTTTCGTTGCTTCGCTATTAAAATCTAAAAAGAACTTTGCATGATGATATTTTGTTTCTTCCAGTGCCGTTTTAAATTCACGTGCACAATAAAACGCACCGTAATCTCGACTGAAACGCCCACCTTGTCCTGCGACTGGTGTGTGAGTAAACGGCGCCATAATAAGACTGGTACCGTCTCCAAATAATCTATCTTCTTTAGCAACCAACGCGATATCGCCGACTTGATCACGCAACCTGTCATTGGTTAACGATTCAATTTCTTGCAGGATGGCAAAATCTTTTTCAGAAGCCACTCTTTCCAGAACATCAATGGGCGGATAGCGACTTGGAATAAGCCGGTATGTTTTAGTGTCAATTCGAGTGACATCCATGTCAGCTATCTTCACATCAATCCACCTCTTTCAGCATCGAGATATTGACGAACATGAGCGAGGTCAACCACAAATCCACCAAGCATTCTTTCTAGAGGAGACTGCCCATTAAATGCGAGGCTATTATTGGCAGATTTTATCCAACTATCAGAAACACGATTTTCCGGGATAAGTATTTGAAGAGCTTTCCAAATACCCAGGATATAACTCGTACGCTCCAGCAAATCATTTGAAATCGTGGCTGATCCCGGGTTCTTCTTCCAGTTGTAAAACGTACCTTCATTACTGATACCCAATAGAATTTGCTTCTCTGGATTAGACAATCCCCAGGCATCAAATATATTGAAAATTGTGCTCAGCAATGGGCCAGCAGCAGTTCGTTTTTCTGTACTCAGCCTGGTAATTACACTCATCATTCATCTCCTACGACAATCTCTCTATGCTTTAATAGTATAGTATATTAATCAAATACTTCAATAGTATAGTCTGTTATTTTTCGTTAATTAACGAGCAAAAGATAATATTAGCATATTAATCAATGACTTATTACTATTTGTACAAATTGCTTTGTGGATGTGTTTCTCGATGAATTTCTTTCAATGTCTTATTGGAAAATCGTTTTACTGCGCGCGATCAGGAATTATCCAAAGGTAATCCGTCAAGGTAATAGGAGCAAGGCAGGTACTATCAGGCGTTAAGTACGCCAACAAATCCGGGCAATCCGGGTTTTGATAGCTTGCGAGATTTTTCGGCCAACCCGATCGCACATGACAATTCCGGCAACTGGTTGCGATAGGATGTATCACACCTTCTATGTAGGGGTTGACTGATTTATCTAACTCCCCTTTTTTATTTTTTGGAACGGCATAGGCATCGGTTAACAGGTAATGTTTCCATGGCCCCTTTGCCTGCGGTAAATCTGGGCGGTGTGTTGCATAGGGTCCTTCATCAGGTGTGTCTGACCACCACACACTTTGTAATGTCCAGCTGGGCAACTCTTTTGTATTCACATGCATCGCAACAGTCACCAGATAGTCGCCAACCTCGAAAGGCACATTGTTAGCCCATAAACTGGCCGCTGTAATAATTGCCTTATCGGCTTTATCAAAGCTATCCCAATCTTCTTTAGTAATTTTATGATAATAAAACTCTTCCAGACTATGAACTTCTGCTTCTTCAACTACCGTGGGTAAGACTTTATGCCCGGTATAATCACGTACGCCATATAAAAATTCAGCAGTCACCGACTCACCCACTTTGTGTTTTCCATCCGGTGATAAGGCAATTATCGTATCCCAGTCTTCATAGCCGGCATAACCGGTATAACTGTCGGGGTAATTGTCTCTCCAAACAGGTATGGCGGTGATGCCTTTGGCTTTCACTGGCCAATACATATGTTTCGTTACAATAAATTTTTCTGTCACGCTAATCATATGCTCGCCTTTTTTATGCGCCTCATCGAGCGTTGATTGCAGATAGAGTTTTTTATTACGTATATCATCCATCGCTTCTATGCTTAGCGATTCTGTTGGGATCATGATATCGCCGTTATTAACAAACGTTTTCCCATCGCAGATTGTTAATAAACCGGTACCGCCTGAGCAAACCGCATCCGGGTATTCATGAATCACTTGTATGGGAATATTGTAGGTCGGCGATTTTGTATTCACATCAGGGGCTGTCGCCATGTTGTCACGATTTAACGCTTTGAGTGATTTACTATGAGTCTTATTTTTTGTTTTCTTGTCTTGCCCTATTGGGCCACTGCCACTGACAGAGAAAGCAGCATGAGTATTTGGCCAGGTAGTCCAGAGTGGCCAACCCAAACCTTCCGCAGGTTGCATGATACCCGCCCATAAACTCCAGGCATGTTCCCGAATAATTTTTTTATCACCTTTGTCAGTCGCTTTCTGCAAAGCTTTTAAATTTTTGTTATAGCCATAGCCATAGCCATAGCCATAGCCATAGCCATAGCCATAGCCATAGCCATAGCCATAGCCATAGCCATCAGGAAAAGGGATGTATTTTACCATCACCTTAGCAAGCGTTACTTTCGCTTTACTTTTTGTTGATGGTGGCTCTGATGAGGTTTGCTGATCGCAGCCTGCTAATAACAGAATGGTTAGAAAAATAATTGTACGATTCATAGCTAGTCCTTTTATCTATAAAGAATGTGAGTTGTTTACTTTGTCCACGTTGCCACAGGGATCACTTTACTTCCCTGTTCTACACCGTTAAAAAATTGTTCGGTGATACCGCCCTCTTTTGTCAGCGTCAGCATCGCCAGTCCGTTGACCAAAAACAATGAGGGTCAGTGTAATAATTTGATTGGTCGTATTTAAATTGGTACCGGGAGGGGGAATCGAACCCCCACTCTGTTGCCAGAACTGGATTTTGAATCCAGCGCGTCTACCAGTTCCGCCATCCCGGCAAGGATGTGTTTCTGTTTTCTCATAGTGCCTGTCTTGGAACTCGCTGGATAATTTATTTTTGAATCCAGCGCGGTCGCTTTCGGACGGTCGCTTTGGACTCCTGTCCTCTCGCGACACTTGTGCTTCCTCGGCAACTGCTCCTGGCGTTGCTCTACCTCCTGCTTCCATGCAGTCGTGCACGTCGTCTACCTGTTTCACCATCCCGGTATATCAGCAAAGAGGGAGGAGTATACGGCAAAGCGACCATGGAGAAAATGCCCCATCCAACTTGCACTTTGTATAGCTGTGTTACCATCTGCGCGTATGAAAACTACGGATTTTTCATTTCATCTTCCTGAAGAGCTGATTGCCCAATACCCACCAGGACAACGCGGTTCAAGCAGATTACTCTGTCTGAATAGTGACTCAGGCGTGATAGAAGATCGGCATTTTCACGAACTGCTGCAACTACTCAAAGCCGGTGATGTGCTGGTGTTTAATAATACCCGTGTGATACCTGCGCGTTTGTTTGGCCAAAAGCAAACGGGGGGCAAGGTTGAATTATTAATAGAACGGTTGTTAACGGACACCACCGCATTAACACAAATCAAGGCCAGTAAATCTCCCAAACAAGGGTCGGAAATAGCGCTAGATTCCGGAGATATCTTTTTGGTTGAACACCGGGAAGACGATCTGTTTTTCATACGTTCACAAGGGAACATGATGAACATCCTTCAACGCGCAGGACATATGCCTTTACCACCCTATATCGAACGTAATGATGAGGTGAATGACCAATCGCGTTATCAGACTGTATACGCTAAGAAAGACGGTGCAGTGGCTGCCCCCACTGCTGGATTGCATTTCACTGAAAATTTGTTAGAAGAAATTCAAAAGAAAAGCATCGAAACTGCTTATCTAACCTTGCATGTCGGTGCCGGCACTTTCCAACCTGTCCGTGCTGAGAATATTCAGGATCATCACATGCACAGTGAGGTTTATGAAATTGATCAACAAGCCTGTGACAAAATCAATGATGCAAAACGCAATGGTCATCGTGTGATTGCTGTGGGAACAACATCGATTAGAACGTTGGAATCGATTGCTATACAAGGAGAAGTAAAACCGACAAAAGGTGAAACTGATATTTTTATCTATCCGGGCTACGAATTCAAAATAGTCGATGCCTTGATCACCAATTTTCATTTGCCAGAATCGACTTTACTTATGTTAGTGTCTGCCTTTGCAGGCAGAGACAATATTTTTCGAGCTTATGAGCACGCAATAAAGAATGAATACCGTTTTTTCAGTTATGGTGATGCGATGTTAATCACATAGCAAAGACTAAAATAATCATAGAATAATTAATTATAATATCAGCTTAAAAATTAGATTGATGGAAATTACTTACTCGACTTCTTTTTTTTCTGTTTTTTGATCTTGTTGCTGTTTAAAGTCAGGAATAGACTCTTTTTCAAATCCACAATCTTTTTCTTCAGAAAGGATTACCAAATGATTGTATCGTTGCCTGAGCGCATTTATTTCAATTTGTTCTGCTTCACTAAAATCCATAAAGAACCAAGGAAATATTAAAAAAGCGCCAGCGACACCAAGAGCAACATTTGAACCTGTCTTTTCTGATTCAGGTATTAATCGAAAAATTTCATTCTCTGTAAAATCTATTTCTTTTTTTAGTGTTTCACAGTCTTTTTTACCGTCTCCATACTGATGTACCATAACAGGTGCTGCTGTCCGACCCGCACAACCGACAAGTAACATACATATTAAAATGCACGATGTTATGTTTTTAGTGTTTATATGCACTGAATCTCTCCTTCTATTATTCATTGGGTTTTTATTATTTGCCGTATTTATTTCTGTGTGATTTTATTCAATTCAGGAGAAACATCTGTTTCTGTTTGAGTACTTCTATTGTTTGCTCCATTTCGATTCAGTCTTCCTTTTTAATAGGTAGGCATATAATCAGAGATATCTTAACTTAAATTTATATTGATAATCAATCAATACGAATGTTATCCCTATGTATTTGATGAACTATTAGGGTAGATTGAATTTTTAGCTTTGTATTCTCTACCACAACTCAAACCGTGTATCATGCGCGCCATGGAATTTGATCTACTAAACACAGACGGTAACGCCAGGCGAGGTCGATTGACTTTCGACCGTGGCACAATCGAAACGCCGGTGTTCATGCCAGTCGGCACCTACGGCACGGTAAAGGCCATGACACCAGAAGAACTTGAAGGGCTAGGTTCCGAGATCATTCTGGGCAATACCTTTCATCTGATGTTGCGTCCTGGGACTGACATTATTATGCAACATGGCGACCTGCATGATTTCATGAATTGGGACAAACCCATCCTAACTGATTCAGGGGGCTTTCAAGTATTTTCTCTGGCAGATGCTCGTAAGATCACCGAGCAAGGCGTGCATTTTCGATCGCCGGTCAATGGTGACAAGGTCTTTCTGGGACCGGAAGAAGCCATGCAGGTACAACGCGAGCTGGGATCAGACATCGTCATGATCTTTGATGAATGCACGCCCTTTCCCGCCACCGAAGAAGAAACCCGGACATCAATGGAATTATCGCTACGTTGGGCTAAGCGTTCAAAACTGGCTCATGGTGATAATCCAGCAGCACTGTTCGGCATTATTCAAGGCGGGATGTACCAGCAACTGCGTGACGAATCCCTCACCGGTCTGGTTGAAATTGGTTTTGATGGTTATGCGATTGGTGGTTTATCCGTGGGCGAACCAACTGAGACCATGCTGGAAATATTGCAACCCACTGCCGCGAAAATGCCAGCGGACAAACCGCGCTATTTAATGGGTGTCGGTACACCGGAAGACCTGGTGGAATCGGTTTGTCATGGAATAGATATGTTTGATTGCGTGATGCCAACACGGCACGCACGCAATGGGTTTTTATTCACAGAATCAGGTACCTTACGACTGCGTAATGCAAAACACAAAAACAGCACCCTGCCGATTGAAGAGACTTGTGACTGTTACACCTGCCAGAATTACTCCGTCAGTTACCTGCATCACCTGGATAAGGCGAAAGAAATGCTCGGTTCACGCCTTAACACGATTCATAATCTACATTATTATCAAACCTTGATGTGCCAAATGCGTGATGCCATCGCGAATAATTCACTGGAACAGTTTACTCGGCAGTTTTATGTCAAGCGAACTAGCTGATAAAATATATAGCAAGTGTAGTAGATAATAATTTTAAAAATCTGCTTTAAGTAAATGTTCAAGAACTCTTGAGTTTTCTAATTCACCAGGGATTTAAATTTTCCATCTCCTACTAGTTTTCCGATTAAATCTTGAACAGCTGGCATCAATGCTTGTGCTGTTTGATTACAAGCGGTCTCTCCATAGTAGCTTGTTGAGTATGAGTAATCTTCAGTCACAGAAAGTGATTTACCATTAGATGATTTAAGTGTAAATGCAAGATTCCATGTTCCTGATGTCGATGAAAAATCAATGGAATCAAGATTTCCAGTAAGGGTTACAGGTGCAGATGAAGAGTAAACTTCTGCTATCTTTAGCTCATCAATAAGTGCTTTTTTGATGAAATCTTCGAACGTTTGTCCGTCTGGTGTTTTTATTGGTCCTACACCTCTACACATAATCTCAGTTTGGCTGGGCTCGGAGCTAGTAAATGTTCCTACGTTTATTGTTCCATTTAAAGTTTTTAATACCGAAACATTGTCCACTGATATGGAATATCTGTTTACCGCGTATGTTGAGCAACCGGACAGGATAATTACTATAAGAAACAATGACAGTGTCTTTAACATTATTTTTCTCCTTAAAAAATTTAGAGTGTTAGTTCTTATCATCGTATAAGCTAGATGAAG
>CBDFNQ010000013.1:0-39118 GCA_965250225.1 Gammaproteobacteria bacterium
CTGTAACCGATGAAACAGAGGAGTTACTGATTGTCGCTTGTAATGTTTCTGTGCCTTCAATCAGAGTATCGTCAATAACAGGAACTGTTAACGTACCAGTACTGGCACCTGCAGCAATACTGATAACACCAGCACCACTAACATCCGTGACATCGGTTCCAGCAGTGGCGGTTCCACCGGTGAAATTTAAATCGAATGTTATGGGGGCGCCTGTATTGTTAACTTTACCGCCATCTAAACTAACCGTGTAAATAATATTTTGTGGCCCGGTTTCATCACCTTGTTGGGTGACAGAAAGGCTTGCGGTTGCTGCGCC
Source organism: Gammaproteobacteria bacterium (assembly GCA_965250225.1). Lineage (GTDB taxonomy): Bacteria > Pseudomonadota > Gammaproteobacteria > Eutrophobiales > Eutrophobiaceae > CBDEUK01. The sequence continues at coordinate 317 of CBDFNQ010000013.1, forward strand.
CGTTACTTGAATAGTTACGGTAGCCGTATCAGTATTACCAACTTCGTCAGTAATAGTGTAAGTGAACGTATCAACAATGGATTGGCCCGGATTCAGATTTTGGATGCTAACTGATGAAGCTGGATCGTAGCTGTAACTGCCATCCGCGTTTACAACAACGGTTGCACCTGATGTGCTCGCTGCATCAAAAGCTGTAACAGTGAGGCCAAAATTTGAACCATTTGTGTCTGGATCAGCGTTGGATACAACTTCAAAATTATCCAGAACTTCATTGGCTGTTAACGTAGTGTCATTATAGAAACGCATGATGGCGATTTCGCCAACATAGTCGATAGCGCCTGCAGCTGCCGCAACCGTAGCACCCGCAGTTCCTCCGCCATTAATTTGTCCTAGCCCAGCACCATCGATTTCTACTGAATCGGAGTAGTCGTTAATCTGTCCAGCACCTGAAATTGTAGTCCGTGTGGCCGTTACCGAAGTTCCATTAAGATAGTGGGTTACAGTATCTGCCGCATCATCCATCGCGAACACAACCTGAAAAAATTCAGCCGTGGGATCGATTGCGCCTGGGATTGAAATAGAATCTGTAAACTCTGATAGCCCACCTTGATCATCATCAAAGTGAAATTCAATGCTATTGGTTGCGGAATTATAGGTTAGAGCGATACCTCCAAAAGCATCCCCTGTTTCAAAAAGCAGATAGGAATTAGCATTACCTATCATAGTCGCATCAAACTTGAACCAGAATTCAAAACTATCTGATGCATTATCGCCAAAAGCTCCATAATTTACATCCACTGCCCCACTACCAGAACCGTTCGGGAAAACAAAACTTTCTGTGATGCCAGAATAAGCAGATGTGGCTGGTGTCGCATTGACGACTCCGCCGAAATTCCAATCACGAGCAGCAACACCGGTATCATCCTGCCAAATATTATCACCATCGAGATCAGTTGAAGCGTCATAGTTTAATGTCGCCCCAGGTGTTATTCGATTGATGTCATTACTCAAAAGACCAGGCAATGCACCTGTTGATGTACTATTGGCATCAATCGTTGCTAACAAATCATCAATAGCATCGACATTCTGGCTGGTATCGACAGTAATTTCGTTAAGTGATCCGTCGGAAGTATTATTCCCGGCACTGTCTGTAGTCGTTGCTGTTACATCGAAACTGGCTGGATATGGCCCAGGTAGTATTTGTCCAGCAACAGCAAGATCAAGACTCCATGTACTGCCAGAAGTTGTTAATTCAGCATCAACCCCTAATGTGTAGGTCACGCCATCTATGGTTACCGTAAATCCACCCGCAGCATCACTGGGATCATAGGTGCCCGTGATCGTTGGCGATGTAGAAGCAGAGGACTGTGTATTGACCGTAGGCGCAGTCGGACCCGATGTGTCCACTTCAATAGGCAAAGCAACTGACAATGGACTCAGATTGTTTGCGGCATCCGTTGCCGTTGCTGTGATGTTGTAATTACCGTCAGCCAATACACTCCCTGTGTGATCAAACGACCAGTTGCCTAATCCATCTGTTACGGTTGTGCCAATACTGACACCATCGATAAACACTTCAACGGTGGAATTGGCCTCAGCGGTTCCGGAAAAAATCAAAGTGTTGTCACTGGTAATTTCATCAGTGGATGAAACACCGGTATCTGTCGAGATGCTGGTTACTACAGGTGCCAGCGGTGCAATGGTATCAACAATCAACTCATTCGCTGTAACATCAATCGCATTATTTCCCACCGGATCTGTGACACTTGCTACAACCTGGTAAGTTCCATCACCAAGAGGAATAATAGCACTTAGATCTAACGTCCAGTTACCCGATCCATCTGTCGTTAATTCCGGATCAGTATCACTAAATGTAAGATTGGTTGGTCCTGGACCTGTAACGGTTATTTGTAGGTCACCATTGCCTGGTGTGTAATCGGTCTCATCAAATGTACCCATGACAATCGGCGTTGTGTCATTGGTTGATTGACTAACAACTGTTGGTACTGCAACGACAGAATCATGGACAATCGAAGTTGAAGCTGCTGCAGATGTATTGCTAGAAGCATCGGTGGCAGTTGCACCAATAGCGATATTGCCCTGGTTTAGTCCACTAATGTCGGCTTCATTGCCAAGCAAAGTCCAGTTACCTGCAGCATCCGTCGTAACATTGACTGTGATAACAGGATTTACCCCATCATTGAAAGTAACACTTACGGTACTGTTTGGTTCGGCCGTACCTGTCACCAGCACATCATCATCTTCAGCACCGGAAGCAATATCGTCCCCTTCAATGGGACTATTTATCGTCGGTTGTGCGGGTGCATTTGTGTCATTGATGGCAATGGTTGTCGTGGTGGTATTACTGTTCGTCGTGCTATCATTCAAAACGATATCAATCGTTCGATCGGTAATTACTGTGGGTGATGTTAACGTATTGTTATAATCAATTTGTTGTAAGGCAGCCAGCCAATTAGCCTCACTTTGAATACCTATCGCGGTAAGTGTAAGAGTATTCGTTCCATTACCGACGACGGTAAAATTGGCCGGATTTACCCCACTATCCAGGAGTTCATCTCCTAAGGCTGGGTTCGTTATGGTAACAGTGGCTGTTTGAACATTTGTTGTTGCATCATAATTCGTAATGGTTGCATCCGTATCGATAATAGCAATGCCACCACTTCCATCGTTAAACGTAGTGTTGTAATCAAATCCTGTCGCACCACTGCTATCATCACCATCATTATCAAGAATTAATGAACCACCAAAATGACTTGCAAAAAGCGCACTATCAAATTGTGAGTCTAGCTGATCAGCGATTACGAATTTCACCGTATAACTTTGGCCAGCACCAAATCCTGATAATGTGTTGAGATCTAAAATTTGATTTAACACAGCCGTGTTGGCTGTTGTCTCAACATTTGGAGCTGAGTCCGGAGTATTAACGGTAAATGCCCCGCTGTTATAATCGGTCAGTATATCCCTTGCTACAAATGTAGTGGTTGTGCCAGAGGTATTATCCGTGATAAAAACACCGACCACATCAGTGAAATTTAGTGCAAAAGCTGCCGTTTCTTCTGTGGCAAAAAGGTACTGCAACGCGATCTTTTGAACGTTAGATGTAAAATCAAAAGTGAATGTGCCCACATCGAATTGATTCAGATTCGGGGCAACTGTATCCAGATCAGCATCATCAGTGTTCGTGCTTGCGTTATTCGTGCTAAAACCTTGGTTTCCTCCGCCATTCCCATCACCAGGCAAATTATTGACATTACCCGTTGTGACAACGATTCCAGATGCCAATGTAGTGCCATTGCTGTCCTGAAAACCCGTGAATGTGCCCACAGCTATGCCATCAGTATTCGGAGTATTGGGATTTGAAACATTAATGCCATTGCCTGAAGTGGACACAGTGTTCATCAAGACCGTATCAGTCGCGCCACTATTACCATCAACTACGGCCTGTACCAAAACCTGAGACCAGATATCTTGGACTGCTTTATCAACAAACAGAGCTGATTCAATCTCACCCAGCTGGACCTCAAGATCCCAGTCACCGCCTAATTCACTAGCACCGGTTAAGTCATCTGATGCGGCGATATCCGCACTGGTCATATTTGCAAATGTTTCAACCGCAGATTGTCCGTTCTGTCCTTCCCCGAAATTACAACCATAGATCAAGATATCAGCATTTTGATCCAACGCATTTTTAATAATAAATAATTCATCTGCATGTTCACTCTGCATGGATGATTCAGTTAATGCGCTATTGCCCAGGAATAACTGACCAGCGTCGCCATGAGAAACGATATGGATGGCGTCAATATCCGTTCTGGACTGTAAAATTCCAGCTATTTGTTCAACACCATCACTATCGGATTCGATGAATATTAATTCAGCATCCGGGTCAATATTGGCAATCAGCAGCTGATAGTTTTCGACACTACGATCGACGAATATGATTTCATTTCGACTTGGCGCTTCAACAGACATTAAAGCGTTTAAAAGTTTCTCTTGTTCCTGAATTGCAGGGGCACCTGCTTCATCCACAACTTTGGTGGCAGAAACGGCTGCTTCTGCCTGTTCCTGTAAAATATTATCCAGTGCGGTTTCAGCTACTGATTGAACAGCTGCAGCGTCGAGTAACACTCGTGGCTCAAGAGGTTGTATGGAATCAGACAAATTAGAATGTGGCAAAACCATACCCGCATGGGCACCGTCATAATGCAATTTCGGCTTGGTTTGCTTGGGTCGTCTAAATTTATTTCTTAGTGCAGTTAACATCTATTTTCCCGAACCTTAATGTTAGTAAGTATTTTCTTTCATCAGCAATGACCTATATTGGCGTCACGCCCTTACCCGGATTCAGAGTGCGTAATGATTAAATTGCAATTATTATTGTTTTGCCGGATGTGCCATTTTTCGTTGAATGTTTATCTGCTTATAGGGCAGCTTTCATTCCACATGGCTTGATCCTTGTCTTAATCTGCAATTTTGATGCAATATACTGTGAACAAGCTCACATAGCTAGAAATTTGAACACGTTTTGCTGGCAAATAATAGATTTTATTGGGTTTTTTATAGCAAACCATAGATAAAGAAATATGTTGAAGTTGGCAAAATAAGCAAATAATAGATTAATTTATAGCAGAAGTGTCGTTTTTACACGACAGACTCTATTGTTGCTTGCTAAAGTTGGCAACAAGCCTTGAAACACTGTTTTTACAATCCTCTATGGCTTTCTCTTTCCGTTGTTGGTGATCTGGGTACAAACTGGCTTCCTGACCTTCGGCGAATACATCATAAAAATCTGAAATCCCGATAAATTCAAAAGGAGCTTGCAACAAATTAAACAGTGCGGCATGGGTATTGTTTTTTGACATAAATCCACCGGCAGACAAAATGAAGACAACTGATTTTACCTTGTGAAGTGGTTCTGGGCCTGTGGAACCAAAACGAAAACTGTGTTCGGGACACACCACCTGATCAACCCAGGCCTTGAGTATGGCCGGGACAAAATAATTCCAAACAGGTGCTGTCAATACCACAATATCCGATTGATTGAATAAATCAATATGGCGATTTAGATAGTCCGCAGAATCAATCTCCACTTGTGTTGGCCTGTATTCTGGCTCAGTAAATCTCTGCCAGACATAACGATACTGATTCAAATCAAAATATGGTGGAGGATCCTGGTACAGATTCAGCTCGGTTACCGAGCAATCGGGTCTTTGCTCACACAGGGTTTTAAGAAAACTGGATGCTACTCGCTTATCGACAGCCAGTTCTTTGGGCAAGGGATCACTGACAATATGAAGTAATTTCATTTTTATAATTCAATGGCTTAGTAATTGCATATTCGTTAAAATATGGTTGTCTTTTGACAACTCTTTGACGTAGCCGTCTCTTTCAAACACTTGTTTATTGAATTTACTTAAAGAAATTCATGTAGATGAAGATAACGTCTTTGAAATCAAAATAATATATGAACAGTGATCCTTTTTATATGGATCTAACAGAAGAAAATATGGACTGGTATCGATGCCCTATTTGTTAAAAAAAGGCCTGGATGTTCCTATCTCCGGTATTCCCGAAAATAGCATCCACCTCGGCCATAAGATTGCAACTGTCGCAGTACTAGGAAGTGAGTACGTTGGTATGAAACCAACCATGCTGGTCAGCGAAGGTGAAAAAGTAAAGCGTGGACAGATCCTGTTTACGGATAAAAAAAATCCGGGAGTCAACTTCACAGCACCCGGAGCAGGTACCATTGAAGCAATAAATCGGGGGACTAAACGCGCTCTTCATTCTGTCGTCATCCAGCTCGATAAACCTGGTGAAGAAGAAGACATTATTTTTCCGACCTACCAGAATAACAAACTGGAGTCATTAACTGCTGAACAAGTTAGAGAAAACCTGATCCAGTCAGGAGCCTGGACGGCGTTACGAACTCGTCCTTACAGTAAAATACCGACGATAGATAGCATGCCGAATTCTATATTCGTCACCGCCATTGATACCAACCCACTGGCACCGGAACCAACAGACATTATCAATGCTGACCGTCAAGATGCTTTCCAGGACGGTTTGAACGTACTTAAAAAATTGACCGAAGGAAGTGTCTATGTCTGTAAAGCCACTAAAGCTAGCATCAATGTTCAAGAAGACAAGCAAATCAAAGTTGCAGAATTCAGTGGCCCACATCCAGCAGGATTAGTGGGTACTCACATTCATTTTATCGACCCTGTTAGTCCAAATAAAACGGTATGGAGTATTGGCTATCAGGATGTCATTGCGTTTGGAAAGTTATTTACTACGGGCAAAATCTGGATTGAGAGAATTGTTTCCCTAGCCGGCCCCGTTGTGCCAAAACCCAGATTGATACGTACCCGCCTCGGCGCAAACATTGAAGAAATGGTCGATCAGGAATTGGTCAAAGTGGAATGTCGCGTGGTTTCTGGCTCTGTGTTTAATGGTCATCACGCAAGTAACTGGGCAGGCTTTCTAGGCCGTTATCATAACCAGATTTCGGTCATTGCCGAAGGTCGTGAGCGCGAATTGTTAGGCTGGATCATGCCAGGAAGAAATAAATTTTCAGCAACCCGAGCTTTTATTTCGAAACTATTCAAACCTGAAATTTTCAAGATCACGACCTCACAACATGGCAGCCCAAGAGCCATGGTGCCGATTGGACTGTATGAAAAGATCATGCCGCTGAAACTACTGCCCACACAATTACTCAGAGCCTTGTTGGTATTAGATACCGAAAGCGCCCAAGCCCTCGGTTGCCTGGAACTTGACGAAGAAGATTTAGCCTTGTGTTCCTTCGTCTGCCCGGGTAAATACGATTTTGGCCCTGCTTTAAGAACTAACCTTGAACAGATAGAGAAGGAAGGCTGATTGATGACTTCGAGAGTCCGCAAATATCTGGATAAAATCCACCCCTATTTTGCCAAGGGCGGTCCTTATGAAAAGTATTACACCATTTATGAAATGGTGGATACATTTATCTATACACCACCGGATGTCACACACACCTCACCTCATGTTCGGGATGCAATAGATCTAAAACGCGTCATGACCTATGTCGTTGTGGCAGCCATGCCTTGTATTCTCATGGCCTTCTGGAACACAGGCTTTCAAGCTAATACCGCCATGGCAGCTTTAGGGATTGAAAGTGTTACGGGTTGGCGAGGCTGGATATTGGATGGTTTAAACGTTGGACATGATCCAAACAGTATTTATGCCAATATGGTTCATGGCTTTCTCTATTTTTTGCCTATTTATATTGTGACATTAGCGGCAGGTGGCTTCTGGGAAGTCTTGTTTGCCGGCATCAGAAACCACGAAGTGAATGAAGGTTTTCTCGTGACTTCCATGCTTTACACATTAACCCTGCCTCCCGATATTCCATTATGGATGGTTGCGTTGGGTATTTCCTTTGGCGTTGTGATTGGCAAAGAAGTATTCGGTGGTACTGGCAAAAACTTTTTAAATCCGGCCCTCACCGGTCGCGCCTTCCTGTTCTTTGCCTATCCAGCTTCTATGTCAGGTGATGCCGTGTGGACCGCAGTCGATGGCTTTAGCGGTGCCACTGCTCTTAGTCTGGCAGCAAGCGGTGGCGTTGAAGCAATCACAGCAAATGGTATTAGCTTATGGCAGGCTTTCTTTGGTCAAATTCAAGGTTCCATCGGTTCAACCTCTACCCTCGCCTGTCTGCTCGGCGCACTCTTTTTAGTGTATACCCGCGTTGCATCCTATCGAATTATCGTTGGTGTTTTCCTGGGAATGTTTGCAACAACATATTTGTTAAATTTTATTGGCAGTGACACCAATCCCATGTTTGCAATGCCCTGGTACTGGCATTTGTCATTAGGTGGTTTTGCATTTGGTATGGTGTACATGGCGACCGATCCTGTATCTGCTGCTATGACCGATACTGGCCGCTGGATCTTTGGTTTTCTCATAGGCTTTATGACGGTACTGATTCGTGTTGTTAATCCCGCGTTTCCAGAAGGCATTATGTTAGCAATTTTATTTGCCAATATATTTGCACCGTTGATTGACTACTTCGTTATTCAAGCGGATATCGCCAGACGTAAACGTGGCTACGCATAGGATAAAGAGACGACATCTAATGATTAAAAAATTTCTTCAAATGTCTAACGACAGTACTAGCAAGACACTAATCGTGGCACTTCTCCTCTGTCTGTTTTGTTCAATCATAGTGTCAACTGCGGCAGTGGGTTTGAAACCATTACAACAAAAAAATAAATCCGCTGACATAAAACAAAACATTCTACAAGTTGCAGGCTTAATGCAGCCCGGTGCAAATGTTGATGACTTATTTGAAAACATTGAACTCCGTTTAGTGAATATTGAAAATGGAGAATATGTAACGGAAATAGATGCTACAAGTTATGACCAACGTAAAGAAGCAAAAAACCCTGACACCAACATACAACTTGATAGCAAACAAGATGTCGCAAAAATTAAACGTCGAGCACAATACGCCAAGGTTTATCTGGTCAAAGAAAATGAGCAGATTAAATTAATTATTTTACCAGTTCATGGTTATGGCCTTTGGTCAACTATGTATGGCTTTGTCGCGATTGAAAATGATGGTAATACAATTTATGGCTTGAAGTTTTACGAACACGGCGAAACACCGGGTCTGGGTGGAGAAATTGATAATCCTAAATGGCGCGATCTCTGGCAAGGTAAAACAATCTATGACGCAGACTCAGAACCCGCCATTACCGTTGTTCGTGGTCTTGCTGATCCAAATACCAGTTCATATGGTCACCAGATCGATGGGCTTGCTGGTGCAACGTTGACCAGTAAAGGGGTTCATAATCTGATGCGTTTCTGGTTAGGTAAAAATGGTTTTGGTCCTTATCTTGAAAAATTTCGTTCCGGGAATTCATAACAATGTCGAGTGAAACAAAAAAAATTGTATTAGATCCTTTGTTGGATAATAACCCTATAGCCTTACAAGTGTTAGGGATCTGCTCCGCACTGGCTGTGACATCAAAATTATCAACCGCCTTAATCATGTGCCTAGCTTTAACCTCTGTCACTGCCTGTTCCAACTTTTCTATCAGTCTGATCCGCAAGCATGTGCCATCGAGTATCCGAATTATTGTTCAGATGACCATCATTGCTTCATTGGTCATCGTCGTTGATCAACTGTTAAAGGCTTATGCTTTTTCTACCAGTAAAGAACTATCTGTTTTTGTAGGCTTGATCATTACCAACTGCATTGTATTGGGTCGGGCAGAAGCCTTTGCCATGAAAAACCCACCTGTTTTAAGTTTTTTTGATGGTATTGGTAATGGACTTGGTTACAGCATTATCTTGATCCTGGTAGGAACTGTCCGTGAACTATTAGGTTCTGGCTCGCTACTCGGTTATCCGATCTTGCCCTTAACAACCGATGGTGGTTGGTACTATTCAAACGGTTTGATGTTATTACCGCCAAGTGCATTTTTTATTATTGGATTGTTAATCTGGGGACTACGCACATGGAAAACTGCACAGATTGAAAAACCAGAATATCAAATACATTCTGTACACAGAACAGAGGCGATGTAATGGAACATTATCTCAGTCTACTCGTAGCCTCTATCTTTACCGAAAACCTGGCGCTGTCATTTTTTCTTGGCATGTGTACCTTCCTTGCCGTTTCGAAAAAAATATCGACTGCCCTGGGTCTGGGTATTGCAGTCATTGTTGTGCAGGCAATTACAGTACCGGCGAATAATCTTCTCTATCAATTTTTACTGAAAGATGGTGCGCTGGCCTGGGCCGGTTACCCTGAAGTAGATTTAAGTTTCCTGGGTTTGATCTGCTATATCGGTGTCATCGCTGCCATTGTACAAATACTTGAGATGGCATTGGATCGCTATTTCCCTGCGTTGTATAACGCACTGGGCATCTTCCTGCCATTGATCACCGTGAACTGTGCCATCCTGGGTGGCACCTTATTTATGGTGCAACGTGATTATAATTTTGGCGAAAGTATGGTCTATGGTGTCGGTAGCGGCATTGGTTGGGCGTTGGCTATCACAGCCCTTGCAGGCATACGGGAAAAACTAAAATACAGTGATGTTCCCGATGGCTTACAGGGTCTTGGTATCACTTTCATTACGGCCGGTTTAATGTCGCTAGGTTTCATGGCCTTTTCCGGCATTCAATTATAGGAGGACAGAACTATGTATCAGGAAATTACGCTTGGCGTTGTCCTCTTCACAGGAATTATATTTGCTCTTGTATTATTAATCATCGGTGCAAAATCGAAATTGGTTGCATCGGGTACTGTTAAAATCAAAATTAATAATGAAAAATCGATCGAGACTGCAGTCGGCTCAAAACTGTTAGGAGCCCTGGCAGATGCCGACCTGTTTGTTTCCTCAGCCTGTGGTGGTGGTGGCACCTGTGGTCAATGTCGCGTCCATATTAGTAAAGGCGGTGGATCTATTCTTCCTACAGAAGAATCTCATATAAACAAACGTGAAGCTCGTAAAGGTTGTCGCTTGTCTTGTCAGGTCACGGTAAAACAGGATATGAACATCGAAGTGCCAGATGAAGTCTTTGGAGTAAAAAAATGGCGATGCACGGTTCGATCAAACAATAACGTTGCCACCTTTATTAAAGAACTCTGTCTGGAATTGCCGGAAGGTGAAAATGTCGATTTCCGTGCCGGTGGTTATATACAGATTGAATGCCCACCTTATGATATCAGTTATCAAGATTATAATATCGACGAGAAATTTCACGGTGATTGGGATCACTTTAACCTTTGGCGATACCGTTCTGTTGTGAAAGAATCCGTTATCCGCGCTTATTCGATGGCGAATTATCCCGAGGAACGCGGCATTATCATGTTAAACGTCCGTATTGCCAGCCCACCTCCCGGTGCACCTGATGATATACCTCCAGGTAAAATGTCATCATATATCTACAGTTTAAAACCTGGTAATGAAGTTACTATCTCTGGCCCATTTGGTGAATTTTTTGCCAAACAGACTAAGGCTGATATGGTCTTTATCGGAGGAGGTGCAGGTATGGCGCCCATGCGTTCGCATATTTTTGATCAACTAAAACGCCTAGATTCGGATCGCAAAATATCATTTTGGTATGGTGCCCGTAGTAAGAAAGAAATGTTTTATGTAGAAGACTTCGACAGTCTGGCTAATGATTTTGAAAACTTTGAATGGCATGTCGCTTTATCTGATCCACAACCAGAGGATAACTGGGAAGGATATACCGGTTTTATTCATAATGTATTGTTCGAAAATTATTTAAAAGATCACCCTACACCTGAAGATTGCGAATTTTATATGTGCGGGCCACCCATGATGAATTCAGCTGTGATAACCATGTTGGAAGATTTAGGAGTTGAACGTGAAAATATCCTGTTGGACGATTTTGGTGGCTAAGTGCAGAAAATCATTTTTCTACGATTCGTTTCAATCACGATACTGTTTTCATGTATCACTGTTGCTTGTGAAAAAATATCAAACCAACCACTCACCCTTACCGGCGAAACAATGGGGACAACTTACACAGTCAAGTTGGCTGACGTTGATACATCAATGAACGGTTCTTTTATCAAACAAAGTATTGATGAACTACTGATAGATATCAATAAAATCATGTCAACCTACGATCCAGATTCAGAACTTTCCAGATTGAATCAGAATCGTTCTTTTATCTGTTCGCATATTTCAGAACAACTTAACGTCGTGATTGAAGAAGCATTAATAATCAGTCGGCTGAGTGATGGAGCCTTTGATATTACAATTGGTTCACTGGTGAATCTTTGGGGATTTGGTCCAGATGCATTTCCGATTCTAATCCCCAGTGATGAAACAATTCAACAAACACTAGCAAACGTCGGTTATGAAACTATTCAACTTTCTGCATCCGAACTATGTATTACAAACGATAAAACAGATTTATATATTGATCTATCTGCTATCGCTAAAGGTTATGCAGTCGACCGTGTGGCCCAGCTTATAGAATCACACGGTATTGATAATTTCATGGTTGAAATAGGCGGTGAAATTAAAGCCAGAGGTGTTAACGCTAGTCATATCGATTGGCAAATTGGCATTGAACAACCGACCAGCAGCCAGCCCTCAGTTCAAAATATTATCTCCCTGAAGAATATGGCCATGGCAACATCAGGCGATTATCGAAATTACTTTGAAAAAGACGGTATACGTTATTCCCATACAATTAATCCTAAAACTGGCAAACCGATAAGGCATAATCTTGTTTCTGTTACTGTACTACATAATTCAAGTATGACGGCAGATGCATTAGCAACCGCATTTATGGTACTGGGTTCTGATAAAGGGTTTAACCTGGCAATCAAAGAAAATCTGGCAGTTTTATTTATTCTTAAAGAAAACGATGGCTTTCATGAAAGAAAGACTGAAATGTTCAACCAGTTAACGATACATTAATCATAAAATAACAGCATGATGGAAATTTTTTTAATCAGTTTTGTCTTTATTGGACTATCCTTGCTCGGGATGGCCGCGGGTGTTCTTATGAAACGTGGTAGCTTAAAAGGTAGTTGCGGTGGTTTGAATAATTTTCAGGGAGGGGACGCAAGTTGCCCTATTTGTTCTGATACAGGTGAATGCAAAAATAACGAGGAGGCATAAAGATGCTTCAATCAGTCAAAGTAAAAGATTATATGACAGCAAATTTAACGACATTCTCTCCGGATATGGATGTCATGCAAGCTGTCACTGAATTTATTACCAAACGCATATCGGGTGCTCCTGTTGTTGATGACCACGGAAATCTCATTGGTATGTTATCAGAACGCGATTGTGTTAAGGTCGCGTTAGAGGCCTGTTACTACGGAGAACAAGCAGGAGTTGTTTCAGACTATATGCAAAGCACTGTGGAAACGATCGAAGGAGAGGTAAGCATTCTCGAGTTAGCACAGAAATTTGTTGATAAGCCTTTTCGGCGTTATCCGGTTGTTGATGGTAATCGTCTGGTAGGTCAAATCAGTATCCGTGATGTATTAAGAGCGCTAGAACTGATTTCCGCCCCTGAATCTTACGCAAAATAAATATTTTTAGAACACAGTCCAAGATAATTTCTATACTATGTTCGATATGAAGTTTCATATCGCCACCATACTGATCGTCTTGGCTGTCTATATATGGCATAGTTTTTCAAAGGCAAGGGAAATTGCTACCAAACAGTGTATTCTTGTTTGTAGTAAGTTAGATGTTCAACTTCTCGATCAATCCATTACAATAAAATATATTACTATTAAACGAAACCAATTTGGTCAACTCCAGTTACTTCGTGGTTATCGCTTCGAATTCAGCATTAATGGCTATGACCGTAATGAAGGATTTATAAGCCTGTTTGGAAGGAATATCGAAAATATTCAACTCGATCATCCTGATGGTAAAATAATTATGGATGACAGCAGTATACATTCTGTAAACTGATCAAATAAAACAGGGGAGAATTATGCCGTCATTCGATATTGTATCTGAAGTTGATAGTCACGAACTGACTAATTCGATTGATCAAACCAACCGTGAAATAGCAAACCGTTTTGATTTTAAAGGCAGCAATTCCAGAATTGAACACAATGATTTCATTCTGACAATTATCACACCAAGTGAATTTCAGGTTAAACAGGTGCTTGAATTATTACAAACTAAAATGTCAAAACGCGGAATCGACATAAATTGCCTGGATGCTGATAAAATCATAGAGTCTTATAAAGAAGCAAGGCAAACAATTACTATAAGACAGGGTATTGATAAAGATTCTGCGCGAAAGCTGGTGAAACAAATAAAAGCAACCAAGATTAAAGTTCAGACAAGCATTCAGGGCGAACAAGTTAGAGTCAATGGTAAAAAAAGAGATAACCTACAGGAAGTAATCAGCCTGTTAAAAAACAGTAATTTTGAATTGCCATTACAATTCAATAATTTCAGAGACTAGCTCTAATTAGTTAGCAATATTTATTTATCTGAATCCTTATTCAAGGCGGAATGTACTTCAGTAATTAAAGTTTTATCGCGTATTTTTTTGATTTTTGTATCTTCCATATACTCTTTTTTTAATTTCTTCATAAGTTCTTTTTTTTCTTTAATCATTTCCAGGTGCCTTGGAGATCTTTCGTGCTGATCTTGATCCTTGATCCAGTTTTCAATGTCTGTCTCTATCGTTTTATCACTTTTCAGCTCTGAAGTATTTTCATATGCAGATATTACTGATTCTTTACCTGTAACGTCACCAACCTTGTGACTATCACTGATTTCCATATCCAGTTGTTTTTTGTAGGCATTTATTTCTTTTCGGAATTCTTTTTCCTTTTGTATATTTAACCTATTGATGTGATCCCTAAATCTAGGGTCATTCAAAATACTGTGCCGTTTACTTAATACTTTATGTTTATCAGCGACGATAATTCTATCTGGATCAATTTTGTGATTAACTTTCTTATTTTTTTCAAGTGTTCCAGCCACCTTTTCTTTTAATTTTTTTAAATTTTGAACTTCCTTTTCTTTTTCACTATATACAGATTTTATCTTGGAGAGCTCTTTATTAATTCGTTGCTCAGCATTATCACGAATGTCCTCAATTGCTTTTTCCTGTTCCAGACGATAATGATTCAATAATTTATTTATTGAATCAGTATTGTTGATATCTTTACCTTTTTCAGAAATTGGTTTTTTTGATGTTTTTTCAGTTATAAGAATGTTATCTATGACTTCCTTTTGTCTGGTTTCCTGCTCAGATAGCTGAAGCTCAATAGCTCTTTTCCGTTTATCCGCTTCTTCAGTCAACTGTTTTTCAACCAGTTCTTTTTTCTTCTCGGCTTCTCTGGCTAATTGCTTTTCAATAGCCGCTTTTTGACGTTCCACTTCTTTTGCCATCTGCTTTTCGACTGCAGCTTTTTGTCTGCTGCGTTCTTCTGCAAGTTGTTTTTCGACTGCAGCCTTTTGGCTGATGCGTTCTTCTGCAAGTTGTTTTTCGACTGCAGCCTTTTGTCTGATGCGTTCTTCTGCAAGTTGTTTTTCTATGATTTTTTTCTGTCTCGTTTTTTCATCTGCAAGACGCTTCTCAGCAGCGAGTTTTTGTTTTGCGAGTTCGATAACAAGTTGCTTTTCGATTTGCTTCTTTTGCTTTTGCGCTTCTTCTGCGAGTTGTTTCTCGATCTGTTTTTTTTGTTTGGCAACTTCTTCAGCGAGTTGTTTTTCAACCTCAGCTTTTTTTCTGGCGCGTTCTTCCAAAAGTTGTTTTTCTAATGCTTTTTTTTGTTTAGCCGCTTCTTCCGCAAGCTGCTTTTCGATTTCCTTTTTTTGTTTAGCTGCTTCTTGGGCAAGACGTTTTTCTGCAGCTGCTTTTAATTTTTTATGTTCATCCGCAAGCTGTTTTTCTAATGCCTTTTTTTCTTTTTGCGCTTCATCTGCAAGCTGCTTTTCGATTTCTTTCTTTTGCCTGGCTGCTTCATCTGCAAGCTGCTTTTCGATTTCTTTCTTTTGCCTGGCTGCTTCATCTGCAAGTTGCTTTTCGATTTCTTTTTTCTTTTTTTCTATTTCCTGTTGGAGTTGTTTTTCCGCGACTTGTTTTTCCGCGTTGAGTTCTTTTACTAACTGTTTCTTGATTTCCAGTTTTTTTCTGGATTTTTCTTCGGCTAATTTACTTTCAAGTGATTTTTTTTGTTCTGAAAGATTTTTTTGTTTGTTTCTTGATGCATGCCTTGGAATAAAATCAATGACTTTAGATTCAGAACTATCTATATTTTTTTCGATTAGAAAGCTCATATCAAAACCATTGTCTGCCTGATTTCTACAGTTAGTCAGGCCACCTTCCAAATAAGCAGCGTCAAAACCTTTAAGGGATAATAAAAATGCGGCGACCGCGCTCTTATTACCATCTTCACAACAAACAATGTATTTTTTGGAAATCCCCAACTCTTCTATCTGCATCCGTATAAGATTGAGCGGGATATCAAGTTTACTAAAATCTCCATATTCAAGGTATTCATCTGGAAAACGTACGTCTATCCACTCTGCGCCTTGTTCATGTAGTTCTTTTATTTCGTCCAGTTGATATTTTCGAAGGATTGGCTCTCGAATTAATGAAATGAAATCTGACTTGGGCAATCTCATTAAATCACCATCCGATAACATAATTACACTGGCGTTACGCGGACAATCTGAAACCAGTGCCTCCTCACCAAAATAATCGCCGATCGACAGATCTTCCAGCTTAATTGGTGCGGATGTTTTAGATGGTTTTCTTAAAATTTCTGCACGCCCAACCTCAATAAAATAAAAATAATCACCTTCATCATCTTGTTTGATGATCAGCTCCCCTTTTTTGACTTCTATCGGTTCAATTTTGGAGAATATCTTTTGTATGTTGCTGGGTGGTAACTTACTGAACAGATCTGATTGCAGAATTCTGCTCATCCAATCTATATCATCATCGTCAACATCTGTCACAACCATGCCACTGGGTGAATCAAGCTTGTATAAACCATTTTTTTCTGCGAGCGAATCCAGTAATTCTTTATCAACCGTTAGAAAGATGGATTTCTTAATAACATAAGCAGAATATTGCCTGGGTTGGAACTGAGCAAGAGGATAGTTTGATGTGTCAGTGCCGGTAGACACCTGAAAGGTGTTATTGGGTGAGCGCAGCTCAACTGAACCCTCGAGCAGGAAATAGGATTTGTTATCAGTTTCGCCACGCTTAAAGAGGTATTTGCCTTTTTTTAGTTCGAGCAAATCTGAATTCTTTAGAACAATATTTTTGCTTTGTTCAGACAGATCACATATAGGGATCAGATTTTCAAAGTATTCTTCAATTGTGTCGTGCATATGAAACCGCAATGATTTAACTGTAATATGTAACTAGCGTTACAATTAAGAATAGCAACCGCTATCCCGCCTACCCCGTAGTTATTTTGCAATTATATTTGTTTTGTCCATTCAATCACAAGATCATAATGTGACGTGGGTCTCATATACGGAAAGGTGTTGATACATCCGCTAATCTAGCAAAATAAAAGAGAGTTGATTTTTTCGTCTCTCAAAAGAGACGTTTATAATGATATAACCACGATAACACAAGTGAGACACAGTATACAATACTGATTTATATAATTATAACTTATTGATTATAAATAGATTTTTAACTATTTCTGCATCGTCATTATTTGCCAAACCTGTCACGAACAGAAGTATGGCACAGGCATTGCTTAGACTAAGGCAAAACCTACTTGGAGATTTTAAATGACGTTACAGGAAATCATGGCTCTGTCTACAAAAGAAAAAAAGAATTACGAGGAATTCTTTGAATACGAAAAACTTCTTATGGATACCGAAGATGATCTGATCAGAGATCTCGAATATTACAGTAAGCGATTAAAATCTCTTGGTGAAGCAAAGTCTGCTTTTGCAGTTGGTATCTTCACAGTTTATAAAGCACACTTAAACAGCATCCAACGTTTGATCGATATTATTGACAATCTGAGAAGCTACGATTTCAACTCAAAGAAAACGTTTTAAATGAAACGTAAACCTCGCTAACGGCTAGCCTTACTGATAGTCAGCCGTTAGCAAAGGATTAACAAAATCACCTTTTCTACCCATATCGACTAGATTTTTCCATCCAGTCCCATTTGATAATATTTATGGACGATCTCATCCTGCTGTTCCAATAACCAGTCAATTTCAGGCTCGTTGTTCATCGCCTTTTCAATGGCTTGAGTAGTTGCTTTACGATGGATATCAAACAAAATTTTGTGATCAAGATCATCTGTCGTTGCAACAATAGGATTTAACCAGACAGAAACAATAATACCAAGGTCATTGGCTTTTTCTTTCGGAATCACACCACTTCTGACTGCATCGAGCACCCCATTGGCAGTGGCTCCTTGCACTGTACCCATCAAGATATTGGTATAACGTGAATTATTAACCGTTACCTTACTGACCATCAAGGTCGCAGGACGAACCATTATATCAGTATTTAATATTGCCAGAACCTTGGAATGACCTTTGTTCTGATCTGCCATTTGATTGGCAAATGCAGTTCCAAATGGACCATCTAATTCACCAATAACAATTTCTGGTTCTGCCGCTGTTCCCGGTGGTCCACCTGCTACCAATGATTCGCCGACCCGCATTACAATTCGTTCGCCCATGTATCTTCTCCTGATAAAGTGATAGTAGAAACACTGACTAAATCAGTGTTTTCGGAGACCTATCACTGCGATAGATTCCGAGGAAAGTTATGAAAGAAGGTCTATTGTAGAATAAATGACGTGGAACTACTGAAAAAATTATTTACCTGTACCCAACTGGGAAGAAACTTCATCCATCAATTGTTCCGTGCTATCACCAGAAGGTTTTTTTTCATCTTGATTAGCTGAAGTTTTTTCTGGTTTTATGCTGAGTGATGCTTCATCTTTTTTTTGCTTTATCCTATGTAATTCCTGTAAATTGTTATCTCTGGGTGCAGTATTTTTTTCTGAAACAACATCAGGTTCGTGTTCAACGGAGCCAAGCTCCAGATTTTCCAGTTGCTCACTTATCGTAATTTCTTCTTGTACGAGCAATTGTTGATGCTTTTTCTGATATTCAGTAATTATCTGTTTTGCTTTTTGTTTTAACGCGTTGACTTCCACCTCCATCTGTTTTTTATCGTTTTTAAACTGTTCCAATTCCTCATCGGCATCGCTCATTTTTTCTATAAGTTGTAATTTTTCTTTTTCCAGTAATTCCCTTGCTTCTGATTCAACCCGAAGTTGGTTCTCAAGCTCAACTCGTTTTGTAATTAGTGTTTTATTCTTTTTTTCGAGTTTCTCTTTCGATGTTTCAAGTGCGGAAATACGCTCAGAGGTTTCTTGTTCTACCTTTTGTTTAGTCGTATCTGCTTCTACTGCATCATTCCTGGCTTCCTCTTCTAATTTTTTCTTTGTCTTTTCAGCTTCACTCTTTATTAGCTTAGCACTGTCCAACATACGCTGGGCTGTTGAATATTGCTCTGACAGATTTTCTTTTTCCTGCTTCATCCACTGTTCAAAATTCAGTTTCATTTGTTGCAGTTTTTCCGCTGCCTCTGTGTCAGATACAGTTTTTGATTGTGGTTCTGATTTTTGTGGTTCTGATTTTTGTTCTTTTGACTGTGTTTCAGAAACTGGTTTTATTATTTCGTCTTCTTGAGATGATTCATCTGTTTTGGTCTTCTTAATTTGTTTTTCAGCGTTCTTGAGTTCTGAAATATCAGGATTAGAAATCAATCCCCCTTCAAGATAAAATACTTTGAAACCTCTTTCCGTCATTAAAAAAGCAGCAGCAGAACTCCTTCCTCCAGTATCACAATAAAGAATATATTGCGTGTCTGATGAGAGTTTTTTAATTTGAGCGCGCAATAAGCCCAGTGGAATATTTTGACTTCCAATAATATGTGATTCTGAATGTTCTGATTCAAAGCGAACATCCAGCCATTTGGCTCCCACTTTAATTAATTCCCTGGCCTTGGCATATTGAACAGTTTGCAATGTTGGCTTTTGAATCAGCTGAACGAAGTTCTCTTTACTGAGTTTCATCAAAACACCATCGGTTGCCATAGTAATGGTGGCATTACATGTGGTGTCCATCAATAAAGATTCTTCTCCAAAACTGTCACCAGCTTTTAATTCAGCTAACTTTATGGGGTTTGAACTCGGGCCAGCCTTGCGACTGACAATACATCGACCTTCCTGAATGACAAAATAAGATTGTCCTGTCTGATCCTGCTCGATAACGGTATCACCGGATTTGTATTCATTAGATTCTAGTAAAGCAAACAGCCTCTGAATATTGTCAGAAGGAATTTTCATAAATAAATTAGATTGCAACATCCGAGTCATCCAATCGACATTATCCTGTTCATCAATTTCGTTGACCTCCAGTTTGCCTGGGCCTGAAATCGTGTCTGATAAATCAACCTTGCTGTGACTGGATTGCTTCGATATCACTAATAGCTTATCCAGCACGGTACGGTTTATTTTGAGAATTTGGACAGCGCTCTTTGCCAGTGCAGAGAATTGTCTCGGTTGCAATTGAGCCATGGGATACAATGCGCGTTCGCACCCACCTTTGATGGTATCGTGAATCTGTCTATCACTGACTAACTCAATTTCACCGCTGAGCAAATAAAAAGAAAAATGATCACGGTCACCTTTACGGAACAAATACTTTCCCTTTTTGAGTTCCACTAAATCTGCGTTTGTGATTAGTCTATTTTGAATTTTCTCAGTTAATTCGGCAATCGGTACCAGCTTTCGAATTAATGCAGTAATTTCTTTATCGTTCTCGGACATATATTTTTATCTAGTTAACACCATCATTTCAAGTATGCAATTTTCGCTTCACCCATTGTTGAAATTTTCTTTTTTATAGTGTCTGAATAAATTTCAATGCCATAATGACACCTAAACAATAGGAAAAAACCGTGATGATTGAAACAGCAGTCCAGAGACTACTCGAATACAACCATATTCAAATACTATTAGTATCTCTTATCGGCATTTCAGGTGTATTCTTGATTGTGTGGGCTGGTTCACAATTTCGTAAAAGACATCTTCTCAGAAGCGGTTTTAGCGCTGGATGTGGTGGCATTTTGCTCACAATCGCTGCAATTTTTATTACTATAATCAGCAATTTATATACCTATCAACGTCTCACTCATGAGCGAGTTATCGCTGAATTGAATCTAAGCCAGATTGGCCCTCAACATTTCCTGGCCTCAATCAAGTTTTCAGAAGATTCAGAACATCAGCTGTTTGAGCTAAAGGGCGATGAATGGCAAATAGATGCAAGAATCTTGAAATGGAAATATCCCGTTATCTGGCTTGGCCTTGATTCGCATTTTCAATTTGACCGCATCAGTGGGCGATATGCGGATATCGACTCAGAACGCTCACAGGCGCGAACCGTCTATTCACTCAAAACGGAGCAAACACTCGATGTTTGGCCGGTTATACGCAATTATCAGGATTACATCCCATGGATTGATGCCTTATATGGAAATGCAAGTTATCTACCCATGCGAGACCGCGCACAATATGAAATTTCCATCAGCCAAACCGGGCTGATTGCCAGGCCTCTTAATGCAGCGAACGAAAACAACATCAGCACCTGGCGTTAGTCTATCTGTCACGGATATAACGGCAATCGCACCTGAAATGATACACCCTGGCCATTAGCCAGATTCCTGGCCTCTGCGGTTCCACTATGGAATTCAGCAATTAATCGAACAATGTACAAACCCAGTCCTAGATGCGGTTCATCTTTTTTTGCACTATCACGTTTTGAAATCATCGATTGAAACAATTGCGTTTGCATCTCTTCGGGTAACAATGACCCTTGATTGATCACATCAATATACAGTGACTGTTTGGATCTGACTAACGCGATCTCAATTGGACTACCCTCAATATGGAAATCCACTGCGTTAGCAACCAGTTTATCCAACATTTGAACAATCAGATCAGGGGTAATATCGATTGTCTGCTGCTCAAGCTCAGTCTTTAAATGAAATTCCACCGGTGTAAATACATCACGATAGGCCGCAACACAATGATTCATAAAACCAACTATTTCAATTGATTCGATCTCACTATTTTGCAACGACTGTTCAATTCGGGAAACCTCACTGAGCCGAGTGACCAATTGATTCAGTTGTGCTATGCCATCTTTAGCACGTTGCAGATATGCACTAGAGGCTTTTTGATCGGTTTCAACTTCAAGATTCTCCAGGGAAGACTGGACAACGGCCATAGGTGTCCTGAGTTCATGAGATAATTTTCCGGCCATACCTTCAAGATAATCATGGTATTGCTTTAATCGTTGTAATATATTTTTGTAATTCTTCGTCAGTTCACCTAATTCATCGTTAGATTCACGTACAGAGATTTCACCAACTACTCGACCGTGTTCGTCTATCGCATTATTGGCTTCCTGACTCAAACGACGCAAACGCAAGGATAGATAACTTGCAAACATTAATAACAATATTGTTACCAGAAAAAAAACTAATAAAGTTTTATTAAATAAATTTGTCAACGCATCACGTTTTAATAGCTGGATACTATTGGTTGTTTCTTCCACGACAACAAGACCAACAACCTGATTCAATTTCTTGATCGGCACCGCCGCTGATAAAATGACTACCTTATCATCAATTGAAGATCGCCAACGTGTGCTCGATGCACCATTTAGAGCAGTTTGAATTTCTTCTCCTTCGAGTCTTGATGCATCGGTTAAATCATCATTAAAACGCTCATGCGTTTTTGGTAAAATAATTTCGTATATTATATTCACAGGAGATTTTTTCAAGCCTGCTTTCAAACTGCCATCGACAGCTACAACCTGACCGAGTGTATCCAGCACCCATATCCTCCTGTTTTTAGTCACACCCAAACTATTAATAATGCTATTGAGTTCTTGAGATTGCTGGATCAAACGATTGGGATAATTCTCATCACCGCTGTCAAAGCTTGGTATAGAAACCATTTTCTGATCCATTGTATCGATATCGTGCACAACGACTCCAAGCATGTCAGGAACCAGATGCCACGGCACTTCGATTTCTACTGAATAACCGGTGTCCGTACGTTGCCAATAGGCCTGGATATTTGTGATAAATACTTTTCTCAGGTCTGGCTCACCTAAACCAATGTCTTGTTCATGCAACCAGTATTTATCAAGACGGAATGGAAATAGTCTACCGGGAGCTTCCGGTGCCAATTCATAACGGATCATTTCAGAGTGATTATTTTTAAAAATCATTGATACATGATCTGAGCTTAGCCCCCTTAATTCTCCAGGATCATGAAATATATGATCGTCATCTTTTACATTGAGCAGAATGTACAAGGATTTATCATGACGACCCAATGTCAACCAATAAGAAAATAATATATTACTGTTATCTTTATAATGATTAGACCATGGAACCAACTCGCTCCATTCATCACCATAACCATCGAGTAACACTGGATATTTCAAATCATGAATGAATAAATATTGTTCAGAATAAGAAATATCATGGCGCAATAAATCATCTCGAGTACTTAAAAAAGCAGACAAAGAGTGGCCAACATCAAGCAGGGATGATTCCAGCCCTTGCCTCAAACTTGTTTCCAGTTCAAGCAAGGAGCGATAAGCGGTATAAGGTACTAATAAAAAAGTGATCGACAACAACAATAATTTGCTACGTATCGAGAAACGAAAAGGTTTATTTTTTACTGTCATTGAGTATTACTTATTCCAGCGATATCCCATACCATAAATGGTTTCAATTGATTCAAAATCGGGGTCGTCTTGTTTGAATTTTTTTCGTATGCGCTTAACGTGTGATGTAATCGTATCATCATCGACAAAGATCCTGGCATCCTGCATTAACTGATCCCGATTTTTAACATGGCCCGCTATTTTAGCTAGCGAGTGTACTATCCAGAATTCTGTTAAAGTTAGATCAACTATCTGATTTTTCCATTTCACGATCATGCAGTCCGAATCAATACTCAATTCACCTTGTTTGATTTGTTCATTATTTGACGTAACCGCACTCAAGGCCTCAATGCGACGAAACAATGCTGCGACCCTTGCAGTGAGTTGTTCCAGTGTAATATTTTTTGTTAAATAATCATCCGCGCCTAGGCGCAATCCGGAGATTGTATCCAGATCAGAGTCCCTCGCTGTCAAAAAGATAATCGGAAGACTGGCTGATCTCGCACGCAATTCGCGGCAGAGTTCAAACCCAGCTTCTACCTCATCTCCAAGACCAATATCGAGTACCACCAAATCCGGCAAGGATTGTTTAAATGCCTTTAAAGCACTGATGCGATCAACATAACTACTGACCTCATAACCCTGTCTACTCAGTGCGCCGGTGTAATTCTCACGGATGGCTTCTTCATCCTCGACCAAAACAATACGCTTAGCCATAAAACCCTCATATTTCATTTTGAATACTTACTTTAAACCATCTTTATAAAATTGTTCGTTAAAAACTGTAATTTCCATTTTTTCGCCACAATTGCTCGTTAGATTGCCCGAATTGATCCCGTCATACGCCACTTCCATTGTCTTTAATAAGCACTGTCACAAATCACTTATTTCAGAATTTAATGGAGAACGTAACCATGAAACAACTATTACTCACAGGATTTTTGTTATTCAGTCTGAACAACCCGGTGGCATTTGCTAATGAGGCCGTAAATGATCCAGACCAGGAAGTCACCACAGGATTCGGTATCGGTATGCTCATTGGTGGTGTTATTGCAGGTCCTCCCGGTGCTGTGATTGGCGCAGCCATAGGTTCAGGGATCGGATCTGAACAAAGCCAGCTGACACAAATTGATGAACTGAAACACAATCTCAATGAAAAGAAAACTGAACTCAATCATCTTGTTCAAGAGTTTGCACAATTAAATTCAAGTCATCAACAACAGCTGAAAAAAGTTCGTTTGGAAAATCAACAACAGGATCTGACTAAACTCAGCGAAGGAATTTCTTTATCCATCTATTTTCGTACAGACAATGATTCACTCGAATCCCGGTTCATTGAACCTATTTCTCGTTTGGCAAAACTGATCCAGGATCAGCCTCAGATAAAAATTCATTTGAGTGCTCACGCCGATAAACGAGGCAACATAAAATACAACCAGATCTTAAGTCGCAAACGTGCGATCGCAGTTTTAAAAGAATTGGTTGATTCCGGCATTAGTAATAACCGCATCCAGTTTCATGCCTTTGGTGAAACACAAAGTAACACTGCAGAAAACGATCTGGATGCTTATGTTTTTGATCGCCGCGTGGATCTGCTACTGACCTTACACGATGAGGCTTAAGAAATGAGTTTTATTAATTCACCTATATTTCGTAGCAGTATTATTTCACTTGCTCAAGGTCTGCTTGCAGGCCTTGTAGTGACCAGTCTGATCTTTCTGCTTACTGCAGTATTCTCGAAACCAATTCAAGCAGACGAATTATCCTTAATCAAAAAAAGTGATGATGTGAAACAGGGACAATTATTATTCAAATCCAATAATGAATTGCTCCTGGCGCCATTATTAAAAACAGATGTGGATTTTACGATCACCGGCATGATTGCCAGAGTTAGTGTTAAACAACACTTTCAAAACACCAGTTCCGAATGGCAAGAAGGAGTGTATGTATTTCCATTGCCTCATGATGCTGCTGTTGATCATTTGCGCATGTACATAGGCGAACGTGTTATTGAAGGACAAATTAAGGAAAGAAAGCAGGCCAAGCAACTTTATCAAAAAGCAACGCGTGAAGGCAAAAAAGCCAGTCTGATTGAACAGGAACGACCGAATATCTTTACTAACTCGGTAGCGAATATTGCTCCAGGTGAATCCATAACTATCGAAATTGAATATCAGCAAACCGCTCAATACGATCAAGGTGAATTTCGATTACGCTTTCCTATGGTGGTTGCACCAAGATATATTCCAGGACATATAAATGCTGAACAAACTATTGATGGATTTACTGGTACAGGTTGGGCGTTAAACACAAATGAAGTAAAAGATGCTGCAAGTATTACACCACCTGTGCTTGACCCTACAAAACAGGATAAAGAGAACAAAACAATCAATCCGGTTTCAATTAATATTGATCTCAATGCAGGCTTCGAACTCAATCAGATATACAGTCCTTATCATTCAATCATAATTGATGAGATTAAAGATGAGAAGGTAAATAAAAAACTAAAATATCAAATTCAGCTAAGTGATCAACAAACTCCTGCCAATCGAGATTTTGAACTGGTGTGGCAACCGCAATCGCAAGGACAAATTAGCGCAGCTCTGTTTACTGAAACAAAAGGACATGAAGAATATGCCCTGTTAATGATGTTACCAAACATAGAACAGGACAAAACAGCATTACAGCGTGAAATTATTTTTGTCATTGACACCTCTGGCTCAATGGCTGGCGAATCGATCAAACAGGCAAAAAGTGCACTCACTCTCGCCTTGTCGCGATTGAAATCAGGCGATCGCTTCAACATTATACAATTCAACTCAGTCACAGACATGCTGTTTCAATTCCCACAGGCGCATTCAAAGCAGACCATTCAACAAGCCAAAAATTATATACATCGCCTCAACGCCGATGGCGGAACAGAAATGAAGACGGCAATGCAAGCCGCACTAAAACAATACGGTGACAGTTATGACGTGCGTCAGGTGATTTTTATGACCGATGGCAGCATTGGTAATGAAGATGCGTTATTTCGTGTCATCGAACAAAACATCAAGAACAGTCGTTTGTTTCAAGTGGGTATTGGATCGGCACCGAATTCACATTTCATGAATCGCGCAGCTCGATTTGGACGAGGAACATTTACCTTCATTGGCAAAACATCTGAAGTTCAGGAAAAAATGGCTAAATTATTCGCAAGGATTGAAAGCCCTGTGTTAACCAATATTCAAATTGACTGGTCAGAACAGTCATCTGGTGATCAAACCATTGAAACCTGGCCACAAACGATCCCGGATGTCTATACAGGTGAACCCTTGCTGATATCCATTAAGGCAGACGCCATACCTGAATCAGTACGAGTGACTGGTAAGACATCTGAACAGGATTGGCAGATGAATTTACAGTTACAGGGCGGACAGGATCAAAATGGAATTTCAACTCTTTGGGCAAGACGAAAGATTGCCGCGTTGATGGATCAACGTACTAATAGTAATGAACGTACAACGATTGAAAAACAGATCACCGAACTTGCCCTATCACATCATCTGGTCAGTAAATTTACCTCTCTGGTTGCTGTTGATGTAACACCCACGCGCGTCAAGGAAGCCATATTAAAGAGCCGCGCGATACCTACGAATCTACCTGCCAGTTGGAAATATGAAAAAGTATTCGGTGCTATGCCACAAACGGCAACACCTGCTTTACTACATTTTTTGATCGGACTCTTTCTCACCTTGATTACATTTCCTTTGATGAGGTTAACCCGAAATCATGTTTAAGACATTCAATACATCATACAAACAAATCATTATTTTTTTAGTGATCATGATCCTCCCCCTCTGCGGTTTGTGGAATATAGGTCAAGCGACCTATATCCACGCCAAGGCACAACTGGCACAAGTCCTCCTGGAGACAGCATGGGAACAGACACTCCATGGCGACAAGGAGGTGAAACCCTGGCCATGGGCAGATACCTGGCCTGTTGCTCGTCTAAATGTGCCAAGCCTTGAGCTCCACCGCATTGTCCTGGCCGGGGCAAATGGTTCTTCATTAGCCTTTGGCCCAGGACATCTTTTTAACTCCGAACCATTTAACGGTGCAGGCAATAGCTTGATAGCTGGACACAGAGACACACACTTTTCCTTTCTTAAGGAACTGGATGTTGGTGATGAATTGCAGATACAACGAAGTGATGGTGTGATTGATGTTTATAAGGTTAGCGAGATACTCATAGCTGATGAAAAAGACTCTGAATTATTTTATGCGATACAAACTAAAAACCTGACCCTCATCACCTGTTATCCATTCACCGCCTTGTTGCCTGGTGGCCCCCTTCGTTACGTGGTGCAAGCCGAATACATTAAGCCACAGGAGGTGATATTGATATGAACGAATATGACTTAGCAATCATTGGTGCCAGTTTTGCTGGTTTGTCCGCTGCCAGATCAGCCGCTTTATGTGGTACTAAAACAGTTGTCCTTGAAAAAAAATCAGATGCCGGTGAGAAAATACACACAACCGGGATACTGGTAAATGAAATCACTAATCAATGGGATGTACCTTCAGCATTATTAAGAAAGATAACCGGTATTCGTTTATACAGTCCATCTCTGGACTGGATCGATCTGGAATCACCTGACTATTCATTTTATACCACTAACACATCAGAGCTATTACGTTGGTATGCCAATGATACTGAAAAGCAGGGCGTTGATATAGAATACAAAAATCCTTATCTGGGTTCCACCCTCTGTGGACAACGTCACTTCTTTCCTGACAAAAATATTTCTTCGCGTTTTTTACTCGGATGTGATGGTGCTCGTTCACAAGTAGCAAGACAATATCATCTTGGCATTAACAAACAATTTTTGATTGGCGCCGAAGCCGAATACGAACCTGTTGATGATGTTCATCAAAATCGCCTACATGTATTTCTCGATTCAAAACTTGCTCAAGGTTACATAGGATGGATTGCACCAGGCATTGATTGTACACAAGTAGGACTGGCAACCTGTTATTCCAGAAAATTGCATTTGCATGAATTTGTAAAAAAACTATCCACATTGTTTAATTTTGATAATGCAAAGTTATTAGGTCATCGTGGAGGTTTAATCCCCTGTGGTGGAGTTGTTCATCCTTTCTATATCAAAAATGTTATGGTCGTTGGAGATTCTGCTGGCATGGTATCACCACTCACAGCAGGTGGTATCCATCCCGCGATTGAAATTGGTGACCTGGCTGGAGAAAAGATCAGCGATTATCTGATGGACGGCGATCTTTCTCATCTAAAATCATTAAATCAATTAATCCCAAGATACCGAACCAAACAATTATTACGATTGTTAAACAATCACGTTCCAGTTCCCAACTGGATGTTTGATCTCGCCCTTAAACATCCTGTGTTTCGCTCTTTTGCACAAACCGTATTTTTTCATCACCGTGGTTTATTCAGCATGGAAGCCTGGCGAGATCTTGTCCGCATCCTGCAAAAATAAGGTTCCCAATACAGAAACATGCCGAGGTAATCATGCACGCTTTATTAAAACCCACGAAACAAGTGTTTGTTCAAAACACTCAACAAAAAATAAATATGGAACAACATATCATTATTGAACCTGAACTCGATAACCAATTACAAAGAAAATTAATCTATTCACATCGAAATAACTTTGACTGGCAATACGGTGGGATGAAAGCTCCTTTTAAATTTCTTGACAGAGACAGTGTTGAGTATTCCATGTTACTGGCAAGTCAGGGTGATGAGACAGAAGCCAGAATGGTACGCCTGACACTGAATCAATCACTTTCACTAGTCGATCCTGTCTGGGGTGGCGTTTATCAATACTCAACAAAAGATTGGGACTCCCCACATCACAGTAAAACCATGAGCAATCAGGCAGGCTATATGCGTATCTATGCGCTTGCTTATACGCTCTTTAAAAATGAACGCTACTTAAATGCTGCTTTATCGATCCGTGATTATCTCAAAAATTTTCTGCTATCTGAATCGGGGGCATTTTATTCAGGTCAATCCGATACAGTAGATGCTTATCGCCCTGATCAATATTTTTCACTCGACAATCTTCAAAGACGAAAAGCAGGTTTGCCAACTGTTTGGAAATCCTTATATGCAAGGGAAAATGGTTGGACGATTGAAGCATTGGCTTGTTTATACGAATGTACTGGCGATAAACAATCACTGGAACTTGCATTAAACGCAGCGAGTTGGGTCATTAAACATCGAATTTTTCCAGATGGTGGATTCCGTCATCACGAAAGAGACGCTAATGGCCCCTATCTGGCGGACACTCTGGCAATGGCAAGGGCGATGTTACAACTCTTTAAGGTCACTCAACAGGATAAATGGCTCATTCGTGCTATCAATGCAGCGGATTTTATTTCCATCTATTTCAAACAACGTGGCGCTGGTTTTACAACACACAATGAACGACTGGATACAGGCCCATCTCACCCGCAAATCGATGAGAATATTTCCTTAATGCGATTCACCAATTTATTAGCGCACTATTCGGACATGAAACGCCACAGAGGAATGGCAAAACATTGCTTACGCTATTTATCGATTGAAGAGGTTGCGACTGCAAGAGAAGATGATGTCGGCATACTGCTGGCTAATCTGGAATACACAGAACATCCTGTTGAGATCAGTGTGTTTGGTAACCCGTTTGACCAAACAGGTCTTGAATTATTAACCACAGGATTGCGTCATTACGCCTGGTATAAATTCATACGCCAGTTTCAAAATCTTGAAAACAGACCTTGCTGGTATCGTAGCCATCTTCATGAAAAACCTGCGGCCTATATTCGCCTTGGTGATTATGAATCTGATGCAATCCACAGTCCGGAAGAATTACGACGACAGTTACAGAAACTATTGTGATGAATCATAGTTTTTCACTTGCATTTATTTGTCGTTCGCGCTGCAATGGTCAGGTTATTATAGACACGCAAAAACATTTTTATGACAACAAATGTTCTCAATACTCAGCTGGAAGATTGCTGTGTAGAAAACAACACTGGTTTCTTTGGTGACGGCAGTTGCGAAAGCTGTGAACAAGACATCGGACAACATACTATCTGTGCCAGAATGACCGAGGACTTTCTTCAATTTAACAAAGAACATGGTAATGATTTGATTACACCAATAAAGGAATTCGATTTTCCAGGACTCAAACCCGGCGACAAATGGTGTATTTGTCTTGATCGTTGGATAGAAGCACTTGATGCCGGCATCGCACCAAAAATCTATTTACGATCAACCCACGAATCCGTTCTGCAACAAGTTGATCTGGATATCCTGGAAATGTATGCCTATGCGGATAGTTAAGCAAGCTCTGGGTAAATGTTGTAGAGTCGCATAGCTTCAGCGCAGCGGCCCGTTCAATGAGCCTACCTGTATCAACAATTAGCAGAAAAATTAACAAGCTAGAAAAGTCTCTAGGAACTAAATTACTACACCGGACAACGCGAGCCATCCACCTGACTGATGACGGCAGGGTCTTTTACGAACATTGCGTGCGGATCGTGGCAGAATCCGAACGTACCGCCAGCAAGACGGTTACTGATCTGCAAGCCGAAATCATTGGTACTTTACGTTTGTCAGCGCCGCCCGTTGCTTGCGATAAACTATTGGCTGAGCCGTTGCACGCTTTCTACAGGAATAGCCAAGAATCAGGCTCGACGTTCTGGCAACAGAGCGTCAGGTAAATTTGGTTGCCGGAAAGGTTCGATCTGACGTTTCATGTTGGACATTATAGAGGACTCAGGTTATGTCGCACGCGAGCTCTCGTTAATACATGACGTGTTGGTTGCGACACCGCACTATCTCGATGTAAACGGGAGCCCAAGTTCACCAACGGATTCAAAGCGGCACCGCTGCATAGTATGGAATCGTTGGAGCGAACGTACCACCTGGGAATTTTCGAATGGCGTGAAAAAATCCCAAATCAAGGTGGAAGATTGCTTGAACACCAATGATCTTGAATTGGCTTACTCGACAACCCTCCATGGAAACGCTATTGCACTTCTCCCCTTGCTTCAGTGCCAAACGGATCTGGATAAAGGAAGGTTAATCCAGCTAATGCCAAACTGGGCAACGCCGGAACGATCACTGTTTATGATCTATCCCAGCAACCGCTTCCAACCCTCGAAACTGCAAACCTTTATCGATTTTATGACATATGCCTTCAGCCATTGAGGAGCAGAAACTTTTATCACACGTTCGACAGTTTGCCATCGGCGTATCGAAAACTAAGCGAAACTAAGGAAGTCTACTATCGTATTATGCAGGTGATCCTCATTTTTTGTTCTTACCGAGTAACAATGACCTATTAGACATTATCCCACTGGACTTTAAGAAATAATGTAAAGGGCAAGATCGGCATTTCAAGATCGAGCCAATTATGTTGCTAACCTCGTACACCCTTGTCAAGATGATACAACATTACTCAATTTGACCTCAGTCACTTGCATAATACGATGATAGATCTTGTGGACTTTAATGATCACTAAACCACTACCGGCTGATGCCGGTAGGTTTGTTTTCATGGGCTTCGATGTACTGAAGTATAACGTCATTCGTAACGTTACCACTGGTCGTTGAGAAATATCCTCTGGCCCAAAATCGTTGGCCCCAGTAACATTGGCGTAACTCTGGGAATTCCATTTGCAATTTCCTTGATGACCGACCTTTCACTCGTCTCATGAAATCACTCACTGATATATTCGGCGGGATTGAAACAAACATATGGATATGGTCATTCGATAATACCCCTTTTATAATGGTTGCTCTCATTTCTGAACACACCTGACGAATAATCTCTCGGGCTCTTTCTCGTATTTCTCCTCTGAGTACTTTATAACGATATTTCGTTACCCAAACCAAATGATAGCGATGAAAATACGCTGTGTACTTGCCTTTATCGTAGTTCATAAATTATCCTCTATAAAAAATGGCCTTCGATAGAGGATAATTTATAGTTTGCGGCTAAAGCCTGTTCCGTCTGAAGACAGAGGCTTATACCTTACCGTTGAAAGTGAAAGGCAATCTTAAGCTGCCAGCAAAACGGACATTCTTTTTTTGAAAAGAGTTTTAACATGAACTAATCGTTTAACGTCCTTTCGAGCGAAGTTGTTGTACCGAAAACTGGTTCGGTGATAACGGCTCTTTTGGAATACGTGGACGTAACTGTATGGTGGTGCAGTGCTCTGCTTGCAGATCAATCATTGAAACTGTCTCAAAAATACCACCATGCCAGCCAGCACTATCCGGATAATGACGTGAGTCGGATACACCGATAATACCGAGTTTCCACAGGCGTTTTGCGCGATCATAAATCTTGATCAGTGGTGGCCCAAAACCCTGTGCATCAATATAAAAACTGCGCCGCGACAAAGGATGCTCAGGATCAAGCGGAATAGCATCAAGCAGATGTACCTTGCGTAGTTGCCAGGTCACATCCGGGAAGCAATTCCCCTGGCCTGTATAAGCAACAGGCGTAAATGATCCATTATTATCTCCAGCGGGATACAGATCATTATGCTGATACAATGGCATTAACATCCATTTGCTGCCACGGTAATGCCATTCCATATCGATGATACGGCCATTAAAACCGAGAAAATCTTCAATCATTATATCACTACCTAAAAACGCATCCGTGGTTTGCCCAGCAGCCAAACGCCTGACACGACGTTGCGTGGCCGGATACAGCCAGACCTGTTCCTGGCGCGTATCATCCTCAAGCCGATGAATCAGCAATTGCGTGCCACGAATATCTAGTGGTTTTTCAATATACAGATACAAGGCATTAAAGATCCCGGCCGAATTACCTAGCAGCTCAGGCACAGGCTCAATGGTATGTCGATGCTTAAAACGCATCGTGCTGGCACGCATAGCAAGATTACGTTCTATCTTCCCACTTCTCATATCCCGGTATTGCCAAAAAAATTCTGTTACTTCAGTTTCATCCGGTGCATAGGCATAACGCATATTCCACGCGGCTTTTTCTCCGGCCCTTGAATCATTGATATCCAATACAGGGAAAGGACGCCCGGCGATATAATTTTTGATTACTCCGGGCTTATTACCTAAAGAAACATCAACCGCAAATTTTCGTGTCGCTGCGATATAGTTCGAGTGGACAGGAAAGTGGGTCGATTCACCCACCTTAATTGAAAATTTATTACTGCGGATCAAATCCACTAAAGCTGGATCGAGCACAGCATTAAACTCGGCAACATTGCTTGCGTCAATACTTGTTCCTACAGGGGGCACAGTCAGATCAGTAGCTTCTTGAATATCCGGGAAAAAAGTCTGTTCGATTTCATCTCTCTCGGCAAAACAGAATTGTCCGCAGAAAACAATAGATAACAAACAAACTAATCTGGGAAAAACAGAAATATTATTAAACATACTCCACTATCCTCATGTTTATACGTTGGATACAATGGTAAGTCTTAGCTTGTTTTTGGTGACCCAATAACATCAGCGACGAAAAAGAGAAGGTCTCTGCCCCGGTCTGTTGATGAGCACGTGTTTTCCTGCTTTAACCGCTGCCTTGAAGGTTGACCCTAAACTTAACCCTAATCTGAGCGTCAGATAAGAAAACCAAAACATAAAAAAAGCCACGGGTCACAGAGAAAAGCTAAAAGGATATTAAAAAAAGGTAAAAATGAAGCTCACCTTTAATATATTCATAGCTAACCATTTTTATAAAATTTAAGCGCATAACGGCCTGATCCAAGTAGTGCTTGTACAATTATTGTGGCAATCAAAAAAACAGCGTATTCCCAACCACCATTTTCATTAGTGAACAACCAGCCGTTACCGGAATGCACGTAAAATGCACCTAATAAAATCGGTAATAACACCAATGCAACCTGTCGCGTGTATAAACCTGAAATTAGTAAAGCACCGCCACCGATTTCCAGGACTGTTACGATATAAGCGAACCAACCAGGAAAACCGACAGCCTCAAAAAACTGCACGGTACCCGGCAGAGTAAATACCATTATTTTTAATAGGCCATGTGCAATAAACACAATACCAAGACTCAGACGTAATATCAGGCTCGCTATGTCATAAGGTTTTGTCTCCATAATGATTTCCTCATAGTTCAGTAATACGTAATTAATAATTAAACTTTTATTTAAAATACAACGTGTTAAACAGATATAAACATTTTTTTACTCTCGTAATACCCCTTTAAATACCGACTATTGTTTAAGTAAAGTTGCACCCTATTATTGACTATCACCTAAATGCCTAATGATTTTATCTTCATTATCTTTAACAATTTCAAAGTACAGCCTGTTGCACTTCCTGCATCTCGTCACCCAGGCTCATATAGGTTTTTAATACTGTATCCGGGTTTAATGAGAGACTGCTGATCGACTCTTCCATTAACCAGCGTGCAAGATCAGGATGATCCGATGGCCCTTGTCCACAAATCCCGATGTATTTATTCTCAGCATGACAAGCATCGATGGCAAGTTTGATTAACACCTTGACGGCCGGATCCCGTTCATCAAACAAATTTGCGACTAAACCCGAGTCACGATCCACGGCCAGCGTCATTTGGGTAAGGTCATTTGAACCGATGGAAAAACCATCAAAATAATTAAGAAATTCTTCTGCTAGTAAGGCGTTAGAAGGGACTTCACACATCATGATCAAGCGCAGTCCATTCTCGCCACGCTTTAAGCCGTTTTCTGCTAATAAGGAAACAGCTTGTTTCGCTTCTTCCACTGTTCGGACAAAGGGCACCATGATCTCGACATTGGTCAGACCCATGTCATCACGCACTTTTTTTAACGCATGACACTCCAGTTCAAAGCAGGGTTTGAATGATTCCGCCACATAGCGCGACACGCCCCTGAAACCCAGCATCGGATTTTCTTCTTTCGGTTCATACAGATCACCACCAATGAGGTTGGCGTATTCATTTGATTTAAAATCGGACAAACGCACGATCACGGGTTTGGGCGCAAATGCCGCCGCAATGGTGGCAACACCTTCGCTTAGCTTGTCGATATAAAACTGGATGGGGTCAGGATACGCCGTGATCCTGGCTGCAATTTTTTCTCGTAAAGGATCTGATAAGCTTTCGTATTCCAACAGGGCTCTCGGATGAATGCCTATCATTCGATTAATAATAAACTCGACACGCGCCAGTCCAACACCATCGTTTGGCATAATCGATAAGATAAAGGCACTATCAGGATCACCGACATTCATCATGATCTTGCTTGGCAAGCTCGGAATTTCATCCAGCTCAATATGTTCCACAACATAGGGAACATGACCCCGGTAGATGTAACCCGTATCCCCCTCTGCACAAGAAACCGTCAGCATTTCATTTTCAATCACCTTTTCTGTGACATCACCGCAGCCGACTACCGCCGGGATACCTAGTTCGCGAGCAATGATTGCGGCATGGCAGGTCCTGCCACCTCGATTAGTAACGATAGCAGAAGCCAGTTTCATAACCGGCTCCCAATTCGGATCAGTCATATCGGTTACCAGGACATCTCCTTTCTGTAGACGATCCATTTCTTTCAGATCGAGTATCAGCTTAGCTTCACCCTGACCGACCTTATGGCCGATACTTCTCCCCGTTGTCAGGACTTCAGCATCAGTGGAAATTTGATATTGATCGATACTGGTATTGGATTTTCTGTTTTGTACGGTCTCAGGACGCGCCTGTAATAAATAGATCTGGCCATCTTTACCGTCTTTGGCCCATTCGATATCCATTGGACGCTTATAATGCTTTTCAATTAACAGGGCTTGTCGAGCAAGTGCCTCAATCTCGGAATCAGTTAAACAAAACTGTCCTCGTTCCATCTCCGGAACGAGTTCTATCAGTGTGTTTGCATTGTTTTGGCCAGCATCAGCGTAAATCATGCGAATGTTTTTTGAACCCAGATTTTTCCTTAAAATCGGAGAGCGATTTTCGCGTAAAGCGGGTTTATACACATAAAAACTCATCGGGATTGACCGAGCCTTGTACAACCGTTTCACCCAAACCATAATTGGCATTAATCAACACCACATCGTCAAAACCGGACTCCGTATCTAAAGTAAACATCACACCACTTACGCCAATATCACTGCGTACCATCTGTTGAATACCGACGGATATCGCGACTTCTTTGTGATCGAAATTTTGATGCACTCGATAAGCTATTGCACGATCATTAAATAATGAGGCATAGACTTCTTTAATCGCTTTCAAAACGTCGCCTATACCGCGAACGTTTAAAAACGTTTCCTGTTGTCCGGCAAAGGAGGCATCCGGTAAATCTTCGGCTGTCGCTGAGGATCGGACGGCTACAGATAAGTCGGCTGTTGAGGCCTCCATTTCGTTAAAGGTCTGTTCTATCTCATCCTGAATAAATTTTGGTATCGCTGTATCAATGATCAATTGTCTGATGCTATGACCTGTTTCCTGTAACAGGGATATATCTTCGATATCAAGTTTTTCCAGATGCTGGTTGATTTGTTCATCAAGTGCATTATGCAAAAGAAATTTACGATACGCGCCTGCTGTTACAGCAAAGCCTGTTGGGACTTTTACACCGACTGAAATAAGTTGACTGATCATCTCGCCCAAAGATGCATTCTTACCACCAACGTGGGCAATATCATTAAGCGTAAGTTGATTAAACTGGAGTACGTATTTTGACATCTTTATTAAGGAACCTCTGATTAAATCCAACCTGTCATTTCGAGCGCAGCAAGAAATCTTGCAGGCAACTGATTTCACTTAATTTTATCAACTTAAAATTTCTCCCGTGGTCGAAATGACAACTTAATCATAGGTTCCTTAAATAGAGAAGTTGTTAAATAAGGAGGGACACATCGGTATTAATGATGCATTGTTATTTGATTAAGCAAACAGCGTTAAACAACCCTGAAACTGACACGACCCAGGTTTTCCACTTCACTTTGCACATGAATATCACTACGCAAGGCCTCAGCTGCAGTTGCTGCCCCAGCCAACACAACCCAACCCGGTTCCAGGCTAAGACCTTGCTCGCCTAACAAACGTGATGCAGCAACTAATGATCGTATCGGGTGCCCTAATATGGCTGCACTGGAGCCGACACCGGTTATGTCATTATCAAATGTAAAAACCATACCCAGGTTTGAAATATCAATATCAGGCTTACTCCAGCTACCGATGACATAGCTGGAAGAAGAACTATTATCGGCAACGACATCTTCCAATGAAAATTTAAAATTATCATAACGCGAATCAATAATCTCGATGGCTGGCGCAACAGCCTCAACCGCTGAAATTGCCTCTGTCTGAGAGACCAATCCTGAAAGTGGTTCCTTCATTAAAAATGCAATTTCAGGTTCTGCCCGAGGATGAATATAAGCAGAAAGATCAATTTCGCTGCCTTCTTCCACCAGCATGGCATCCGTTAATCTGCCCCAGATCATTTCGTCTACTCCCATTTGCTGCATCTTTAAACGACTGGTGAAGCCCATCTTGATACCGCGAGGGTTCTCACCACGTTCATAACGCCGTTGTAATGAAAGAGCTTGAACCTGATAAGCCTCTTCAATACTAAACTCATGTTTCAGTGACAACTGCTCGATGGCTTCAGCATTAAATGCTGCATAATCGACCAAACTCAGCTAACTTTGACAGCTTGTCGCTCACTCTTTCTTCCAGCTTCGTTTTGTTTAATTAAATCCAGCGTGACATCAACAATCATATCTTCCTGACCACCGACCATTTTACGTCGCCCGACTTCAACCAGGATGTCCCGCGCCGGTATGCCATATTTTTCAGAGACCGTTTCGGCATGACGAAGAAAGCTCGAATAGACACCGGCATAACCTAGCGTTAATGTTTCTCGATCAACCCCTGACTGGCCGATCCTGTAGTGGCCTGACTAAATCATCGGCAGCATCCATTAATTTGTATAAATCACAACCATGGTTCCAACCAAGCCGTTCAGCAGCGGCAATAAAAATTTCCAGTGGAGCATTACCTGCACCTGCACCCATTCCAGCCAATGAAGCATCAATTCGGGTAACGCCATTTTCAACAGCAACAATGGAATTGGCCACACCCAGTGATAAATTATGGTGGGCATGAATACCACGTTGTGTTTCGGGCTTGAGTACATCATTAAATCTCTGAAACCGCGCCCGTATATCATTCATATTCATCGCGCCACCACTGTCGACGACATACACACATTCTGCACCATAGGACTCCATGAGCTTTGCCTGTTCAGCAAGCGGTTTGGGTTCGTTCATATGCGACATCATCAAAAGCCAATGGTATCCATACCCATTTCTCTGGCAGCCGCGATATGCTGCTTTGATATGTCCGCCTCGGTACAATGAGTCGCTACGCGCACTGATCGAACACCTAGGTTATTATGCCCGTTTCAAATCTTCGACTGAACCAATCCCAGGTAGTATCAAAGTTGCTAATTTTGCATGTTGTAAAACATCACCCACTGCCGC
>CBDFNQ010000014.1:0-45034 GCA_965250225.1 Gammaproteobacteria bacterium
CATCATTTTAGCGATATCTACAGAAAGTATTAATGGGGATATCATAAGCAAACTAAACAATCTCTTAGTTATCTTTATTTGTTTTGTTCTTTGCTTCTTTTTATAAAGTACCTCACTTTATTGCCTTTTGGAAGCAAAGTGACCAAACCTTTTATGAAATCAATCCATATTAGCATTTGAGATAATCATGTCATTTTCAAATTAAGCCTATATACTTTCTTATATACATGTACTTGGAATCCAGCTTTTCCAGTCCTTGCCCAATATTGAATGAAAACAAAACAATGATATTAAAGCCGGGTTCCAAGTTTTGAATGGTGCTTATTATGACCGGGATAACAGAAAACCTCATCACTGTACGACAAATGGACAATAGAACATCTATGAATTTTGATACAACGTTTGCAAACCCAATTAAATTTCTCAAAGTTCTGAACAATTGAGGAAGTGATGGGAATAATTCACAAAATAATGACATTAATTTCAAGCTGGAATATGCATTAAAGGGGTGATTTTCTTGACTGGAGTTTTATCAAACAAAATCCTCTTCCTAACAGATTCCTTTGGGGATCGACACCGGGATAGGATTGCACAAAACTGAACTCATGCATGTTTTTGTACCTCAAAATTTCCAAAAAATACTTTCAGTCATGAAGTTTCATAGTGCCCATGCGAGGCCTCGATCAGGAGAATGAGTTTACCTCAAGTTACTTTGGAGTGATAAATCAGAAATACAAATCAGTTTATATAGATTGGTATCAAATCAATTCAAGAGTCGTTAACGAGCTCAGTATGAAAGTTCTGAGAAAACAAACTATTGAGCGCGTTGCCGTTTTTGCTTGAATGTATTCACTTTAACTTTGTTTTAATGGTCAGGTTCAGGGCCTGGTGGTGCCATCAGAAAAGACGAAAAATTGCCCTAAACTTGACACTTTTATTCTGCATTTTGATAAAAGCAATGAGTTTTTCGTGGGTAATTCTCAGACCAGAAGGGAGAGAGGATAAGCAATAAGGTCGATGAAGGAGAAAACAGGAAAATGTAGAAAGGTGACTCAAGGATAGCAGAGATAATAACTTAATAAGGCTAACACCTACTGTTTGATTCTGCAGATGCTGTGAGTGCCAACAGTTCAAAAGCTAGCAGGAGCGCTGGCCCTGGTCTTCCCATGGCGTAAAAAGTTCGATTGTCTCTCTAGGTCGGCCGCTGGCTCTCCTGTCGGGCTCAAGGTCTTGCAGTCACCGTTGAAAATGTACTTGGCATTGGAGCGGCCAAATGCTAGCGATCAGATCAGTGTCGTCCGCGTCCGCCGG
The DNA here is from genome assembly GCA_965250225.1 of Gammaproteobacteria bacterium. GTDB lineage: Bacteria > Pseudomonadota > Gammaproteobacteria > Eutrophobiales > Eutrophobiaceae > CBDEUK01. The sequence continues at coordinate 1,312 of CBDFNQ010000014.1, forward strand.
CGATCCAACTCGGTTATGATCGTAAATCGCCGCATCGCGCTTCCATTATCTCCTCCGCGCGGCGTCCTGATACGTGAGGATCACATACCCTCATCTGTTCTTACAATTTTATTTGCCCATGCAGGCGAGCCGTCACGTACTCCGAACCACGAAATAGGCACAGAATAAGACATTATTTGGTTTGGTTTGTTTTGCTGCTGCTCATTTTGATGGCCAATTATCAAATATGACTCGACATGGATGCACACCACTGAGCATGATATTTGTCTGATTGTATCTGATCGTGTGATTCCAAGACCTACCTAGTAATTGTAACACGTGTTGCGTGGGTGTGTGTTTTTAATTTTCATTGCTCTCTGTTTGACTAGCTGGCGAGTACAAACCCATCCATGGCAGCCATGTGGGTGCAGCATTATGGTTTGACACAGGTATATAAGCAATTTTCATTCGCATTACTGGCTATATAAATAGAATGACTCTCGCCGTGGTGATTGCTTTACTTGGCACGAAAAACACGCAAGACGGTATCACACACACACACACACACACACACACACACACACACACACACACACACACACACACACACACACACACACACACACACACACACACACACACACACACACACACACACACACACACACACACACACATACACACACACACGCGCGCGGCGCGCGCGCACACACACACACACACACACACACACACACACTCAAACACACTTTTTACACACATATACACACAGACATACACACACGCATGCACAAAAAACAAACACACACACTCACATACAAAACACAACACAAAAAACAACCCCACACACTCTCACACTGGCATACGTACACTCACAAACAACAACCAATGCACAAACATGTATACACAAAACAAACATGATAAACACACGTATCATACAAATGCAAACATGATTGTTTTACATTTGTATGATACGGTACAACATGTTTAACCTGACCCGTGATTATATGGAACGTGGTATGACTGCCTATGTTGAACAAGTTCAGGAACCTGAATTTGCCGCATCAGAACATGGTTATACTTTTGCTTCTCATCAGCAGGAAGTTGGCGCTGGTTATTTTGATGATGTAACAACCGTGATTCAAGGTGGTGCATCTTCTGTAACCGCATTAACAGGTTCCACTGAAGAAGCTCAGTTTGACTCTAAATAAGTAGTCAATCTTTTTAGATATAAAAAACCCGGATATGTCCGGGTTTTTTAATTTTAGTGGTGGTGTATTAATGAAATTTTAACAGAAACGACAGGGTCGAAAAATGCTCCTGCATTTTCGATATTCCCGCCTAATCGCTACGGACTCCTGTCCCCTCGCGACACTAATACTTCCTGTATGTCGTCCATGGCGGTCATTCTTTATAAATCGCTGCTATGACCATTCCTGCTCCCAAGCCTGTTAATATGGGATGCTAGCATCCACATTAAACTAATAGTTAATGGGATTGGCAGGTAGCAGTATGTCCCGAGTTGAGGCATGGCTAATAATAAACCGGCAAAAAAACCGAATGCCACACCACGTTTACAGGTCAGGTGTTTACCCACAACGGTATAAATGTAGGTGAGTACTGCAGCAAATAGAAACTGGCTGGCGAAAATAAACCGCATATCATGTTCACCTTCAGGTCGCCATACTGAAATAGTCGCGTCATACATGTCTTTCATCAAAAATCCATGCCATAACATTTCAAAAACAAAGACAAAAACAAAAGCGCCAATTACGGCTAATACAAAACGCTTCGTATTCATGGTTATCTCCCCGCTGGTTGTTTAATCCTATTTATGATTTTAAAAACTGTTCAAGTTTATCCAGGCTACCATTCCAACCCATATTGTGATGATCGGCAACTTCTTTAGTAGGAAGATTGCTATGTTCCAGAGTCAACTCAGTTCCTTCGCCTGAGTTGGAAAACGCAATTGTGACCAGTGAATCCTCCAGGTCACTATCACGCCAACCCCAGGTAAAAGAGAGCTTTTTATTGGGTTCAATTTCCCTGTAATTACCATAGGCGATCTTGATCCCTTCGTCAGTTTGCATATGGATTTCGTATTGGCCGCCTATGGATAAGTCTGAAACTAATTTCACACAGATCACTGTTCCCGGTCCCATCCATTGTGTGAATAGCTCAGGTTTTGTCCATGCGTTGTAGACAGTTTCAACCGTAGAATGAATATGCTTTGTGATAGTTAATTTATTGTCCATGATATCTCTCGCTTAATTTTTGTTTAAAAAATCATCCAGGTTATCAAGATTTTCAGACCAAAATTCTTCGAAGAATTCAACCCAATCAACAATTGAGCGCAAACTTTCTTTTTGTAAATGAAAATAATGGTTTCGTCCTCTTATCTCACGTTTCAAAAGATTTGCCCGTTCAAGAATTTTGAGGTGTTTTGAAATGGCAGGGAAACTAATAGCAAAAGGTGCTGCCAGTTCCTGAGCTGTTTTATAATCTTTTTTGAGATCAAGCAGGATTTGCCTTCTTGTGCTATCGGCTAGGGCAAAAAAGACATAATCAAGAGGCTCTTCATAATACTTAACCATATAGTTAAATATAAAGGTTATTATGGAGCAATGCAAGAAAGTATAATTTAAAGGAAGCTCTGATTATGACAGAGGTTCCTAAACTATAGATTTTTCGTTCATTCTTAACACAAAAGGATAGCCAAAGGTTTTCCGCACTATTTTTCTGTAGGTATTTATTTGACAAATAGGGTCATGTTCTTATCTACGTCTGCGAGATCTAAGTCACAATCAGGCACCATAAAGTTGTGATTTCAATCACATAATTCCATTTCAGTGAAATATGTCTGGTGCCGATATTATAGATTAGGGTTATTACAAGAAAAAAATCTAGGAGTTGAATAATGAAAAAGCAGCTAAGCATTATTTTTGTGGCACTTCTTTTATGTCTATCCCATTTCTCTGTTCATGCTTTTGATATTAGTTGGGTTGAAAATACCGGATAAAAATGGGGTGACTCTGGTTTGGGTACTTCAGGTGGAACGGTGACCTACGGTTTTTCAACCTCTGCCTTTTGTCCATCTTCAGGTTGTGGCCCCGGTGATGTTGTCGGTGCTGGAACGTTTTTGCCAATCGGGTTTGAAAATGAGTTTGCCAACGCATTTGCTGCCTGGTCTGCAGTTGCCGACATTGATTTTGTCATGGCAGCCACCCCTGAAACTGCAGATATCAAGATAGCTGGTGATAATAGCCTGACGGGTAATGCATTAGCGTATGCCTAGTTTCCAACTGTAGGGGATATCTTCTTTAATTCCAATGTAAACTGGAGTCTTGCTGATACGGGCACAAGTAGAAGTATTTTCCTGGTCGCTTTACACGAAATTGGTCATTCGTTAGGGCTTGGGCATTCTGTCTTTGGCACAATACTGGATCCCACGAGATATTGTCAAATCTGGTGTTTGGCCAATTGAATCTCAAGCGGCGACTCGATTGTTATTTGACACTTCTATACCGTCTTTAAATTGAACCCCTTTGATGACCTTGGCCAGGTGATCAAATCCCCTTAATCTTCTCCATTTGCCCTGTGCGCATTCCCCAAGCTTAAACATCATATGCAACAGGCTATCACGAGACAGACAGCCTCTTGCTCGTTTCGTCCTGTGACGGATTGTGGCAAAGGTAGATCCAATCGGATCACGGGTTCGAATGCTTTGCCAATGCTGTGCCGGGAAGTCATAGAAAGCGAGCCATTCTTCACGGTCTTTTTGTAAACACGCCGTGGCTTTTGGGTATTTTATGTCATAGGTCTGGATAAACAGTTCAAAGGCTTTCTCGGCATTTCCTTTTGTCTCGGACTGCCAGATATCATGGAGTGCCTGCTTGGCCTTGGGCTGTGACGATTTCGGTAGGGCGTTCAACACATTCGCCGTTTTGTGCACCCAACAGCGTGATGTCGTGTTTCAGCATAGACTTCGTCCATCGCAGCCCAGAACCCCAATGCGCCATCTCCAATCGCCAGTTGGGGGACGTTCATGCCACGTGATTTGAGCTTGAGCAGTACTTCTCGCCAACTCTGCGTTGATTCACGAATACCATCTTCAATCGCCAGAAAGTGTTTTTGACCTCGCTCATTGACACCGATAATCACCAGGGCGCAGAGTTTGGACTCTTCTGCTCTGAGACCCGAATAGATACCCTCTGCCCAGATGTAAACCCATTGGTCTTTGTCTAATGGCATCTCTCGCCACTGTTGGTATTGTTGTCCCCATTCTTGTTTTAAACGTGAGATCGTACTGGCTGATAAATCCTGTGCTTCGTGACCGACCAATACTTTTAAGGCCGCTTCCATTTCACCCGTGGAGATACCTTTGAGATAACGCCATGGCAGGGCGGCTTCGATGGATTGTGTTTTCCGTATAGACGGTGGCACCAGTGCTGAATGAAAGCGGACGGGTTCACCTGATTTAGCGCGTACTTTGGGGCTCCTAACCGTCACCGGCCCAATTCCTGTCAGGATCTTTCGTTCAGGCAGGTAACCATTACGGACTACCGCAGCGTTACCCTCCGTTGTTAAACGCGCTGTATACTGCTGAAGCAGTTCTTCCAGTTCGACTTGTACGGCCTGCTGGATCAATTCTTGTGCCCCGCTTTGTAACATTTCAGTTAATGCATCTGTAATGGTGTCTCGACCTTTGAAACCGACAACGTTATTCTTGTTCATAGTGGCGTATCCTCTGTATTGGTTGATTAATTGTTTGCTAACTTCTAATCATCCAAATACGCCGCTTCTTTTCAAGTGCTAAACACCAGATTTAGTTATAACTCTATTTCATAATGTATTCCCTTTAAAAATGCAAATAGTTGCCAATAAATTTATGATTACCTGAATTTTTCTTTTTTAATAGTAAAGCCGTTATTTTTATCGTTTCGTATTTAGGAAGCATAATTTGCGCATAAAATAATAGTTGCAGCAAAAACAACCTGTTACCTGATTTACTCTGTAAACTTGGTGATAGAAATTGTGAAATCCGTCACAAATTGAAGACAGTCTGAAGCAATACCTAACCGGGCACGCCTTGAATAAATATCAGTAATCAAGTTCTTTAACTTGATTGGTTCCTAGAACGATAAAAGCAAGCAAAAAAACTGAGTTGCCGAGAATAACCCACATATTCTCCGCATAAACTACAGAGATTATCTTGCGTATGCGAAGAATATCTGCCATTATATCCGCAAATAATGCGGAGATTAATGATGTATATCTGGCAAAATCCGGATTGGCCTGAATTCACCTGGGATGAAAAAACATTAACCCCGCTACTGACTCAATTGTCGCGTGAACAGGGGCGACTGCTCGGAAAAATGGAAGCACTCGGTTTTGAGTTACGTAGTGAGGCGCATTTGAGTGCGCTAACAGAGGACGTGATCAAGTCTAGTGAAATTGAAGGTGAAGAGCTGGAGCGTGATCAGGTTCGTTCTTCCATTGCCAGACGGCTCGGTATGGATATCAAAGGATTGGTCGCATCTGATCGTGATGTTGAAGGGGTGGTTGAGATGATGCTGGATGCAACAGGTAAGTATGATCAGCCTCTTACTAAACAGCGTCTATTCGACTGGCATGCGTCATTATTTCCGACGGGTCGTAGTGCTATGCAAAAGATTTTGGTTGGCAAATGGCGTGATGATCATGATGGTCCGATGCAAGTTGTCTCTGGCCCGTTAGGAAAAGAAAAGGTTCATTACGAGGCACCTGCTGTCGATCGAATCGAAAAGGAGATGAAACGATTTTTTAAATGGTTTGAAAGAAAAAACAATATTGATCCATTATTGTTCGCGAGTCTCGCACACTTATGGTTTGTGACTATTCACCCCTTTGAAGATGGCAATGGTCGTATCGCCCGGGCAATTGCTGATATGGCACTTGCCCGTTCAGAAAAAATCGGCCAGCGTTTTTACAGTATGTCTGCACAAATCCGTCTTGAGCGAAAGCTATATTATGAGATGTTAGAACATACCCAGAAAGGCACGCTCGACATAACGCGTTGGCAACAATGGTTTTTAACATGTTTGCTTGGAGCGATAAATGGCACCGATGATATTCTGTCAAATGTGATGTGCAAATCACGCTTCTGGGATAGAAATAAAAAAACATTATTTAATGTGCGGCAGAATAAAGTATTGAATAAATTGTTGGATGGTTTTGAAGGTAACTTGTCCACATCGAAGTGGGCGAAGTTAGCTAAATGTTCACAAGACACCGCGTATCGCGATATTCTGGATTTGATCGATAAAGGCGTACTCAAAAAAGAACCGGGCGGTGGTCGCAGTACGAGTTATTCATTGGAATACAAGTAGCGACTAGTCGTCATTCCATTAACATTAACAACGTTGTAATCCCTTTTCAACTTCGTTTCTTTTTTCTTTTCCGGCTAGTGTTTCGATCAAGGTCAATGCAAAATCCATAGCGGTTCCCGGGCCACGTGAGGTGATGACTCTACCATCGATTACCACGGCTTCCTGGCTATATTCCATTCCGTCTATGTCCATGGTATCGATCACGCCGGGATAACTGGTTGCTTGTTTGCCATTCAATAATCCAGCACTTGCCAGTACCTTGGGTGCGGCACAGATAGCGGCGGTGAAGCGTTCACTGTTTGCGAGTTTGATTAATAACTCACGAATGCGTGAGTCGTTATTCAGGTGATCGGACCCGGGCAAGCCACCCGGTAACACCAGCATGTCATATTCCTGTTCAAGAGCCGTATCCAGATTGGTATCGGCGATGAGTGTGACACCACGACTGGCAATAATAGGTTCACCATCGAGGCTGGCAGTTGTGACATCTATTTCCGCACGTCTTAATAGATCAATGATTGTGACCGCTTCGAGTTCTTCACAACCCTGTGCGAGTGGGACTAAAACCTTGGCCATCGCTACGCACGTTTCCGTTCAAGAATAATCTTCTGCCATTTGTCAGGGCCGATTTGATGAACAGATTTGCCATTGACATCCACTGCAACCGTCACTGGCATGTCTTTGACTTCAAATTCATGGATCGCCTCCATGCCCATTTCTTCAAAGGCAACGACCCTGGCATTGGTAATGGCTTTCGAAACCAGATAGGCCGCGCCGCCGACCGCCATGAGATAAACTGCCTTGTGTTTTTTTATCGCTTCAATTGCCATCGGGCCACGTTCGGCCTTACCGACCATGCCCATGAGTCCAGTTTTAGCCAACATCATTTCGGTGAATTTATCCATGCGCGTTGCCGTGGTCGGTCCAGCTGGACCAATGACTTCATCACGCACGGCATCAACTGGACCGACGTAATAGATGAAACGATTATTAAAATCGACACCGTCGGGCAGGGATTCACCTTTGGATAAAATATCCTGAATTCGTTTATGCACTCCATCGCGTCCAGTTAACATCTTGCCATTAAGCAGCAGGGTTTGACCCGGCTTCCAGCTTTCAATTTCTTCTTGAGTGATCGTATCAAGATCCACACGCTTGGCAGTCGGGCCAACATCCCAGGTGATCTTCGGCCAGTCATCCAAACTGGGGGGTGTTTGTAACGAAGCCCCGCTTCCATCAAGAACAAAATGGGCATGACGTGTCGCGGCACAGTTCGGGATCATAGCAATGGGTTTATTGGCAGCATGGGTTGGGTAATCGACGACTTTGACATCCAGCACGGTGGTTAATCCACCAAGGCCCTGTGCACCGATGCCGAGTTCATTTACTTTTTCATACAACTCAAGACGTAATTCTTCTGATCGACTTGATGGGCCACGGTCTATGAGTTCCTGGATATTCACCGGATCCATCAGGCTTTCTTTTGCCATGATCATGGCTTTTTCTGCAGTACCACCGATTCCAATTCCAAGCATACCCGGAGGACACCAGCCGGCACCCATCGTCGGCACCATTTTCAAAACCCAGTCTACAACACTGTCAGAAGGGTTCAGCATGGCGAATTTGGATTTTGCTTCAGAGCCACCACCTTTGGCGGCTACCTGTACATCGACCGTGTTGCCTTCGACGATTTCCATATTAATAACCGCGGGTGTGTTGTCGCCAGTGTTTTGTCGTTTGCCATCGGGGTCTTGCATAATAGAGGCACGGAGTTTGTTATCCGGGTGATTGTAGGCTTGGCGTACGCCTTCGTTGATCATATCGGAAACACTCATGCTGGCATCCCACTGAACATCCATGCCGACCTTGATAAATACAGTAACGATTCCCGTGTCCTGGCAAATGGGTCGATGGCCTTCAGCACAGAGTCGGGAATTGATCAGGATTTGCGCCATAGCATCTTTGGCGGCCTGATTTTCTTCTTTTTCGTAGGCGGCATTCACGGCCTGGATGAAATCCAGTGGGTGGTAGTAAGAAATAAATTGCAGGGCGTCCGCCACGCTTGCAATAAGGTCATCTTGTTTAATAATAGTCATAGCAACTCATCGGTTCTGTTCATTAAAAATTTAATTCCAGGTTTAAATTCTAGCATTTTATTGAGTGGTAATCGTAAGAATGGTTACAATGTTGTCATTAATGTTGATAAATACACTCGTAACATGAAGCAGAAAAAAGACACCCTCTATCAAGACGTTCAGGGCCAGATCAAACCGTTCGAGTTTGATGAACGAGTTGCGGATGTGTTTCCGGATATGATCAGCCGATCGGTACCCGGTTATGCACAAACGATTTCGATGTTGAGTGTGATAGCGGAGGAATACGCGAAAGAGGGTAGCCAGGTATATGATTTGGGTTGTTCGCTCGGTGTAGCAACGCTAGCCTTAGGACAATCTATTCAGGGGGGAAACTGCAAGATCATTGCAGTTGATAATTCATTGGCGATGATCAATCGCTGTGAAAAAAATCTTGAACGTGCTTATTTAACCTGTCCAGTGGATGTTATACATGCAGATATTCGTGATGTCTCAATCGAAAATGCATCGATTGTAGTAATGAATTTTACATTACAGTTTTTACCGCAGGACGAGCGTACAGATTTGATTAAATCCATATACTATGGACTTAATCCTGGTGGCGTGTTGATACTCTCAGAAAAAATTCAAATGGAGAATGATGAAGAAAATGAATTGATGATCAAACTGCATCATCAATTTAAACGTTTGAATGGATACGATGACATGGAGATTTCAGGAAAAAGAACCGCACTTGAAAATGTACTTGTGCCAGAAACGTTAGAAAAGCATCAACAACGCATTTCACAAGCAGGTTTTGCAAAATCAACGGTCTGGATGCAGTGCCTTAATTTTGTTTCCATTCTTGCTAAGAAATAATTCATTATGTTTGATTATTCCGGCCTGTATCCCTTATTGGAGGCGCATGATATGCGTGTCTGGTCTGAAAGATTAGTTATTCAGCTTGATGAATATTTTAACAATATCAATCACGGTGATTTTTTAGACTGGCAAGTTGCAATTAATGCATTGCCTGACATAACACCATCGCATTTTGATTTTAATCAGGATGAAATAATGATTGGTGATCCTTCCGATTGTGATGAACAGCAACAACAACAAATAAAAATATCGTTAGAGACCTTGATGCCCTGGCGTAAAGGGCCGTTTAATTATTTTGGTATCGAAGTCGATGCTGAATGGCAATCTAATATTAAATGGGATCGTTTAAAAAATTCTATCAGTTCCCTAAAGGATAGAATGGTTCTGGATATTGGTTGTGGAAACGGTTATTACGGTTGGCGTATGTTGGGGCAGGGGGCACAATGCGTGGTCGGTGTTGATCCCACTTTACGTTTCGCTATGCAGTTTCAGACTGCAAAAGAATATTTATCTGAACAGCCCTTTTATTTTTTACCTTTTGCTGTTCAGGATTTACCAGGCCAACTTTCTTTTGATACTGTTTTTTCTATGGGAGTGATCTATCATCGACGCGATCCCATTGAACATATCAAACACCTGAAACATTTATTATGTCCGGGTGGTGAGCTGGTATTGGAGAGTTTGATAATTGATCAAGACTATGGTGAAGAGTTAATTCCAGAAAAACGTTATGCCAAGATGAATAATGTCTGGTGTATTCCCTCGTCAAAAAAACTCATGGCGTTGATTGAACAATCTGGATTTAGTGAAGTACGAGTCATTGATGAAAGTGTAACAAGCATTGATGAACAACGATGCACAGAATGGATGACGTTTGAATCACTCAGTGATTTTCTCGACCCGAGCGATTCATCAAATACTATCGAAGGCTACCCAGCCCCAAAACGTGTTATCTTGGTCGCGACAAAACCAGAATGAAATAAAAAGAATTAATATGCCTGAATCTATTACTGAACAACAACGCCGTATTACTTTAATCATGGTGTTAATTAATGCTTTCACGACGCCATTGATGTTGTCGGCGGTAAATGTTGCATTACCTCACATAGCAAAATCTTTAACACTTGATGCTGTGGTCTTGAGCTGGGTTCCCATGGCCTACTTAATGGCCAGCGCCATGTTTTTATTTTTGTTTGGCCGCTTAGCGGATGTCTATGGTTGCAAGCGCATTTTTTTGATCGGTACATTCTGTGTTTTGATCAGTTCTTTATTGGCTGCGTTTTCAACGAATGCTGTAGAAATGATTAGTGCACGTTTTTTTCAGGGAGTCAGTGCTGCAATGTTATACGCAACACAAATTGCCATTGTGACTTCTATTTATCCGCCTAAAAAACGCGGGAGAGTTGTCGGTTTAACTGTGTCAATGATCTATCTTGGTTTGAGTTTTGGGCCATTACTGGGCGGTATATTGATTGACCAATTCGGTTGGCGCAGTTCGTTTGTCTTACACATTCCTTTAGCCATATTGGTATTGTTGATTGGAGTGCTGAAAGTACCAGGTGAGTGGTTGGCAGAGGGTGAAACAAAGATCGATTTGTTCGGCGCGCTGATTTATGCCGCAGCCATTGCATTGTTCTGTGTCGGCGTTACTCGCTTACCAGATAGTGAAGCTTATTTATTGATTGGACTCAGTGTGTTGACCTTGTTGTTGTTTATCAAATTACAATACTCACTTGAAACGCCATTGTTAAATGTAAAATTATTTTTTAGTAACAAGGCATTTAGTTTTTCCTGCGCGGCCTCCCTGATCATGTATACATCAACTTTTGCCAATGTCGTTTTGATCAGTTTGTATCTGCAATATTTGAAAGGCTATTCAGCCACAGCTACGGGTACCATCATGATGATCCAGCCTTTAACCATGGCTTTGTTCTCACCATTAGCAGGGAAGTTATCAGATCGCATTGAACCCAGAATCATTTCTTCCATTGGAATGTGTATTACATTATGTGGTTTGTTAATTTTGTCAATATTGAACTCAGACAGTAGTCTGTTACAGATCATTTTTGCCCTGTTGTTAACTGGATTAGGCTTCAGTTTTTTCTCATCACCCAATGTCAATGCGATCATGAGTTCGGTAGAAAAACGTTTTTATGGTAGCGCTACCGCTGTGATGGCAAGCATGCGCATTGTAGGACAACTCAGCAGCATGGTGTTAGTCGCAATGATTTTTTCGATCGTCATTGGCAATGTGGAAATCACGCCAGATTACTATCCAGAATTGCAACAATCCATTCGTTTAACTTTTTTGATTGCCTGTGGTTTGTGTGTTCCGGGGATTGTGTTTTCTTTAGCGAGGGGACCGATCAGGAACTAAAGAGTAAACAAGAGTGGTATGAAAAATAAATCTGTCGATTTTTTAATCGAAAACTCACGTTTAAATTTTAAGATCCAGGGCCTAACCCGCAATCTTGCATATTCCAGGTTTAGAATATTTCCATCCTGTGATATTAGTAGGTTGTAATTATTTAAATCAAACTGAGAAGGACAATATTTATGAAAAATTCTAAAATATCGCATTATTTAACAGGTTCAATCATGGGGACTATATTAATAGCCTTATCATTGTCCGGTTCTGTCTATGCCCAGGAGGAAGAGGCTATGGCTGATGAGAAGTGCTGTAATGTGCCTAAAGAAACATGGTTGCCAAATACGATGCCTCCACAAAAATGTCTGGCAATTCCTGAGCATGTTCCCGCATCTAATCCTAAATCAGAGGCATGCAGTCAGTCCAAAGGTGGTCATGATAGTAGTGATGGTACTGGTAGTTAATAACAAAAGCCTTTGGTAAAAAGTTGATGAATACCAAAATCGACTAGAAATAATCTATTACATATGTATTCGGTCGGATCAGACCTCTTTGATTTTTTAAGAAATCAATTGGGTCTGACCCTGAGCGACCACTCCCCCTGACTTCTCTTCAAATTTCTGCTACGAGATTATTTATCTCTAGTTTTATCCACTAATATTGACCATTAAACATATAAACTTCTTTATATCAGTAAGTTATAAACTATATTTAATCTAAATAATAAACTATAATAAAATTTTTCATGGGTGGGGAGTTATAATGGAAAGACGACACGGCATCGTATCCACACTGCTTTTTTGTGTGCTTCAGTTTGGTGTTTACTCTCAAGCATTTGCGGCCCCACCTAATGTGGTAGGGACATTTTCCGGAACCCTTACGGGTGATAGAGACGCATGCTTTACCACGCCTTCTCCTACTAGTAATAGTGTTACCCTTGTAGTGACATCCCAAAATAGCGGAAACTTTAGCGGTACTTTTACTGTATCTGGTCTCACCAACGGTGGAAACCTAAATGGTACTGTTAATACTGCCGGAGCATTCTCGGCGACCTTTTCTGGACCCAATATAGCAGGCTTCTCTGTCAACGGGACGTTTTCCGGTTCTAGCCTGGTTATAGCGCCTTTAGGTCTAAATGTTGAGGATCTATCAATGAACTGTTTTGAACTAGGTGGCAGCTTGAACTTTACTGGCGGTAGTGTCATTGATCCCTTAATTGCTCCTGGCACGGAATTAAAAGATGCGGCGACAGTTCGTAATGAAGTCTTAAGCCTTATTCTGCCTGTTCAAAATCATATACTGACACGTCTACTCCGTTTAGGTGCTGGTGTTCGTCCGAATTCAAACGGCGTATTACTGGAAATGGATAGCGGACTGAATGCAGGTGATAGTGTTTGGTCTGAGAATGTCGGCGTTTGGTTGAATTATACCTTTAGTGATCTTGAAAATGATTTTTCACGTACCGTTTTTGATGCGGATCGACATAATGTTATGGCCGGTGTCGATATTTCGCCGTGGAAAGATACGATAGTTGGTGTTGCATTAGGCTATGAGATTGTTGATACCGATACGACATTTAATGGTGGTAATCTGGAGACGGATGGTTATTCCATTGTGCCTTATATGGGCATGTTGCTTTCCGATACCTGGAGTGTTGATGCGAATTTTGGTTACAGCAGTCTGGAGAATGAGCAGTTCCGTATTGCCCCGGGTACGGGCGCACGCGTGACCAGTTCCCCGGATACAGATCGATGGTTTGTCTCAGGTAATTTAAACGGTGTGCAATACCGTAGCAACTGGATACTAGGAACTCGGTTGGGTTTGTTATGGGCAGAGAATACCACTGATGGATTCACTGAAAGTAATGGAACTCTTATTGCAGAACGTGAGACTAGTTTTGCCCAATGGCGCATTGGTGGCAACATTGCGTATCAATTTCATTCATTTGAACCTTATATTGATGCGACGTATGAACGTGAAATATTTGTTGACGATGTGATACTGACGCCAGGTTTGCAACCAGCCAATGATCACGATGATATCCTCTTTACAACAGGTGTTCGTTTTTTTAGTGACAATGGTATGAGTGGCAACATTTTATACAGCACAGTCTTCCTGCGTGAAGACTATGAAGAAGATACCTTTTCAGCCACATTCAGAATGGATTTTTAATGTTTGTTGAATTATTTTTTCCATGAATTCTGATTAAGAACTATTTATCAAAAATGAGTGTTAAGCATTCTTGTGTTTTGTTTTTACATCGGCATGAAAGTATTTGCGGGGAATATAATAAATGAAGGTTTTTGAGAAAAATAACTTTTCTTTGCTTGCGGTATTTGTTGGTTTAATAATGGTATATCCATTAATTTATGCTGCGACATATCCCAATATTCAAGGTGCCCCCTGGGTCGGTACTGTATCAGGAGTGGACGCTAATTGTATGCCACCTTCACTAAATGGTCCTTTTACAGACAACATAACGATTGTGTTTAGCAATCAGGTCAACGGGAGTTTTGATGTATCCATTACGGGTAATGATTCAACTGGTCAGAGCTTTTCAGAGACTGGTAGTGGTTCCTTTAGTTCTCCAACGATCATAAATTTTACAACGATTGATGCCATTGGTGCTGATATTGATACCACATCTATTACGGGTACGATCAGCGGTAATACAATGGCGTTAACGTTCAGTGGATTCAATACAGGTGGTGATCTTTGTACCTATACAGGAAGTGGTTCGCTCACACAAACCACAGCAAATATTATTGTAAATCCTGCGACCACCCCAGGTAGCACAGTGACTGAAGCCATATTATTTACGACTCAAATAACAGGTGCGATTTTAGATATCAGCAGTCACATTACAAGTGCTTTGGCTGGCAGGAGTTTTTTTAGTGGTCCACGTTTCAGTGATGATCAATTTAAAATTGAAGGTGGCTTGAACGCGGGTGATGCATCAATACCATTCGGTGTTTGGGGTAATTATTCATATACGGATTTCGAAAATAAATTGAGTAGTTTGGCTTTTGATGGCGGCACTCATAGTGTATTAGGTGGGGTTGATTTTGCCTTATGGGAAAATACCGTACTTGGTATTGCCTTCGGTTATTCAAATAGTGATATCGATACCACCTTCAATCTAGGCCACCAGGATACAGATAGTTATACGATAGCACCTTACTTTGGCGCGTTACTAACAGATAACTTGAGTATTGATATTAATTTTGGTTATTCCACTTCCGAGTATGATCAGTTTCGTACATTGGTGGGGACAACAACAAGAGTGACAAGCTCACCGGATTCAGACAGCTTATTTACTGCATTCAACATTAATGGTGTGACTTATCGCGATAACTGGATATTTGGTACACGTGTTGGCCTCTTATGGGCCGAAAATATCATAGACAGCTATACGGAGAGTAATGGAGTCGTTGTTGCAGAAAGTAGAAGTCACGTGAGTAGTGGGAGTATTGCTGGTGATGTTGCCTATAGCATGCAGGACTTTGAACCTTTTCTGAATCTATCCTATCAATATGATTTTTCGTTGACGGAAATTGCTGTAACAACTGGCCCACAACCTTCAAACGATAATGATGATGTCTTGCTAACCACAGGTGTAAGATACTTTAATAAATATGGTGTCAGCGGTAACCTGAAATATAGCAAACGTTTTGATCGAGATGATTTTTCAGAAGACAGGATCGGTTTGACAGTCAGAGCTGATTATTAGCAGCTATTTTGCCAGAGAAATTCAAGTCACCAGGCTGATATTGTCTTCTCGGCTGCTTTATTTTTGAATTAAATATTTGACGTGCAAGGATGCACAAATGCCGCAGGAACATGATGTTCAAGAGCGGTCAGTCACTTTTCTCTAGTACTGTCCCATCTTAGAAAATACCAATCAAATCACATAAAACATCAATAGTTTTAACTATCAAAAAACGTGCTAGCCTTATCCTAAAGAACTTTTTAATGAGAGGAGGCTAGTATGAGCACAGTAAAAGTCTGTTACGATAAAATATTACCGTGTGATACTAATCGACAACAGCGGATGATGTCCTTCGGTGATCGTTAACGTGCTGTGTTTCTGTTCAGAAAGATGTGGATTACAGGATCAACATTACAAGTACGTTTTCTGGACGGCACTACATCACAAAAAGCACTGGTAAAAAGACAGGCTGGCTGGTGGATGGAACATGCAAACCTGACTTTCGATTTTAACAATGCGCCGAACGCAGAAATTCGTATCGCCTTAAATAAAAATGACGGTGCCTGGTCTTATCTGGGAACAGATGCTACCAACATTCCACAATGAACCTGGGATTCCTCGATGGTGGTACTGCCGCTCATGAATTTGGCCATGCCATTGGACTGGCCCATGAACACCAGAACCCGGAAGGAGGTATTGAATGGAATGAAGAAGTTGTGATCCGTGATCTTGCAAGCCCACCGAACTTCTGGGATGAAGCCACTGCTCGTCATAATGTGTTGAACAAATATTCAGGCGATCAGATCCATGGTACTGAATTCGATCCTGATTCCATCATGCTTTATTTCTTTCTGGATTCATGGGTTAAAAACGGACAAGGTACCAAAGCTAATGAAGTTCTATCTGCGCTTGATAAAGCCTTCATTGCCCGTGATCAATACAACAGGTATTGCTGCTGATATTGGCGTATCCGGCGAAGAAGACCTGTTTAAATTTAAAGTCACGGCAGCCAGGCGGCATGCTATAGAAACCGGTGGTCAAACTGATGTAGTGATGAAACTATTTGGCCCCAACAGCGAAACGACCCTTATCGCAGAAGATGACGATGGTGGTGTTGGCAGGAATTCTAAAATTGTTGCTGACCTACTACCAGGTGAATATTTTGTCCAGATTCGCCATTACAATTCTGCTTCTGGAACTGGGGAATATGATATTCGTGTGACTACTTGACTTACATTGGGGGCAGAGTGAAGCTCCCCCATTAAGGTATTTAATCGCTGGGTGGTAGAATATCATACTTTGGAATTCCTTCGGGAAAAGTAGCCCAGGCAGGCGCAACGGAAGTGTAGATAAGCATTTTAGGTCGTAATTTTTCGCCCCCTTCGATCGTGCTAGCAGACAAGGAATATAAATCAAAACCATCACACTTCAGACCAATGGGAGTAGCGCAATTTCTACAAAATAATCGATGCGTTTCTTTTCCCGAGTCGCCAATTGCTGTGAAACTTGAAGGCGTGCCTTTAACAAATTAAAATTTATTAAACGGTACCCAGACACCAAACCATTTGTCAGAATTAGTGTGTAATTGGCAAGTCTTGCAATAACAAAACACCGTATTGATGGGGTTATCCTGAAACTCATATTCAATATCCCCACAATCACAACGACCATAATTTGTACTCATAATTACAACTTCTATTAATGGATTATTGAGTGAGCATCTATTTAGCTGAATTTATATATTGCTCATTATTTCTAAATACAAGCAATGAAAGAACACCAATAATCAAAGAAAAAGTTACTGAATAATAACATGCTGGAATACCTGTTGATGTTTGAGGACATTGTAACGTGAGCGTCAACTCCCCGATTACACCCATCAAGGCAAATAACATGACAGGTAACCATCCGAGCAAAAATAGGATTGCTGCTTTTTTAGCTGAGGGTACATGGACAATACGATTAAACTGTAACCTATCAGTATGATGTAACAAACGGGTACTTTCCCTATCATTGGGCAAGCGGATTCGCCTGTCCAATGACTCATAGAGATTCGTGCTACGCCCCAAACACCAAATAGCGCCAGTATAATAATGCTAAGACGCGGCAGTAATATACGCACTAGAAAGCTAACAGCCTATTTTTAAAGTCACCTGTTTGTTTTTTAGTTCTACCATCTATATAACTAACGTTTACGCTGTTAGCGACAGTATTGCCCAAACCGAAAATAATGATCCGTGAACTATCAGAGCACAGTCCTTCACCCGATACATAAGGGCGACTCAATTTTCTCCCATCTGAAAGTTCGACAGTAATAGTGGCACCAATCGAAGCAACGTCGCTGCCCAGTTTTATCTTAAGATAATTACCTTTGCCTGCGTTGCTAAGAAACAATTTGGAATTACCATTAAGATTTGCATGAACGATATCGGGACGGCCATCTTTATTAAAATCAGCCGTAAGTGGCGCAATCGAATAAGCACGATTAATAACACCTGCTTCTTTCTCTGCTGGTACAAATTCGCCATTCGATTTTTGTAGCAATAATCGTCCATTCAGACGCAGAAAAGGAATTTTATGCGGGGGCAGTCCAATATAGTTTTCTGAAACGATCAAATCCTCAACACCATCAAGGTTGAGGTCTTCAAACACGCCGCCCCACGAGAATTCGTAATCAGCAATTTTGACTTTTTCGGCAACATCGTCAAATTTAAAGCCACCTTTGTTTTGAAATAATATCCATTTCCAGTTACTAATTTGCTCGTCAGTTAAATCGCCACGAAGCATAAAATTTGGTGGTGTCGAACCAACGTTGGAAAAAAAGAAGTCTGTCAGACCATCGTTACCCAGATCGGTAATGCCTAACCCCATAGGATAACTGTACTGTCTCGTATTCGGGTTATTAACGCGCTCAAAAGTCAAATCACCTTTGTTGCGCCAGGTAACCACATGACCCGTATCGTGGGCGACAACCAAATCTTCTTTACCATCACGGTCAATATCTATAAACGCGGACTGAAAAGTATTGTGTTTATAAGTAAGTCCAGCTTGTTCAGTCATATCTACAAACGTATTGTCACCGTTATTTATAAACAAGCGACTCGATCCACCATAGCCTTCACGAAAGAGGTTTTGACCTTCAACCAATTCATGGCGAATATAACCAGCGACATACATATCAAAGGCGCCATCGCGGTTTAGATCGGCGACAGCAATAGAAAGCGGCAATGTATCGTCAGGCATATCCGCGTTAAGTTTTTGAGCCGTAAATGATTCACCATCATTGTGATGTAGCCAGATGCCATCCTCACGCGCAACCAGTAAATCCTGCTTTCCATCGTTGTCAACATCAAGAACCACGCTCCCCATGCTGGCAGTGTTGCCGTTGCTTATCCCCCTTGCACCTTCAATGATTGTAAGTTTGTTATCTTTAAAGCTAAAAAGGCCGTCTGGAGTATTTTTGCTGCCGCCAAGGAATAACTCCTCTATTCCATCACCATCCGCATCAATAATGGCTGACGCAAGAAACGGCAGGCTCACTGAAAAATCATTGCCTTGATTGAAAACGATATCCGATTCCTCGTAAGTCGGAACTTCAACATCAGAAAGATCGACGTCGTAATCATCTTGTCTATCAATAATGAACTTTCCTGCCACCATAGCCATGACTAAAACAAGCATGATAGGGAGGACGAATTTAACCACTCTAAATACGCGCATCTTTTAACTCCAATTTTTTTAGAATTTAATATTAAATGAGAAAATTATTGAAACTAGAAATAACAACCCAAAGGCAATATTCAAAGCGATAGGCATCAAATATATACCTATAGTCGGAATAATAAACCAAACAGCAAAGCTAGATAGTAATAACAATATGGGATTAAATATAGCCATCCATTTTGGATAATGGCTGCGGCCTGAAAGTGTTAGCCATATAAAAATTATTGAAAAAATCAGCACAGCTAACCTCGTTACTTGCAAGAGATTTTCGTAGCGTAATTCATACAATGAAACAAGTTGCAATAGTTCGGTTGTTGTTTCGATGTTAACGATAGCACTGATATTCGCGCGTGATCCGATCCACATCGACCCGACAATGATTCCGTATGACATGATGAAAAATGCTATTCTAGATGCCATGCGATTTGCTGGTTCAAGCATTTTCATCAAATGCCAAAACCCTATTAAGTAAAGAGGAGCGCCCAACACAGCCAAAAAATGCCCTGTTGTGGTTCTATTGGCGCTAATTCCCTTCATGAACTCATAGCCTCCGGCTTCACCAAATCGCCCGAGACTGTCAAAATGCAAAAGAAATTCACCGGCACCAACCAATATGGCAGCTAATAAGCCGACCATTCCGGCACTGATAATTTGACGCTGATTTGATTGCATACTATTCCTCATATTGACATTTTAATGTGTGGCTAACACCGTAAGCAGCGGGCTGTGAAGCAGTTCGTTTGACTTACATTGTTGAACGAAGCCGCTATCGCGGCAGAAGTTCTAAATATCCGATAATTCCTCAACCTCGCTCAATTCCGAGGGTGCTTAACCCATGAGGAATTATCGAATGAACAAAACACAACAACAGCGATACGGATCACTGTATGAGCAACATGTTAACGCACTCAAACGCCAGGGTAAAAGTAAATCGACTATTGATGTCTATGCCCGTGCTGTCAGACGAGTCACGGCCTACTTTGACCGTTGCCCAGACAAACTCACTGTCGATGCTCTGAAAACGTTTTTTTCATCACTGGTCGAAACCCATTCTTGGAGTACCGTCAAGGTCGACCGTAACGGACTACAGTTTTTCTACAAACATGTCTTGGGTAAAAAGTGGGCGTGGGTCGATATCGTTAAACCACCGCAGGTAAAATCACTACCCGATATTCTGACACCCGATGAGCTCACTCGTCTTATCGATATTACGAAAGAGCCGCGATATCAAACTTACATCTTGACGGTTTACAGTATGGGCTTACGTCTAGGAGAAGCCTTGAATTTGAAAGTCGGTGACATCGATTCACAACCGCAGGTCATGCGCGTCCATATCCGCAAGGGCAAGGGAAAAAAAGATCGCTATGTCACCTTACCGCACGTGACGTTACAAGCGTTACGAAGGTATTGGGCCACGCATCGCCATCCGCAATTCATTTTTCCAGCAGGTAAGAATGCCGCCGAACGCAGTCAGGCGAACGTGCACATGGACAAAGGAGGCGTACAAAAATCCTTCCAGATCATTGTGAAACAGTGCGGGATCCATAAACAGGTATCAATCCATACGCTTCGTCACTGCTATGGCACTCACTTAGTCGAAGTCGGTTTGAACCTACGTGCCATTCAAACGGAGATGGGCCATGAATGTCCGAAAACAACCGCGCTCTATACCCAGCTTACGGACGTGACGAAACAGAATACCCGAGAACTCATTAACAGCATGGTAGGGCGTTTGATCTTGTCATTAAAGAAGGCGGGTTGAGTCATGGAATTAGCCTCTGTTATTGAACATTATCAGGACGCGCTGTACGCAGCTTATGGCACTCAAATAACACCAGAGCAGGAACACGCATTGGCCGCTATCGTGCATTGCCGTACCGAGCGTTATGGTGAGATGGTGCTTCACTGCGACAGCTGTTCACAACAACAACGGCGGTTTCATTCCTGCGGACATCGCAGTTGTCCGAGTTGTCAAAACCATGAGACCACGTTATGGCTACAACGACAACGGCAAAAGTTGTTACCGGTTGAGTACTTCATGGTGACGTTTACCTTGCCTTATGAATTGCGTTCATTGGCCTGGCAACATCAGAAAATCGTCTACAACGCCCTCATTGTTTGTGCTTCTAGCACACTGAAAGACTTTGGTCTCAACGATAAAAAGCTGGGCGCATCAATGGGTATGACGGCGGTGTTGCATACGCACGCTCGACGCCTTAACACTCATCCGCATGTGCATGTCGTGGTTCCCGGAGGGTGTTTGGATCGACAACGACGGCAATGGAAAAAAATGAAAGGTAAATACCTGTTCAATGAATTTGCCTTAGCCAAGGTCTTTCGAGCACGCTTATTGGATACCTTGAGCTTGGCAGGCTTATCGATACCAAACAACGTACCCGAACAATGGGTCGTCGATTGTCAGCATGTCGGTAAAGGCGAGCCTGCCTTGAAATACTTATCCCGTTATCTTTATCGCGGCGTCATCAGTGAAAAGAACATCATTGCCAATCAAAACGGCAAGGTGACGTTCCAGTATATCGATAACCAGTCGGGCAAGATGCAAACCCGAACCCTCAAGGGCGAGGATTTTCTTTGGTTACTGTTACAGCATGTTTTACCAAAGGGGTTTCGACGGGTGCGTGACTATGGCTTTTTACACGGTAACGCTAAAAAAATATTGATGTTAATTCAATGGGTATTGCATGTTGTGATTGAACGTAAACAAAGCGCATCTCGACCGCCGTTTACCTGTCCTAACTGTAAAGGCGCAATGAACATCATGGCCTTTATCCGACCCAACTGGCGCTCGGGGTAACAAACTCGAAGCAATTAAACAACAAACACATTCAACACAGGAGTCTGTTCACGGTTATGACGACATGGAGTTATTATTTAATTCCCTTTACCGGGACAAGGCATTTGCTCGCCCGGAAAAAAAGTCTTTCGCTTCCGACCGACAATCTACTGATATTCCAAAAAAGATATTTGCTATTATAAGTACCGAGTAAACTGACCGGGCTTGTTCAACAACGGGATAATGTTGCGGCTATCGCGCAACATATCCTTATTCGTTAGGCATTACTCTTTGGTGTAGACGGCTAAATATGTTGTAGTACCTTGCCCCATGCCCAAACAGCCAGGTTGAGAAACTTGGAATACTGAATGAAATTTATAACCTTCAGATGCTTTTGAATCTAAGCGGTTTTCAAGTGCTTTAATTGCTTTGTCAGAAAATTCTGCACCAATTGATTCGACTTTATACTGCATAAACTAATCTCCATTTTTAAGGTTTAAAAAATCAATGCCACCCATTCCAGGTTTACACCTAGCTAAGCGATTGTATGTTAATTTTGTGCCGAGAAAAAAGCCGTGCTGCCTGAATGCAAGCTCACTGTAATGAGAACAACTGGGATCAAATACACAACGACAACGGAATGAGTGAGGAGCTATTTTTCGGTACAGCCGTAACAGAATAATTGATAGCTTCAGAATTATTCCCTTTCTAGGTAACGGGAGAGCGGATATTTCAGAATCTATTTTAGTTGTACCCGTTAGCTTTCTCTCAACAGAAGGCCTCAAACTTTTATCAACTTCGAATTCAAATGTATCCATGTTGTTTCCTTCCTAATGCATAACGTTTTGTGTAAGTTACGCCGCTTTTTAGCGTCAACTTGACGCGCTGGTTATGCTGCATTTTCATGCTTTACATCCCAGCCTGGAAACACGAGCACTGCGGGATGGCATTTCAATACACGGGCGAGTTGCTTTGCCCGTTCAACACCAAGGTTGACTCGATCATTTTCTATAGCTGAAATTGTGGATTGAGGAATTCCGGATGCATCTGCTAAGTCATTCTGGCTCATCTCTTGTAATTCGCGAATGATTCGTACAGATTCACCAACGGAAACATCAATTTGCCTTTTTGCAATTCTGTAATCTTTCATATCATTTCTTCCTATAATCATGAGTGGTGATATTCACCACTTGAACAAGAATCTTATCTCGCTCAATTTTATAGATGACTCGATATTTGTTACTGAGTCGGGATGAACGGCAACCCTTCCATTCTCCTCGTAATGATTCATCGTGAAACCCCTTAATTTGCTTCAGACCTTCTGCCCCAGATACGTTCACGATATCCTTCCATTTTTCGTACTTATTGAGAATATCCTTGGGAATTGAGCTTAATTGCCGTGCAACCCGACGGTGTTCATATATTAGCCACATATGATATAAAGTATATATATCATATATGGTATGTCAAGTAGTAGGCAGCATAACGTCTCAATCAGCCGACGCTTTAGCGGTCGGCTGAATTGAATTGTTATGTTCTTCGTCTGCGTCTTCTCTGTACTCCAAGGCAATTTTTGTAATAGCCTCACGTAATTTTTTATCTTTCATAGTCGCATACAAGATTATTGCTGCCTCCTCAACTACGCTATGTCCGTCAAGTGAGTGCTTCGCAGTCATTTTGACTATTTCAGAGCTATGCTTTTTGTCCATAATTGCAAGTTGCATTTTGTGATTCATTTCTAATATTTCGGTTTTACAGTTCACGTCGGTCCACACGGATGTTTTGTAGCCAAAAAGAAAAAACCGTGTTTCTGATCGCTGGCATTGATCAATCTGATATGTATTGTTTTCCGCCATGAAAACGGCAAGTAATGCAAGAAGGATAATCGCAATTCGCTCGCGATATATTTTAGAAATTGAACGTTTAACCCACGAGAACACTTTCTTAACAAATGATAGCATTTTGAAGCCCTTTTTAAACATAACGCCAGCAGCAGAGGTGCGCGTTAGCGCATCCTGCTGACTGCTTTTGTTAAGTTTATTTTTCAAGAATAAGTGATTTATTAATTACTGATGTTGATGGTTTAAATGTGTCATTTCCTTGAAGGATTTGAGACGAACTTGTAGAACCATTAATAGTTAGTTGCCACAGCGTACTAATTGCCCCTTGATGATAAAATCCTGTCCATGCAGTAATTGAATTGCAGGATTCGGTAGTGCTTTGCCATATGGTATTAAATGTGATGGCCGTACCATACACCCAACCAGTAACAGGGTAAGATATATTTTGGCAGCCATATCCTTGGGCGCGGTTTATATAGGTTCCAGTTAGCAACCCATTGCTTCCAATAGTGTCAATATAAAGTGTTGACCCACTCTGATTTGTCCAGGCTGAAAGAGCCTGAAGAATGGTTGGTTGATTACTATCAGCATACGCAGAAATGCTAAATAGCACTGATACAATTACAGCAATAATGTGTCGGTTTTTCATAGATATAAGTCCTTTTGTGCCTCAGTTGATTTGATCAAATTTCACGTCGAGGCTTAACGTGAAACTTAATGTTTATTTTACGGCCATGGCCGTAGTTTTCGGTTTTTGTTTTCTTTTTCATATGATGTAAGTAACACATTAATTATTTTATGTATATCAATACATTATCTTTCATACTTACTTTAGGTAATAAATAAGTGGCCATGGCTATGTTATCAGGTAAATTTATTGCCGTATCAGTAAATCTAATAAGTATTTGATAGTGACTCGATTTATTTAAAACACATTTCATAAAGGTATTTTTATGGCGAGTGGAGTATTTTTTATAGATCACATTGTATGATACACAGCCAATTTAAGGATATTAATAAAAAAGGATGCTTATCATGGATGATATTCCTGTTCCGATTGATTCGGGATCAAAAAGATTTATTCCTCAACTCCGTTTGTTTATTCGACAAAAAGGGCTTTCCTATAGCACAGAGAAAACCTATTTGTATTGGATTATTTCCTATATCCGGTTCCATAAAATGAAGCATCCTGTTGAAACGGGTACTATTGGCGTTGATGTTTTCCTGACTTATTTAGCAGTTGAACGTAAGGTATCTCCAAGTACACAAAGAACAGCGTTGAATGCATTGGTTTTTCTGTATAAAAAATATTTAAATATTGAATTAGAAGAGTTGCAATTTTCTTATGCAAAAAGTTCAAAAAGAATACCGGTCGTATTAAGTCATGATGAGGCACTTTCTATCATTAACATGATGTCTGGCCATTGTCATTTGATGGTGAAAGTTATGTATGGTTGTGGATTGCGCTTAATGGAATGTTGTCGGTTGCGTATACAGGATATTGATTTTTCCATGAATCAAATCATCGTTCGTGAAAGTAAAGGCAATAAACAGAGAACGACGGTATTGCCAGAAACATTACTTGAATTTCTTAAAGAACAAATATCAAGCACAAAGAAAATCCATGATTTTGATTTAGCAAGAGGCTATGGCAGGGTTTATTTACCCTATGCACTGTCACGGAAATATAAAAATGCTGAAACGGATTTTAAATGGCAATATCTCTTTCCTGCATCAGATGTTGCCAAAGATCCAAGAGATGGAATAATAAAGCGACATCACATTCATGAAAGTTGGGTACAGAAAAATGTTAGAAAAGCAGTTAAAGAATCACGTATATTGAAAAGAGCATCATCACATACGTTCAGACATAGTTTTGCAACTAGACTATTAGAACAAGGTTACGATTTGCGAACTATTCAAGAGTTATTAGGACACTCAGATATAAGCATGACCGAGATTTATACACATGTTGTAAGAAGAGGAGGGCGAGGAGTTAAAAGTCCAATCGATAATTTTTAGATTAGTTCGTTGTTTAGAGGAAAATAAAAAAGGCGCATAAAGCGCCCTTAGTAACACTGGATACCGGATGAGTTCCGGTATGACGATCATAGTTTAACTGGCTGCGAGTTTTTCCTTGGCCTCGTCTGCACTTTCCTGAAATGAATCGATTTCATTAAAGTTTAGATATTTATATACATCCGATGCGACCGGTTCTATGTCACTGGCGTATTCCATGTATTCTTCCATGGTTGGGATCTTGCCGAGTATCGAAGATACGGCAGCGATCTCAGCCGATGCCAGATAGACATTGGCACCATCGCCCAAACGGTTTGGAAAGTTACGTGTAGAAGTGGAAACAACAGTTGAGCCTGCTTCAACACGAGCCTGATTTCCCATGCACAATGAACAGCCAGGCATTTCGGTGCGTGCACCGGCACTGCCAAAGGTGCTGTAGATGCCTTCGTCTTTCAGTTGTTCTTCGTCCATCTTGGTGGGTGGTACGACCCAAAGACGTGTCGGGAGGGTTTCTTTTGATTTCTCAAGCATTTTACCGGCTGCACGGAAATGTCCAATATTGGTCATGCACGAACCAAGAAACACTTCGTCGACTTTTGTACCTGCAACATCAGATAACGTTTTGACATCATCCGGATCATTCGGGCAGGCCAGGATCGGTTCTTTGATTTCATTCATATCGATCTCAAACACCTTGTGGTATTCGGCATCTGCATCGGGTTCCATGAGTTGTGGGTTGGCGAGCCATTCTTCCATGGCTTTGGCGCGACGTTCTATTGTTCGTGCATCGCCATAGCCTTCATTGATCATCCAACGCAGCATAACCACGTTTGATTTTAAATATTCAATGATCGGTTCTTTGGCTAAACGAATCGTACAACCGCCGGCGGAGCGTTCTGCAGAAGCATCGGATAATTCAAAAGCCTGTTCGCATTTGAGATTTGGCAGACCCTCAATTTCCAGAATACGTCCAGAGAAGATATTTTTCTTTCCTTCTTTAGCCACAGTCAAATCACCTGACTGAATTGCCACATAAGGAATGGCATTAACTAGATCACGCAAGGTAATGCCCGGTTGCATTTCACCTTTGAATCGTACCAGTACGGATTCAGGCATATCTAATGGCATCACTCCGGTTGCAGCAGCAAAGGCCACCAGGCCAGAACCGGCCGGAAAGGAGATGCCTATCGGGAAACGGGTGTGAGAGTCACCACCGGTACCGACAGTATCTGGCATCAACATACGGTTTAACCAGGAGTGAATGATGCCATCACCCGGACGCAGAGCCACACCACCACGGGTTTGAATGAAATCCGGCAGTGTGTGATGTGTGTCGACATCCACCGGTTTTGGATAAGCTGCCGTATGACAAAAAGACTGCATGGTCAGGTCAGCTGAAAAACCGAGACAAGCTAAATCCTTCAATTCGTCGCGAGTCATTGGCCCGGTGGTATCTTGCGATCCAACTGTCGTCATCTTTGGCTCGCAATACGTGTCCGGACGAATGCCTTCAACACCGCAGGCCTTACCAACCATCTTTTGTGCCAGGGTGTAACCCTTGCCAGTATCTTTTGCAGGAACCGGTTTACGGAACAGATCGCTTTCACCTAATCCCAGTGCTTCACGTGCACGAGAAGTCAGACCACGACCAATGATCAACGGAATACGACCACCGGCCTGGACTTCGTCAATCAGGATGTCGGTCTTGAGTTTGAAATTACATAAGATGTTATCGGAATCGTGTTTGGTTACCTTGCCTTCATAAGGGTAGATATCGATAACATCACCCATGTTGAGTTTGGTGACATCACATTCGATCGGCAATGCACCAGAATCTTCCATGGTGTTATAAAAGATTGGAGCGATCTTGCCACCGAGACAATAACCGCCATAACGTTTGTTAGGAATAAAGGGAATGTCATCGCCCATGTGCCAAAGCACGGAATTGGTTGCGGACTTACGAGATGAACCAGTACCCACTACGTCGCCGACATAGGCTAGTGGAAAACCTTTTTCTTTCATGGCGGCCAGTTGTTTCATCGGGCCCAATGTACCGGGGCCATCGGGTTCAATACCATCACGCGCCATCTTTAACATGGCATTGGCATGCAGAGGAATGTCCGGGCGAGACCAGGCATCCGGTGCAGGGGAGAGATCATCGGTGTTGGTTTCACCAGTGACCTTGAAAACGGTGACGGTAATTTTTTCCGCCAGCTTGTCTTTGCTGGTGAACCATTCGCCATCGGCCCAGGATTGAATGATCTGTTTTGCGTAGTCATTACCGGCATCGGCTTTTTCCTGTACATCATGAAAGGCGTCAAACATCAGTAAGGTATGTGATAGTGCTTTGGTCGCAGTGGGCGCTAAGGCATCGTCATCCAGGCATTCGATCATCTGTGCAATGTTATAACCACCGAGCATGGTGCCAAGTAATTCGACTGCTTTTACTTTATCGATCAGTGCTGATTCGGCCTCGCCTTTGGTAATGGCGGCAAGAAATCCCGCTTTGACGTATGCGGCTTGATCGACACCGGCTGGTACTCGATTGGTTAATAAATCAAGAATGAATTCTTCTTCACCTGCGGGTGGATTTTTCAATAATTCAACAAGGGCTGCGGTTTGTTCCGCATCAAGAGGCTTGGCAATGATGCCCTCTTTTGCTCGTTGTTCTACATGCTCGCGATAAGCTTCCAGCACATCAGTTCTCCGGTATATGATTTAAGGACAGCCAATCATTATGCAATATTTCGACTGATTAGGATATATCTTTACATTTATTCAATTGCAGATAGAAAAATATAGTTATACAAATCAAATGGTTAATAATCACAAAGACTTTCATCATTTCTGTTATTAATAATAGTAAGCTTACATGGCAGAATCAATGATCCCCCCGCCTAGACAGACCTCTCCACCGTAAAAAACTACGAATTGTCCGGGAGTGATAGCACGTTGTGAGGTCTTGAATTGTACTTGATACACACCATTTTCTAAGGTGATGACCTCACAGGCTTGATCCGCCTGACGATAGCGGGTCTTGGCGTGACATTGAAATTCATCCTGTGGCGGTTCGCCCGAAATCCAGTTGATGTTTGACGCGGTCAATTGTGTACTGTGGAGCAGGGGATGATCATGTTCCTGCGCCACGATCAATTCATTGGCTTCAATATTTTTCTGTACAATATACCAGGGTGCCTCTGTTGCACCTTTGACACCACCAATGCCCAAGCCTTGCCGTTGACCAAGTGTGTAATAAAAAACCCCTTCGTGTTCAGCAATAGTTTCGCCTTCGGTTGTCTTTATCAGACCAGGATCCGGTGGAATATAACGGCTTAGAAATTGGCGGAAAGGTTGTTCACCAATGAAACAAATGCCGGTACTGTCTTTCTTATTATGGGTAATGAGTCCGGCCTGTTCTGCGCGTTTTCGCACGTAGGGTTTTTCCAGTTCACCAATCGGGAAAAGTGATTTAGACAGTTGTTCCTGATTCAAGCGACAGAGGAAATAGCTTTGATCCTTATTTTTATCGAGTCCTTTTAACAAACGAAAATAACCTGCTTGTTCATCGATGCATGCGTAATGTCCTGTAGCAATACGATCAGCACCCAGTTGTTCGGAATGTTCCAGAAAGGCTTTGAACTTGATTTCCTGATTGCACAGCACATCAGGGTTAGGTGTTCTGCCATTTTTATATTCACTGAGAAAGTTGGTGAAGACCTTGTTCCAGTAATCAGAAGATAAATCGACCGTGTTCAGAGGGATGTTAAGTTTGTCGCAAACCAACATGGCGTCTTCGACATCGGCCTCCCACATGCAGGCGTCATCTTCGGTCTGATCGTCCCAGTTTTTCATAAACAGGGCTTCGACAGTGTACCCTTGTTCTTTTAATAACAGAGCTGTAACGGAGGAATCCACGCCACCGGAAACGCCGACTATGATTTTTTCAGACATGTTGTGATTCCTTACAAGGAGTAAGGTTCCGAATGCAGTAAATCCAGTGGGTAACGTTTGCCAGATAGATAGTCATCAATACAATGAAGCACCATTTTGCTTCGATGCTTATCGCTTTCCTGTAGGAGTTCTTCTCGCGATAACCATTTTGCCTGAACGATACCTTCATCCAGTGTTTGATCGGGAAAATTGTCTGAGACTGAGCCACAAAAACACACACGCATATAGGTGATTTTTTTGCGAGTTTCAGGGTACATGTATATTCCAGTAATAAATTCCGGCTGAAATATATGGGCGGTTTCTTCACGGGTCTCACGTATTACCGCTTCGATCAGGGTTTCTCCGTTTTCCAGGTGTCCAGCTGGCTGGTTATAAACCAGTTGGTCATTGGAATATTCTTCGACCAGTAAAAAACGATCGTTTTCATCGATAACGACCGCTGCGACCGTAACATTAGGTTTCCATTGCATAATATTTTTTATAAAACCGTATGAAATTTATATTATTTAAGGTGAATGATCCGGGTGTTATATGATACTGTTTTCAATAAATTCATCAGTGAACCTTCTATGAAAATACCACATACCATCAGCCTGGGATTTTTCCTGTTTGTGCTCTGGTTATTATTATCGGGTCATTATAACAATTTCTTAATATCTCTGGGCATTGCATCAGTCATTTTTATTCTGTGGATTGTAAAGCGTATGGACGTGGTTGACCATGAGAGCCATCCAAACCATCTGAATCCATTCTCCTTTATTAGCTACTGGTGTTGGTTGATGAAAGAAATTGTTGTTTCTAACATTGATGTTTGCAAGTGTATTTTTAGTCCAGGCTTACCAATTCAGCCTCAGGTTATAACTCTAACAGCGACACAACAGAGTGATCTGGGTCGTGTGATTTACGCGAATTCCATTACCTTAACCCCGGGTACTATTACCTTGAATATTAATCAATCTCAATTGCAGGTGCATGCCTTGATGGAAAAAAATGTTGTAGGGCTACAAACCGGAGAGATGGACAGCAAGGTTTCGAATCTGGAGTCGGGGACATGATATTTGTCGTTGTTACCATTGCATTGATTGTATCCATGTGCCTCTCATTGTTACGAGCTCTAAAAGGCCCAACCGTTTACGACCGCGCATTGGCGGTGAATAATTTTGGGACAATTACCGTTTTATTCATAGCGGTATTTGGTTTTTTGATAGGGCGGCCTGATTTCCTTGATATTGCTCTGGTGTATGCCTTGATTAATTTTATTACCGTGATTGCGATCCTGAAATATTTTGAATATAGCAATATTGATCACGCTTCAATCATTCATGAGGATTCAAAATAATGAATCTGTTGATTGAAATATTGAGCTGGATATTTTTGTTGTTGGGCAGTTTTTTTGTCTTTGCCAGCACTATTGGTCTATTGCGACTACCAGATTTTTTCACGCGTTTACATGCAGCAAGTTTGGCCGACACCTTAGGTTGTTTTTTAATTGTTTTAGGGTTAATTCTTCAAGCGGGTTTTACCCTAGTCTCAGTCAAGTTGATTTTGATCGTTGTGTTTATTTTATTCACGTCTCCAGCCGCTACCTATGCGTTGGCTAATGCTGCGATTCATGGCGGCCTGAAATCGGATAGGCAATCATGAGTACTATTCTATTAAGTAACAGTGTTTTATTAATCTTAATGGTAATTGCTGCGGTGTTCATTAATTATCTGCGTGATCTTTTTACCACCGTGATTATTACTGGAGTCTTCAGCTTGCTCTCTGCCTGTGTCTTTTTAAATATGCACGCAGTGGACGTTTCTTTTACAGAAGCCGCTGTCGGGGCGGGTATTGCGACATTATTGTTTTTGGCGACCTTGTCAAAAACGGGTAGTGAAGAGAAATCTGGGCAAAGTTCAAATTTTTGCCAGGGTTCAAATCTTTCCCGAGGTTCAAATCTTTTTTCATTGATAATTGTTTGTCTGACCGGAGGCTTACTGATTTATGGTGTCCACGATATTTTTCCATTCGGTGAGATCAATGCGCCTGTACATGAATATTTGGCACCACGCTATATCGAAGAGTCACCACAGGAAATTGGTGTACCAAACATGGTGACATCCGTTCTCGCAAGTTATCGTGGATTTGATACGTTGGGTGAAGTGACGGTTATTTTTACTGCCGGTATTTCTGTCTTGTTATTGCTGGGTAAGAATGAGGAGAAATCCTGAATATGCAACACCATACTATTCTACGTATCGTAGCAAAATTTATCATCCCGTTAGTTATGTTGTTTGCTTTGTATGTGCAGTTTCATGGGGATTATGGTCCAGGCGGCGGATTTCAGGCAGGTGTTATTTTTGCCGCAGCATTTATCTTATACAGCTTGATATTTGGTCTTGAAAAAACACAGCAAGTTGCTCCGCCTTCATGGATTCGTGTCACCGCGGCTATGGGTGTTTTGCTTTATGCAGGCGTTGGTGTTGTTGCTATGTTTCTTGACGGAGAATTTCTGGAATATAATGTGTTGGCGCACGACCCAGTACACGGCCAACATATTGGTATATTGTTAATTGAACTGGGTGTTGGTATTACCGTTGCATCAGTGATGTTGCTATTTTTTTATAGCTTTACTGATACCTGATCCATTTTCTGTCTTATCTTCTTGACTGTTATTTTCCGGGTATTTATATTTTTCAACAATGGGGTCGTCCCAGCTACCAGTAATGGTGTATTTAATTTGTAATAATTTATCAATGTTTTCAGGTATTGAATCGAATATTTCACCAGCAAAATAAATCACTGCTCCAACACCAATGCCCACAGGGCCGAACAAGGCGCCAGCAACAGGCAGGGAGTCGCTGATTTGTGGGGTAACAGTAACAATTTGATCATAGTCTCGATCGACAAGACCAGTTCTGCCACTAATCGCAATGCTTGCAGAGGGACCAACCATTACCAGATCATTGGTGTAGGTCTGTCCTTGTGTGATGGAAAAACTACCTTTGATGCTATCGAACTTCAAACCTTTGCCAAACAGATCTGAGAAATCAAGTGATAAGCGCCTGGGTATACTTTGTATGCTGAGTAAGCCAAATAGACGACCTGCTTTTGGATCGATATCGAGAATATTTCCATCCTCAATTGACATGCGCAAATCACCATTCAGATTTTGTAATTGAAATTCACCCGGCGAACCGTCCCAGTTCGCAGTCAATGTCAATTCAATTTTGCCATCTTCAATGGATGATGTTTGATCATTAAAAGTTTCAAGCACGTCATTAATTGAATCGGCATTAAGTTTGAAATCAAGGCTTGAGTGGTTTTGTCCGGAGATTTTTGTCCATTCACCTTGACCTGTGATATTCATTCGTTCAGTAGTTATTTTTATTTCATCGAATGAAACACCGTTGAGAAATTTTGAAGTGCTTAGCTGTAATTCTCCGAGTAGTTTATTATTGTATTTGAAATCTTTAATAAAAATTTTGAGTGCAGGAAGATCATCAGGATCTGTTTTTAATGACTCAGAGTAATCACCGTTATTATTGATAACAAGGTGGGATAAATTCAGATCAACTGAATTTAGATCGTAAGGCATGGAAATGATACCTTCAATGTCTTCTGAGTTAAGGACAATATCCCAGTTCCCCTGGTGTTGCTTAACAGTGGTTTTTACATTTTTGAACTGTTGATCAAGAAAGAATAAATTACCTAACTCCAGTTCTGCGAATACATTGTTGTAGATCGAGGATCTGTCGGTGATTTGTTTATTGGTATCAATTTCCTGTAAATCCAGCCAGCCAGCCAGATCCAGTTCATTTATTTTTCCCTTGAGCATAATACCATTGGCTTGAGTTGTTTGTTGGGAGACAGTACCAAAATCAACCAACAATGAATTCAGTGTGGTTTCATCCGTAGTGGTATAGTCGAATCTGGCGGTTAACAGATTCTCTAACTCGATCACCATGTTTTTTTGAGGCGAGTCGGATAACGGAATGGCAAGATTCAATGGAAGAAGCTCTAATTCTTCTTTGTATAACGGTTTGGGTAAATCTATTTCAATACCGTGCAGGTCTGAAGAAACAAGCACAACCTCATTTCCAGTGTCTTCCCCATCGAGATTGAATTTTGCCTGCCAGGTGCTTGTGCCTGTTACGTGTTCAAGGTATGGGGTCAGTGTCTCCACTTCATCCGGCATATAATATTCGAGTTGTTGTTTGATAAAGTCTTTATCCATATCACCCTTGATAAGAACATATTCTGTTTCGTTAGCAGTTGTTTGTGGAATTTCCAGATTTACTATCTGATCAAAATAACGTGCAGTAAGCCCTTCGGAGATAACAGTTTCACGTGTAAATATTATATCTCCTTTGAACTCATCCAGTTTCATTTGTAAAAGTTCGGAATCAATATTGTTGTCCACGAAATTCAATGTGCCATTTACGGTTGTGAAATCCTCTGGATAGAGTGGCACGAGTAAATCAAGATCAAGATGTATTGGACCTTTGAGATTAATCTCTTCAATGGTCTGTAAGGACTTTCTTTCTTTCAACGGGCTTTTGTCAATGAAAATTGCTAATGCTGGCCCCTGGGTATTAACCTGGCCTTTTATCGTGAGCATGTGGAAATCTGCAAGTGTGTCAGGAATAAGTGCTGTTACGTCTTTAACATCTGCAGAAAGGATCTTTCCATTATCAACAACTATCTTGAGTTCGGTACCTTCCAGGGTCAATTTGCCGAACGCTTTCTCGAGTATTGGCCAACCATCCTGATAATTCAAACTGGCATTATTGATGTCTGTAGTTAACTTGAAAATTCCTTCCTGGTTATTTTTAAATGGAAATTTTGCAAGCGAACCTTCTATGAATAATTCCGAGTTATTAGCATGGCCACCTATCAACCTGAGCGTGAGCCATTTTTTTAATATAAGGTTTGTTGTCTTCGGTAGATAGTCAGGGACTTTATTAAGCGCTACCTGCTCAACATTTAACAGTAGCTTAATGAGGGTGTCCTGGTTTTCGTTATCTGTTTTGAATTGCCCTTCAAACGTAACAGGGAAGTCCGGGGTCTGAAGAGTGAAATTTTCAATTAAAAAATTAATGCCATCATTTTCTTTCAACCAACTGAATTGAGTATCGAGATTGGTAAATGACAGAGGATGTTCATAGTATTCTGGCAAAACCAACACGAAGTCATCGGCCTTTATTTTTAGATCATGTTTTGTTTGCTTGTTTAATTCTTCCAGTGTCTCTGAATTTTCGACGTTATAGTTTGTGTCTGTTTTACGAGATTGGTACTGGACATCAACATTATTAAATGCACCATCTGATATTGGATAAGAACTTACCATGTCATTCATTTCGGGAATTTGTTTGGCTATGGCAATAATCTTTTTTAATGGCAGTCGATTGATGTGGGCATCGACAACATAAAAATCTTGTTCTTTGTCTGTTTGGGTTTCAACCCGGATTGAGATTTTTGGTAGAGGGTTCTCTTCAGATGTTGTTTCGTCGAGTGTTAGATCAATAATCCATTTTTCATCTTCCTTGCGCAGTAGATCGAGATCGGCTGTCAGATCATTAAATTGAATAGCTGAATCGCCTTCGCCTAAAATCAGTTCATCGTATTGAATATTAGCAACCAGCTGATTGAGTTTTGCTTGCTTGAATTTGCTTTTTATCTGGCTATTACATTGTTGAGAGCCAATCTTTAAACCAAACAATGACTCATTGTCTAGCCAGGGTGCAATGTCCAGGTTATTGGCATTGACATTCATTGTTCCTGACCAGTCATTGGTATTGATGTCACCGTAGATATCAATAGCAAAATCCAGTTCAGCCTTGCCATTGGTTTGTTCCAGATCAACTGTACCACTGGCCGTTATTTGTTCTTCATTACTACTCAGTTCAATAAAAGTATTTTTAAAATAAACCGGTGGTTTATTATTTTGTTGGTCAATCCAGCTCAAGGTGGCATCGTAAATGATAATGTTATTCTGCAGTTTGAACCAGTCAGTCAGGGTTTGATCACCACTATCTTTATTTGAAAGATTTGTACCGGATTCAACAATAATAATAGAACCGTCTATCTGTCGTGCGAAGGTCAATTCTGTTCCAGAAATCATGACATGACTGGGGACAAGTGTTCGTTGATCAACACTGGCGAGTAGATCAAATTTTACATGCGCACTATCAAAATGAACGATCGGTTTCATTGTGTTTGCATCCAGCACACTAATGTTTTTCAGATCAAGGTTAGGTATCCAGCCAACCCAACGAGCTTGTATCTCTTCAATCTCGACTGGATATCCCATGTGTTTGCTGACAAAGCGCTGAATATCTTCACGATAGCCACCGAGATCAGGCAACAACACTCTCATTACCGCCATCGCCACTGCCAGAGTGATGATGATTGAGGCAATACTGTAAAAACAGAAACGTAGAAGTTTTTTGCTTATTTTGAGGAACATATTAAAACTTAGAGTAATACAATTTCATACTGTTCCTGGGTGTAGGTAGATTCTACTTGAAAAGATATAGGGCGACTGATGAACTCTTCCAGTTCAGCAACACTGGTAGATTCATCATCGAGCAAGGTATCAACAACCGACTGAGATGCGACAACTAATAATTTTTGTGCATCAAATTGACGAACCTCGCGAAGGATTTCCCGGAAGATTTCATAACACACTGTTTCGATAGTTTTCAGGCTGCCTCGGCCATTACAGGTACTACAAGGTTCGCAAAGGATATGTTCAAGGCTTTCGCGAGTTCTTTTTCGGGTTAATTGAACTAGCCCTAGCGATGTGATTTCACTAATTGTTACCTTGGCATGATCACGGTCTATGTGTTTTTCCAGGGCACGTAATACCTGTCGGCCGTGTTCGGGTTCCTGCATATCAATAAAATCAATAATAATAATACCACCGAGGTTTCGGAGTCGCAGTTGTCTTACAATCGATTGTGTCGCTTCAAGGTTGGTTTTGAATATGGTTTCTTCCAGATTGCGATGCCCAACAAATGCACCGGTGTTGACATCAATGGTGGTCATCGCCTCTGTTTGATCGATCACAATATGTCCACCGGATTTCAGTTGTACTTTTTGATTCAAGGATTTTTGTATTTCATCTTCAACCGAATAGAGATCGAGAATAGGATGTTCACCCGAATAATATTCAATGCGTGCGAGAAATTCTGGGATGAATTGTTTGGAGAACTCCTTGACACGTTGGTAGGTTTCTTTTGAATCAATACGAACTCTTTCGATCTGTGAATGCAATAAATCGCGCATGGTACGCATGACCAGGGGTAAATCTTCATAGGTTACGCAGGGTGCAAAACTATTTTCTTCCCTGACAACAGAAGAATCCCAAAGTTTGTGTAAGAATTCGATGTCTTTATGAATCTCTTCATCCGCCACCCCTTCTGCTGCGGTGCGAACAATGAAGCCGCCTTTTTTTAAAATTTCTGATTCGCGTATAGCGCTGTGCAGTACCACGTTATCTTCATTTCCAACAGCCAGATCGGCAATGCCGGATTGATAGCCAATAATGGTATTTTTAAGTCGTTCTCGTTCAGTTTCATTGTCTATACGTTGTGAGATCCCAATGCCGGGGTGATCCGGAATGAAGACGAGATAACGCGATGGGATTGAAATGTGTGTGGTCAATCTCGCGCCTTTGGTACCGATTGGATCTTTGACTACCTGAACCAGGATCTCCTGGTTTTCCTTCAATAAGGTTTCAATACTGGGTAAGGGTGCCAGAAGCTTCGGTTGTAGAGTTGTTACGTTTTCATTTTCAGGATTGTGATCAATGATGTCGGATGTGTGTAGGAAGCCAGTACGTTCAAGGCCAATATCAATAAACGCCGCTTGCATACCAGGCAAGACACGTGACACGCGGCCTTTGAAGATGTTGCCTACCAGGCCACGTTTTTGTGATCGTTCAATGTACACATCTTGCAAAATACCGTTTTCAACCACGGCAACGCGGGTTTCCTGAGGGGTAACATTGATGAGTATTTCTTCGCTCATAGGGTGTTAATT
Source organism: Gammaproteobacteria bacterium (assembly GCA_965250225.1). Lineage (GTDB taxonomy): Bacteria > Pseudomonadota > Gammaproteobacteria > Eutrophobiales > Eutrophobiaceae > CBDEUK01. The sequence continues at coordinate 39,046 of CBDFNQ010000014.1, forward strand.
ATAGTGGTTAATTTATTAGGCCAGTGATATAAGTATTGTTAATAAACGAGGCAATATTAGCATTTTTTACAAATAACATAAGCATTTGAATGCGATAGTATTTTCTATATGCTAGCCAGTTCCAGGTAAACTCGTCCATGCTGTTCATTGTATGCAAAATTTAATCAGTCAATTACAAAAATTTCTATCCGCTGATCTGATCATTAGTGATGCATTGTCACTTCGCACCTACGAATGCGATGGCCTGTCCGCATATAAACAATTACCCCGTTGTGTGGTTTTGCCAGAGACTGTTGAGCAGATTCAGGCAATTATGCGACTCTGCTATCGAGAACAAGTTCCAGTCGTTGCCCGGGGTGCTGGCACCGGATTATCCGGTGGGGCTTTGCCCCATGAGGAAGGCATATTACTGAGTTTGACCAAATTTAATAAAATTTTGCAGGTGGATCCATTGCAGCGTATCGCTCGAGTTCAGCCAGGAGTGCGGAATCTTGCGGTCTCTGAACGAGTTGCTGAACATGGATTGTTCTATGCCCCTGATCCATCCTCTCAAATTGCCTGTAGCATCGGAGGCAATGTGGCAGAGAATTCCGGTGGTGTGCATTGCCTGAAATATGGGTTAACCGTTCATAATGTTATGGCGCTGACTATGGTGAGCATGGAAGGTGAGTTGTTACAGATTGGGAGCGAGGCACTGGATTCAGCTGGTTATGATTTGTTGGCCTTGATGCACGGTTCAGAGGGTATGCTTGGTGTGATTGTGGAAGTCACTTTGAAGTTGTTGCCTAAACCCACAGAGATTCAGGTCATGCTGGTGGTGTTTGATGACGTTGGTGCTGCGGGTAACGCTGTGGCGGAGGTTATTTCTAATGGCATCATTCCATCCGGCCTGGAGATGATGGACAAACCGGCGATCCTGGCAGTGGAAGAATTTGTCCATGCGGGTTATCCAACCGATGCAGCAGCTATTTTATTATGTGAAATTGACGGCGAGCCAGAAGAAGTAAAGGAAAATTGTCAGCGGATTGAACAGATCATGTTGCACTGTGGTGCACGAGAGGTTCGGGTTGCCTCATCAGAAGAAGAGGCGCGGATTTTCTGGCTGGGACGAAAATCAGCCTTTCCTGCTGTTGGTCGGATCGCTGCTGATTATTACTGCATGGATGGCACCATTCCGCGTAAGCATCTGGCCAAGGTATTAACGCGAATTCATCAGCTATCGAATGAATTTGGGTTGCGAGTTGCGAACGTCTTTCATGCGGGTGACGGTAATCTGCATCCATTAATTCTTTACGATATAAGTATCCCGGGTGAACTTGAAAAAGCGGAGGCGTTTGGTGGAAAGATTTTAGAGACCTGTGTTGAACTCGGTGGCACCATAACTGGCGAACATGGAGTTGGGATCGAAAAGATCAATCAAATGTGTGTGCAGTTTAATACGCTTGAGTTGCAACAGTTTCACGCTTTAAAAGAAGCGTTTGATCCGCAGAGCTTGCTGAATCCAGGCAAAGCCGTGCCGACATTAAATCGCTGCGCGGAATTTGGAGCGATGCATGTGCATCAGGGTAAAACAGCGTTTGAGGATCTGGAGCGTTTTTAAATTTTTATTGAAATTATTAGGGTCTGTTGATCTTTCATTGCCACCTCTGTTGGTGGTTGAAAAAGCGACTATCCAGGCGCGAGGAGAGCGGTTTGGTTATTCCAAATAAACGACGGACAAAACTTCCGCGTCCTGCTCACGCCCCTGACCTGCATCCATACAGGCCACGCCGAGGGGTGTTTTTTCAGCCCCAACCCCCCTTAAATCTAACCAGGGGGCCAAGGCTATTTTCGTACTCAACGGCGTTGTCAATCGCTTATGTAGAATGACAACATGGCACTCATTTCACCTTGTTGAGCACAAAAATAGCTCTCGGCAGTGGCGGCAATGAAAGATCAACAGACCCTAGGCAGCCATGTCCTGAATTGAAGAATGAGAGATAACCTGGTCTCTTCCATTTTCTTTCGCCTCATACAGAGCTTTATCAGCTCGTTCAATCAGAGTTCGATAGGCATCATCCTTATAGGGAATCATCAGTGCGCAACCAATACTGACGGTAACGGGATGGTCTATCTCGGGAGAGTTATATTGAATACCTAATTCTTTTATCGCATTGTTGATGGTCATACCAACGGTTAATGTGCCCTCTGCATTGGTATCTGGCAATATTACAACAAATTCTTCACCGCCGTATCGGTAAGCCATATCACCTGGACGATGTAGTTGCTCCATAATTGAAGTTGCAATGACTTTCAAACAATCATCACCTTTTTGATGACCATTGGTATCGTTGTATTGTTTGAAAAAATCAGCATCAATCATGAGTACTGAAACGGCCGTGCCATTACGTTTTGCGAGCCGCCATTCCTTCTCTATACATTCATCAAAATAACGTCGATTGGATATGCCAGTAAGACCGTCAATGTGAGTCAGTGATTCCAGTTTACTGTTCGCTTTTTCCAGGTCTTTTGTTAGATGGAGTAGCTTATTCTGTATTTCCGTAATTCTTTGCATGGCCTTGATTTTGGCCATTAATACTGTCTGACTAATGGGTTTTGTCAGATAATCATCGGCACCAACTTCTATCCCTTTGACAATATCTTCATCTTCGATTTTAGCACTAAGAAATATGATAGGGATCCATTGATCGGTTAATATTGTACGTATTTTTTTTGCAATTTCGTAGCCATCCATATCAGGCATGATAATATCCAATAGAATAAGGTCAGGTTTTTGTTGCTCCAGAATAGACAAGGCTTCAGAGCCACTGCTTGCTGCTATTGCATGATGACCTTCATCTTTTATACAGGCGCAGGTATATTGCAAAATTGGTAGAGAATCATCAATTACCAGAATATTCATATCGTTATTTCAGTATTTCTTTGAGATTGCATACATTAGTGCACATAATAATTAGGTCTATTAATTAATTTGTTTCGGCCTGAAAGGTGTAAACTTTAGTTAAACTAGGTAGCTAAAATCAATTTTCCTTCGTAACGAATAGATATTGAATACATTAGAACAGACTGTTGCAGAATTCACCGACAGGATAAAACAGGCCAATGACAATGGTGAGGGTCTGTCTATTGTCGGAGGTGGTAGCAAGGAATTTATGGGACATCCTTCGTCTGGAGAGGAGGTCAATCTTTCTGAATACTCAGGGATCTTGAGTTACGAGCCGAGTGAACTAGTGATCACAGCCAGGGCTGGTACGAGCTTAACCGAACTTCAATCGTGTTTGTCCGAGTCCGGTCAGATACTTGCCTTTGAACCCCCGTCTTATAATCAACACAGTACTATTGGAGGCGCAGTGGCCAGTGGTATTTCTGGTTCCAGGAGACCCTATACCGGCAGTGTTCGGGATTATGTCCTCGGCATTCGTTGTTTGAATGGGTGTGGTGAATTACTGAGTTTCGGCGGGCAGGTGATTAAAAATGTTGCTGGCTATGATGTCTCTAGATTAATGACAGGTGCTTATGGAACATTAGGTGTTTTACTTGATATCTCGCTGAAAGTCATTCCTCAACCCGAATTTGAAACTGCGTTTACAATCCCGATGGAACTCGAAACTGCTTTACAAAAGATGCATGTCTGGGTAGCAGAGGCCATACCAATTTCTGCTGCTGCCTATGATCAGGGTTGTTTGAAGATACGATTATCTGGTAAAGAAAGCACGGTGTCAGCTGCTAGCGATAAACTTTCCTTTGCGTCTTCTGATCAAATCGAACTTAATTACTGGTCGCAACTTGATAACCATCAACTGGATTTTTTTACGGATTTGGAACAAACCTTGTGGCGTTTATCCGTGCCTTCAAACACCGTGCCGTTAAAGATTAGTGGTGAATGGTTGATTGATTGGGGAGGCGCACAACGTTGGCTCAAAAGTCGACAAAGCGCTAAAAAAATAAGAACAATGGTTGAAGAACATGGTGGACATGCAACCTTGATCCGTGGAGGGAAAAGGGATATCGAACGCTTTCATCCGCTCAATCCACAACTCAAACAATTACACCAGCGCATAAAAAATGCCTTTGATCCAAACAAGGTGTTGAATTCTGGACGCATGTATTCCTACATCTGAATATGCAGACTGACATTAAACCCGAATTAAGAAACACCAGGGCCGGAGAAAGAGCCAATGAAATCTTGCGTAAATGTGTGCATTGTGGATTTTGTTTAGCAACATGTCCGACCTATCAATTACTTGGTGATGAGCGTGATAGTCCCCGCGGTCGTATCTATTTAATTAAATCGTTATTGGAAGGTGATGTTGATACAGCTGTTGCAAACACTCATCTTGATCGTTGTCTCACTTGTCGTGCTTGCGAAACGACCTGTCCCTCTGGCGTTGAGTATGGTCAGTTACTGGATATCGGTCGTGCAGAATTAGGTAAGACAAAACAGCAGCCAGGGTATTATCAGCGAATAGTGCGCTTTGTCTTGCGTAAATTTCTGACTAATAGAATTTTGTTTCGCACATCTATCTGGTTTGGACGTTTGTTTCAGAAATTTTTACCCAGGACATTACAGGCTAAACTGGGCCAAGCCTCTAAACATACATTGAAACAAAAATGTAATGAACGTGTATATCAAACACATAATCGTAACATCATTCTGTTTCAAGGTTGTGTGCAACCCACGTTAACACCAGATACCAATATTGATACAAAACAAATATTGGACAGGTTAGGAATTCACGCGATAGAAACTGAACGGGAGGTTTGTTGTGGTGCCATCAGTCATCATCTATCCGCGACAGCAGAGGCCAGACATTTTATGCGCAGAAATATTGATGCCTGGTGGCCGTTGATAGAGCAAGGTGTTGAGGCGATTATTATTACTGCCAGTGGTTGTGGTGTGATGTTGAAAGACTACGGGACGTTATTACAAGATGATGCCGATTACGCCGAAAAGGCTTTGCAAGTCTCCAGGCTGGTTTGTGATGTGTCTGAATATATTTCAGGATTAGAGATTGAGCTTTTGTTAAAAAAATCCAGCAAAAAATACAACGTCGTGGCAGTTTCAGTAATGACGTGGGTACTTATCATGGTCATAAAATAGTGTATGTGTGAGTTTGAGCTATGTGGGGAGTAGTGTGGGGATTTGTAGGTAGTTCTAGTGATCATGCTATGGGGTGTGGGGGTTAGATGGGTTGATAGTTGTATGTGTGGATTGAGGTTGAATTTGTGGGATTTGTTATTTTGTTGTTTTGAGGGTTGAGGTAAGTGGTTGGTGGTAGGGAGTTGGGAGGTGGAATTGGTATGGGGATTGTGGATTAAGGGTGAGTAAGGGGTTGTATGGGTGTGAGGTTTGTAGGGTGTAGGAATGGTTGTGGGGGGTGTGAGGAGTGTGAGAGGGTTGAGAAGGTAGATTTGGTAATAATGGTGGGGGGTTGAGGAGTTGGGGTATATGAGAGTATTAGGGTTGAGTGTTTGGATTGAGGTAGTTGTTGTTATTTGAGGGGTTTTGTTGAGGGTTTGTTTTTGTGGAATGATTGGAAGTGGTGATTGTTTGAGAAAGTGTGTATTGGGTTAAGGGGGGGAGAGAGTATGAGAGTGAGGAGAGAGTAAGGATGAATGATGGAGAAGGGTGGTAGGTAGATAGGTGTTTAGAGGTTGGGTTGTTATGTTGTGGTTGGTGGTTGTTTGGGGTGTTTGGGTTGGGTGTGGGTGGTGGTGTGTGGAGTAGTATATGTATAGGGAGGTTGGAGGGTATTAGTGGTAAATGGTTATAGAGGAGTAAGTGTCGTTATATATGGAGTTAGAGGAGTTAAGGGGTTTTGAGTCTGGGATGGAGATGGATAGTGATTGGTAGTGGATAAGGGTTGTGGAGTTGGTGGTATGAGTGGGGTGGGATGTTTAGTGGATAATGGTGGTTGGGGGAATGGAGAAAGGGTTGTGTTTGAATGTATTGAATGTGAGAGAATTGTGGTGAATAAGTTTGTTAAGG
>CBDFNQ010000015.1:0-60443 GCA_965250225.1 Gammaproteobacteria bacterium
GATGACTCTGTATCGATGGCTGAAAGAGGGTTGGTATAAGATATTTATAAAGTCATTTTTAATAAAAATTTCAGGCCACTCATGGCGGCCTTTTTTAATTTTCATCTATATACATTAAATACATTATCCTAGTCTGGTTTTATTCGAGTAACAAGTTTGTTTATCGCGTTAACTGCATTCAACCTGTATTTTTCTTGTATTTGTACTCGGCGACCGCTTATATTGTGCCGACCAGGTGAAAGATCCATGAAGGACTGTCCCCGAGCAAACGCTACTACTCCCGTAGTACCAAAATCACGCATCTCGCCTATTCCTTCCTCAATAGACTTAAAAGCGAAGAACTCGGGGTTAGTCTTTAGTAGCTCTTTCATCTGCAAGTCAATTGTTTTAAGGACTGCGGTATATGCTGATGCGGGTCCCATATACTGAGTGAGGCGATTTTTCACGATGGTATGTACCATCGGCAATTTTCTATTTTCACGTATCAATTTATCCGAAAATGAATGCTGGGCATAAATTGGTGAGGGAAGATGTAATCCATAAATTAGTGAAAACGCATTCTGCAATGCTCTTCGTGATGAATCATCGGCCATAACAGGTAGAATTAGTTGATCAGAAACCGATAGGGCAATTTGTGTGTAGATAGAAAAACTCGGATTACAGTCGATAAACGCCACATCAAATTCACTTAATATTGGCGCCAGGAAATCACGGAGCCAATCAATGACAGCAAGCCAAGGGTTTGTACCAGGAATTTGTGTGTTCGCTAGAGTTGAGATCGCCGTTGCTTGAAGTTCAAGAAGTGGATCTCCAGGCAACAAAGACACGTTAGATTCTATATTATTATTAAATGTATAAGGACTAATAATGAATTCGTGTGGTTGAAGACCAACAGGTGAGGTATAAGGCTTTGGTAGGCGCATCTGAAAATATCCGCCCACAGTCGCCCTAGGCGTTTGTCCTTGAACCTGTAATAGTTTTCTGCTTCCTTCACCTACGAGGCCGCCAAGCATTAATTCAGATAAATTTGCTTGAGGACAAAGGTCAAGGACGAGTACATTTTCATCCGGGTGTGCTTTGGCGTAAGCTAAGATTGTTTGGAAATTTAGTGATGTTTTCCCAGTTCCGCCCTTGTTGTTCCAAAATGTATAAGTTTCCATAATTTCAACACCATCCTATTAGTAGGTACTTAGCGTACCATGCAGAGGGATAGTATTGCAAGTCCTGATTACTCGGGGTAGCAGACACATAGCTACAAAAACGGCCACCTAGGGGTGAAACCGACTAACGGATGATGTATAAGAGTTACGGCAACTTTTTACCGAAATGGATAAGCGATTGGTTAGGATCGAGACGCTGGTCGAAATTTCAAAACTTAAACAGTTGCCAAATAAATAGTATTTTAATTGTATGATAAGGAATAGCGCCGGAAGAATGAGTGCTTTCACAAGCGAGGTGTCAGATCAAGTCGAGACTTTTACACTTTAAGTCATTCACTTTTTGCTTGGATTAAAAAACCCAAGTGCCAAACCACATACTTATTGCGCTTAAAGTAATGTTAATCAAATTGTAGTCTTCCTTTGGTTTACCCCATTTTATACCGAGCTTATAGGATGGAGACGGGCAGCTTATCTCGAAGTTCTGAATGCGCTCTACTGCGCCATATCTACTGGAACCTAAATATTGATGGCCACGTTTACTATGTACAGGAATATCTGTAGTAGACGAAAAGCAAACGATTGCAAAAGGCAATGTAACGCCTGAAGTTGATCCATTTGAAAACAACAATCGCAGATACTTTTTCCCGGTTTTATCTTGCATTCTTTGCGCATAGACTAGCACATGCGAAGCGTATTCGTGCATTTTAGACTCGAGTTTTATTACCGGACCCTGCGGCGTGTAGTCCTTGATCATTACAGCAACCGATTCGTCTTGAGGTTCTGGGGCATCACTGGCAGAAACAAAACCGACAGTGAAAAGAATTAAAGTAATAATTAGTGGTTTTATTAGGTACATATCCATCCTCCTTAACAAACACATTTGTAGCGAACTGATTTTATCAGAAAAAAAGAAAGAAACATTTTTATTAATTCATAATCAGTAATTTAACATAATCTATATTATGCGAAGTAAGTTATTGATTTATAAGGGATTATCAATTGTGTAGTTCCATAATATATTATCTCTTAATTAAATTCTTCTTGCATAATAAGTTCCCATTGGGTACTATTAAACATGATAACAGTTACAGAAACGGCGGCGTTTATTAAAGAAGCTGCAAAGCTAATGTCTCAAAGTGAGAGAACTGAATTAATAAACTATATCGCAGCAAACCCGAAGGCTGGTGATGTTATTGCAAAAACTGGCGGCGTACGAAAGCTAAGGTTTGCGCGTGAAGGCCAGGGCAAGAGCGGTTCATTCAGGATAATTTATTATTACTATGATCTTCAAAACCCTGTGTATCTGTTTACTGTTTTTGGAAAGAATGAAAAATCTAATCTCTCGAATACCGAGAAAAACGCGCTCTATAAGATCGTGCAAGCAATTAAAAAGGAGCTGAAAAAATGACGAAAGCTGGAGATAAAATACTGGCAGGAGCACAAGATGCTCTCTCCTATGTACGTGGAGATAAAAGTAAAGGTCGTGCACATGCCATCATCAACTCAACAGTTGATGTAAAGTCAATTCGTGCGCAAACAGGTTTAACACAAGAAATGTTTTCGGAAACCTATGGTTTGTCTTTGTCTACACTCAAAAAATGGGAGAGCGGTATTCGTCAGCCAGAAGGTGCTGCTAAAGCCTATTTAACCGTTATTTCCCAACGCCCTAACGTTGTTAAAAAAGCCCTTTGGAGTGCGCTCTGATACTTTCTAGCAAACAAAAGTTTGAACACTACCCTTAAAAAAGCAAAGAACAAGACTTAACCATAGTCACTGCAATCCTTGACCCTAATCACTGCACTGTATGCTACTCTTTTTCTTGTGACTGTGTTTTCTTACTAGATAGCATTATTGAAAATATGATAAAACCAACAAACACTGCTAGTAAACAAAGATCAAACCAAAGCGCCGTATATGGGAAAACAAATCGATATAACACAGACGCCCCTGCAATAATACAGACAATAAAAATGCCAATCTTTTTCTTTATCTCATCTGACTTCCTCCAATAGGTATGATAATTACCCATCAGGGGTCTAGCAAATACTGGGAAGTTCAAACCCTCACTTTTGCAAGCGAGGTGTCAGATCAAGTCGAGACTTTTACATTTAAATTTATTCGCTTCGAGTGGCTAAAATTAAATCACTCCGGCACTTTTCCTGATTATTTATCCAATCGATCTTATTGCTGACCGTATAAAATCCAGCATCACTGTTGAGATGCGTGGACGATACCCGGTAAAACACGAAGTGTTTCAAGAATTGCGCGGTGCATATGAAGAACAGAAACCAGCTATTAGGGATATGTTAGGCGGAGACAATGCCTTGGTCTAAAATTATTATAGCGATCCTGACTGGCTTACTCGTTTTTTTACTGGCTGCTAATAAAGAAGATGCTAATCTATTTCTTGTGGTATTGATTGCAGCAATTATTACTTTGTTTGTTGAAGATCTATTCTTATTGATTGGTGTATCAATTAGTGTTTCTGTCGGCGTATTAGCCTTAGCTTTTTTTATTGACGCAGGACATAAATTTTATATGGTAATGACAGAAGTCAGTAAATAATTCTTCACCTTTTACTGGTCGGGTGGAACAGGATAAACTCGAATCTTAATTGAGAAGTCTAATTCAGAAATCTTACTCACAATATCAGAACTAATAATTACATCTATAAGATCACCTGAATCACCGCTTTCAAAGCCAATATCAAAAATCTTTTCCTGACATTTACTTAAAGCTTCTAGTAAATACGGCGAATCAAACAATCTCAAAAACTCTGCAATATCTTCTTCTGGCCCACTTGTATCTACAAGATTAGTTTCAAATCCAATAAAGCTGCCGCCATTCAAGGGTTCATCCCACAATATGAAGACATCATCTTTTAATGACGATAATAACTTGGACAAACTTTTTTCTGAACGCAATATACAATCTACATTTAAGTATCTAGCTGCATCCATAATTATTGAACCTTTTTACATCTTGGCCTTATGTGCCTTGCGGTATACCCTCTTGGCGCAGCAGCTTGTACTTTTTTCTTCCAATTGAGAGCGGCTATTGCTTCTGTTTTTCCATAAGCTACAAAATAACCACCACGAACTACCGTTTTATTTGCGCCAATAAGTTCATATTGACCATATCCTCTACACTCCCACTTACCACATTTATCTTCACTGCCATCATCAGAAGGAAACTCTACAGCATCATCTGAAGTTATCTCATCATAGATAATAGCTCCAGCAAACGTTAGAGTAAGCGCATCTATCGCTATTTGAGCTAGTACAATACCCCCTACACAGACCCCCGTGCCACAAATTAAACCGGTTGGATCAGTTGCATTAATCGGATTTCCCCCCACATACCCGTACGTATTAATTCCCCCATCAAGACCTATTGGATCCGAGGTGATGTACCTCCCAATGGTAGGATCGTAATAGCGGTTTAAGTTGTAATGCAGATTAGTTTCGGAATCGTAATACTGTCCGGGAAGTGTTTGACCTGATGCGCATCGTACTTTAAGACGCGGTTTTTTCTTATGCGCCCAAGGACTTACAGATGATTTTTTCCAGGAAGAACGGCGAGGCCTATTTTTGGCCCCTATAAGCGGTTTTTGATTTAACATCCTTGCTTGCATCGTCAGATTTTAACCTGTTCGTTTAACTATGCAACGCTTGTATCGCACTTTTCGGATCAGTTCCTACAATCTTTAATAACGCACGCGCAGGACCGGTAGGATTGCGTCTACCCTGTTCCCAGTTTTCCAGGGTGCGTTTACTGACACCAATTAATCTTGCAAAGTGCGTTTGCGATAAGCCTGTCTTTTCCCGAATGGATTTAACTTTGGGTTCTTTAAAGGTAAATTTCCGTGAGGGCTTCTTTTTACCTTTCAGGATCTGATCCATCTCTTTCACACTTTCTAATAATTCATTAAACATTTCATCATTCATTTTTCCACCTCTCAACGATTGCTCGCAAACTTTTTATCTGGTCCTGGGTTAAATCTTTTTTATCCGCTTTGCTATAGCCATATAACATTAACAATTGATCATCCGCCGTATGCCAATAATAAATAATCCGTGAACCACCACGTTTACCTTTGCCTTCAATCTTCCAGCGCACTTTCCGTATGCCACCACCACCGGTCATCAAATCACCACTATCCGGCTTCTGTATAAGTGCGTCCTGCAATTCACCATAACTATCATCGTCCATTAATTCCTGGATAAGCCGAGTAAAAATAGTTGTCTCAATAATGACCATTCGGCCATTATACGCTATTGGCGTATAACAAGTATAGTGCATTATTTTCTTTAGTTGCTTTCTTTTTTATAGGGATTGGCTGTTTAAAACGGAAACGAGCAACGCAGTGCGAGCCGTTTTAAACAGACAATGGGTGGGCGGGAAGTAGTGGACTTTAATCGTGCAGAGCACACCGGGTAGTCTTAAGGACTAAAAAGGGTCAATAAAAAGGGGTCGGTGACAACTAGGAATTATTCTTATTTGTCACCGACCCTTTTCTTGCTTGTCGATATCCTTCTGCCTATCGAGGTCGTCAATGAGGATGAGTCGTTGTTAGCGGATGAGGATAAGGAAGACTAAACCATTAAAAAAACCGGCAGTCTTGTTTCAAGTCTGCCGGTTTCCTGTTAATTAATCGTGGTCTGTCCCCGATCGATTGTCCCGATTGTCAATCATCTATTTTAGGTATCATATCAAATCCTAATTTTTCTGATTTTTTCCAATATTTCTTTGCAAGTTCACTATCTTTGCCAATATCTTCTAGACCAGAACTGTATATAGAAGCTAGATTATTATATGATATAGCTGAAACTTTTCCTTCCATTTCTTCCTGTTCGGCAGACAATTTCAGCCATTTAACAGCCTCATAAACATCGATTGCGACTCCAAACCCACCCATATACATTGAACCAACATAACATTGCGCTTGTGCACACCCTTTGTCAGCTAAAGGTTTGAGCAATCTCATTGAAGTTTCACATTCTTCATTATCAAAGGCTTTTACCCCATTAACTAAATCCTCACAGTTTATAATCATTAATTTTATTCCTTACAGTTCTTTTCTCCTGGCAAACATTCTGGATCTATTTCAGATGTATTAACTAATCCATTAGCCCCAACAGAAGGACATGTTTTTCCGACTTTCTGTCTATAAACAACAGGGCCATTATAATCAGGACATGAGTACCAACATTGTTTACAATTTCCTTCATAATAGACTTCCCTAATAAATTTACATTTTGACTTATCTTTAGTTTCATCCGTAGCATTCTCAATTGCAGCTCCTAAACCTAATATTCCAAGAACTACTGCTATCGCTTTTTCAGCCGCTGCTAATGTTGCTGGATTTATAGCTATTATGGCTTTGCCTAATGGATCGTAATACATAATCGGATTCTGCAACGCATAGCCATAGGTATTAACGCCACCGGTTAACCCAATCGGATCACTGGTAATGTATCTGCCTATGTTTGGGTCATAATACCGATTCCAATTATAGTGAAGATTAGTCTCTTGATCGTAATACTGACCGGGAAACCGTACATTCATCACGACATTGATACTATCGCCATCAGGGTCTTCATCAACGGTTGAGTTACCAAACGGTGTATGTTCGCTTTTCCAAACCACCGTCTGGTTTGCATCGGTCATTGCCTTCGGTGTCCCCAGGTGATCGTTGTGCACGTAATAAATATTCGTCGCAGCGTTAGCCTGGCAAACACCCAGTAGCAACGTCAGTATGAACAACGTGTTTAGTATTATTTTCATTCTGTAAAATACCATTATTATTTAATAGTTTTCATTGGCCTTTTTATTCTATTGAGTCGCTACTGATATTCCAGGTGCAATATCGGTGCGGCACCGCCATCATAGGATTCCGCCACTCGCTTGCCACTGCCGGTCACAATCAAGGCGACGGCATTCCCCGATGACCACGCTGGATTGTTAACGATCTCCTGTATCACGGCTGTTAAGTCGGGCGTGCGCTGGGCAACTCCCGCATCCTCTACCGCGTTCCACGTTGCCGGTGTCCAGGACACGGATGCCGTGGTCTGTGTTCGATTGGTGATCTCGCTGTTGGTCCCGCTAAACGCCTGGGCATCGTGTGTTGCTTCGCCAGAGACCATCAGCGAAGCTGGGCTGGTGTCGACTTCATCTGCCTGAAACTGGATATAGGCATTGGTGATCACTGCGCCCACTGGGATCGTGACGCCTGCAAATCGCATCCCGACTGCCTGTAAGTCACCGCCATTATTCACCATCTCTAAATCGTCACTGTTTAAATAGACAGAGCCCGTAGCGAGCGTTTCTTCAGCATCATCGTTCGTGTCAGAGATTGGTACGTCTAAAATTGTGCTATTGCTCGCGGCTGTCACGGTCACACTGATAGTCTCTGTATCGCTTGCACCACCACTGTCGGCCACACTGACCGTAATAGTATGCGTGTTCACACTCAAACTACTGATATCAATGCTGGCACCGGTGCCAATGACACCATTAATGTCCGATGTCCATTGGATGGAGGCACCCAGGTCTCCGTCTTGGGTGTCATTAGCGGTGCCACTGAAGGTAATGCTGGTCCCCTGTGTCACACTCGTGCCATCTGACGGGGTGGTGATGTTGAGGGTGGGTGCGGTGTTCGTGTCACTGTACTCGACATGCAGTAAGGGTGCGGCAGTACCATCATAGGATTCCGCCACTCGCTTGCCACTGCCTGTCACAATTAAGGCGACGGCATTCCCCGGTGTCCAGCCCGGACGATTGACGATTTCTTGTATCACTGCTGTTAAGTCCGGCGTGCGTTGTTCTGTCCCCGCATCCCCTATCGCATCCCACGTCGCAGCTGGCCAGGATGCCGATGCTGTGGTCTGTGCTCGATTCGTGATCTCACTGTTGGTTCCGCTAAACGCTTGGGCATCGTCGCTCGCGTCTCCATGTACGATCAATGAAGCAGGGTCTATGTCGACTTCGTCTGCCTGAAACTGAATATAGGCATTGGTGATGATGGCTCCCACTGGGATCGTAATGTCTGTGAATCGCATCCCGACAGCTTGCAAGTCACCGGCATTATTCACCATCTCTAAATCATCACTGTTGACATAGACTATGCCCGAAGCGAGGGTTTCCTCAGCATCATCGTTTGTATCAGAGATGAGTACGTCTAACAATATGGTGCTGTTAGCGGTGGTTACTGTCACGCTAATAGTGTCTGTGGTACTCACGCTACTACTGTCCGTCACCGTTGCTGTGATCGTATGTGTGTTCACACTTAACGTACTGGTGTTAATACTGGCGCCGGTATTCATGGCACCATCAACACTGGATGACCATTGAATGGATGCACTGATGTCACCGTCCTCGGTGTCACTGGCGGTGCCACTGAAGGTAATGCTGGTCCCTTGCGTCACACTCGTACCATTACCCGGTGCACTGATTGTCACCACCGGTGCATTATTGCTGCCATTTTCATTGACGTCTGTTACCGTTACCGTCAGTGCTTGTACCGTCGTATTTAGCCCATCGCCTACCGATACATCAACGTTATAAATGTTGTTACTGCCGGTATCCGTCGGGACCTCAAAGTCCGGTGCCGTATTAAAACTCACAATATTTCCCACAATACCGAAAGCTCCCTGATCGGCACCGCCACTGAGACTGTAAGTCAATGTGTCCCCCGGCAAATCGGCATCCGTTGCTGTGAGTGTTATGACCGCAGTGCTGTTCTCAGCAACGCTTGCGGTATTCGAACTGGTAATAACCGGCGCGTTGTCGTTCACTGCCGTCACATCAATCGTGATTTGGGCCGTGTCTTGTAAACCATTACCATCATCGGCTTGAACTGTTAAGATGTATTGCGTCGTTGTTTCGTAATCGACATTCGTGGCACTCGTGAGCACGCCTGTTGCTGCACTGATGGCAAAGGCACTGCCTGTGTTGCCACCGACAATACTGTAACTCAGTGCATCACCATCCTGATCGGTATCATTGCCGGTGTTCACATCGTCAACGTCATACACAACGGTGCCCGTTGTCACATCTTCAGCCAGACTCGTGCTGGCATCATTGATCACCGGACCGGTGTTGGCGCTGGTGACAGCAGCGGTGGCCGCTGAGGGCACGCTCTCAAGGGTGCCGCCCCCGTCGGTGTAACGCACGACGACGGTGATGGTTTGTCCAATTTCAGCTGGGGTTAACCCATAACTGCTACCCGTCGCGCCGGTAATATCAGAGCCAGCCCCCTGCCATTGATAAGAGAACGCACCCAATCCATCGGCATCGCTGATGCCGCTCGCATCCGCACTTAATGTCTGGCCTTGTGTCGCGGTGCCAATAATGAGTGGGGCTCCTACGGGTGGTTGATTGGGTGGCGGCGCACTCACTTCCTCTAAAACGGCCAGCAACTGCCCATCAAGGTAGACGTATTCTTTTTCGGTTGTCCCCGCAGCATCACTCTCAGAAATTAATTGTCCGGCTTGATCGTAATGATAATATGTGGTTTGGGGACCGGTTTTTTTGACTCGTTGCGATTGCCCGTTGTAGACGTACTGGGCAATACCCACAACATCGCTCAGTCGGTTGTTATCACCGTAGATAAAATCGAAGTTGTTGGTAGATGTGGTGTTGCCATTATTATCGTAGGTGAACGTCTCGCTCGTGCCGCTGAGGATTTGCCCTAAACGATGGCTGCCGCTCTCATAATGATAATTTTTCGCAATGCCATTGGTCAGGATATTAATGCGATCACCAATACCATTGTAATTATAAACTTTTGCGCCGTATTCACCCGAGCCCTGGCTCAGGCGATCCAAACCATCGTATTGATAGGTTTCAGTTAAATTACTATCGAGATTATCGAGTTGCTGGGTGATGTTATTGGCAAAATCAAAACCGTAACTCAAATCCTGAACCGTACCGGTTTGTAAGTTGGTTAACCGGTGATCCGCATCGAACGTTCGACTATGAGTCAAGCCGTTACCGTAGGTCATGGCGTCCATCGGACCAAACGGTAAATAGCTGCTGCCACTCACCAGAGTTTGTGTCACGCCGCTTTGTGTCGTGCTGGCTGTGTTGATTTGACCCAGGCCGTTCAGTGTGTAGTCCACTGTGCGACCAGATGGATAAGTCATTTGCACCAGTTCATCACGGCTGTTGTAAACATAATCTGTCGTGAAGCTTATACCGTCTTGTACATTCGTCTGGCGGGTGAGATTACCTCTGGCACCATACCGGTAAGTCGTCGTGCCGGATTGGTCAGTGGTTGTGGTGAGTCGACCGACTCCATTTTGACCATTGCTGTTCTCATCGTAAGTGTAAGTGATATCGGTATCGGTTGGATAATCAATTAAGGTTAAACGATTGAGTGCATCGTAGCTGTAGCTCATCGTAATGCCTCTGGCATCGGTCTGACTCACACGGTTACCCGCCGTATCGTAGCTGTAGTTCGTCACACCGGTATCGGGACTGCTCTGTGATAACAGATTACCCAAATCATCATAACTGTAATCGGTAGAGAGACTTTCCGGATCAATAACTTGCACCAATCTATCGGCCACATCGTAAACGTATTGCGTGGTGATATTAAGAACACCCATGTCCTGAATACTGGAAGTCAGGCGTCTTAAGTTGTCGTAACTGTAATCCGTCACCACACCGTTTCCATCGGTGCTTGTGTCCAGGGTACCGTCGGCAGCAAAATCACTGTCATCGGTGCTGGCGTTGCGTTGCGTGAGGTCGAGGCGATTGAAGCGATCGTAGGTCTTGCTTAAGTTTCGACCCAGCACATCACTCGCATCGTACACATCTTCAGCCGTTTGATTGCCCTCAGAGTCGTAAGTGTATTGAATGTAATTCCCCAACGCATCGGTGATGCGTGTGAGTTGTTTCGCTGCATCGTAGGTGAAGGTGGTGGTCGTGGCCTCCGCTGCACCGAAAGCCGCCGTGATGGTTTCGACCTCTCCAGTGGCAAGATAAGTGAACTGTGTGGTTTGTGTGTTGACACCTTGGGTCGTCGTTAACGTTTCTAAACGGTCATTGCCCAAGTAATAAGAGTAGGTGAGCGTTTCACCATTGGTGCGAGTCTCACTGAGTATCTTACCCGTCGCACTGTACTGGATGTTATTGCGTTGAACAGTGCCATTGGCCAGGGTGACGTTCATGAGTCGACCGCGGTTATCGCCCTCTCCCGAAGCATCCAAATAGTAAGCCAGGGTGGTGATGTCCGTCACATCGGTACGAGGTCCATCAATTTGACTCAGTTGCCCGTACGGCCCCAAGTATTGCCAACTCGTGGTTCTGGAAATAGGAGTTGAGTCGGGTTGAAAGCCTGAGACAGTACGACTTAATAAATTTCCATCATCATCGTACGTGGAATTGGTGAGCTGACAATCGGTGCCTGCCAGACACGCATTGGCTGGCGTACTATTAATGACTGAAGGTTCACGTTTTTCAGTGATGCGATTGCTGAATCGGGTGTCGTATTCAAAGTCGGTGCGTCTGGCTTCGGTGGATGAGTACGCATCCACTCGATAACCCGCACGGCCCGTCGTGTCGAAGCTCCCAAAAGACGTCTGTTGTCCGTTGTCATCAACTTGTGTCTGATTGTTTCCCGACCAAGCATTCGATTTCACACTGTCTGCTGTACAGCCAGTACCATTACACACATCGGTCACACTGAGGATGTGTATGTTATTGGCATCAAATGCGTATTCTCGCACCCGACTCATGGAATCAGTAACAATGGTTTTTTGACTTTGATAATCAAACGTCTTGGTCTTGACTCCACCGACAGGAATAGACGAGGTGGCCTGACCCGTTATCGCATCAAACGCGTAGGTGGAGCGGTTGCCTCGCTCATCGGTGATACCCGTTAAATGGTTGGGATGAGTAGTGTCCTCGTAATGATAGATTTTTTGAGTGCTATCGGGGTAATCAACTTGGGTTAAATTGTTGTTGTTGGCATCGTATTGGTAGGTGATGGTGAGACCATCAGGGCGTGTCACAACATCAATATTATTATTTAAGTCATAAGTAAAACTTAATGAGCGACCCGACTCATCTTGAACACTATCCAATAAACCACTGACACTGTCATAGGTGAGGCTAAGTATGGGTCCTGTGTCTAATTCACGACGGATGAGTTTTCCTTGTAAATCAAAATAATCCAGACTGCCACCTCGTCGCAATTCCCATTCAGTGCCAAGACTGACAATCTGGGTCTTCCCTTTCGTACTGGTTGAAGGTACATAGGTGCCCGAGCTGAGTGTCATAGGCTCATGATAGCCATTGGCTGTGACGTAACCAGAAATAACAGTGTTGTTTGAAGGCGCTACCACCAAATGAGCACTGAAGTTATGCGTCCAGTTATTACCCAGATTCGATGTATGTGTATTGACGAGGGAATGATAGGTTCTGGAATACGTCAGCCAGTCATCTTTGTAGTCGGTTTCACTTTCTATTTTATCCCCCGTGTTGACGTTACAGGGATTGCCCTGAGTATCACCAGTACACGTTAGGGGCTTACCATAAACAAAAAAGGCTGGGGCTGAAGTACAACCTGAAACATAAGAATTTGGACTCCAATACGCACCGGCTGGAAGCACATCCGGACATTGGTAATATTTCCATCTATAAGCTGCTTGAGCTTGATTATGTGTAATAGGCGTGCACCCTAAGCTAGGGTAATCAAAAGTCTGAATTACATCATAAAGCTGCCATACAAAACGAACCTCTCCTGCGGGGCCATCGCCACCATTAAAGTATTGTGGAAGATAGTTCCAACCGTATGGTACTACTGTAGTAGAAGCACATCCCGGGTCGGATTGATAACTAGGCCATGTTTCTATCGCCTGAATGATGTCTGCCTCAGTTCCGAGAGTTCCTACTGGACCCCATACATATATCCAACCTATTTCTTCTTGCTCGAAATGTGGGCCCGAATAACTATTACTAACTTGACTCGAATTTTGGCTGATTTCTTTGCGTATAGTTTTATCAGAATATTTTGTATCAGAAGCTCTGACAGCTGCTGCCGCTGCTGCTTCAGAATTATGAGTTCCAGTGGCAGGAATGGTTGTCTAGGTCATGGTCGGAACATTAGCCGCCCAAGTCACTATTGTGATACCAGACAGAAAAATTGAAAGAATAAATATTATGAAGGTTTTATTCAGAGATCGTATGGACGCACCGGATGATCTAGTTGAACTATCCATGGGTAAAGTATCCCGCCGTGTATAAAAGTTATTATTGATGTTGTTTTTTCGGAAGGATCGTGGTCACTTCCTTATGTTTATGACTCGTTTATAACACAGCGTTTAAACAATAGATATAGTACATAAGTACTAACCCATATGGGTGAATTTGGTATTTATTGTATAACTGTTTTTTGACAGTGAAGAATGTAATTTCTTAAGAAAGAAATCGAAGTGATTTAAAAAATTGGGTTTATTCACTGACACAAAAACGTCATGACTGGAAGCGACCACTTGTATCTTTTGTAATTGTTGTAATCAAACTTGTTTTTTAGTTTTTAATTCTTTTAGCATGATGAGATAGCATCATCACTGCATGATCTCAGGGGGGCCATCTTAGTCGATACCCAGGATACCTGGATATGCAAGCCCCCCATTCAGGAGAAGTCAGGACAGCATGCTGGTTTGGGACACTTTGATTTCGGGCTATAAAAAAACCTCATCAGGAGCTTTTAATCAATAATTCTATCATTTTTCGTATTGACAACATACATACGATAATCTATATTTAATCTATGGACAAAACCTATGAGCTGAATGGAATCACCTTTATCTGGGATCCTGATAAGGCGCAGATAAACATTAATAGTCATGAAGGGATTACGTTCGAACAAGCTGCGGAAGCTTTTTTTGATCCCTTCATAAAAATTATCGACGCAAGCCCTGAAGAGGAAGTCCGAGATGCAATTATCGGAATGGATATGCGTTGGAACTTACTATTTGTAGTCCATATTTTAGTTGAGGATGAGCGTATAAGAATTATTTCCGCTCGCAAAGCAACTCGAAGCGAGAAAGCAATTTATGAAAATTGAAACATTAAAAAAGCGACTAGACCGAGATAGACCAATGACCCCTGTGACTTTGCGTATGCCTGATGATGTTGTTGATGATCTAAAACGCCTAGCCCCCTTACTTGGTTTTTCGGGTTATCAGCCATTGTTGCGTACTTATGTAGGTCAGGGACTCAGAAAAGATTTAGAACAACTTGAAGGTGATAAAGTGTCCGCATTAGTTACAAGCCTAAAGCGACATGGTGTTAGTGAGGAAGTCATTGAAGAAGCATTGGCAGAGGCGATTCACGGTTAGGCATAACCATCAGCCCAAGCCAACTGACTTACCCGGAAATAATTGAACCGTTGACTTAGTCCATACTCATGATACTCGTTTTTCCTTGCATATAGGGTTGTAATGTAAGTGGAATTTCAATCTTGCCATTCTCCGTTTGATAATTTTCCATGATAGCAACTAACGTTCTGCCAATGGCCAGGCCCGAACCATTGAGTGTGTGTAGTAATTCTGGTTTTCCTGTTTCAGTATTACGCCAGCGAGCCTTCATTCTGCGTGCCTGAAAGGTTTCAAAATTACTGCAAGAGGAAATTTCACGATAGGTATTTTGTGCTGGCAACCAGACTTCAACGTCATACGTCTTGGCAGATGAAAAACCCAGATCGCCGCCACACAAGTTGACAACTCGATACGGCAAATCAAGTTTTTGCAGGATCGTCTCAGCATTGAGTAATAGTGATTCCAATGTCGCGTAGGATTCGTCCGGTTTGACAAATTGCACCATTTCTACTTTTTCAAATTGATGCTGACGGATCATGCCGCGCGTATCTTTTCCATATGAACCCGCCTCACTGCGGAAGCATGGTGTGTGGCAGACAAATTTCATAGGCAGTTCTTTTTCTGCAATGATTTCATCACGCATAATATTAGTGACAGGCACTTCCGCTGTTGGAATGAGATAAAAACCGTGTTCATCAATCTTAAATAGATCGTCTTCAAACTTTGGTAATTGCCCTGTACCTTTTAAACTATCCGCGTTCACAAGATAAGGCACGTTTACTTCAGTATAGCCGTGCTCATTAATATGAATATCGAGCATGAATTGGATCAAGGCACGATGTAACCTGGCGATATCACCTTTCATGACTACAAAGCGTGAACTGGTGATTTTCACCCCTGCTTCAAAATCGATCAGTCCTAGTTTTTCTCCTAAATCAACATGATCTTTTACTTCAAAATCAAATTCCTTTAGTTTGCCCCAGCGTTTAATTTCAATGTTATCATCTTCAGATGTGCCAACTGGGACAGATTCGTGCGGAATATTGGGGATAGCCATTAACAAATCATTCAGTTGTTTTTGTATGTCAGTTAATTCATTTTCATGTTGTGTTAATTTATTACCCAGTTCACCAACCTCTTTCATAATGGAACTTGTGTCTGTGCCCTGAGATTTTAATTTGCCTATTTCTTTGGAGAGGCTGTTTCGTTTTGATTGTAGTTCCTGGGTCTTGACCTGAATGTCTTTTCGTTTAGCCTCAAGTGATTCTATATCGGTTTGATCGATTTTGAATCCACGTTGGCTTAACGCTGAAGTTACAGCGTCAAGGTTATTTCTTAACAAATGAGGGTCAAGCATTTTGAGTTGGATCCTTTATCTAGATCGAATCATTAATATATGCAGGCCAAAAGACAATATGGCCCGGTTTTATATCATTATTTAAATGATCAATGATGGATTTCACTTTATCAGGCTCGTCATAAAATTCGATGACCACTGGTAAGTCCAGTGACATATCCATCAAACTGGATGAATGATATTTTCCTGAAGCACCGAATCCGGTAATGCCACGAAAGACAGTAACCCCGCGAACCTTGTTTTCATCGTGTAAATATTTTAAAAGTTCGGAAACTTTTCCCATGGCCTCATGTAAATATATCCTGGCAATGATTACATTTGTTTCACTCATGATGGTCTCCTTATATCTGTCTAGCTATGAGTAAACCAAGCCAACATCCAAACAGACACAATACAACACTCAATAATATATTCAGACCTGCTTTTAGTTGTTCACCAGCTTCAATCAGATTCAATGTTTCGATCGAAAATGTTGAGAAGGTCGTAAAGGCGCCTAATAAACCAATAATGATCCCGGCACGCCATGCCATGCCAACATCCATGCGTTCAATAAAAAAAACATATATCAAGCCCATTGCTAATGACCCTGTCACATTGACGACCAGAGTTCCATAAGGGAAACCTCGTCCCAATAAAGTATAAACACCATTAGCCATCAGGTAGCGTAACACTGCCCCCGTTGCTCCACCTGCTGCTATGAATAGGATTTGTTTCATGATCAATTAATTAAAAAATTCCGCGCGAATTGTATAGCAGCAATGAATGATTGTCTTAGCTTATTTATTCTTTTTAATTGCTTCATCCATTTGCCGTAATGTTTCGAGTTTTTCCGCAATCTTGATTTCAAGGCCTCGAGAGACAGGCTCATAATAACGCGTGCCTTTTAGTTCATCAGGAAAATAACTCTCCCCTGCGGCGTAGGCATTGGGTTCATTATGTGCGTATCGATACTCTTTGCCGTAATCAAGGTTTTTCATCAATTTTGTCGGTGCATTACGCAGATGCATAGGCACTTCGAGCGAGCCATTTTCTTTTGCATCACTCATGGCAGAACCAAAGGCTTTATACAGAGCATTACTCTTTGCTGCGCAGGCCATATAGGCAATCGCCTGGGCTATGGCCAACTCCCCTTCTGGTGAGCCCAGTCTTTCTTGTGTTTCCCAGGCGTCGAGAGCAATTTGTAATGCCCTCGGATCGGCATTACCGATGTCTTCCGATGCGATTCGAACAACCCGTCTTGCTATGTATAAAGGATCGCATCCACCATCGATCATACGGGCAAACCAGTACAATGATGCATCGACAGCTGAACCACGTACAGATTTATGCAAGGCGGAAATTTGATCATAAAACGCCTCCCCTCCTTTATCAAAGCGTCTCAATCCACCACCGGCAAGGATTTCATTCAACAATTCTTTTGTAATGATGCCGTCGTCACTCAGATCAGACGCTATTTCTAAAAAATTCAATGCACGTCTTGCATCACCATCAACAGCACTCGCGAGTGTTTGCATGAGTTCGTCATCAAGTTGGATATTATTAGTAGCCAGACCTTTTTCCGTATCGCTCATTGCGCGGTTTAATACTTTATGTATATCGTCCGTCTGCATGTTTTTCAGAACATACACACGAACGCGCGATAACAAGGCATTGTTTAATTCAAAGGATGGATTTTCAGTGGTCGCGCCGATGAATGTGACTGTGCCATTTTCTATATGTGGCAAGAAGGCATCTTGTTGCGACTTGTTAAAACGATGTACTTCATCGACAAACAAAACTGTGTCTTTCTGATAGACCTGACGGTATTGTTTTGCCTGTTCAATCGCCTGACGAATATCTTTAACACCGCTGAGAACGGCTGACATGGTAATAAATTGTGCATCACATGAATGTGCAATAATTTTTGCTAAAGTGGTTTTGCCAGTTCCGGGTGGCCCCCAAAAAACCATAGAATGTAATCGACCCTGATCTATTGCAGAGCGTAATGGTTTATCTTCGCCGAGGATATGCTGCTGCCCATAATATTCTGCCAGTGTTTCTGGTCGCATACGATCAGCAAGTGGGCGGTAATCTGAGTTTGTTGTCATGATAGTAAAGTTGTTATTTTCTGCTTGTCAAAGGGTACTGTCTTGCTCACGTCCATCAATGACATCAACACCTTCT
Organism: Gammaproteobacteria bacterium; assembly: GCA_965250225.1. GTDB lineage: Bacteria > Pseudomonadota > Gammaproteobacteria > Eutrophobiales > Eutrophobiaceae > CBDEUK01. Next base: position 18,012 of record CBDFNQ010000015.1, read on the forward strand.
GGTACGGTGAAGGTAAATAAGTCATCTTCGAGTTTCTTATTTCGATGGGTATTGGTGAAATCCACACGGGTAATTTGACCGAGCTTGTCAAACATCACCATTAAAACCAGATTATTTTTTTCAAAGCCCAGTCGAATGCTATGAAACTGGTTTTGTTCGTCCCTGGGATTAAGTTCAATCAATGCAATTTCTTCAACACTACCTTTATCGACCACATCGAAATGTTTGTGTAAATTATCACTGCCGCTCAAAATTGCAGCTGGGGTGTTGTCTAATTCGTTTTTGATTTCTTTGATCGTAACCTGTTCCAGGTCTTCATCATAAACCCAGAGAGTTACCCCATCGGTGATCAGACTTTGTTTGTATGGCTCAGTATATTGCCAGTGAAATTGTCCAGGATATTTTAAATACAAGGTGCCTTTGGTTGTATCGAGCACTTCGCCGTCGACATCCACCAGTGATTGTTCAAATTCGCCAGTGAACGTGTCCAGACCGTTTAGGAATTGATCCAGCACTGTATTGTTTTCCAGTGCAGAAACATCTCCCCAAAAGAGAAATACTATTAGAAAATATTGAATACTCTTCAGCAAAATAGTTGCTCCAATTGAAACATAACAGTTTCGATGCGGACAATAATAATAAGTTTAAAAAAAATGAATAATACTAATCAATCGGTGGTGGTGCAGCAGCGTAGATCTCACGAGAACCATTTGATTCAAGAGGCCCTACCAGACCACTGTTCTCCATTTCTTCAACAATTCTGGCCGCACGGTTATAGCCGATTTTTAAACGCCGTTGAATGTAGGAAATTGAGGCCTTGCGAGTTTCTGTCACGATACGAACGGCTTCATCATAGAGCTTGTCTATATCTTCGCTGCTGCTGTCTATTCCAACAATAAATTCAGCCCCTCCTTCACCCGGACCCCGTAAAATATCGTCATTGTATTGTGGTTTTTCATTGCCGCTAATATTTTCGACCACTCTATGCACTTCATGATCATCGATAAAAGCACCGTGCACGCGTTCAGGAATATTAGAGCTCGGAGCCATGAACAACATATCACCATGACCCAGCAAATTTTCAGCCCCCATTTGATCAAGAATCGTTCGTGAATCCACTTTTGATGAGACCTGAAATGCAATTCGACACGGTATATTCGCTTTAATCAGCCCGGTGATGACATCAACCGATGGTCTTTGCGTCGCAACGATCAAATGAATCCCGGATGCACGGGCTTTTTGCGCCAGTCGTGCGATCAATTCTTCAACTTTTTTACCCACTGTCATCATCATATCGGCCAGTTCATCAATAATGACGACAATGAAAGGCAATTCTTCCAATGTCGGTGCTATATCCTCTTCAGAAACAGGTTGATAGATAGGATCGGCAATCGGTGTTCTATTGCGTATCGCCTCACTGACTTTCTTGTTGAAGCCACTGATGTTTCTAACACCTAATGCTGCCATGAGTTTGTAACGTCGTTCCATTTCAGCCACACACCAACGCAAGGCATTTGCGGCCTCTTTCATATCCGTCACGACCGGGGCAAGAAGGTGTGGGATACCTTCGTAAACCGATAATTCGAGCATTTTGGGATCAATCATGATTAGGCGTACATCACGCGCCATGGATTTATACAATAAACTCAGGATCATGGCGTTTAAGGCCACGGATTTACCCGAACCTGTCGTACCAGCGACCAGTAAATGTGGCATCTTCGCAAGATCAGCAACAACCGGCTTACCGGCGATATCTTTGCCTAATGCAAGTGGAAGATGAGTTTTTATTGTGTCGTACTCTCTTGAATTAAGAATTTCACCCAATGTCACCATGTCTCTTAATTCATTCGGTATTTCAAGACCAATAACGGATTTTCCCGGAATCACATCGACAACTCGAACACTTACAACGGACAGGGATCTGGCCAGATCTTTAGATAGATTGCTGATCTTGCTGACCTTGGTTCCCGGTGCGGGTTCGAGTTCAAATCGCGTGACCACAGGCCCTGGGTGTACAGCAACAACCTGGACATCCACACCAAAATCTTTGAGTTTCAGCTCAACCTGACGAGAAATAGCTTCCAGGGCCTCACGGGAATATTGGCCTTTGGGAGGCTGTGATGGGTCAAGCAGGTTTAAAGTCGGAAGGATCGTATCAGCAGGTGATTCAAACAGAGATTCCTGCTTTTCAGTTTCAGCGCGGATACTGGTTTCAAAATTAGAAATAATCGGTTCTTTGATCTGAACTGGCTCCCGTTCAAAAATCTTTTCCTGTTCTTTCTTTATGAGCGTTTCGCGTTCTTTACGAGCCTGTCTGCCAAGCCCCTGTAATTTGGCATTGCTGCGGACACCCTTAGCAAAATCGAATAGTTTGAGGCTTCCCTGACCGAGTTTGTCCATCAGCCAGAACCATGAAAAGCCACTGTACAATGTGATTCCTGTAACGAATATTAATAGTAAGATTAATGTGCTACCGAGATGTCCTGTCCTTAAGTTTAGATATGAACCGATCAAATCACCAACCACACCACCGGCCTCGCGTACCTCATAAGGCAATCCTGAACCAGCAAGGAAATGTCCCCAGGCAATTCCTGTAGCACCCAGAATAAACAGTAACAAGCCAAAGACTCTGAGACTTAGATGCAAACTTGAAAAATGCTTATCGAGACTTTTTGCCTCGAATAAACGCCAACTGCTAAAAGCGATCAGGAGGGGAAATAAATAGCCGATATATCCAAATACATATAAGACAATATCGGCGAGCCAGGCGCCGATTTGGCCGGTTTTATTTTCAATGGTATCGCTGGAAATTGCGTGCGACCAACTAGGGTCGTCCTGATGATAAGTAAATAAAGCAATGGTCAGAAATACAGCAGCCGCGACCAAAACAAAAATAAGAACCTCTCTGAGATTGCTAAATGCAGAACCACCTATATTTAGCGGATTCCCCGCCAGTTTCTTTTTGCGTCTTGCCTGTGTCATATTTACGTATTATTTACTTTATAAAGATGTTATATATTCATGTTATATATAGAAAATACTAACATGATTACAATTATTTTTCAGTCTGAATTTATGTGCTGTCGTTTTGCCTGATCAGGACAATTAACGTACCATAGCGCGCCTTGTTTTTCTTCCAATGTTGTAGCAAATCTGGAGTTATCTATGTCAGACAGTAAACATAGCCGCGTTCTTATTTTAGGTTCAGGACCAGCTGGTTATACCGCTGCTTTGTACGCTGCTCGAGCCAATCTTTCCCCTGTTGTTATTACTGGCTTACAGCAAGGTGGACAATTGACCATCACCACCGATGTCGATAATTGGCCCGGTGATGCCGATGGTGTTCAAGGTCCAGATTTGATGGAACGTATGTTAAAACACGTTGAGCGCTTTGATACAGAAGTTATTTTTGATCACATTCACACTGCCGAGCTATCAGAAAAACCCATTCGTTTGATTGGTGATGCAGGCAGTTATACCTGTGATGCACTGGTCATTGCGACAGGTGCTTCTGCTAAATACCTGGGCTTGCCTTCGGAAGAAGCCTTTATGGGCAAAGGTATTTCAGCCTGTGCAACCTGTGATGGTTTTTTCTATAAAAAACAAGAGGTGGCAGTCATTGGCGGTGGAAATACTGCAGTCGAAGAAGCCCTGTATTTATCGAATATTGCTTCAAAAGTGACAGTGATCCATCGGCGTGATGCGTTGCGTTCGGAAAAGATTCTGGCTGATAGACTCATAGAGAAAACAAAGAATGGCAATGTGGAAATACTATGGGATCACGAACTGGATGAGGTGCTTGGTGATGACACAGGCGTTACGGGTATTCGAATCAAACATGCCCAGACAGATGAAAAACAGGAACTGGATCTAAAAGGCGTCTTTATTGCCATTGGTCATCAACCCAACACACAAATCTTTGCCGAGCAACTTGACATGAACGGTGGTTACATTGTGGTGAAAAGCGGTATTGAAGGTGCTGCGACAGCAACCAGTATTCCAGGAGTGTTTGCTGCTGGTGATGTGTCCGATCATGTTTATCGTCAGGCAATCACTTCGGCTGGAACGGGTTGCATGGCGGCACTGGACGCAGAGGCATATCTTGATGCCCAAAAAGATAAGCAATAAAGATAAGAGCAATGATAAATAGCAAAAGCAAATAGCGATGATGAAAGCAATGATAATGACAGAAGTTGGCAAGCCAGAAGTACTGCAACTTCAAGAGATTGAAAAACCTAAACTTAGATCGAGCACAGATGTCCTGGTGCGTTTAAAAGCTGCGGGCGTCAATCCTATCGATACAAAACTTCGCAGTGGCGCATATCCAACCGATCCCACTCCTACAATTCTAGGATGTGATGGTGCTGGAGTGATCGAATTAGTGGGCGATGACGTAACAGAATTTGTTATCGATGATGAGGTCTATTTCTTTCATGGAGGCCTCAGCGGCATTGCTGGAAACTACGCTGAATACATTGTGCTGGATGAACGATTTATTGCCAGAAAACCTTCAATATTAAGTTGCGAACAAGCAGCGGCCTCGCCTTTAGTCCTGTTAACAGCATGGGAATCTTTGTTTGATCGGGCCGATGTAAAAGATGGAGATACTGTTTTAATTCATGCTGGTGCGGGTGGTGTCGGACATGTTGCCATTCAGCTTGCCAAGCTCGCCGGTGCCAAAGTGGCAACGACTGTGAGTGATGATAACAAAGCGGATTTCGTTCGATCGCTTGGAGCTGACAAGATTATTTATTATAAAGATGAGAACTTTGTCAATGTGATCATGGACTGGACAGATGGTGATGGGGCCGACATGGTTCTGGATACGGTCGGTGGGGCATTGATAGAACAGTCATTCCCTGCAATAAAAGTCTATGGTGATCTGGTGACTTTACTACAAGCCGATGCATCGATTGATTGGTCAGTTGCGCGTTTTCGAAACATTCGTTTCAGTCAAGAAGTAATGTTGACACCCTTGTTGTTAGATATTGAAAAAGCACAACAACATCAAACCTGGATATTAAACGAATGCAGTAAACGATTTGATTCCAATAAACTAAGTATTGAAATTCAGGAAATCTTGCCACTGGAACAAGCAGCTAAAGCGCATGAAATGATTGAACAGGGTTCAACCACTGGCAAGATAGTATTATCCATTTAACCATGAAAATATTTAGTAAAATGCTGGCAACTCTCTTTGCAATTTTCTGTCTGGTCTATCTTGGTCTTTGTGTTGGAATTTTTGTTTTTCAGGATAAGTTGATTTTCTTTCCCTCCCCAACACTGCAATCAACCCCAGAAACAGTCAGCCTTGCTTATGAAGATGTTTACTTAAACAGCACGGATGGAAATAAAATTCATGGCTGGTATGTGCCTCATGAAAATGCAAAAGGTCATATATTATTTTTCCATGGTAATGCTGGCAATGTTTCTCATCGTATAGAAACGTTGCGGATTTTTCATGAAATCGGGCTTGCTACTTTGATCATTGATTATCAAGGTTATGGGCTAAGTGAAGGCAAACCGTCAGAACAAAATAGTTACGATGATGCACTCGCTGCCTGGAATTATTTTATCGAAGAAAGAAAGATAAAGCCTGACACTATCATTATCCATGGCCGCTCACTTGGTGGTGGAGTTGCCAGTTGGCTAGCGAGCGAAAAAGATCATGCCTTACTTATTCTCGAATCGACATTTCGTTCTACCGTTGAAATGGGTAAAGAAATATATCCGTTCTTACCGATTTCATTGATTTCGACTACTCGTTTCGAAATCGAAAAGCGCATAGGAAATATTCAGTCTCCCCTTATGATCATTCATAGCCAGCAAGATAACACCGTTCCATTTCATCATGCTGAACATTTATTTCGACTGGCGAAACAGCCGAAGGAATTTGTTGAAATATCCGGTGAACATAATGGTGGGTTTCTTTTGAATGAAACTATGTATAAACAATCACTCGAAGATTTTATTAGCGAACATCTGTAAAGCGACGAAGAATAAGCTTCTTTGTTTGAGCCAACCCGTTCGTCATCCAAATCTATGCTTTAATTTTTCTCTCATATTCCCACTGAAATTACCCTGCAGCTTTTACCAAAAAGCGATTTAACCCACATAAACGTTAAAGATTTAGCCAAAAAATCCGATATAGACTGCATGGAAGTACCTTTTTTGGAGGCATTTTTTTATTAAAAAGGCCACTTTTTGTACTTTTTATTATTATTTGGAGAAAAACACATGATGAAATCAGGAAAACAGTCGGGTTTTACCCTGATAGAAATGATTGGCGTATTGGCTGTGATCGCTATTCTAGCCTCGGTTGCTGCACCTAGGGTCTTTGAAGCCATTGAAGATGCAAAAGTATCAAAACTGGTTCAGCAGGTTCAAAACATGAAAACCGCTGCGACAAAATTCTATTCCGATACAGGTAGATACCCTATCTATTATTCAACTCAAACCAATCACTATTATCATTCATTAATCTATCAAGATTCATTAAATACGGCTAATGCGAACATGACTGGCTGGAATGGCCCCTATGTTGATATAGAACCAGAACATCCTGTTACACCCGGTGCATTGCAGTATTTAATCAATACAAGTAGTGCCTCCTATGTCTGTGATTCTGATGGTGATGGAACCACTGAAGCCCCATGGTTACTCTATCGATTTGATGGCATGAGCCTGAAAACCATGGAGAAAGTCAGCAATATTATTGATGGTGATGGTGGAACTGCTAATTGGGGGCAATATGGCCTGGTCAAACAGTACAATGGGAATAGTACAACCATAATGATTGTCTGCTTAAGCCGAACCTGAACTCCATGTCTGGACTCGCTCTGGAACCATTAGGGGACAGCAACGAGGGCGCTCAGCCAGTCCCCTCCGTACAAACCCCGGTGTCAGTTAAACCCAAACAAAAACCCTTGGGACAACGCCTGATTGATGAGGGATTTTTGACCGAGGATCAACTTGAGTTAGCGTTGCGTGAAAAAGAACGTAACGGGGGATTTCTCGGTGAGGTACTGCTAAAGCTTGGGTTTGTCTCTGACGATGTTCTCACTAGCAACCTGGCAGCTGAAACACACACGCGCGTCATTGATGTCCAACAAACCGTCATAGATGAAGATGTTCTGAAACTGGTTCCCTATGAAATAGCCACCCGTTATAAAATATTGCCTATCAGCCAGGAAGATCGCCACTTTACTGTTGCTATGGCGGATGCTTTTAATATCGTTGCGATTGATGCACTGGAAAAATTAACCGGCCTGATGCTGGATGTGGTGAGCGCACCAGAAGCCGATATACTCGAATCGCTTGAGCGGCATTACGCACAGGGCGCTACCATAGACGATAGTATAGAACGACTCATGCAGTCGGGTACCGTACCGACAGAAGTAGATGGTTTTAATGGTGAATCACCGATGGTACGACTGGTGGATCAAATTATTGCCCTGGCTATTAAACAACGAGCCACTGACATTCATTTTGAACCTGAAGAAAATATTTTTCGGGTACGCTTGCGTATCGATGGGATCTTACGTCCTGAGGTATTAATGCCTTCTGATCTGCGCCCTGCACTCACAGCTCGAATCAAACTAATTTCAGATATGAATGTTACCGAAAAGCGCGTTCCTCAAGACGGGAGGATCCGTTTCTTATACGGTAACCGCGAAGTCGATCTGCGTGTTTCTACATTGCCTACCAATCATGGTGAAAGTATCGTCATTCGTATTCTTGAATCATCTGACAATCGTCCACAATTTGAAGAGCTCGGTTTGTCCGCTATAGACAACAATCGATTACTTGAGGTGTTGAATCAACCTTTTGGTATGGTTTTAGTGACCGGGCCTACCGGTAGTGGTAAAACAACCACTCTATATTCAGCACTTGGTCAGATCGATGCTGTACAACGTAGTATCTTCACACTGGAAGATCCTGTGGAATACTCCATGCCCCAAATCCGTCAGACTCCTATCAGAAACGATGTTGGAGTGACATTCGCCTCCGGACTCAGGGCATTATTACGACAGGATCCTGATGTCATCCTGGTCGGTGAAATTCGCGACCAGGAAACAGCAGAACTTGCTATTCGCGCAGCTTTAACCGGTCATCTTGTCCTTTCTACTTTACATACCAATGATGCCGTTAGCACCATCCCCAGACTGGTTGATATGGGTGTGGAGCCTTATTTATTGTCAGCTTCTTTGTCAGCGATTATTGCACAGCGATTATTACGAAAAATTTGCGAAGACTGTAAAGAGCCTTTGCCAGAAACAGATAGTGTTCGTGAAAAACTTGGGATCAGCCATCAACTTCCTGCAGATGCTACATTTTGGCATGGCAAAGGATGTGCTGCATGCAAAGGTAGTGGCTACAAAGGTCGGCAAGCCATTTATGAAGTTTTAATACTGGATGAAGATTTCCATGATCCGATCATTGCTGGAGACAACACAAGTGCTCTGGAGAAGCTGGCGAAAGAAAAAAGTATGCGTAGCATGCTGGAAGATGGACTCAGTAAAGCCGTAGAGGGCATTACGACGGTAGAAGAAGTCCTGCGTGTTGTACGGGACTAGGGATGCAAACTCAGCATTAATCTGTGACATAAAAAATGCCTGATTTTAATTACCGAGCTGTCGATAAAAACGGCCATACTGTTAAAGCTGCTCTATTTGCTGATAATGAAATGCAGCTCGATCGACAATTAAAAGAGATCGGTTACTGGCTCATCGAATCTTCTATCCTGACAAAAAAAAACCTGCCCCGAAACATCAAAGTCAGCCGATTGGAATTAATTGAATTTTGTACCTCTATGGCTGCCATGCTAGGTGCAGGCATCAGTATTATAGATGCCATGACAACCATGGTCGAAGAAACAGACAATCCAGGGTTTCAGTATATACTCGAAGATCTGTCCTTGAATGTTTCTGCTGGTAATACACTGGTTTCTGCTATGTCAAAACATCCCGGTGTTTTTCCTGAGCAAATGCGTAATTTAATCAATGCGGCTGAATACAGCGGTAATCTGGTAGAAGCCTTTAAAGATTGTGCAGGTCATCTGGAATGGACAGATCAACTGGTCAAAGATATAAAACAGGTCAGTTTGTATCCAACTATTATTCTGGTCGTGGTTGGCACATTTATATTGCTGTTATTTTCTTTTGTGGTTCCAAAATTTGCCAGTTTGTTACTAAGTATCGATGTCAGTTTACCGTTAATTACCCAGATCGTTCTCAATATCAGTGATTTTACTAAACAATACTGGTATTTATTTTTGATTATTCCTTTCATCAGCATAAAGTCCGTCAAATATGCAAATCAACGTTCAGAAAGCTTTGCGCTTTTCCTTGATCGACTAAAACTAAAACTGCCTGTGTTTGGTGAGGTTATTCACATGCTTTCGCTGTCACGGTTTACCCATAACATGGCAATCCTGACGCGCTCGGGCGTTCCGATTCTGCAAAGTCTCGAATTGTGTCGAGATCTGGTCGGTAATCGTGTGATTTCAAGAGCAATACGGGATGCTGAGATTGCGGTGAATGAAGGACGTGTAATGAGTGCCGTCTTTAGAGAATACGCAGTGTTCCCTCCGATGTTACTCAGAATGTTGGTGGTCGGAGAAGAATCAGGAACCATGGAACAATCGATGGAACATATCTCTTCACGTTATGACACGGAGATCCCCAGACGCATCAAAAAAATAATGGCATTGATGGAACCTATTATCATGGTTTTCCTTATTGCTGTTGTTGGTTGCGTTGCCATGGCGATTTTCCTGCCACTGATGAAATTAATGGGTGGAGTTGTTTGACCTGATTTTATCCAGTCTGTGTCATACGCCCTATTAAATTGGCATCAACCTTGCACTTGTCTCACTAGTTATCTGATTTCAGGTTTTGTAAAGAATTTTTACAGTGATCAGCTGCTCACATAATCCAATAAGCATTATTAAATCAAAGCATTGATAACGATGAAACAAACAGGCAGAAAAGGATTTACCTTAATCGAAATGATAGGAGTCATAGCGATCATAGCGATACTTGCCTCGACATTAGCACCTGCAATTATCAAGGATATCAATCGTGCTGTGGGAGAAAGCGAACAGGAAAATCTCAAGATCCTGGCACATGGTCTTGAGATTTATATTCGTGAAAACAAGATCATCCCTGCCGCATCAGGCTGGGTAACGGCTGTTGCCACCATCAGTACCCACTCAACAAACAAGATCACACAAAACGATCGCTTTTTTAACCGTGCTTACTATGTTGATCCACGTTTTTTTACAACGATAGATGCCAGTTTTTCCGGATACACACAGACTTCTGGACTGAGTAACACACCGAATTCACCACGCATCCTTCTGGTGTCCAATCTAAAAGGAAATACCCCTGCGGCACCCATCACAGCGACTGGTTTTAATGCTATATGGGATCAAACAACTGGTGTTGCTCTGCTCGAAAGCGAGGATATCAAAATTGAACGAATCAACCTAAAAGGTTTGTTTCATCGCATGATCCTGACGAATGATAATACGACAAATCAACCAGGTTATAAACTGGAATCGGGCACGACAAATTCAGTCTCAACTTCGGGCGTCGAGCGATATGTGTTAAGTGATACAAAGGTAAGTTTGGTTGAAGCACCCTTCATCGGCAATGTATTAGCAATGGTTTTTATTAGCAATCAGGCGAAAAATTTTGCTTATCAACTCGATGGCCCAAATTGGGTCTGGGATAATCCATGAGTAGTAAATTCGGAATTAGCTGGATCTACGAAGAATTTCGGATCAGTCGTTTCCATCGAGGAAAACTGATCGAAAGCTGGGCTTCCCCAACTTCTATAAGCAACCCGGATGAATTTGACAAAGCAATCAAGGAAGCAGCCAAAACCATCAATCTGGATCATGGTGGTGAAGTAGCCATTGCTATTGAATCCGATCTACACACGCATTCATTTCTGGAATTGCCTCCCATGTCAAAAAAAGATCTGGAACAATATCTGGAACGTAATATTGATCAGGAAAAAACTTTTCTCGAGGAAGCAGCCTGGAGTTATCGAAGCACCCCTCATGGCAGTAAGGGAGAAGGCGTCCTTTTACATTTAATGCCGAAAGATGTTCTTGATAGCATTATCAAGGTCTGTGAATTAAATAAATTGGAAGCGAACAAGATTGTGCCGTTAACAGAAATAATGGCACAGCATATCCCCGGGCTTCCCTCATATGATGATGGCATCATTATCCTGATTGCCTTGTTTGAAGAACATGTGGAAATAGTTGTCGCCGATGGCAAGGGAGAATCGTATTTTGTTCGCGAACTGGGGTTTCACTGGCAAGAAGAAAATCTTGATCGGTTAAAACTGGATATAGAACGAACCCTTCTGTACACCAAACAACAATTCGGTATGACCTCTCACGTCTGGATCATGGGTCAGGAATCAGCAAGCGCTGCCAGCGAGCTTAACAAACATTATGAAGTTACCATAGAATCTGATCCCGGTTCTCTCGATCAGGATTTCTGGTCAGTTGAAGTCAATTCATTACCGAAAAAACTGACCAGTAACTTCGTGCCGAATTCACTGCAAGCTGCATTTAGTCGTCGAACAGCAATACGCATAGGTGTATGGAGTGCTGCTGCATCTTTATTAATTGCTATCGCTAGTACCTTGATTGTGCAATCAATGAAACTGGGAGGCTATAGTGAAATTAAGACTCAGATTAGCATTCTTGAAACGAAAAAAAATATGCTGCAAATGCAGTCTTCTGAGATCCAGAATAAATTAACTCGCCTGGAAGCCTTATCTCAAAAAACAGAACCTGTCCCGGCCTGGTTTTTATCTTATCTTGGAGAGGTAGTGCCTGATGGAATGATCTTGAGCAAAGCCTCTTTGTCCCGTAAAGACAATAAGTGGTTTTTTCGATTGGAAGGTGCCACAAATCCAACCTTGGCCGATTCTGCTTCTACGGTAGAAAACCTGGAATCAGGTTTGAGTGTCTCTCCATGGAATGCACAAATTTCACAAATCTGGCGTGAAGAATGGCTGGAAAAATTACGCCAGGGGAAAGCTGGTGAAGATGGATTGATTAGTTTCAACATGGAAGGACAAATGTGATGACAGCAGAACTAGTCACCTTTCCTGTAAAAACGCCAGAAAAAGACAACATGGCACATCAAACTTCACAAACTATAAATCGTGTGATCGCAGTAGCTCAGAATCGTAAAATGGGAGCTTTATGGATTACGCTTACTGTCATTACATGCCTGTCATGGACTGCCTGGAACCTGATGAATTTTCAGACCTCCATGCAAATAAACGCCTATGGGATCCAACAACAGCTTAAGCTGGAATCTGAAATACAACAACTTACTGAATATAGGGAAACTAATAGTAACGACACTATAGAAAGAAGAATCAAACAAGCAGAAACACAAATTTTTAATGATTACAAAGCACTAGCAGAATGGCTGTACACACTGACAATACAATCAAAAAAGAAAGGACTCACAGTTAAATACAAATTAGGGATAGAAACTGAAGAAAAATCATTAGCCGATATTCTCTCGATTCCAATAGAGATCGAAGTCATTGCAGCCAATAACAAAACGAATGTTTATTTAATTTATCAACGTCTGCTTGATTTCATGAAGTCATTACTTTCGCAATCATGGCATCAAGAACTCCAACAGGCAGGTATAGAAAACCAGGGTGTAGAGAAAGCCAGACTTATTTTGTTGTTGAAAATCCGAATGTGGAAACCTGAATTGTTTACACCACAAGAATACGATGTCTCTGATCTATTAGAAATGGGATCAGATACACTGCCTATGGATACCCCATGAAGAATTTATTGAAGAGTAAATGGATTGTGATAGGCCTGGCCCTTTGTGCTGTTGGTTCTCTGGTGCACAGTATTGTCTTGCCTTTAATGAAATCATCTTCATCAGCAGACGTTACTTCCATCAACATGATTGAAGATATCATCGATCCACTGCTAGATGGTGTTATTGGAACTCTGGGTCAACCCCTGTCTGATATAACACAATCAAAAAGTTCGATCGAAATCAGTAAATTATCATGGACTGAAAATCCCAGACGAAACCCATTTCAGCCTCTGCCCAAAGATAAAAAAACACCAATAAAAAATATTATGCCTGTGCAACAAAAACTGGTTGTCACCCCTCAGCTTGAAGCGATTATCATTAACGATCATGCGCGTTACGCTGTATTAAACACAGAGATCATCACCACAGGAGATACCCTTGGTGAGTTTAGTATTCGATCTATCCAGACTAACCATGTTGATCTGGCAGGACCTGATGGCCAGATACGTTTACATCTCATCGAACCTATTCTGGAAAAAAAATAATGAATCTACGAATTAGTCGGACTTTGTTAGCTGTTTCTATTCTTGTATTAGTTACAGGATGTGGCCCAGTTAAAAACCAGGATATGAAATCTGAAACACTAGCAAACAAACAAATGGTTGTTGAACGCAAGCAAACTAAATCATTGCCTGATTTACCCTTGAAAAGCCGCATAGCCTGGTTGGAAGATCAGGATCCTGTCCCAGTTTACAATCAAGAGAATCTCTACAGCTTCGTAGCAACAAATTTGCCGATACAAAAAGCTCTGCAAATTTTCAGCAAGGCCTACCGTTTAAATATTATCGCAGATAGCAATATTGGCGGTAATATTTTTGTGGAATTTACTGATCTTCCCTTTGAGCTGGCAATGACAGCTATGTTGGAAAGCTTGGGTCTTTATTGGGAAAGAGAGGGCCAATTAATCAAGGTAAAAGATTGGGAAACACGAACTTTCACTATCGACTATCTTCGGCTGGTTCGTAGTGGTCAGGGTAGTAGTCTGGCCAAAGTCAATTCTGCTATTTCCGGTTCAGATGGAGGTAGTGGAGGCGCAGGTAGTAGCGATGATGATGGAAAATTTGAACTCACGCAGGCTGATAGTGTTGAGTTCTGGAAAGAGCTAAAAGAACAACTGGATCAGTTTATTTCAGAAGATGGTCGACTTACTGTCAACAGCATGTCTGGTACTGTACAAATTTCTGATTCTCATTCACGCGTCGAAGAAGTCGGAAGATTTATTATGGACATCAATCATGCAATCCATCGTCAGGTTGAACTTGATGTGCGCATTGTCGAGGTTGAATTAAATGAAGATTTCAGCCTGGGGATTGATTGGTCACTGGTTTCTGCTGCGGGCATCAGTGGTGTACAGGGCAGTCTTGGAATAACCAACATTATAACCCAACCGGCTGGTGGTTTGGCTGCATTATTCCCTACTGCCTCACTTTCTTTGTTTGAATCAGACAACAGCAGAATAAATTTCGACAGTTTGCTTACAGCACTCAAAGAACAAGGAGACGTTCATGTTGTTTCGCAGCCTAAAATACGCACACTCAATAATCAATCTGCGATGATCAAAGTAGGAACTGATAGAACATTTTTTGTCCGTTCTGTGACGACAGATAGTACATCTGCGGGCACAACCAGCCTGGTGGAAGACACACCTTCTGTCGTCACCGAAGGGATCGTCCTGGCTTTAACACCACAAATTGCAGCGGATGGTTGGATCATGATGGATATCTCACCAATCATTACCCGTGTAGCCAGTGTCGAAAGAGTATTTGATGCCAACGGGAATATCACGTCAAGTGCACCTAATCTGGATATTCGTCAAACATCCTCACTGGTGCGAATAAAAAATGGCAATACGATCTTGATTGGTGGATTAATGCAGGATACTGAAACCAATACACATCGTTCTGTCCCAGGGCTGGGAGAAATTCCAATTGTTGGGAAAATATTTCAAGGTGAGTATCAGGTTAAAAGAAAGAAGGAACTGGTCATGTTCCTTACCGCCAGGTTAGTTAATAGCACAACAGCTCAAATTTTTTACTGAGAATCAATTTTGAAAAAATTATCTATAATATTATTTTTAATGCTGAGCGTAGGATTTATTTTTCAGCCTCATGCTGAGACTGTTGATGCCGAGGTTGTTGATGCCAAGCAAGCAACTCAAGTTATTAACACTCAAGATGTTGGTGTCATCGATGAGGCGGTTGTTGATTCTAAAAATTCATCAGATGTTCTACATGAAAGTAAAAACAGTAAAACAGATCTGCAAAAAATACCGCCTGAACCTGCAGTGGGCTATGTCCCTGAAGAGGCTATCGCAAAACTTAATGAATCACATAAGGGTTCTGTATTTGAAAAAATAATCAATCAACTTTATAAGCAGGCTTACATTAAAGAAAATACTGGGGCTTCAACTGAAGCGCTGAACCTATTAACAGAGGCTTTAGAGATTAATCCGCAACATGATCAGGTACGTCTGGCAAAAGGCCGAATACTGATCAAAACACAACAGTATGATGCAGCTATTGAAACACTTTTGCCATTATGTACAGAATATAACAATCAATGGCAACCCTGGTACTGGATGGGGACTGCGCAATTAATGAAAGGGAAACTTTCTGAAGCTGAAACTGCACTTGATCATGCTCTCGCAAGAGAAGGCACCCAGGCAACGCTCTGGTTAGCGCGTGCTTTGATTGAACAAGAAAGAGGTGATCACCACTCTGCCCTTCAACTTCTGACTATCGCTAACGATTTGGCACCAAAAAATCCGAAAATATTATTGAATATGGCATATTCCAGTGAGGTCGTTGGCGATGAAGGCAGTGCCCTAAGAGCCTATCGTAAATTCCTTACTGAAGCACACCAGCACACAGACACGTATAAGTTGCGTGACACTGTCCTGTCACATCTTCCAAAAATTGAAGTAAGCTCTAAATAACTTTTCCTGTCCAGGTGTTTGGTAAACGAAAAACTATAGTCTGAGTATATTTGTATCCAGATCTAATTAAACCTTAACGGATTTTATTAGTAAATATCTGTACAGTAATGTTGTGAAGTTACTGACTCATATTGAAACTATTGGCAATCGTTTGCCCCACCCTGCTACCTTGTTCTTGATTGGTACGCTTTTTATTTTTATTTTTTCTGAACTGGCTGTGTTTTTAAACTGGAGTGTCGACAATCCCGTCACTGGTATTGTGAATGCCAATAGTCTCTTCAGCTCTGAGGGTATCTGGTGGTTTCTCAGTCATATGGTAGAAAATTTTATAAAGTTTCCGCCACTGGGTATTGTCTTGGTAGGAATGCTCGGCATTGGCTTGGCAGAACGTTCGGGTCTGTTGCCGGCACTCTTGAGCTCTGCAGTCAAAAAAGTCCCGTCGAATTTACTCACACCATTCTCAATTTTTCTCGGCATCATGTCATCAGTGGCTCTGGATGCTGGTTATGTGGTATTGCCCCCATTGGTGGCTGCTTTGTATCTTGCCGCAGGACGTTCACCGGTTGCCGGTATCGCTGCAGTGTTTGCCGGCGTATCCGCTGGATTTAGTGCGAACTTAACCATCACTGCCCTCGATCCATTACTTGCTGGATTCACACAATCTGCTGCACAGATTTTAGATAAAGAGTATGTCGTCAGTAACACGGCAAACCTTTGGTTCATGATGGTATCGACAATATTATTAACTCTGACCGGATGGTTTATCAGCGCTAGATGGGTAGAGCCTGGTCTTGGTCGTTTGGGTATGGATGCTGAGCCAACTGTTTTCATTGATAATGTGGATCAGGATAAACAGAGAAAAGGATTATTCAATGCCGGGTTTGCATTTGTTGCTTGTGTCGTTTTGTTATTGCTGGCTATCTATCTTCCGGATGCACCGCTTTTTGGTGTTGGTAAGCATTTTTCACGTTGGGTTGAAGCTACTGTTCCCTTATTATTCCTCGTGTTTTTTATCCCCGGGCTTAGTTACGGCTTTACAGTTGGTAGCTTAAGAAACGATAAAGACGTTGCAAGGATCCTCGGTGAGACCTTTGCCTATCTAGGTCCTTATATCGTTCTGGCTTTTTTTGCCGCACAATTTATTGAATGTTTTAAATATTCCGGTCTGGGTGAGATGATCGCTATTACTGGCGGAGAATTTCTGTCTGGGTTTTCCATCCCTGCCCCGGTACTGATGCTGCTTTTTGTTATTATGTCGATGCTGGCAAATTTATTTATCGGATCGGCTTCAGCAAAATACGCCTTTCTGGCACCGGTATTCGTACCGATGTTTATGTATGTTGGCATCAGTCCCGAATTAACCCAGGCAGCTTATCGCGTCGGAGATTCAACCACGAATGTGATCACTCCACTAAACCCTTATATGATCATTATTCTGGCATTGCTGCAAAAATATGTGAAAGGTTCTGGTTTAGGCACGTTGGTTGCAACGATGTTACCCTATACCATTGGTTTTGCCCTAGTCTGGATGGTCTTGCTTGCTGTGTGGATGATAATGGGTTGGGCACTTGGACCGGGTGGCACACTGTATCTATAAAGTACTGACATTCTCAGTGTCTATGTTAGAATCAGCTCCGAAAATGAGATGAGATATTTATGAGTAAAAACAAACCAATTTATAAGGTTATTTTTCATAACCAGGGAAAAGTGTATGAAATCTATGCCCAATCAATTACACAGGATAATCTGTTTGGTTTTGTTGAGGTAGAAAAACTCGTGTTTGGTGAAAACACGACCCTTGTTGTCGACCCAACAGAAGAAAATCTAAAAAATGAATTTAACGATGTGGTCAGAACCTATATCCCTATGCATTCAATTATTCGTATTGATGAAGTGAACAAACAAGGTACTGCTAAAATCAAGGAAGGTAACAAGGGTGGTGAAAACATTATGCCATTTCCTGTGTACACACAAGGAACAGACAAACCTGGCGATTGATAGTATCAGGCCATACCCATTAATGTTTTTACATGGGCAATAACTGCACTGGCGTTACCTTTAATGTTGTAACCGCCTTCGAGTATAGAAACAACACGACCATCACAATATTCATTCGCCAACGCCATAGACATTTTTGTTAACTGGATAAAACCGTCATCACTCACCTCAAAACAACCGAGCAGATCATCTATTCGACTATCGAACCCCGCCGAGATTAAAATTAAATCTGGCTTGAATCGTTTGACTGCTGGCAAGAGTTTCGTTTTAAACGCGGACACAATCATCTCATCGTCTGTTCCACAGGGAAGATGAACATTAATATTATAACCTTCACCATTTCCACTGCCGCGTTTGGAAGGATCTCCCGTCCCTGGATAGGCATACCAATCGTGGGTTGAGAAAAACAAAACAGAAGGGTCATCATAAAAAGCTGATTCAGTACCATTACCGTGGTGATAATCCCAATCAATAATTAACACTTTTTCAATACCAGGCTGTTTTTGTGCATAACGCGCGGCAATAGCAATGCTATTGTATAAACAAAAACCCTCCACTCTTCCAGTGTTTTCTGCGTGATGACCTGGCGGTCGAGTGGCACAAAAAGCATTATCTAATTTGCCTGCACAGACTGCTTTTGTTGCCGACAGGACATCTGACACCACACGACAGACAACGTCATGAGAAAGTGAGTTTGATTTTTTCAGTGCAGCGATGTGTTCTTTGGTATGAATGAGTTCAAGCTGTTGTTCAATATCGTCCAGCATATCGAATCGGGTGTGCTGTCCAAGCAAGGCAGATTCAGTTATTTGTTGAATAATGGCCTCGAGACGTTCTGGGGATTCAGGATGTCCAGGCTCAAGCCAATGTTTCAAATAAAACTCGTCATAAATCAGGCCTGTATTTTGAGCCAAAGGCAGAGAACTATCACCAGCAAAGACTCCCGTTTTTATTGCTTGCTGACCAAGCCCGAACATCACACTATATTTGAGTAGCTCTCTTCGATTCATTTTATTTTAAAAACAAACAACAAAATTATACCGCGGTCTTTTCTCAGTTGACCTGCGGAAATAGATATTAAATCTTATTTTCTATATTATAGTACTTAAGTAGTATTTTGATTCATCAATGCAACTAGTAGAATGTACTCAATATCAGATAGCCTCTTGATACTATAAACAAAAGTCAGACCTACTAATGATGCTAGTATAAGTTATATTGAAAAAAGGCTTAAAACTGAATCTTCCTTATTTTTTAATTAAACGTAGTTTCTATCTAAAATCTACCTTGTGGAGTTAAATATGAATAAGATAATTTGCGGAGTATTGGGTGCTTTTCTAATCAGTGTTTTTTCTTCGGTCGTATTTGCTGATACAAATTGTGAAATGCCGCCGGGTATTGACGACGATGAAAGATACTGGATTCATTTCAAAGGTGAATCGAAGATGCATAAATACAAAATTGTGGACGTTGAGGATTGTTGGATACAGATATGGGATGAAAGTGGTAACCATTATTGGTATCAGATAGACGATATTAGGGTCATGACCTCTGAGCCAATAGAAGACGAATAATCCCTTCAGGAATAATGTGTTTCTGTATATGGTGCCAGACTTAAGTCTGATATCTTTTTAATTAGAGGTAGATGTAATTTCAGGTAAGTCATTGTTTTTTTTGTTTGTGGTTCTATTGGCGCAAAATATAAGCTGGCCTTAGAATCAATAGAGAATATAATAGCAAAACAAGGGCGCCTGGAAATAAATAAGATTAGAATTTATATGTCTGCACTTTAATCAAAGTTTTGATACTATTTACACCATGAAAGCCTGTATCTTTTTTGTTTTTTTAGTATTCCCCTCTGTTTTATTCGCCGAGTGGAAAGTGATCACCCATAACGATATTGACACAGGTCAAACGATCGATGTTGCCCATATAAAAAATAATGATGGCTATAGTATTGAAATCTACAAAGACGTAAATGGAGCAGTTCGCTCTCGTTTTAATACCAGTAAAAAATATGGTCGCCTGACAAAAAATCTTTGCCCGAGTTTTCAGATTGATGCCCATCAAATTTTCAACCGCTCCATTAATAATGCTAAATGTATTTCACATTCTGACTGGGTGGAATTCGTGTTGGGTTATCTCGTAGACTACAACATCGATTCTACTCCCCTTTACCGTATGCAAAATGGTAATACCTTAACCTTTCGTTTTGCTATGGAGACTGATGGTTATCGGGAAACCAGTTTTACTCTTGCTGGTTCCAGCCGCGTGTTGTTACAGGCGCTTGGCACAGAGGTATTCATTAGAAAAACCAGGCAGTGAACCTGCTCCAATCGTGACGCCTTAGTTTTGCTGAAGTGTAATCAACAAAAAGAAATACGTGTTATCCATTCCCTAAAGGAAATTCAGCAAGATCAATGGGATCTGCTCAATAATTCCAGAAATCCTTTTCTGTATTACGATTTTCTGGCGCAACTTGAAATCCACCATTGTCTCGATAATCAAAATTGGCAACCCTGCCATCATCTATTATTTATTGAAGATAAGCTCGTTGCTGCAATTCCACTTTATATCAAGCACGATTCTTATGGGGAATTTGTCTTTGACTGGGCGTGGGCAGATGCCTATGAACGCGCCGGTGGAGGTTACTATCCAAAACTGGTTTCAGCCATTCCCTTTTCGCCTGTGATAGGCGAACGTTGTTTGGTTCACCCAGAAATCGAAGATGAAGATCAGTGTCGAAAAGATTTACTCAATGCAGTATTTCATTTTGCAGAGGAACAGAAAATATCTTCCTGTCATATTTTATTTTGCAAGGAACACGATCATAAGTTCATTAAATCATTGTCTTTATTAAAACGATTGACCTGGCAATATCACTGGTTCAATCGTAATTATCAAAATTTCAATGATTATTTGTCTGCACTGAATTCAAAACGTCGCAAACAAATCCGCAAAGAACGGCGTGAGGTGGTGGCGGCTGGTATTCAGATTGAACAATTATCCGGGCATCAGATCACTAACTTGCATTGGCAGAAATTTTATCGTTTTTATTGTTCAACCTTTAAGCGCAAATGGGGTGAACCACGTTTAACATTACCTTTTTTTCAAACCCTGTCTGAGAAACTGGCGGACAATGTGGTATTGATCCTGGCAAAACGTGAGGGAAATTATATTGCAGGTGCTTTTGCCATGCGTTCAGATGACACCCTGTACGGTCGACATTGGGGTTGTACAGAATATCACCCAAACTTGCATTTTGAACTCTGTTATTACCAGACGATTGACTATTGCATCGAGCAGGGTCTGGCGAAGTTAGATGCCGGTATTCAGGGGGAACACAAGATTTTCCGGGGTTTTGAACCAGTGAGGGCCTATTCTTTGCATTGGATCAAGGATGATACATTCAAACAGGCCATTAAACGCTTCCTTGTGCGGGAAACAGAGTACATAGAACAGCAAATAGACCTTTTAAATCAGCATATTCCGTATAAAATTAAAGATACAAAATAAAGATTCTACCTGACTAAACGACATGACACATATTCACCAACAAGATAGTAGTAGCCAACTCTACTGGGTTTCAGAGAACGTTATCTCGCCCCACTTTCCTGCCGTTGAAGCCGCATTAAGATCTCCCGATGGCTTACTAGCAATCGGTGGTGATTTAAGTAGGCATAGACTGTTGAGCGCTTATCAAAAAGGTATTTTTCCCTGGTATAACCAGGGACAACCGATTATGTGGTGGTCGCCCGATCCACGTTGTGTATTTGAACTGGATACAATCTCAATCAGTCGCAGTTTGAAAAAAACCTTGCGCAATAAAAAAATTATTGTGACCTTGAACAAAGATTTTCGCAAAGTCATCGGGGGCTGTGCGGCACCCAGAATAAACCTCGACGAAACCTGGATCAGTAACCAGATAAGCGAGGCTTACATCAATTTACATCAGTCAGGTTTTGCCCATTCTGTTGAATGCTGGATTGATGAACAACTGGTTGGTGGACTCTATGGTTTGGCTATTGGTAAAGTGTTTTTTGGTGAATCCATGTTCTCACGGGTCTCCGATGCCTCTAAGGTTGCCCTGATATATCTTGCTTGTTTTCTCAGGTCTCAATCGTTTCGACTTATCGACTGCCAAATTCATTCTGATCATTTAAGCCGCCTTGGCGCAGTGAACATACCGAGAAAATCATTTTGTCGAGTTCTTGATAATTATTGCACGGATCTTGAGCCTCATAAATGGTCAAACCAAATTCTGGATTATGACGAAGCCTTCTAACACCCTGAGCTTTTACGCAACGCCAACACACGACTGTAATTATTTAGCGGGTCAAAAAGCGGTAACGTTATTTGCCGATCCACATTTCTCCAAAAATAAACAAATCTATTCGGCTCTAACCAGCATTGGGTTTCGACGTAGTGGCGATCATATCTATCAACCATATTGTGTGGAGTGTTCAGCGTGTATATCAGTACGCATGGCAGTAACAGATTTCAAACCAAACCGCACTCAAAAACGCAACTGGATATCGAATCAAGATCTGATCATCACAGAACAGCCAGCACAATTTAAACAGGAACATTATCATCTTTATCATTCTTACATGACTGCTCGCCACAGTGGTGGAGGCATGGAAGCGCACACACCTGAAACCTATATGGATTTTCTCAGTTGTAATTGGGCAGAGACTGTATTTTACGAATTCAGCTTGAATGAAAAATTGCTCAGTGTCGCAGTAGTGGACTATCTTGATAATGCCTTGTCTGCGGTTTACACCTTTTTTGATCCCGAATTCAATAAGCGCAGTCTGGGTCGATTCGCTGTTTTATATCAAATTGAGTTAGCAAAACGTCTGAATCTACACTGGTTATATCTGGGTTACTGGATAAAAAAATGTCAGAAAATGAGCTATAAAAACGAATATCAACCATTGGAATATTATATTCAGAATGAATGGCGCCTTTCTCCTGATGAATAAGCGTTATTCTTTGCCTGCCGACCTTTTTTAAGGCACAATTCGCCTCTTTTTAAACAACGGTAGTACAAACAAGGCATTTTTATGGCAAAAGAAGATCATATCGAGATGGAAGGTACGGTGGTAGAAACCCTGCCAAATACTATGTTCAGGGTGGAACTTGAAAACGGCCATGTCATTATTGCTCACATTTCCGGTAAGATGCGCAAAAATTATATTCGTATCTTAACTGGTGACACAGTCACTGTTGAAATGACTCCCTATGATCTTTCTAAAGGTCGCATCACTTACCGAGCAAGATAATTTTTACTCGTTGATTGTATTTATTGGCCCATTTAATTAATAAAAACGTTTAACCCTGTAATTCTCTCCTGGCCTTTTCTAAATCTTCCGGAGTATCTATCCCCATCCCAGTCGTTTCTTTAGCGATGGAAACATGGATCTTTTCACCATAATACAAGGCGCGTAATTGCTCCAGACATTCTAACTTTTCCAGACTGCATTGCTCCATCTTTGAGTACCTGATCAAAAAATCTTTCCGATAGGCGTATAACCCAATATGACGAAAATACTGGTTTTGTATTTCTCCTGACGCTTCTCTGTCCCAGGGAATCGGGGCGCGACTAAAATAAAGCGCGATATTATGTTCATCCATGACAACTTTTACAATATTGGGATCGAGAATTTGCTCTGATTCTTGAATCGTTTCACAAACAGTCGACATGTTGACATTAGTATTCTCAATCAGCGCTTCAGCCACCTGGTTTATTACCACTGGATGCATCCCCAATTCATCGCCTTGCAAATTAACGATAATAGAATTATCAGTGTCTCCAAGTAACTCAATAGCCTCAGCGAGTCGGTCAGTCCCGGAATCATGATGTTTAGAGGTCATGATCACCTTGGCACCAAATAAATTTGCAGCCTTTAATATACGTTCATCGTCCGTAGCAATAAAAATATCACGCGCATGACTTTTGCAAGCCGCCTCATAAACGTGCTGAACTAATTGTTTGCCAGCAATCTCCACTAATGCTTTGCCGGGCAATCGGGTTGAGGCGTAGCGAGTGGGTATAATGATCTTAAAAGATGACATAAGACAATTAACTCAATTTTTCAATTTCTTCGTCAGATAATGTCCTTGCGTCATCCTCCAGCATGATTGGGATTCCGTCCTCGATGGGATAGGCAAGCTTTGCAGATTTTGATAGCAATTCCTGATTTTTTTTATCGTAAATCAACGGCCCTTTCGTGACTGGGCAGACCAGAAGGTCGAGTAATTTTTTATCCAATGCCAATGTCCTCCAATTGTTTATCCAGGCGATGTATGAATGCATTTGATAATTTTGCCTGTATCGGCAAATACCACATTCTATCATTTGCAAATTCCTCACATTTTACCGCATCTTTTTCTGTCATCACTATCGGAAAATCATCTCCGAATTCAAGATCAGAAGATTCAAAGTGATGATGGTCAGAAAAGGCATGTTTGATCAGCTTTAAATTTTGTCTGCGTAAATACGAAAAAAATTTCTCCGGGCTACCAATACCACAAACCCCATGAACAGATTGATTTTCAAAGCTTAAAATATCTCGTTTCATGTCTGGATTGCTAACGGACTGCAATTGTCCATATTGATATTCCATCAGGTATTCACCACGCTGCGCCTTGTTATTGGCCACGATCATATCAACAGTCTTTAAACGTGAGACAGGTTCACGTAATGGGCCGGCGGGCAAACATCGGGAGTTACCGTGTCGACGAAAGCCATCTAACACGGCGATTTCAATATCTCGACTGAGGGCAAGATGCTGTAGGCCATCATCACAAATGATGACATCCACCGCTTCGTGCTCTATCAGCCCTTTGCCTGCGGCACTGCGATCCTTACCTATGGCAACAGGACATCCTGTATTGCGCACAATCATTAGTGGCTCATCACCCACCAACAAAGGGTTACTGTCGTCTCTAACCTGTTGTACATTTTGGTTTAGTTTTCCACCATATCCGCGGCTAACTATGCCTGGTTTCCTACCTTTTTGACGTAGATGCTCAGCTAACCAGATCGTCAATGGTGATTTGCCCGTTCCACCAACGGCAATATTTCCCACAACAATGACTGGGACTGATAATTTGGTAATCGGCAATAATCCGGCACTAAACAGAATTTTGCGACTCAGAATAACAAAACGATAAAACCAACTCAGTGGGATGAGCATATAAGAAAGCGGATGGCCTCCATACCAGACTTCTTCTGCCAGATCAGACAGCGACATCGCAATAGAGACTCATAAAAGTTACTGCTCTATTCATCTTCTTCGTATTTTTGTGTCGCAAAAGTGACCCGTATCAAACCCAATTGACGTGCAGCATCCATCACTTTAATGACATTTTGATAATCTGTTTTTGAATCCGCTGTAATAATAATTGTTGCATCATGGCGTTGCCCTAACTTATCAAACACGGCTGCCTTGATAGTGTCTATCTGTGAATTAACTAGGCTAACATCATTAACAAAAACATTGCCTTTGCTATCCACAGCAATATTAATCGCATCAGGTTTTGCCTCTGTCATTTCCTCACTGGCTTCAGGCAAGGTGATATTGATTTCAGATTCACGTTCAAACGTGGTAGAGACCATAAAGAAAATTAACAGGAGAAAAACGACATCAATCAAGGGGGTAATGTTGATATCGAGTTCTTCTTTTTGAGCAGGTCTGAAATTCATCCGTTACTGCTCCTCCGGTGATTCTGCGCCACGAATACCACACATGACTTCAACCAGCTTTAAGGCCTCCTGCTCCATGGTGATGATCAATTCATTCACATGGCCACGAAGATAACGCAGAAACGTCAGGGTCGGGATGGCAACAGCAAGACCTGCAGCCGTGGTGATTAACGCTTCAGAAATACCTTCAGAGAGAATACTGGGATCACCCACGCCATGAGCAGTAATGACAGCAAATACCTTAATCATACCAATGACTGTGCCTAATAATCCCAGTAAGGGTGTGACCGAAGCAATGGTGCCTAATGTATTAAGGAAACGTTCCAGTTCATATGCAACATGGCTGCCGACCTCTTCAATGCTCTCTTTCATGACAGCGCGTTCTCGATCTTTATTCAGTAAACCTGCGGCGAGTATCCTGCCCAGTGGCGAACTGGTTCTAATGTCATGAATACGTTTGGCATTTAGACTGCCTGTTTTTTGCCACTGCCAAACATTGGCAACCAGGTTTTTAGGCGCTACGCGTTTACTTTGCAAAAACCAGAATCTCTCTGCGATGATGGCAAGAGAAACAATCGAACAAATCAGGATTGGCCACATGAGCCAACCGCCTGCTTTTATCAATTCCAGCACTTCATTATTCTCCAGATACTTTATGTTTTTTGTTTAAGGGACAGTATGCCAAAAACGCCGCCGGGATGCCCTATGAGATCGGTAAACAATGCCTTTATCTGTGAGCTTGATAAACATCGTTCCGGTTTCTGCCGTATTCAAGAGCGAAATGCCGCGTCTTTGGTATCGATCCATTATAACCTTTTTAGGGAAGCCATAGCGATTACGATAACCACTGGCTACCAGGGCATAGTTCGGATTGACGTTATCGATGAACGTCTCTGAAGAAGAGGTTTTGCTGCCATGATGCGGCACCAGCAGTAATGTGGCAGACAATTTGTCTGATAGATTTTTTATCAAATATAACTCAGCAGCCTTCTCAATATCACCGGTGAGTAATATGGAATGAGTGTCTGACGTCACCTTAAGCACACAAGAGGCATTATTACCGCTAAATAAGGCCCGCTGAGAATTTACCGGTGGATGAAATATCTCAAACAGGACTCCATCCCATCGCCATGTGTGGCCAGCATGACAAGGCGTAGACTGAATCTCTCTTTCAGGGGTATTACTGTCATGATTTGAGAGGAGATGTTGAGGCTTAAATTGTTCCAATATTGATCCCAGGCCACCAATATGATCATTATCCCCGTGACTGACGAGGATCATGTCAAGATGACGTATACCTGATTGCTTCAGAAATGGTACAACAACCGCTTCTCCAGCATCAAAATCATCACTAAAACGCGCTCCGGTATCGAACAATAAAACATGATTTTGAGTTTGAATGACCGCTGATAATCCCTGCCCAACATCCAACAGAGAGAACCAGACATCATTTTCGACAGGCCTTGGTGGTGTTGAAAATAACATGGGCAAGAAAAATAGTATGCCCAGATATTTTCCTGGAATACCTTTCGGCAACAAAAACAACAAGACGCCAAACATTGCGAGTAATAATTGCCATATCTTCGGTGGTGATAAGTAAAAATCTGGCAGAGTAAAATTGGATAAGAAAGTAAGATAGTGCCACAGAATTTGCAGACTGAATTCAGTCATCGTCAGAAAATATTCTGCAATGGCTGGAAATAGTGCCATTAATAAGCTGCCCAGGAGTAAAAACGGCACCACCAGAAAACTAACCACAGGAATGGCAATCAAGTTGGCAAAAAAACCGGTCAATGCAAATGACTGAAACCAGAACAACACCGGTGGAAATAGTGCCAGCGCAACCAGATACTGTGCCCTGCCCCAGTGCCACCAAAGCCCCTTGCTTCCAGTTCGGTGACAGACACCAAATAAAATTACTCCCACAGCAAGAAAAGATAACCAGAAACCTGGAGAGTAAACGGCAAAGGGATCGATAATAAGCACCAACACCAAACTAATTGCCAAAATATTCGAAATGGGTACTTTTCGGTAATACAATAATCCGAGCACGGATACCGTTAACATGATCAATGCCCTTTGAGTGGGTAATGAAAATCCAGCTAGCGCGGAATATAGACACGCAGCAAATAGTCCGCCATACAGTGCCAACTGAGGTGCTGGCATCCATAACAAAGTTCGATGACTCAAAGTCGCTAGTTTTTTTGTTAAAAAAAACACCAGTGAAAAAATCAAACCAATATGCAAGCCAGAAATAGCCAGTAGATGACTGGTTCCAGTTTGTTGCAAAATATCCCACTGTGCAGCCGTTATATGAGAACGATCGCCAATTAACAAAGCCAATAGAACGCCAGTAAGTGGCTGCTCCTGTCTCTTATTGTAAAAGGCTTGCTTCAACGCATAACGGGCCGTATCAATTTTGTATTTAGGAGATTCTGTTAGTAAATGCGTCGAGCTTTTCGTTAACACATATCCTGTCGCACGAATTCCCTGACTAAACAACCAATATTCATAATCAAATCCGCCAGGATTAGAAAAACCATAGGGTCTTTTTAGTTTCACGCTCAAACGCCACTGTTGGCCGGGCTTAATCTCTATGTCTTTGTTATTCCAACTCAGTCGAATTAAACCTGGAGATGTAAGAGATTGTTTCTGTTCGGTCACAACCTGGTCAACCAAAAACAAAAACCTTTGTCCATACGCGCGTTGTTCTGGCAGAGAGACCACTTTTCCTGTGACTGTAATTTTTTCCCCTTCCAACTCACCACTTAATTCATCCGATAAAATGAGATCGGCACGAAAGAATGCCCAGATAAAACCAAGCAATAAAACACCAATGAATTGAAACAAACGAAATCGTATAAAAATGAGGCTCAGTGGCAGCAGAAGATAGAGATTTCTATCTGGCAACGTCTCGAATTGAAGGAATAAAATAATTCCTGATAGAAAACAGATAGCAGTCGATCGCATAATTCATCCTTGAGTCTCTAAATTCCTTGCAAAACATCTTGTGAAAACATGATATCTGCCGATAACAGACAATGAGATAGCCCGCAGACCAGTTACTCAAGTATCAAAACAAGAGGTTCATTTTGATGTCAATAAGCTATAATAGCCCATTTTTTTAACCCTAGTCATCCACAATATTTCATGCCTATTAAACGGTTTTTTAAACGTTATACCCCAGAACGGCATCATCTGGAAAAACACGGCAAGCTACATTTGTTCGGAGATCAACTGCACGATCCAAATCTCTGGCATATGACGCGACGTTCAACTCCCGGTGGTGTTGCCAATGGTCTTTTTTGGGCATTCATGCCGCTTCCTGGCCAGACTTTTTTTGTAATTCTTAGTGCCCTATTTTTTCGGGTCAATTTGCCAGTTTCAGTCTTGTTTGCCTGGTTAACAAACCCCCTCACGTTTTATCCTCTCTTTTATGCAGCCTACAAAACCGGTAGCTTTCTGATCAATGAACCGCCAGAAAAAGTAAATTTTGAATTATCCTGGCAATGGGTGACGACAGTATTAGGTGATATTTGGCTGCCATTAACGCTTGGCTGCTTAACGCTTGGTCTTATGAGTGCTATATGCGGTTATTATTTTATTCGTTGGCTGTGGCGTTTTTCCGCAATTCGAAAGTGGGAAGAACGACGTGAAAAGAATTTGCTTAAAAAACGAATCGATAGGCAGAAGGAATAAATCAAGGGTTCCTTAATTTCAGGCTTGTTGCAACATTCCTTCGTGTAATTGATAGACTCGGTTCATCCGTGCAGCAAGCGTCTGATTGTGCGTTACCATGATCAAACTGGTACCTATGTCTTCATTCAATTCCAACATTAAGTTAAAGACCTGATCGGCCGTGTGTTCATCCAGATTGCCGGTCGGTTCATCCGCTAATAAACACTTTGGTTTAGTCACCAATCCTCGGGCAATCGCAGCGCGTTGGCGTTCTCCTCCCGATAATTCCCCTGGTTTATGCCGCACTCTTTCTCCAAGTCCAACTTTCGTCAAAATATCATTAGCAGAGTGCCTGGCTTTTTCGGGTGAAGTGCCGCCCATGAGTAAAGGTAATGCGACGTTTTCTTCTGCTGTAAATTCAGGTAACAGATGATGAAATTGATAAATAAACCCCATATGTTGATTGCGTAACTCACCCCTTGCCTGTTCTGATAAGGATGATAATTTCTGATCACCAATCGTTACAGAACCACTACTAGGCAGATCAAGACCACCCATTAAATGCAGTAAAGTACTCTTGCCTGAACCAGAAGCACCAATGATTGCGATACTTTCTCCGATATTAATTTCTAAATTAATACCGCGCAAGACATCGACAGTTAAATCGCCTTGGGAAAATGTTTTGTACAAATCATGACTTTTCAAAATGACATTACTCATAGCGTAATGCCTCTGCTGGTTGTGTTTTTGCAGCACGAAGTGAAGGATATAAAGTTGCCAACAGACAAAACAAAAAGGAGATTGTCGCGATGATTGCTATGTCAGGCCAATGAATAGAGGATGGCAAATCATTAATGTAATAGACATTTGCTGGCATAAACTCAATACTGAATTTTTGCTCCACGTAGTTGACAATATTTTCAACATTAGAAGCAAGTAAAACACCGGCGATCACACCCAAAGTGATTCCAACTACCCCAATAACTAAACCCTGGATCATAAAAATCTGCATAATATCTTTTGGGCTCGCGCCCAGAGTTCTGAGGACAGCAATATCCGCTTGTTTATCAGTCACAACCATAACCAGGGTGGAAATAATATTGAACGCAGCCACAGCGACAATCAATGTGAGGATAATGAACATCACCAGTTTTTCAGTTTTCAATGCCTGGAAAAAATTTTTATGTCGTTGCGTCCAGTCAACGACTCCGTAAGCTCCTGGTAATTCACTTGAAATCTCACGACTGACAATCGGTGCCTGCAATATGTCATTGGTTTTTATTCTGAGACCAGAACGTCCTTGTTCGCGAAACAGCCGTTTAGAATCTTCTAGATGAATCAAAGCCACTGCACTATCAAATTCGTGCATACCGATCTCAAAAATACCTTTCACCGTAAAGCGTTTTAAGCGTGGCAATACACCTGCTGGCGTGACATTAGCCTGAGGCGCGACCAGTGTTACTTTATCTCCAACAAAAACACCCAATGTATTGGCCAGTTCCACACCCAGAATAATGCCGAATTTACCCGCTTCAAGATCAGTGAATTGACCTGAAGTCATTTTTTCTGCAACCACAGAGACATTGGGCTCTTCTTCGGGCAAGATTCCACGGATTAACGAACCATTCACCCGTTGACCATTGATGAGCATGCCTTCTGCGTTATGAAATGGTGCAACACCAATTACTGCTTCATGCTTCAGGGTTTGTTCCGCTAGCACTTGCCAATTTTCCAGCTGATCATTTTGTTGATAAATTGTCGCGTGTGAGGCCATCCCAAGGATGCGCTGGGTCAATTCTTTTTCAAAACCATTCATGACTGACAAAACCGTGATCAATGCCATCACGCCCAGAGCAACACCGAGCATGGATGTCAGTGATATGAATGAGATGAAATGATTTCGGCGTTTGGCTCTGACATAACGCAAGCCAATAAATACCTGATACGGACTAAACATGCGCGGTAGTATAACGTAAACGATTTAAAAGCTTAGAATTTTTTGGTGGCATGCAACTTATGACATAATGTTAGCCATGAAAATACTTGCCATTGATACTTCTACTGAAGCCTGTTCTGCTTGCTTATCGATAGACGGAAACCACTTGCTTCGTTACAAAGTTGCTCCGAGAGAGCATGCCGAATTAATTTTGCCGATGGTAGATGACTTACTCAAACAAGCCGATGTCTCTTTACACCAGCTCGATTGCCTGGCCTTTGGTCGTGGGCCAGGGGCTTTCACCGGCATTCGAATTGCGACAGGTGTGATTCAGGGACTTGCTTACGCAGTAGATTTACCAGTTGTCCCGATCTCCTCTCTTGCGACGCTTGCACAGTCGGTTGCTAATGAACAGTCCAATATCATTCCTGCCTTCGATGCACGTATGGGAGAGATTTACTACGGACTTTATCAAACTCAGGACAATGGACTGGTTCAATTAATCGGTGAAGAAGCTGTACTAAAACCAGACATATTTCCAGTGCCATCACAGGGGGAATGGTTTGGCATAGGTACAGGCTGGGACACTTACCTGAACATCTTGAGCAATAATATGAGCGAGCATTTAATTAGTTCTCAAACGAATGCTTATCCTTCTGCAGAACATATAATCCCCCTGGCGATTCATGAACTTCAGCAAGGCAATACCGTCAGCGCAGAACAGGCAATTCCAGTTTATTTGAGAAACAAAGTGACTTTTTAAAATAATAAGCATTAGGCGAACCCGAAAAAAAAGGTTCGCCTAAATTCTCAGTTCCAAATCAACAATGGCTTACTGCCAGGCAGCAACAATCGCTGTATTTAGATCGTCTTGCTGTTGGGTGGTTAGATCGCTCAGACTTGTCGGTTTATCCGTACTGATTGATGCCATCACAGAAATTAATTGATCAAGTTGACTGACAAGCAACGCCTGACCATCTGAGACTCCAAACGTCTCGATCTGGTAGTTGCTATTCGAAAAATGTGAACTCACATTAATCTTATCATCTGAACCAATGATACTGACTTCAAGGCTTGATCCTACTTGTTTGAACCATAAATCATTAACCGTAAGACCATCGCCAAATAAAAGTTGATCGTTTTTACCCACCGTCGGATCGTAACTGGAGATGGTGTCCTGACCTGAGCCAATATCAAATCGGTAGATGTCGTTGCCATAACCGCCATCCAGAGTGTCATTACCCGCTCCACCATCAAGAACATCGTCGTCATTTTGTCCATACAACCGGTCAACACCCGCGCCACCCAACAGAGTGTCGTTGCCATTACTGCCATACAGATAGTCGTTGCCGTCATCACCGCTCAGGACATCGCTGCCATTATTGCCCGTCACCGAATCATTACCGCCACCAGCATTAATCACATCGTCCGTCGCATAACCGGTCAACGTCTCACCCGCACTCGTGCCCAACAGGATATTCTGTTTCACCCAGTCAAGATTCCACGTCGTGCCATCAGCAAACCGGATCTCTTCAATGCTGTATGGAGTATCACCATCATTACTGAAGTAACTACTCAAGGTCAATTTGTCTGACGTACTCACGACACTCAGTACCAGAGAGCTGCCCGAACGACTCATCTGTATGTCCGTCGGTAAAATGCCAACACCAAACTCAACCGCATCCAGCTTACCCACCGTCGGATCGTAACTGGAGATGGTGTCCTGACCTGAGCCAATATCAAATCGGTAGATGTCGTTGCCATAACCGCCATCCAGAGTGTCATTACCCGCTCCACCATCAAGAACATCGTCGTCATTTTGTCCATACAACCGGTCAACACCCGCGCCACCCAACAGAGTGTCGTTGCCATTACTGCCGTACAGGTAGTCATTACCGTCACCGGCACTGATGACATCATCACCAGCTGTTCCTGTAATGCTCTCAGATGTGGATGTGCCTTGTTGCGTATTGCCTGGATCTGTATTTGGATCTTCTGTGGTATTCGTTAGAATCGCATTGATGTCATCTCTATCCCATATAAGAGCCGGATCAGACTCGAAGTGAATTTCTTCTAATTGATAATTCGGATCAGCTCCTTCTAATCTGAAATAATTTTGTATGGTAAATTGGTTATTTGCATCAAGACTTAAAACCAGATTATTGACAGATCGACTGGCAGTAATTTCTGAAGATAATATATCCCCTGTGAAGATCACTTTATCCAGTTTATTAGTATCGGTATCGTATATATTGACAGTGTCTTTTCCATAACCACGCCCAAACAAATAGGTATCGTTACCCGCACCACCAAATAAAGCATCATCGCCAGCTCCACCGTCTAAAGTATCGTTTCCGGCACTACCAGTGAGAATATCATTATCATTTCCACCGTTGAGTGTGTCATCACCGTTTCCACCTTGAAGATTGTCATTACCGGCATCGCCATTCAGCGTATCGTTGCCATCATAACCATAAACAGTATCCGCACCGCCACCTGCACTAATGGCATCATCGGTTGCATAACCACCCAACCATTCGCCAGCGTCTGTACCAGAATTCAATGCTGCATTTAAGATATAAGTAGGATCCCAAATAACAACCGGTGCCGCTTCAAAACGAATTTCTTCGATGGAAGAACCATAATAAGAACCGGGATCATTTAGACCATCCTGTGTAAAATAATTTTTGATGGTCAGCCTGTCTGCTCCGTTCGTGCCTTGAATCGTAAGGGTTAAATCGTTGGAATAATGATTTGTAACACCACGACTAATAATAATGTCCGTAGGTGAAACACCACCGACAAATTTAACCACATCAATGGTGTTTTCATTTCCATCTGTGTCAATGATGGTGTCCTGGCCTGAACCGAGACCAAAAAGATAGGTATCATTACCACTGCCACCTCTGAGTTCATCATTACCTGTGCCACCATTGAGGGTATCGTCACCGTCATATCCATAGGCCGTGTCATGGCCAGCTCCAGCATTAATGACATCATCTGTGTCATAACCACCCAACCAATCATCATTATCAGTCCCTGAGTTTAATGCGGCATTCAGAATATAATTCGTATCCCACACCACACCCGGTGCAGCTTCAAACTGGATTTCATTAATAAAGGAACCGAAATAGAAACCAGGATCATTCAGACCGTCCTGATCAAAAAAATGTTTTACGATCAGTTTATCCGTACCATTCGTTCCGTTAATGATCAGTGTTAGATCGTTTTGAGAAGATGTACCCTCTCTGGTACGTTTAATTGTGATGTCAGTTGGTAAGATATCGCCCAGGAACTTGACGATGTCTATTTCATTGGCGCCGTGTGTTCGACTATTATTGATAACATCCTCACCATATCCTCGTCCAAACAAATAGGTATCATTTCCTGCACCACCTCTTAACGTATCATTGCCAGTGCCACCATCGAGAATATCATCGTCATCACCGCCATCAAGATAATCATCACCGGCTCCGCCATTGAGTGTGTCATTACCTTTGTCTCCAAAAAGTCCACCACTTCCACCACCAGAACGTCGGTATAAGGCATCATCACCATCACCGCCATGAAGTCTATCAACCCCAGCGTCACCATTAAGTGTATCGTTACCATTATTACTGTAAATGTTATCGTCACCATCTCCTGCATTGATCACATCATCAGTGGCATAACCGGTTATCCTGTCATCTCCTGATGTTCCATTGAGTAATTCCGCTTTAACCCACTCGGTTGTCCAAACAGTGTTATCCGAGAAACGAATTTCTTCAATGCGACGACTTCCATCATTTCCGTCATTATTAAAATACCATTCCAGGGTTAAGGTGTCGGAGGTACCATTGATGGAAAGAACAAGATGAATTCCAGTACGCTTAAACGTAACATCGCTTGGAGCGACATCTGCTAAAAACTCAACCGCATCAATTTTATTGGTCGTATCAGCATTCCAACTTGCGATGTTATTGACTCTGTCTTGACCATAGCCACGGCCAAAACGATAGATATCATTTCCGTCACCACCAGAAAGGTAGTCATTCCCCGTTCCACCATCAAGAATATCGTTACCGTCTTCGCCATAAAGGCCATCATCACCTGCATCGCCATTCAGCGTGTCGTTACCAGTTCCCCCATGAATGTTATCCTTATCATCGCCACCATTGATAATGTCATTTCCACCATAGCCAAACATGTAATCATCGCCCGCATTACCATTCAGGGTGTCGTCACTAGAATAACCCAAAACACTGTTATCGTTTGCATCACCTGTGAGTACATATTCTTTTATGTAATCAACATCCCAGCTTGTACCATCAGCAAAACGGATCTCATCGACAGATGAATATATAGTCGCGTAATAGGTATTGAAATAACTACTGACAATGATCTTGTCAGATGTTCCATTGATTTCTAATTCCAGTGAATTGCCAACACGGGCAATGTTGATGTCATCAACATTCACATCATCATTGAATACGATAGCATCGGTTTTCACCGGGGAATTATCGAAGCTGGAAATTGTATCGACACCATAGCCGCGACCAAACCGATAGATATCACTGCCACGCCCTCCATCTAATCTATCGTTACCGGCACCACCATCCAGAATGTCATCACCAAATTGTGTGGAACCATTATCACCGACAATATAATCATCGCCATCACCACCGAATAAAATATCGTCACCGGCATCACCATAAAGTCGATCATCACCTGCATTGCCATGAATGATGTCGTCATTATCACCACCTTGTAATGTATCTCCGATGTCTTGACCTAAAATAATTTCGGCATTGGGGCCTAAACCATTACGAAACTGTATTGAATCCCCATCAACTCGATTAAACACATTCATTTGAACTAAAAGGGATTCAAGAGATGCATTCCCTTCGGCTTCATCGGCCCAGGTATTGAGCAGCTCCAAACCAGACCATCCAAAAGGGTAGAGTGCTTCTCCGGCATAACGATTCAATTCAATGAGATCAATATAGGCAGAGACCGCATCCGTTTGCTTAAGGTCGCTCAACATTGTATTGAACGTGCTGAAATCAAAATCTAATGTTCCATTTGTACTGAAAGCAAAATCAATCGCTTCCATATACGGAGCTAAACGCGTTTTGAGAACCAGGCCCGCATAAATCGATTCGCGTAAAGCAGCATACGATCGTTCAATATTGTCTATCTGCGCTCCAGCCAAACGTAAGTCTTTTTCATCAAGGTAAATAATATTATTGGCCATGCGTCCAACACCCGTTCCTCCCTGGCGTCGCCAGGTAGTGGCGCCTGTACGCACGGAGGATGAAAAAATATCGGCATCACCATCACCATCAGCATCGGTATCTTCCAACTCAAAATCAAAATTGAAAAATTCCTGATTGTTAAACACTTCAAGAATTTGTATCTTTGCAAGAATTTCGACATCACGTCGATCTGAATAAGCACCGACTCTTAATGTGGAACCATCATGATATGTATCATTTACAACAGTTCCAGTATTACTAGTACTGCCACCGCCAGATGTAGATAACGAAGCATCTGTTTCTATTTCGGGTATGGTAATTCTAAAATCGACACCGTACGGCACTTGTCCAAAACTAGTGTTATCCGTTTCGACATAAATTGTAGATGCATCGATTCGATCGACAAGTTGTTGGAAATTACCCGTCTTGGCCCATTCATGGATGATATTATCAAGCAGTGCCTCCTGACCCGCCTTCGTCGTGATCTGACTGTATTGCGTGATCAAACCCGCCAATTCTGGACTCAAACTGGCTGCTTCTTTTAAATCACGTACTGCACCGGAACCTTGTAAATTCGGTAGTCCGTTTAATTCTTCAGGGATATCCAACACATCGGGGAATTCACGATAGAAGTTATTGGTGGCTAAATTTAAGCTGGCTGCTGTTCCTGTTTGTCCAGAGCTACCATTGGTAAAGGTAAACGTACCTTCGGCAATAGCGGTGTTACCGTTACCGACATTGGTATTGGCTGCGGTACCTGTTGTACCTATACTTTCTATGCCTAATTGATTTAAGGTAAATAATTCATTGGATTGACTGATGCCATCGGAATTGAGATCACGCCAAACGCGTAATTCACTGAACGCAGCATCTCTGACATCAACAAGCCCATCACCGTTACTGTCTAAATCACTTAGGGCATCAAAGCCATCAATGGCAGTCGAGCCATCGGATTTAATCGTGTTATCACCAAACAGTTCCTGACCAGTATCAATCGTGCCATTGTTATTCAGATCACGGACCAATATACCATCATCGGATTGGATCTAACCTGTTGCCGTTTTAGTACCATCACCATCGTGATCAAACAGAATCGTACCATCGGCAGCAATGGTTTCGATACCGTCTCCATCCAGATCGAGTGTTAGGGGATCGCGGGGGGGGATCCAAGCTAGGGCATCTTCAAAAAAACTATTTACGGAATCAAAAACACCATCCGCAATCTCCCCAGTTTCCTCCCAAAGCTCAATAAAAATATTTATAGTCTTCTCTTTAAAATCATCCCAAACTTCTTCCAATTGAGCTATCAGACTATTGATGCCTCCTTCAACATAATCAATAAAATCATTTATTGCATTATCAGTGTCTTCAAAAAAATCAGTGGTTTTTCCTCGTGCCCATTCATATAAATCAAGCACAAAACCCGATTCAATTATGTCATCTATTTTTTGGCTAGTGAGTTCTGCCGCAGCCAAATTAAAAAGAAAACTTTTGGCGGCTTTTTTATAACCTATTGATGTTTTGGAAAATCTCTCCCCCCTTACATTTCCACTCACTACGTCATCCACACGATCGATGGCCGTATATTTTGTCCATGCAAGCTTGCCCGCAATACCTCCGATTGCCATAGAAGCAAGTAAATGAGCAGAAACCTGTGCCAAGTCTAAAGCAGAGTCTGCATCTCCGATATTATTATATGTTTCATACGCAGTTTTAAACTGTGCTATTTTTTGAGCAAATGATAAAGTAGTCATAATGTTCTCCTTTTGACAATAAAGTTAAGTAATAAAAAAATCCAAAAAATAAATAATTCGTATAAAAGTCCGATAGAAAATGTGATAGCTGCAGCCACAAGAATTGAATCATAATAAAAAAGACCTGCTTTACCCCAAAAAACGACTAATGCAAAAACAGGAATTAATAATTGTGCAGAATGAAATTTATAAAAAGTAGATGGCGTTGGTAGCCAACATTTCACAGAAATAATATTTCGCACATAACAGTAAAGATCGATAAACAAAAGAAAAAGGTAGATTGACGATATTATTGGGATCGATACAGACAAATAACTGGTTAATACATCTTGATTTTCATCTAGCGAACAACTAACTTCTTGATCAAAATATATATCACACATAAATGATTTTATAGCAGGTATATTTTCCTCTATAAAATTATTGTTCGAATCAAAAAATACTATTGCCAGCCCAAATAAAATACAAATAACCCATCCCCATCTATAAAATAATTCAAACGTTTTTTTTATAAATTCCATAATATTATTGTCACCTTTCCCGAATACTTTCTTGTTTATAGCGAAGCAAAGGACTTAAAAAGTATTCAATAATTCTTCGCTTGCCCGTTTTAATTTCCACACTCACACTCATGCCAGGACTTAAATTCACCAGCTTTTTATTAATTTGCATTTGTGTTTTTTTAATCAACATATCAGGCTGCTTCTTTTAAATCACGTACTGCACCGGAACCTTGTAAATTCGGTAGTCCGTTTAATTCTTCAGGGATATCCAACACATCGGGGAATTCACGATAGAAGTTATTGGTGGCTAAATTTAAGCTGGCTGCTGTTCCTGTTTGTCCAGAGCTACCATTGGTAAAGGTAAACGTACCTTCGGCAATAGCGGTGTTACCGTTACCGACATTGGTATTGGCTGCGGTACCTGTTGTACCTATACTTTCTATGCCTAATTGATTTAAGGTAAATAATTCATTGGCCTGGCTCACGCC
Organism: Gammaproteobacteria bacterium; assembly: GCA_965250225.1. Lineage (GTDB taxonomy): Bacteria > Pseudomonadota > Gammaproteobacteria > Eutrophobiales > Eutrophobiaceae > CBDEUK01. Next base: position 57,130 of record CBDFNQ010000015.1, read on the forward strand.
ATCGGAATTTAGATCACGCCAAACGCGTAATTCACTGAACGCAGCATCTCTAACATCAACAAGTCCATCACCGTTACTGTCTAAATCACTTAAAGCATCAAAGCCATCAATGGCAGTCGAGCCATCGGATTTAATCGTGTTATCACCAAACAGTTCCTGGCCATTATCTATGGTGCCGTTGTTATTCAGATCACGGACCAATATGCCATCATCGGACTGGATCCAGCCCGTTGCGGTCTTGATACCATCACCATCGTGGTCAAACAGGACCGTGCCATCAGCGGCTATGGTTTCAATGCCGTCTCCGTCTAAATCTAAAGTGAGTGGGTCGCGGGGTGGGATCCAGGAGAGAGCATCCTGGAAAAAATCGGTGACCTCATCCCGAATATTTCTTGCCCCTTCCACAAAAAAATCTGCAACAGCATCCCAAAAATCATCTTGTCCGTCATCATTAGAAAATAGTTCAGGGATCGAGCCAAAAAATAAACCACCCAAGGTTATAGTTATAGCCGCGCCAAGAGGAGTGAAGCCAAACCATAAGGCCAATGCCTTACCCAAATACAACCCAATTGCCGCCAAACCAATACCGGCAATGGCCTTCGCAACATCACCACTGTCGCCAAAAAGCGAAGCTACACTAATGTCTAGAACATCGCCTGCCGGACCACCATATTTACCTGCAAATTTTATAAAAGAGTTATTACCAAAAATGGATGAAACATCTGCTGACGCTTTTTGCGTGTAATCAGCCAACGCTTCCGTTGCAGCTCTTGTATCGTTTTTTATGCTATTGGCTTGATCTAGTGCTGAATTAGCGGCATCTGCATATACCGCTGCTAACGCAGAATCTGCATTCGCTGCGTTATAGTGAGTAAGAAAAGATTCTGATGCCGCTCGATGGGCAGCTTCGAATCCATCAAGAGCCGCTTGATGTGAATCAATACCATTTTGTATAGCAGCTTCAAATGCATCTGAATAGGCATTGTAAAATTGAAATGCGGCATCCCGATAAACAGTGGCTAATTCTCCCACTTGTTGTGGCGAAAGTGCGGGTTGGTTTGTCTCGGTTGTCATGTTAATTACTCCTTGTTAATGTAAGTTATTCATTAAAGTTAAAAATAGATAATGATTGCCATCTTTTATCTATTGGTTCGTGTTAACCGCAGATAAAGTTCTTTTGTGCAAGAAAACATAGAAGCTAAAGCCACAATCGCAGCAAACAACATACCGGCTGAAAATAAACCAAATAGCACATCAAAATTAGCCATACCGACAATGATTCTGTCTGGACGTAATAATGGACTGGTTGCGTCGGGCAGGTGTGTTTCATGAATTAAAACCGCCAACATGACTAAAAACCCGATTGGCGCACCAACAACCACTAGAAAAAATAATTTCCTGGTGCTTGTGCGCTGCATGGCCTTTTTTGTCCTCTCCGGGTTTTCTGATTGCCCTCGTATTAAGAAGAGCCATACCAGTGGACTCAGGATCATGGCGATGAAGAAAATCATGGATTTAGTTTGAATATCTTTTCCGATCCCCTCGACAGCGCGGAATAAACCAAAATAACGTTTAATAAAATCGGATATATCTAACCCAAACACATCACTCAACAACATGCCAATAACAATAGGTATTAAAAAATAAAAACCGATGATGGTGTTAGCCGAGATAGAGCTTATATAATTTTTAAGTTTATTGTTTTCTGTCATTTTCTAATCCTCAAAATAATTTATCTTTCTCGAATACTCTCTTGTTTGTACCTCAACAAAGGACTTAAAAAATATTCAATAATTCTTCGCTTGCCCGTTTTAATTTCCACACTCACACTCATGCCCGGGCTTAAGTTAACTAGCTTTTTGTTAATTTCCATTTGTGTTTTTTTGATCAGTACTTTTGTCATATAAACCAAACCTAAATTCTCGTCTGAAATTGCATCATTTGATATATTGGTTATTTCCGCATCAATCGTACCGTATTTAGTAAAATTAAACGTATCGATTTTAACTTCCGCTATTTGTCCTTCTTCAACAAAGCCGATGTCTTTATTTAAGATTAACGCTTCAACTTCCAGAATCGATTCTTTAGGCACCACCAACATCAACTCTTGTGCCGGTGTGACGACACCACCAATGGTATGAACCGCTAACTGCTGCACTGTCCCATTGATAGGAGATTTGATCAGTTGCTGTTGATTACGTTGTTTGGCTTTGATGAGTTCTTGTTTCAAGGCTGTTAATTGTTGATTGGTTTCGTTTTGTTCTATTAAGTTATTTTTTTGTGCTTCTGCTTTTAATGTTTTTATCTGTGCCTTGATTTCATTTATAGAGGCATTGAGTTCCTGGTGTTGTGCTTTGAGTGCGAGCAGATCTTGTTCTTGTTCAATACGCCCCTGTTCAAGAGAGAGATATTGATCCCTGGCGACCAGATCGCGCTTCATCAGTTTTTCCAACGACCCGACGCGTTCTGTGATCAATGGCAATGTGCGCATGAGTTTTGTGACGGTTGCACTGGTTCGCCGTCCCTCAGCTTTGCGTTTTACAAGTTCATTATTTAAGGTTTCTTTTCGGAACTGGTATTCATTGATTTCTTCAAGCAGAAGTTGATATTGTGTTGTCACTGCTTGTTTGTTCGATAAAGTTTGTTCTTGATCATTGGGATCTAACAATAATTGTGATGCTTGAGCACTTTCCAATGCAGTTAATGCATGCTCTTGCCATTGTCTTGGCATGTCATTTTGGGACAAGGCATTCTGATAGTGCTGCTGTCGAATTCTCTGAAGCTCGAATGAATAGAGTTGCTGTTTGAGACGATCGGTATCCGCCTGGGTGGCAGTACTGTCTAATGTGATCAATGCGTCTCCTTGCTTAACCATTTGTCCATCTTTGACATGGATGATTTTGACTTTGCCTATTTCCAATGGTTGTATGGTCTTGACTCGACCACTCGGTATGATTTTTCCTGGTGCTACGGCAACCACATCCATCTTGCCAAAAAAGCCCCACGCGACTGTGACGATGAATAGCAGCACTATGACCCAAATGATGGCTCTACCTATGGGTGAAGCAGGGGTTTCTTCGATCTCGAGTACCGCTGGCATAAACGCATAGGCACTGCGCCTGACTTTTTCAGGGCTTTCCAACCACTAACCGGTTTATTCCAGAGTTTCATAAACCAGTTCATCTAAGCTGCCGCTCCTTTGCCCGAGGTTTGGTGAAAGTGCAATTTAGCGTACAGGCCTCCGTGTTTGATCAATCCCTCATGATCACCTTGTTCAATGATCCGACCTTTATCCATGACTATGATCCGATCGG
>CBDFNQ010000016.1:0-57967 GCA_965250225.1 Gammaproteobacteria bacterium
CCACGGACTCTGGATTCCCATAATTTGTTGATACAGTTCTTTATCTCTCATAATCCTTACAGTAATCTACCCACTCAAGCAGGGGAAGAGCCAAAAAATGAAATCATGCTAGAAAATTACCAACAGATTTATGATGATCCAACATTTAGAGAATTACGACGAAAAAAAAGTGTTTTTAGTTGGTCTCTGACTATTGTTGTATTGTTAATCTATTTTTCATTTATTCTGGTGATTGCATTTGCACCAGAATTATTCGCAATACCCATCAAAGAAGGCTCAGTCATTAGTTTAGGGATCCCGCTTGGGGCGTTGGTGATAATCAGTAGTTTTTTATTGACAGGGATTTATGTGTATCGTGCAAATCATGAATTTGATTTATTGAATCAAGACTTGATAGAGCGTTATAAAAACAAATAGTTAATAGTTAATGAAAAAATTAAATATAAAACACGCCTGTACAGCCTTGTTGCTTGCAAGTTATTCTGGTTATGCCATTGCAGCGGATTCAGTAGAAGGGCCGATTGAAAAACAAGCTGTGAATATGACCGCAATCATTATGTTTCTATTGTTTGTGTCTGCCACGCTTGTTATTACCTGGTGGGCAGCGAGACGAACTAAAACAACAAAAGATTTTTATGCAGCTGGAGGCAATATTACAGGTTTGCAAAATGGCTTGGCTATTGCCGGCGATTATATGTCTGCAGCGTCATTTCTGGGTATTTCCGGTCTCGTCTTTGCCAGCGGTTTTGATGGCCTTATTTATTCGATAGGCTTTTTAGTGGGTTGGCCGATTATATTATTTTTACTCGCTGAACGGTTGCGAAATCTTGGTAAATACACCTTTGCCGATGCCGTAACATTTCGTTTGAGTCCATTGCCAATACGCAGTCTGGCGGCCAGTGGAACATTAGCTGTGGTGTTACTTTATCTTATTGCTCAAATGGTTGGTGCTGGCAAGTTGATACAGCTTCTATTTGGTCTTGAATATTATCTGGCGATTGTGATTGTTGGTTTCCTGATGATTTTGTACGTTACCTTCGGCGGTATGTTGGCGACAACCTGGGTACAAATAATAAAAGCCATTTTATTATTGTTGGGTGCCAGTTTCATGGCTTTTATGGTTATGGTCAAGATGGATTTTTCATTCGAGTTATTATTCACTTCTGCCGTTGAATCCCATGAAAAAGGTTTGTCCATTATGGCTCCAGGCGGTTTAGTTTCCGATCCGATATCGGCTATTTCGCTAGGACTTGCCCTGATGTTTGGTACTGCTGGATTACCTCATATTTTGATGCGTTTTTTCACTGTTCCGAATGCGAAAGAAGCTAGAAAATCTGTTTTTTTTGCAACCGGCTTCATCGGTTATTTTTATGTACTGACATTTATTATAGGTTTTGGCGCGATTGTCCTGCTGTTGGCAAACCCTGAATTTCTTGAACCGGGTAGTAATAAAATTATTGGCGGAAATAATATGGCCGCTATACATCTTGCAAAAGCGGTGGGTGGAGATGTTTTTCTGGGTTTCATTTCTGCTGTAGCATTCGCAACGATCCTTGCTGTTGTTTCAGGCTTAACGCTTGCGGGCGCATCGGCCATCTCTCACGATCTTTACGCCAGCGTGTTTCGCTCAGGCGAGGCGAAAGAAGGCGACGAGATACGAGTATCTCGAATAGCTACTGTTTGTCTCGGTTTGACTGCGATTTGTTTAGGGATACTTTTTGAAAAGCAGAATGTTGCCTACATGGTTGGGCTTGCTTTTGCGATCGCTGCGAGTGTTAATTTTCCAATTTTATTTCTATCCATGTATTGGCAAAAACTCACCACACGTGGGGCATTTATCGGTGGTGCCCTGGGTCTGCTAACAGCGATTATTTGTATGATCCTTGGACCGACTATTTGGGTGGATATTTTAGGTAATAAGACAGCTCTCTTTCCTTATAAGCACCCCGCATTATTTTCCATGTCAGCAGCGTTTATAACTATCTTCATTGTTTCTGTTTTGGACAACAGTGAGCGTGCTAAGAGAGAGTCAGATGCGTATATTGGTCAGTACGTTCGCTCACAGACTGGGTTAGGTGCCGAAGGGGTGAGCAAGCATTGAGTGTATGCAGTTAGGTTATTTACTGTGAAAATTGGTTTATGTTAGAAATTGCATGATCTTCCCCCGATTATGTAGACCAGCACAAAGGCTCGATGAATTTTTTCCAGTTCTTTTTCCGTGTAAGGCTTTTGTTCCTTTGCACCCCAAACTACATTTGGCCAGTAAGGATCATCAACGTACCTTTCGATGATATGTATATGAAGTTGTTTGGCTATATTCCCAATAAAACCGGTATTAAGTTTGTCGATAGCAAATTCTTGTCGAATAAAATTAGAGACAAGATTAACTTCTTCTAACACTAATAATTGATGTTTTTGTTCCAGATCAATTAATTCTATGGCATCAGTTTCTGGCACAAGGATAAACTAGGGCACGAGGGAGTTATTCATTAATAGTGGCTCTTCCCCTGCTCGAGTGGGTAGATTACTGTAAGGATTATGAGAGATAAAGAACTGTATCAACAAATTATGGGTATCCAGAGTCCGTGGACAGTGACCGATGTTGAGTGACTGTTGAAAGCGGGTGAAGTAAAAGTCTACGTAGAGCAAGAAGCAGGCACGCAACAACGTTGTCCGCACTGAGCTGCGTCCTGTCCAGGCTATGACACGCGTCAGCGAAGCTAGCGCCATCTGGATACCTGTCAATTCAAGACACTGTTGGTGGCAGAGGTGCCCCGGGTTAACTGCCCCGAACACGGTGTTGTCACGGTACCCGTACCGTGGGCAGAGCCAGGTTCCGGTTTCACTGCCCTGTATGAAGCCCTGGTGCTGGACTGGCTGAAAGAGGCGAGCACGCAAGCCGTATCACGCCAATTATCATTAAGTTGGACAGCGATTGATGGGATCATGCAACGTGTGGTCAAACGCGGCCTGGGACGGCGTAAGGCAGAGGCTCCTAAACGCATTGGCGTGGATGAGACCTTGCGAACTATGAAGCCAAAGACACCTGATAATCACCCTGATTTATACCGCGCCCAGCTCTCTCAAATACTCAAAATGTCACATCCATTGTGTCGTCTAGCCAACGAAATCAATTGGTCACGCATTGAAGATAAAATCGACGTTGTTTACAGTATAGGCTGTGGTCACCCGGCATTACCGATCCGTTTATTGGCGAGCCTTCACTACTTGAAATATACCTTTAATGAAAGTGACGAAAGCGTTGTTGAGCGTTGGGTTGAAAACCCTTATTGGCAATATTTTTGTGGTTATGAGCAATTACAGCACGACCTGCCATTGCATTGCATCCAACAACGCTGGTTAAATGGCGAAACAGAGTGGGCGATAAGTTAGAGGCTTTACTTGAAGAGATCCTTAATGTTGCGATGGAAACAAAGGCCCTTAAACCTCACACATTGAAGCATGTCAATGTGGATACCACCGTGCAAGAGAAAGCCATCGGCTTTCCCACCGATGCCAGGCTGTATCATAAAATGCGTGTCACGTTAGTGCGCGAAGCGCACAAACGTTCTATTTTAATTGAGCGCTCAACACGGTTATTAAAACAGCAACGCTTTGATAAGAACAAACTCTATAGCATCCATGAGCCTGACGTTCGTTGCATTGCTAAAGGTAAAATACACAAGCGGTATCAGTTTGGAACAAAAGCATCGTTTGTCACAACATCAAAAGGTAACTGGGTAGTCTCAGCCCAAAGTTTAGATAACCCATACGATGGTCATACACTCGAAAGTGTACTGAACCAGGTGAGTGAATTAACCGGCATCATGCCACAAGATGCTTACTGTGATATGGGTTACCGAGGTCATGGATTAAAAGGCGATACGAAAATTCACCTTGTGGGAAAGATACCCAAACGAACGACAAGAAGTTTACGAAAGTGGATGAAGCGACGTGCGGCAATCGAGCCCATTATCGGTCATCTAAAATCAGACCATCGATTGAACAGAAATCACTTAAAAGGCAAAGCGGGAGACCGTGCTAATGTCGTATTAGCTGCCGCTGCATACAATATGGCTAAGCTACTGGCCTGGTTTTATTGGCTTCGATATTTTCAAGCTATCTTTCGTCGATTAAGTTTGAAAATAGCTGGTGATCAGAAAATAAACTTTTGTGTTTTTGCTTAATCTTCAGGGACGACTAGGTAATATTCCTGAAGCCAGGCACAAGATTGCCTTTGATAAATTTCATGTTGCCAGGTATCTGGGTGATGCCGTCGACAAGGTACGCAGACACGAACATAAGGTATTGATGAAGGACGGCTATGACGATTTAAAAGGCAGCAAATACGATTGGCTGACTAACATTGGAAACCTGTCTCGCAAACGACAATGTTCGTTCAAAGTCCTCAGAGGAAGCACACTGAAAACAGCACGTGCCTGGGCTATTAAGACCCTAGCCATGACACTGTGGGATTATGTCAGCCGCACCTGGGCCGAGAAACGTTGGAAACAATGGTATGCCTGGGCAATAAGAAGCCGGTTGGAACCCATAAAGAAGGTGGCAAGGCTCATCAAGAAACATCTTTGGGGCATACTCAATGCGATTTTATTGAAGGCCAATAACGGTGGTGCAGAAAGTATCAATAGCCGGATCAAAGCCATCAAAATACGCTGTCGAGGATTTCGTAATAAAGCACGTTACATTAATGCTATCTACTTCCATCTTGGTGAACTCGATCTCTATCCGGAAGGCGTGAACCGATGATATTTACCCACTCGATGTAATGAAGACCCCATCTTTTCATTATCCAGTAATTAAAATAATTATAAATCAACTACTATCATTTTACGTTTGGAAATAATGTGGCTAGCCCATATGGATAGTAATGAATAAGCTGCAAAGAAATACAAACCATGTCCTAACCAGGCATCGGTTGTTTCGTCCACGTTCATCGTAAAAAACGCCAAAAGGATCGCGATCACAAACACATCTGTCATTGACCATTTCCCTATCTTGTGGATACAAGCTAATGATAGATTTTTAATCTTATCTTTTTTTATCAACACCACAAACAAGGATAATAATATCTTCAACAGAGGGATTAATACACTAAAAATCATAATTAAAAGAAACACGAAATATTTCCCATGTTGCCAAAGCGTAGCTAATATTGAAACAATGCTTTTTGATTCGAATTTAAAGACTATCATTCCAACAACCGGCAACTCTCGAAATGCAATAAGATTTAACATCGTAGTACTCAAACCAACCACTAAACAGATAAATCCAATTAATATAACATGCACAGCAAAAGAGTCTTTATTTGATTTTTTAAAATAAAATAAATAACTGAGATAAGCTATGCTTATTCCAAGAAACATAAGAGAAAACATATTTGCTTGCTGTAAATTAGACACCGCTTGCTCGTTGAGTACAGCTATCTGTTCTTTCATCACAGAAGCTCCTTCGTATAAATTCAAAGACAGGGCTTCGAGAAAAGATTTCCAAGCCAGTTCTGTTTGACTGGTCAAGTCCAGGCGCATCACTGCTTCCTGATAAAAAACAGTTGCCTGTGTTGCATGGCTGTATACCAGATAGGCAAGGGTGATTGCGAAAGGATAATAAATAATCATTTCACATATGGCCTTGTATTAAAGTTAAAAAGTTTTTTATTTAAAGCTGCGATACTGACTTCATAGTAATATACATATTTATGCCTAGCAAGACATCAATGCCAATAATACTAAACCACTACCGGCTGATGCCGGTAGGTTTGTTTTCATGGGCTTCGATGTACTGAAGTATAACGTCATTCGTAACGTTACCACTGGTCGTTGAGAAATATCCTCTGGCCCAAAATCGTTGGCCCCAGTAACATTGGCGTAACTCTGGGAATTCCATTTGCAATTTCCTTGATGACCGACCTTTCACTCGTCTCATGAAATCACTCACTGATATATTCGGCGGGATTGAAACAAACATATGGATATGGTCATTCGATAATACCCTTTTTATAATGGTTGCTCTCATTTCTGAACACACCTGACGAATAATCTCTCGGGCTCTTTCTCGTATTTCTCCTCTGAGTACTTTTATAACGATATTTCGTTACCCAAACCAAATGATAGCGATGAAAATACGCTGTGTGCTTGCCTTTATCGTAGTTCATAAATTATCCTCTATAAAAAATGGCCTTAGAATGCATTCGGGCCATTTTTTATAGAGGATAATTTATAGTTTGCGGCTAAAGCCTGTTCTGTCTGAAGACGGAGGCTTACACCTCACCGTTGAAAGTAAACAGATAAAGCACTATGGATAATTTCTGAATCTTAACTATGCAACATAAAAAAAGCCCCGCAATGCGGGGCTACAACAAATAATACCGTCTGATTTTAGAGTAGGAAGTAGAGCTCAGACAATATATCTATTGTTAGCTGTTATTCCTTTTATTCAGTTGTTCTAATAGTTCATCCGGCGGCATATAGCCTTTTAACTCACGACCGGTCTCGGTATACATGGCCGGGGTACCGCGTACACCCATCTTGATACCCAGCTCATATTGTTGTTCGACCGGGTTATGACAGCTTTTCTTTTCCGGCTTCAGGTTGTTCTTGACCGCCGTCATCGCCCGCTGTTTATCAACAGCACACCAAATCGATTGCATGTCTTCTGCGGTCGGTGACTCCATGTCACCGCGCGGAAAGGCCAGGTAACGCACCGCAATACCTTTACGATTTAGTTCCGGCATATCCTGGTGCAGCTTGCGACAATAACCACAATCGGTATCGGTAAACACATACACCGAATACTTGGGTTGTTCCGGCGCAAATTCAATGATGTCTTTCTCTGGAATTTGTTGAAGTAGTTTATAACGCATCGCTGTGCGCGTCTCTTCGCTGATGTTGCGGCGTGCCTTTGCATCGTACAGATCACCCGTCAGCACAAAGCTGCCATCACCATAGGCATAAACAAGATGTGCCCCGATATTGACCTGGTATAAACCATCAACTGGAGCAGATTGGATATCGGTCACGTTAACATCATCAAACAAGGCTATTAAACCTTGCTTGATGTTGGCTTGAACCACTGCATCCACTTCAGAAAATGTGATTGCTGAATAAAACAAACTGAAAATAATGAAGGCTAGATACTTCACTTAGCTTTTAGCCTTAATTGTTTGTTGCTTTCTTCTTTTCTATTACCGGTTGCTTATTGGTCTTGGCTTGTTCAGCTGCTTTTGGATCCACAATCGCGACCAATTCCACTTCATATAACAAGGTCGCATTCGGTTCGATAAGCCCGGCACCTTGTTCGCCATAGGCCAAGGAAGGCGGTACGGCAAATTTCCATTTCGAGCCCACCGTCATCTCTGGTAACACCTCTTGCCAACCTTTCAGCGCCTGCTTCAACGGAAACTCTATCGGGCCGTTTTTACCTGAGCTATCAAACTCGGTGCCATCCAACAAGCTACCGCGATAGTTCACACTGATAATGCTATCCAAGGTTGGTTTTTCACCATCACCTTTTTTAAGCTCTTTGTATTGCAAACCACTGGCTAATGTTTTCACACTTTTCTTTTTGGCATTCTCGGCAAAATACTTGTCCGACGCTGCCTTATTACGCTTAGCGAGCTGTTCCGTTTCCGTTTGCTTTTTCTGTTGATAGTTGTCCAATGCCTGACTGACTTCGGCAGGACTTAATTTTAAGTCGCGTTGCGTTAACGCATCTTCGACTGCCTGTAGAAACACCTTGACGTTGAGTTCTTTGTCCAACTGCTGTTGCGTGAGCTGGTGACTATAGGCCACGCCCATGGCATAACTCAGGCTGTCTTTGTCATTGGCAAAGGCCGGTTGTTGCTTTTCTGTACTATCTGTTTCAGCCATGACCATTTGGCTAATGATAAATAATACTGAAATAGATAATGTTTGAATTTTGTTCATGATAAAAACCTCTTAAAAATTATTCGTTCATTAATGGTAATAAGTTATTAAAAAATGAGAACACCCTCCCTGCTGTAAACAGGGAGGGCAGTTTGCTTATTAACCGATGGCCTATTGCGGCTTCGGTGGGCCCAGGTATCTCTCCGGGGCATTCTGCATGTATATCCCGGCATCGATCATGCTTGGATGTTGACTATACGGAGACAACTCGCCATAGAAACCCAGCACGTGCGGTAAGGGCTTACCTAAGGTCTTGCCGTCGCGTTTCCCCGCTTCGGGTAGATTAGTGATATCAATACCCAGGAGCGCACCGAAGGTCGGGGTGATATCCCGTACCCGAACCATGTAACGGTCACGCTGATGGTTGTCCAACTGCCTGATATGCGACCGACCTACGTCATGGCCCCACCAGTTCAACATCACCGATTGGTCCCACCACGACGGCGTCGCATGCATAGCCGCATAACCTTCACCACCATAAATGTAATAAGATCCTTGGCCAGAATGAAAATCTCGCCCGCATCACCCATCTTGGTAGTTGGAAAGGTATAGTTATCAATATTGATAGTATCCGTTCGATGCGATACACCTAACTTCGCTACCCGAGTATCCCAATCCGCCAGGTTAATCACCCCGGTCTTAAGTGGTGGCAGGTCATTCCACGAGGTCGCCTGTAACCCAGGAATAGAATAGAACTTCCTCACACCCAGGTAATGGGGCGCGTTGCGATTCATATAAGCTACAACGGTCTTCACAAAACCAGCATAATTATTAGGGAAATAAACTGGCAACTTATAGGCTATCGCTTCCTTGTTCAAGATGATGGAAGAACCTTCAAAGGCATGCACATGGTCTATAGTTGGAGGAAGAGCCAAAACATGTGACACGGCTTTATTCACCAAATTACGTACGTTGCTGTTCCCTGGCCTTGGATCCTGCTTACTCAGGTAAACCCGACCGTATGAATTGCGCAAAGCAGTCTTCTCCGCAGCACTTGGTTTGCTCTTGCCTGTATAAAAACTATAGGCCCTATTTGAAACGTTATTCGAGGCCATGTATTCCGGGATCGAATCCACACCGTGGTCACCGGTGACCATCATCAACACATTTTCCCGACCCAGTTCCTCTTCCAGAAACACAATAAAATCTCCCAGAGTCTTGTTAAGGATACGCCAGGTCTCTTCGTACTCCGGACTTTCTGCGCCATAGTTATGCGAAATCTGATCCAGAGAACCAAAATACAGATACAACAGATCGGTACGGTTATCATCCAGACCCGCAACATGATCGCCCAGCCCTTTTTGCAGAATTAAATTCTTGGCAAACTCGGTCGAGTACATATCACTGAACGGCAGACCCAAACTGATGTTCACTACGTCTTGCTCGTTGTTACGGAAAAAATGTGGGAATTTTCGATCCTGTTGAGTATTCCCCTCAAGATAGGTTCGATACCCATTGACGGTATAGCTGATCTGCACCGCGTATTGGTTGCCCAAAGACTGATCCTGCCAAGCCTGATTCAGATAAGTATGACCCGACTTCTGAGTCCATTTGAACCAAGCATTAGAACCGCTACCAACAGTACTTAGCTGTATTTCAGGATCGTTGACCACCACATTTTTCAAATAGTCATAATAACTTTGGAAGTTCGTTGCCCAAGCTGGCAATCCTGATGGATAGTAATAATTACTGGAGGTTATCTTGGAATGCCCAACACCGCCTAAATAACGATTCAACCAGAACAACTTGCCGCCATTGTGTTTGGCATCACCCATCATCTGGTTCAAAGGTGAGTCCCAGACCGTAACACCATAGATCTGGGCATCTGAGAAGGTCTTCTTGATCGAATCCGCCAATGTTATTGGCACCCAAGCAGCATAATCCGTATTGTAGGTATTAACATACAACTGTGGTGAACTGCAGACCTCGTATTTTTCTGCCGTCACAGTCACATGTTGGTCATACACTGTGTGGTTTGCATCATAACAATCGACCATAATCGTATTTATATTAGATTCATGGTTCCAATAACCCGGGATATCATTACCATGTGCCCAGGGATTGCTGCCCGTGACCACGGTCAAATGCCCCTGTGGCGTATAGACCTGCGCATGTTCATACAAGGCATAGTCATACACCGTGCCTTCATTTAGTAACTTGTCCGTCGCATGCGTAGCATTACCAAACAGAGCACTAAAACCACCATAGATGTCTCTGTCGGGGTTACCCAGGTTAAACCGAGCCTGATCGATCATCACCATAATCGCCAAACACGGTTTTTCCGGCGTCTTTACCCCCGTCATAGAGTTTGTAATCGACTTCATCTTGGTCAGCTGATCTTTTAACCAACAATGATTCGTAGAATGCGCATACGAATAAGTCCGACAAGCCGCGTGTGAAAGACAAGCTTTCTGACAACGAGCCGCCCCGATCTTGGGATCAGTCTCGGTGATGACCAGTGACATACCGGTCATATCGCCCCCACTTCGATCCTTATTCAGTTCCGGCGGGGTCTGACCATTGGCCAGTCTCACACCTGAAGTATAAGTAGCTGCTACAATTGCTTCTGTTACCTCTGCCTTGTGCCAACATCTGCTCCTGTTGTTGTCAAAGGCCACACACTTATTATTTTCGAGACAATCTCGTTCACACTGGGCCACACCTCTGGTCCCACCGTACACAGTAAGATAATTCAGACCCGGTATATTGCCATTGGCCCGGTTGATCCCACAAGTGATTTTCATTTTGTTTTTGACCATGATGCCGGATACGGCATCGGCGAAATGCGCCCCGGGTGGTAAACCATCAGCACCCGCCTCTTTTAAGTGGCAGATGCCCTTATAATGGATATACGCACGACATCGAGATTCCACCGTACGCTGTGCCTGGCATTGTTCGAGGGTTACAACAGGATTGGCATAATCATTGCCCTTAAGATCGATGTTTCTAATACGAGCACCTTGCATACCAACCTTTACTCCGGCTTTATAACCAGAAGCGGAATATGCGTATAAATCATTATCCACCCTTGTCCAACATGCTGATGTACCGTCATACGCATAAGCAGTACATTCATCTTCTTCTCGACACCTTGTTGCGCATGCTCGTTCAGAAGAGACCGTATATAAATGTTTACTGGCTACCAGTATATTAACGTCTTGTAACAGCATAAACCGTTCATCGGTGTACGGAGTTATTGTCAAATCTGGTGTTTGGTCAATTGAATCCCAAGCGGCGACCTGTTTGTTATCTAACACTTCTATACCGTCTTTAAATTGAACCCCTTTGATGACCTTGGCCAGGTGATCAAATCCCCTTAATCTTCTCCATTTGCCCTGCGCACATTCCCCAAGCTTAAACATCATATGCAACAGGCTATCACGAGACAGACAGCCTCTTGCTCGTTTCGTCCTGTGACGGATTGTGGCAAAGGTAGATCCAATCGGATCACGGGTTCGAATGCTTTGCCAATGTTGTGCCGGGAAGTCATAGAAAGCGAGCCATTCTTCACGGTCTTTTTGTAAACACGCCGTGGCTTTTGGGTATTTTATGTCATAGGTCTGGATAAACAGTTCAAAGGCTTTCTCGGCATTTCCTTTTGTCTCGGACTGCCAGATATCATGGAGTGCCTGCTTGGCCTTGGGCTGTGACGATTTCGGTAGGGCGTTCAACACATTCGCCGTTTTGTGCACCCAACAGCGTGATGTCGTGTTTCAGCATAGACTTCGTCCATCGCAGCCCAGAACCCCAATGCACTATCACCAATCGCCAGTTGGGGGACGTTCATGCCACGTGATTTGAGCTTGAGCAGTACTTCTCGCCAGCTCTGCGTTGATTCACGAATACCATCTTCAATCGCCAGAAAGTGTTTTTGACCTCGCTCATTGACACCGATAATCACCAGGGCGCAGAGTTTGGACTCTTCTGCTCTGAGACCCGAATAGATACCGTCTGCCCAGATGTAAACCCATTGGTCTTTGTCTAATGGCGTCTCTCGCCACTGTTGGTATTGTTGTCCCCATTCTTGCTTTAAGCGTGAGATCGTACTGGCTGATAAATCCTGTGCTTCGTGACCGACCAATACTTTTAAGGCCGCTTCCATTTCACCCGTGGAGATACCTTTGAGATAAAGCCAGGGCAGGGCAGCCTCGAGGGTGCGAGATTTACGAACGTAGGGCGGCACCAACGCTGAATGAAAGGTGACGGGTTCTCCTGATTTGGCGCGTACTTTGGGGATCCTAACCGTCACCGAGCCAATGCCCGTCAGTATTTCTCGTTCCGGTAGATAACCATTACGAATAACAGCGGCCTTGCCTTCTGTCGTTAAACGTTCGACATGATGTTCAAGCAGTTCTTCCAGTTCGACTTGTACGGCCTGCTGGATCAATTCTTGTGCCCCGCTTTGTAACATTTCAGTTAATG
Source organism: Gammaproteobacteria bacterium (assembly GCA_965250225.1). Lineage (GTDB taxonomy): Bacteria > Pseudomonadota > Gammaproteobacteria > Eutrophobiales > Eutrophobiaceae > CBDEUK01. The sequence continues at coordinate 12,366 of CBDFNQ010000016.1, forward strand.
CATCTGTAATGGTGTCTCGATCTTTGAAACCGACAACGTTATTCTTGTTCATAGTGCCGTATCCTCGTTTTGGTTGGTTGATTGATTGTTTTTACGAACTTCAAATCAACCAAATACGCCGCTTCTTTTCAAGTGCTAAACACCAGATTCTGTTATAACTCGTCTGTACGGCACCGGAAACAGCATCTCTATTAGAACTAAGAACATCTATGGGGGGTATTTTAGATTTCGTATAGCAATTATGATCCTCTTGATTCCAAGTATAACTCTTACAATTCCGAGTACCTGCACAGGCATAATTGCACTTCAATGCCGACTCAACATTAAGAAATTTATGAAGATCATATCCCCGGAAGTCGATATCATTCAGAATTGTTCCATACGCTAAGGTTTGTTGTGAACAGCACAGCAATAAAAACATTGCTGCCCAGTGCCGAGTGACGGCGTAATATGATTTAAGTTGATGTGTTAACATAAAACTACTCTTATTTAATGAATGTAAACGTCCGTTCTTATTGAAATATTTTTTAGCGTGCTCAAAACATAACATCTAATCTTTTTATAAAAAACTAGACTAAAGTACGAATTTAGAAAAACTGTGATGTTTGTATTAGTACTTAAGTACGAATACTTGAACTGCGGGAAGGTGTTACAAAATATTTTTTATTATTGAAATAGACTACACGAAAATTAGTATTGAAAATGATAATGTGTACTGCGTTATTGGCAGTTACGTTATTAACGTTTTAATCTAAACAGCAGGAGTATTATGTTCTTTTAAGAGTCGATTAAGAATGATGCTCAGAGTTTCGGCTCTAAGAGGTTTATGCAACAACACTATTTGGTTTTGATCTATCGCCCTCAGAATCTTTGGATCGGTATCACCGGATATTAACAAAGCCGACACGTCTTGATTGAGTTTTGTTTGAATCGTTTTAATTAATTCCAGACCGTTCATGTGCCCTGGCAGACGATAATCCGAGATAATTAAATCAGGCGGGGCTAATGTAGCAATAATATTCAACGCATCTTCTGAAGTACCCGCACTCATAACAACACAACCCCATCTTTCTAATAGATATTGGGTCGCCTGTAAAATATCGAACTCATCTTCAATCAATAACACCCGTTTGCCGGATAACGACTGTTCACCATCGCTTAACAATTCTGTTTCGTCATCTTTGGCAATTTCCTGTTTATCCGCCAACGGCACTTCTATCGAAAACGTCGTACCCTTATCCAATTCCGACTCGGCCTTAATATTATGCCCCAATAAGGCTGCCTGTCGCCGCACGATCGCCAAACCCAAACCAAAACCCTGGACAGGATTACGTTCATTATTACTCAGTTGATAATATTCATCGAAAATGTTTTCGATTTCATTTTCAGCAATACCAATCCCTGTATCACGTACGCTGATTATAACGGACTTGTTATCTACTTTAAAATCGATATGGACACTGCCTGTTTTTGTATAACGAATGGCATTAGAAACAAAATTATCCAGGATCTGTTTTAACAAATTGATATCCGTTTTTATCATAACGTCTTGTTTCGTAATAAACAGCTCCAGACCTTTTTGTTCTGCTTGTAACAAATATTGTTCTTCAATTTGTTGTAAGATTTCCTGTAATGAAACACTCGTTTGCTTTACTGATACTACCTTTGTATCCAAACGGGAGATATCTAATAAACCATCGAATTGCTTTGATAATACATTGATATTATCGTTTATCTTGTTAAAGATGTGTTTTTGTTTATTGGTATTTAGTTCGTCTTCTAATATGCCAGCAAATAAATTAAGACTGTGTAAGGGTTGGCGCAGGTCATGACTAGCGGCAGCAAGAAAACGGGATTTATCGAGGTTGGCTTTTTCTGCTTCCTGGGTTTTTCCTTGTAACTGCTCTGCTTGTTGCTCTAATGTCTTAACCAAGCTCAGATTTTCGTATTTACGTCGCAAGGATTCTTCAATAGTGTGGTATCCATTCAAACAAAGTCTCAAAGAAAATATTAAATAAAATAAAAAAATAATAACAATTAAATAATTATCTGAGATATTTTGCCAGGACAGATTAATACACATAGGAAATAAGGCAAACAAAGCAAAAGAAAAAGCTGCTTTCGGTTGGGCTGAATGTATTATCAATGCACCACCAAACGATAAAAGTAAAAGTAGTACAAATACCATATAGGCATACGTATTCACCGGTTCATATAAAACAACGCTCCCAATACCCCAGATGATCCCTCCTGCGGCAGAAAATATTGTTTGTCCAGTTCCATGATTAATAATCTTTTCGATATTTCCTGACGCAGGATCCAACATCCGATAATATAAATAACGTAAAATTGAACACAACAAATAGGCAATGATCCATAATTTGAATATCCAGAACTTTGGATCATATTTGTATACCATAAACAATGGTAATGCACCGACAAAAACTCCCCATACTATTGTGGGTACCTGATAATGTACGAATAAGACTTTATCCGCTTCTATATGATCGGCAAATTGATCGGCTTCTATAATGTCTTGACGGTCTGACATTTCTAAATATTATTCAAAACCATATAACCGTACTTTTTTTATCGTCTCGACACGACTTTTTGTATCAAACTTTTTAAATATAGCAGTACAATGTGATTTGACTGTGGATAAACTAATTGAAAGTTTTTTAGCGATCTCCTCATTAGAAGAGCCTCTCATTAATAAATTGATGATATCCATTTGCCGAGGTGTAACATTATGCCATTTTGCCCAAATTTGGTTTTTCCTGGAAATTCTGACTTCTGCAAATTCGCCATAGGTGCTGTTTACATCCTTCATTAACACCCATTTGATAATACCCAACATTTTATTTTTACTCGCAGACTTTGGGATAAAGCCCACCGCACCATAGTCGATAGCTTTTTTTGCATCATTTGGATCCATTGTGGAAGAGATAATAATAATAGGGATAGTGCAAGATGCTTTGTCTGATGCAGACAATATAGAAAAACCATTTTGAACAGGTAATTTTAAATCAATTAATGCTAAATCGTAATTCTCACCAGAAAGGAGTTTATCCAAAACGCTCTGGCCATCTATATTAATATCAAATTCAATATCTTGCTCTAATTCCTGCAAGACTAATTTCAGTCCATCAATAAAAAGCTCATGATCATCGGCTAATAAGATTTTCATCCCAAACCTCCTAAAATATCCTCTTTTTTAGCTATCCATTGCAAAAAATCTAAATACCCAGCCACTGTCAGTTACCGACAATCAAAGTTGCTCACTAGTTCCTAAAAATGCGTGCTCAAAATTAAAATTTGAGAATTGCATCATAAAATTTATAACCATTAATACTCTGTAAATGGCATCAATTATTAAAATTGATAGTTTTTTAACTATTATATGGTTTTGGTTTAATACACTAACAACTGATTGTTAAAAATTGAAGTCAGCGTATCATTTTAAGGAAAAATTCATATATGTAGTAACTTCTTAAGTTAGATATGAGAAGTGGCCCCCGAAATTAGGACAGGTTGATAAGTGTATTTTCTGTTAAATTTTCATTCAAAATGAGGAAACAGAAGATGCGAAGAAAAAGACGAAACCACTCACCCGCTTTCAAGGCCAAAGTGGCTTTTGCCGGAGTTATAACTAAATCTGGTGTTTAGCACTTGAAAAGAAGCGGCGTATCTGGTTGATTTGAAGTTCGTAAAAACAATCAACCAACCAAAACGAGGATACGGCACTATGAACAAGAATAACGTTGTCGGTCTCAAAGGTCGAGACACCATTACAGATGCATTAACTGAGATGTTACAAAGCGGGGCACAAGAATTGATCCAACAGGCCGTACAAGTTGAATTGGAAGAACTGCTTCAGCAGTATACAGCGCGTTTAACAACGGAGGGTAACGCTGCGGTAGTCCGTAATGGTTACCTGCCTGAACGAAAGATCCTGACAGGAATTGGGCCGGTGACGGTTAGGAGCCCCAAAGTGCGCGCTAAATCAGGTGAACCCGTCCGCTTTCATTCGGCACTGGTGCCACCGTCTATACGGAAAACACAATCCATCGAAGCCGCCCTGCCCTGGCTTTATCTCAAAGGCATCTCCACAGGTGAAATGGAAGCGGCATTAAAAGTATTGGTCGGTGACGAAGCACTGGGTTTATCCGCTAGTACGGTCTCACGTTTAAAACAAGAATGGGGACAACAATACCAACTGACGTTATGCCAGTGCAAAACAAATGAAACGTGCGGCGAAACAAACGCGAAAACTAAAAACCTATCTGGGTCGATTAACGCGAGATATTCAGCGTAAAGCACCTTTAATGGATGATGAATTATCTATTTTAATTGAGCGTTCAACACAGTTATTAAAACAGCAACGCTTTGATAAGAACAAACTCTATAACATCCATGATGCCTGACGTTCGTTGCATTGCTAAAGGTAAAATACACAAGCGGTATGAGTTTGGAACAAAAGCATCGTTTGTCACAACATCAAAAGGTAACTGGGTAGTCTCAGCCCAAAGTTTAGATAACCCATACGATGGTCATACACTCGAAAGTGCACTGAACCAGGTGAGTGAGTTAACCGGCATCACGCCACAAGATGCTTACTGTGATATGGGTTACCGAGGTCATGGATTAAAAGGCGATACGAAAATTCACCTTGTGGGAAAGATACCCAAACGAGCGACAAGAAGTTTACGAAAGTGGATGAAGCGACGTGCGGCAATCGAGCCCATTATCGGTCATCTAAAATCAGACCATCGATTGAACAGAAATCACTTAAAAGGCAAAGCGGGAGACCGTGCTAATGTCGTATTAGCTGCCGCTGCATACAATATGGCTAAGCTACTGGCCTGGTTTTATTGGCTTCGATATTTTCAAGCTATCTTTCGTCGATTAAGTTTGAAAATAGCGGGTGATCAGAAAATAAACTTTTGTGTTTTTGCTTAATCTTCAGGGACGACTAATTACTGTCGGATATCGAGATTAATCGTTCCAATCAGGTGTGGTGTACGGATATCACCTATCTGCCCATGGCGAGGGGATTTGCCTATCTGGTGGCGATCATGGATTGGCATTCACGAAAAGTATTGAGCTGGCGCGTCTCGAATGTGATGGACACGGACTTTTGTATTGAGGCACTTGAGGAAGCGATCAATTGATATGGCGCACCTGAGATATTTAACACGGATCAGGGTGCCCAGTTTACCTCTAATGCCTTTACGTATATCTTAAAACAAAACAACATCCGCATTTCTATGGACGGTAAGGGACGTTGGATTGATAATGTTTTTATTGAGCGATTATGGCGCAGCGTGAAATATGAAGAAGTTTATTTACATGCGTATGAATCGTTGATTGAGGCACGTACTGGACTGGATAAATACTTTCAGTTTTACAATACGAAAAGAAAACATCAAACATTGAATGCCAAACCTAATGAAATATATTATTCTGATCTGCCACTGCTTAGACAGGCAGGATAATTTAAGAATTACCATGACAGAAATACACTTATAATTCTTGATTTACTGTCCAACTAATGGGGGCCACTTCTATGCGGAAGTACATCACATAATTAAAACTGTTAATGCTATAAAATTAACAGCCAACAGCCGATTATTATTTTTTAAAAATGTTTTTATTTTTTTACTATTGAAGTTTCTCTGAAGTAAACACGATCCCATCTTCATCGGCATAGATATAGTCATCAGGGTTTATCGTTACATCGGCAAAACTAACTGCAACATCTCGTTCACCCACACCCTTTTTAACACTTTTACGTGGATTGGTGTTTAATGCCTTCACACCAATATCAATATTAGCAATAACAGCAGAATCCCGGATACAGCCATAGACAATAATACCTGCCCAACCGTTGTCTCTACCTAGTTCCGCCAACATATCACCCACCAGCGCACATTTTAGTGATGCACCACCATCAACAACAAGTACCCTACCATCTCCTGGTTCTTCCAACGCCGCTCTGATTAAGGAATTATCTTCAAAGACTTTTACAGTAGATGCGAGCCCGGAAAAATTTTTCTTGCCACCATAATCATTAAACATGGGAGTTGCAATCTGGAGATTTTCTTCGTGTTCATCATAAAGATCAGCTGTCGCAAAGGTCATGAGTGTCTCCTGTTAATTTAAACTTGATAAAATTCTGGACGACGGTCTGTTAGCAAATCATTTAACGGTGTTATGTGTTTTTCTCGGGCCAGATTGATATCAATGTCCGTAATATATAATTCATCTCTTTGAGATGCTGCACGATGTATCAATTTTCCACCGGGTGCAACCACCTGACTTTTTCCAGTAAATTTAATTACACCTTGAGGTCTTTTGTCAGCGCCATATCGATTAGCCGTCACAGCAAACAAACCATTTTCCAGACACCTGCTTAACATAGTTTCCTGACAATAAGTCAATACCAGATTTGAAGGATGGCAAATAAGATCCGCCCCTTGCAATGCAAGACTTCGAGTCACTTCTGGAAAGGCCCAGTCAAAACAAATCATGATACCTATCTTTGCACCTCTTATATCATGCACAGTTAATGCAGTGTCACCAGGAGTGAATATATTCTTTTCTTCATTAAACAAATGTAATTTTCGATAGGTGTGCTCCAGACCATTCGGACCAATTAATACAGAACTGTTGTAACACTGCCCTTCTGACTTTTCTGTAAAACCACTGACTATGTAAAAATTATTTTTCTGACATAGAGATGATAATTTTTTTATTGTCTTTGATGAATTTACATCTTCAGCGAGGGTAATCGCTTCTTGTTTATCCTTAAAATAATAACCGGTAAATGCCAGTTCAGGCAGGACAATAATGTCTGCTTCAACACCATCAAGCACATCGATGACTTTTTTTACATTTTTTCCAATTTTGCCAAATAATGGACGAAATTGATAATAACCAACTTTCATAGTACTTATTTCTTTTTTTCCGGACGTTGCCAACCAGGAATGGACTTCTGTTCTATACGACTAATCACAAGATCGGTTGGTTCTATATCTTTTGTTACTGTCGTGCCCGCACCAATGGTAGCTCCTGAGCCTACTTTAACCGGCGCAACTAACTGTGTATCAGAACCAACAAACACATTATCACCAATAATTGTTTTATGTTTATAAGCTCCATCATAATTACAGGTGATCGTACCTGCACCTACATTGACATTAACACCAATTTCACTATCACCAATATAACTTAGATGGTTGATCTTTGATCCTCTATCTACAAATGATTTCTTTATTTCAACGAAATTTCCGACGTGAACCTGTTCGGCTAGTTTTGCTTCCGGTCTTAACCGAGCAAAGGGTCCAATCCGTGATTGAACACCGACCTCGGCATCTTCAATGATGGTATTAGGAAATATTTCAACTTCATCACCAATGATTGAATTTTTAATAATACAATTCGCACCAATCTTAACATCGTTACCGATACTAACTTTCCCTTCCAAAATAATATTGATATCAAAAATCACATCTTGGCCAACTTCCAACTCACCCCTTAAATCAAACCGCGCGGGATCAATTAAAGTTACACCCTGATTCAATAAAGTATGTGCCTGCACCAGCTGATAATAACGTTCCATTTCTGATAATTGTGCTCGATTGTTTATTCCATTTACTTCGATCGGTGATTCAGGGTGAACTGTCTCAATTTTGATTCCATCAGCAACGGCCATTTCGATCACATCGGTCAGGTAATATTCATTCTGGGCATTATCATTTTTCAAAGTAGCTAACCATTGTTTTAATGACTTGGCGTTTATCATCATCATGCCCGTATTAACTTCAGTGATCGCTAGTTCATCTTCATTGGCATCTTTCTGTTCAACAATTTTGATAACGTCACCCGCATCATTCCTGACAATACGACCATAACCGGTCGGGGGATCCATAAGCACTGTCAATAAACCAAACCCTGTTTTCTTGCCAGCAGAAACCAGATTCTTTAAGGTTTCAGAAGAAGTCAAAGGCACATCACCATATAAAATCAAAATATCATCTTCATCAGGAATATCAGGAATGGCCTGGACTACGGCATGTCCCGTTCCCAATTGCTCTTTTTGCTCTACCCAGTTCACAAATAATTGCCTGAGAAAGCATTGATCTCTGACAACATCACCACCAAAACCATACACCACATAAACATCACGGTGTTCAATCTCCTGTACCGTGTCATAAACATGTTCGAGCAAGGAACGATCCGCTAGTTTATGTAAAACCTTGGGTAGAGAAGAATACATCCTGGTACCTTTACCCGCTGCAAGAATGACAACACTTAGATTTTTACTCATGTTTGATGGTCACTATATTAATTAGGATAAGAAAGAATAGTTCTCTTAGCCAAAAATATGCCAGATATAGAAATTTTAATCCATGTTAAGAGGCAATATTTGGCAAAAAAAAACGCCCTATTAAGGGCGTTTCCGAATAATAATTTCTATTAATTTCTTTTTCGTTTTAATCGCTTCATAGCTTCGAATCTGGCCGACGCTTCAACCAATTGCAGTTGAGCACGAGCATAGTCAACCTCCCCTGCCTCTGCAAATACCTTTTCAGCCTCTTCCTTGGCCTTGATGACAGCAGCTTCATCGAGATCTTCTGTCCTGTCAGCCGAATCTGAAAGTACAGTAACGACCTTGGGTAATATTTCCAGTAAACCTCCAGAAACATAAAATCCCAATTCTTCACCATTTTCCAGTTCAACACGAACTTCACCTGGCGACATCTGTGTGATCAGTGGTGCATGCTGGGGGGCAATGCCTACTTCACCTTGCGATGCCGGAGCGTATACCATGACGGCTTCACCTGAATAAATCTCTTTTTCTGCGCTGACGATTTCGACCCGAATTGTTGACATTGAACTCTCAGCCTAATTAAATAGTTTTGGCTTTTTCGACGGCCTGCTCAATACCACCGACCATATAAAAAGCCTGTTCCGGGAGATTGTCATGTTTGCCATCAACAATTTCCTGGAAGCCGCGTATCGTATCTTTCAATGATACAAATTGACCGTCCTGCCCAGTAAAAACTTTAGCAACAAAATAAGGCTGGGATAGGAAACGCTGGATTTTTCGGGCACGGGTTACGGCTAATTTATCATCTTCCGATAATTCGTCCATACCCAGAATCGCAATGATGTCGCGTAATTCCTTATAACGTTGCAGGGTATTCTGTACTGCACGAGCGGTATCATAATGTTCCTGTCCAACAACCAGTGGGTCCAGCTGACGTGAGGTAGAATCCAGAGGATCCACCGCAGGGTAAATACCCAGTTCTGCAATCTGGCGCGACAGTACAACGGTTGCATCCAGATGCGCAAATGTTGTAGCTGGCGATGGATCAGTCAAATCATCCGCAGGTACATATACGGCCTGAATCGAGGTAATAGAACCGGTTTTAGTTGAGGTAATACGCTCTTGTAATTTGCCCATCTCTTCGGCCAGTGTCGGTTGATAACCCACAGCAGAAGGCATACGGCCTAATAATGCAGAACATTCAACACCCGCCAGGGTGAAACGGTAAATATTATCAACAAAAAACAGAACATCACGACCTTCTTCACGGAATTTTTCTGCCAGTGTCAAACCAGTGAGTGCCACACGCAATCTATTACCCGGTGGTTCATTCATCTGACCATAAACCATGGACACTTTTGATTTGGAGAAATCTTCTACATTTACAACACCAGCTTCCTGCATTTCGTAATAAAAATCATTACCTTCACGAGTACGTTCACCAACGCCAGCAAATACGGATAAACCAGAATGTTGGGTTGCAATGTTGTTGATCAATTCCATCATGTTGACGGTCTTGCCAACACCAGCACCACCAAACAATCCTACTTTACCGCCCTTGGCGAAGGGACAGATTAAATCGATTACCTTGATACCGGTTTCAAGTAATTCAGTACTGGGGCTAAGCTCCGTAAACTTTGGGGCATCACGATGGATAGACATGGTTTCACTGGCTTTAATCTCGCCACATTCATCAATGGGCTCACCCAGCACGTTCATAATACGACCCAGAGTCGCTTCCCCTACAGGAACAGAAATAGGCGCGCCCGTGTTATTCACATTCAGACCACGCTGCAGACCATCAGTTGAACCCAGGGCAATGGTTCTGACCACGCCATCCCCTATCTGTTGTTGAACTTCCAAAGTTGTATTAACACCTTCGGCATCAACCAATAAGGCATCATAGATCTTGGGAATGGATTCACTGGGAAATTCCACATCGACGACAGCGCCAATGATTTGTACGATATTTCCAGAACTCATTGTTTAGGTTCCTCGTTTATTTATCTTGTTTCGTTAAATAGTATGTAAATTTTTTAGTTTCACTTTATAACGCTTCACGTTTCACTCTTAACGCTTCACGTTTTATTACTTAGACTGCAGCCGCGCCACTAACAATTTCTGACAACTCTTGTGTAATCGCTGCCTGACGAGCCTTGTTGTATATCAATTGCAATTCATCAATCATCTTACCGGCATTATCTGAAGCGCTCTTCATGGCGACCATCCGGGCTGACTGCTCACAGGCAATGTTTTCAACCACACCCTGGTACACCAAAGACTCGATATAACGTTTCAACAATATATCCAGAACTTCCTTCGCATCGGGTTCGTAGATGTAATCCCAATGATGTTTTAAATCCTTGTCTTCAGTACCGCTGATCGGTAATAGTTGCTCTGTTTTTGGTGACTGGGTCATTGAATTAATAAATTCATTGCTAACGAGAAAGACCCTGTCGACAGATTCTGCTGTATAAGCATCCAGCATTATTTTTACTGTACCAATGATCTCATCAACCATCGGGCTATCCCCCAGATGAGAGGCTTCCGAAACGATATTGCCACCAACCGTCTTGAAAAAAGCATGTGCCTTGCTGCCGATGATGGACATATCAACTTCGATTCCCTGATCATTCCACTCTTTCAAGCGACGAATGACATCGCGAAAGAGATTTGAGTTCAATCCACCGCAAAGCCCACGATCAGTTGAAACAATGATAATACCAACGCGTTTTACCGTTTCTCTTGGTACCAGATAGCTGTGCTTGTATTCCGGATTCGCATGGCTTAAATGTGCTATCACGTTACGAATCTTGTCGGCATAAGGACGCGCGGCAATCATTCTTTCCTGTGCCTTACGCATCTTGCTACCCGCAACCATTTCCATGGCCTTGGTGATCTTCTGAGTGTTTTTAACACTCGCGATCTTGGTTCGTATTTCTTTACCTATTGCCATTTATCTAATTCACTTATTCTTTTTCAAATTAATCTTCTAATTATATTCTTCAATATTTTTTCAGCGTCGCTCCCCTACGTCCTCGGCAATTGCTCCTGCATTGCTCTACCTACGCACGTCCTGTGCTAGTGTAGCCGCGACGTTCGTACATCCTGTACATTACCAGGTATGATTGCTTTTGAAGTCTTCAATACCGGCTTTAATACCGTTAGCAATCTCATCATTGAAATCACCAGACTCATTAATCTTGTCCATAAGGTCAGATTTCTCAGTATTCAGATAAGAATGAAGCGCTGCTTCAAAATCGATTATTTTTTCCAGTTCAACATCATCGATATAACCTTCTTCAACGGCATAAAGGCTGACGCCCATTTCTGCAACAGAAAGTGGCGAGTATTGCTTTTGTTTCATCAGCTCCATAACACGTTGGCCACGTTCGAGTTGATTACGGGTGGCTTCATCAAGATCCGAAGCAAATTGTGCAAATGCGGCTAACTCACGATATTGGGCAAGTGCCAGACGCACACCACCACCGAGTTTTTTAACGATCTTGGTCTGGGCAGCGCCACCCACACGGGAGACAGACAGACCAGCATTAATCGCAGGACGGAAACCAGAGTTAAACAAATCAGTTTCCAGAAAGATCTGACCATCGGTAATTGAAATAACATTGGTCGGGACGAAGGCCGATACGTCACCAGCTTGAGTTTCAATAATCGGTAATGCAGTCAGTGAACCGGTTTTGCCTTTGACTTCACCGTTAGTAAATTTCTCTACATAATCAGCATTGACTCGCGCTGCGCGCTCTAGCAAACGTGAATGCAAATAGAAAACATCACCCGGATACGCTTCACGACCTGGTGGACGTTTCAATAGAAGTGATATCTGACGATAGGCCCAGGCCTGTTTGGTTAAATCATCATAGATGATCAGCGCATCTTCACCGCGATCACGGAAGTATTCTCCCATGGCACAACCAGAATAAGGTGCAATAAACTGCATGGCCGCTGAATCTGATGCGGTAGCAGCCACGATGATAGTGTGATCCATTGCATCATGCTCTTCGAGCTTACGAATAACGGTATTAATAGAAGAAGCCTTTTGTCCAATGGCAACGTAAATACACTTAACACCGGTGCCTTTCTGATTAATGATGGCATCCACTGCCACCGCTGTCTTACCGGTTTGACGATCACCAATAATCAACTCACGCTGGCCACGACCAACAGGAACCATGGCATCAATCGACTTCAGACCAGTTTGCACCGGTTGGTCAACCGACTGACGGGCAATAACACCAGGGGCAATCTTTTCAATTGGAGAACTCAATTTTGCATCGACATCACCCTTGCCATCGATAGGCATACCCAGGGAATCAACCACTCGACCCAGAAGTTCTTCACCGATAGGCACTTCCAGAATTCGTTTAGTACATTTACACACATCCCCTTCTGAGATGTGTTCATATGAACCCAGGATAACAACACCGACAGAATCACGTTCCAGATTCAACGCCAAGCCGTATGTATTCCCCGGAAACTCAATCATCTCACCTTGCATGGCATCACTTAACCCGTGAACACGGGCGATACCATCCGACAAACTCACCACGGTACCTTCGGTCCGGGCATCGGTTTCGAGATTAAGACCTTTAATTTTTTTCTTAATCAGATCACTGATTTCTGTTGCACTGATGGACATGCTTATTCCTCATCTACCATTTAAGTTAGGGTTTCCCCACTTACATTTATTAAATAAAGGAAACTCTGATGTAAGTCAGTGTTTCCTGTGGCACAAGAATGTGCCACCATTTTCAATAACGATATGTTATTGAAAATGTAAGAAAACTAAAATCGCATTTATCTCCACGGATGGAGTGTATGCAATGCAATCGCCCGGAGCGATTGCTGCGTTAGTTTTCGCCCTCTGGCAAGTCATGGATAGACTTGTTCAGAGGCTCTTACATGACAAATTCTATTTTACAATTACGTTCGACAGTTCTTTCAGTCGCCCCTTAATAGAGGTATCAATCACTGAGTCGCCGGTTTTTATAACTACACCACCAATTAATGTCTCATTTACATGGCTGGTGATTTCAATCTTCTTGCCAAAATGTTCAGCCATCGCCTTTGAAATAGATGACTCCTGATCATCATTCAAAGGATAGGCAGAAATAACTTCGACCTCGACAGTACCTTCTGCCTCTGCACGTTTTTCACTAAACAATTCAGTAATTTCAGGAAGCAATGTGAGACGTCCTGCATCTGCGAGTACACGAACAAAATTTTGCCCGGTCTCTGACAGCTGATCTGAACCAATATCAAGAATAAAATTAGCCATAAACTCGCCGTCAAGCCGAGGGTTATCCAGAACAGTTTTCATGTCGTCATCACTCACAATAAGCTTCAGAAATTCAAGCATATCAGTCCAGTCACTGAACTTACCTTCTTCCTGTGCCTGCTCAAATGCAGCCTGTGCATAGGGTCGTGCTATTGTTAAGGATTCCTGCATTTTCTCCTGGCCTTACAGACTTGAACTGATTTTTTTCAGTACTTCATTATGCGCATTTTGATCAACTTCACGCATCAGTATTTGCTCTGCTCCAGCAATGACCAGTGCTGACACCTGGCTGCGTAATTCCTCACGAACCTGTTGTCTTTCCTGATCGATCTCAGCCCGTGCAGCAAGTAGTATTTTCTCACCTTCATCACGCGCATTGTCCTTTGCCTGTTCTACGATCTCATCGTGTCGCTTTTGTCCCTGATTGATAAATTCCTGAGATTTTTCCTTACCTTCCTGCAGAATTTCAGTGGCTTTTTGTTCTGCCTGTTCCAGTGACTGTTGGCCTTTTTCTGCATCAGCCAGACCATCTGCGATCTTTTTAGTACGTTCATTCAACGCATTCATAATTGGCGGCCACACATATTTCATTGTGAACACCACAAACAGGAAGAATGAAATCGATTGACCGATCAATGTTGCGGTAATATTCATACTTTCACCTCTAAATTCAGGTTTCGTATCGCCTGATTACAATCAAGCTACCGCGAACAATACGTACAATGCGATACCAACAGCAATCATTGGAACCGCGTCGACCAGACCCATGACAATAAAGAACTGAGTCCGCAACATTGGGATCAATTCAGGCTGACGTGCAGCACCATCCAGAAAACTACTACCTAAAATACCGATGCCGACAGCAGCGCCTAATGCACCCAGCCCCATCATAAGGCCGCCTGCGATGAATAATAAAGCTTGTTCCATTGTTATCTCCTCTTAGGATTTTTTTAAAGAGTAATAAAAAAATATTGTTTAATGATGTTGATGAGCCATTTCCATATAAACGATAGTCAGCGTCATAAAGATAAACGCCTGTAAGGTAATAATCAAAATGTGAAAAATAGCCCAACCCAATTGTAAAATACCACCAAATATCCCCATTCCCAGTCCAGCGCTATACATCAGGGCAATCAGGATAAAAATTGTTTCACCTGCGTACATATTACCAAACAACCGTAATGACAATGATATCGGTTTTGCAATCAATGACACGCCTTCCAGAATTAGATTAATCGGCATTCCCATCTTACCAAACGGTTGAAAGGCCAATTCACTAAAGAAACCACCAAAACCTTTAACCTTAATGCTGTAGTAAAGCATCAACCAAAATACGGCAAACGCCATCCCAAACGTAATATTGGGATCCGTTGTTGGTACGACCTTAAAATAGACATGATGTGGATCCATACCAAAAGCATGTTGACCGATAAACTGTGCGACCATGGGCAACCAATCTACCGGGATCAAATCCATCAAGTTCATCAGAAAGACCCAGCAGAAAATAGTCAGTGCCATTGGTGCAACCATATCGTTCCTGGCCGAAAAAGAACCTTGCACACTGTCTTCAACAAATTCGACAATCCACTCGACGAAATTTTGTAAGCCCCCCGGGACACCGGCTGTTGCTTTTTTGGCGGCCTTTCTGAAAAAATAGAAAAAAACCAAAGCCAGGAAAATTGACCAGGCCATTGAATCCACTTGAATGGCCCAAAAACCCATTTCCTTTATCTCATCTGAACTGTGTGCCAAACCCCAACTTCCATCAGGGTGCTGACCGAATGTCATATTCGTCAGATGGTGCTTAATGTATGCGCTTGATGTGATGCCTTCAGAGGACATGTAAACCTTCTCTCACTAAAACTTAATTAATTTTCTTACCTTTCCTGCTTTGCTTTCCTACTTAACAGGGCCAGGCCAGCTATATTCATTACCATTACCAAAAAATATGTCACAAAAAAAGCGATGACATTCAACGGTTCAACCAGGACAAAAAAGACTGTGAAAAACACCCCTGTCAAAAGCAACTTTCCTAATTCGCCAATATAGAACCGGCGAACAATCACTCGAGGTGATTGCTGCAATTCGTCTCTTAATGTACTGGTGACAAAATACAAATTCGGCAGTATGAAAGCCAATCCTCCGAGTAAAACAGAGTATGCAGCCACTTTATTTTCTGTTAGAAATAAAACTATCGATGTAAATCCTGTTAGTAATAACAACAAGAACAATATTCGATAAGCGGTTGTCCTACTGATAGTGTTTTCTTGAATCTTCAAGGTCGCTACCACCACCGCACTGCGACAAATTTCTTATTAATTTTTATAGCGTCTGATTGGGACTCCCTCACCAGCGGAGGAGTATAAAGTGCAATTGTCCGAGGATCAATGGTTTGATCTATACCCAATAAATTCACCCTGTGGAACTCTGTTTTGCAGCGCAAGTAAAAACCTAATAGCCTTCACACATTCTTTCAGAGCTTGCCTTATTTTATCCGTTTTAATATTCCGTCTAATTCATTAAGGCTATGATACTTAATCATCACTGTTCCCTTACCTTTGCTCGAATGATTGATCGTAACTGACGCACCTATGCGTTCAGATAAATTCTCCTGCAAACTTTTAATGTTTGGATCGAGTTTTGTTTCAGCCTGTTTTTTAAGGGGTTTTGCAGCTTGTTGTTTACGAACCAACGCCTCGGTTGCGCGCACCGACAACCCCTGTTTTATAATTTGTATTGCGATCTCATACTGTTTAGCAGCAGATAAAGTCAACAATGCACGGGCATGCCCCATTTCAATCTGTCGCGATTGAACCAGTTTTTTAACCTTGCTATCGAGGTCGAGCAGACGCAGCATATTACTCACCGATGATCGTGAACGACCAACCGCTTCTGCTACGGCTTCGTGGGTCATATCAAACTCGTCAAGCAAACGATAAAGTGCTTGTGCTTCATCAAGTGGATTTAGATCTTCGCGCTGAATATTTTCAATCAAGGCCATACACATGGCCGCTTGATCCGTTACCTCTCGAATCACGACTGGCACGTCATGCAAACCTGCCATTTGCGCTGCACGCCAGCGTCGTTCACCCGCAATAATTTCGTATTTCTTTGCCCCTTTTAAAGATCGAACAAGGATTGGCTGTATCAGACCCTGGGCCTTAATCGATTCAGACAATTCTTCGAGCGCAGTCTTATCCATTTCCGTGCGCGGTTGATACTGACCACGTTGCAGGCGATCCACAGCCAGTGTTGTCAATCGATCACCGGGTCGAACAGTATCAATATCCTGTATCGACTGGGGGTTTAGTAATGCATCCAGGCCTTTACCCAAGCCTCTTTTTTTCGTTGCCATGATTGTAGTTTAGTAAGGAGAGTGGTTAAGCAGCCAGACCTTCGCGGCGTAACATCTCTCCTGCCAGAGCAAGATACGCCAGGGCACCACGTGAGCTTTTGTCGTATTTCAGGATAGAAAGACCGTAGCTGGGTGCTTCGGCCAGACGAACATTTCTCGGGATCACTGTGCGATACACCTTTTCGCCAAAATGTTCGAGCAATTGCTCTGATACCTCACTGGCCAGGTTGTTTCTGGGATCGTACATCGTCCTCAACAAGCCCTCAATTTTCAGATCAGGATTGAGTAATTTCTGAATCTTGCTGATAGTATCAATCAATGCAGATAAGCCTTCGAGTGCGTAATACTCACATTGCATCGGGATGATGACAGAATCTGCCGCCACCAATGCATTCACTGTCAACATGCTCAGAGAAGGTGGACAATCGATGAAGATATACTGATATTCGTCTTTGATGGGCTCCAGTGCCCTGCGGAGTCGGATTTCACGCGCCATTTCATCCATCAAACCGACCTCAGCGCCAATCAGATCGGCATTACTCGGCAGGATGTCATAACCCATACCATCCAACCTCACCATGGCCTTCTGAATAGGCATATCGTCCAGTAGCACATCATATGTGCCGTGTTCTATGGTTGTTTTTTCAACGCCGCTGCCCATGGTGGCATTACCTTGCGGATCCATGTCGATCAGAAGTACTTTGCGTTTGGTAGCTGCCAGAGACGCAGCCAGATTGACACTGGTCGTGGTTTTACCCACCCCGCCTTTCTGATTCACAATTGCCATCGTCTTACTCATGGGGGAACAATACTATCCTCGTCATTATTTATTCTTATGATACCGCGATCTCCACCGGATCTGAGAATGTTTTTTGCTATTCACTAAATTGCTTAGTCATTGACATCAAACTGGTCACAGAAAGCCTCAGCTCTCCTCGAAAATTCTCCCCTTATGAAATAACCACCAGGCCACGATTGCCTGCCATACCCGGCACATGAATCGGATGAAATTCAATATTATCGGTAAGCCTTTTAAGGCTTTCTATTTCTTCTTCCGGGAAAGCCGCCTTCATGGCCAGCAGTCGACCTTCTGGTTTAAGGAAGCGATAACAGTATTGATAAAATACTTGCAAAGAGGTGTAGGCGCGACAGATCACCGTATCGAAACTCCCTGGCTCGTCATATTCTTCAATACGCTTATGTACTACCTCAACATTTTTCAGACCCAGTTCCATCACCACCTGACTGACAAAACGGGTTTTTTTTGTATTACTATCAAGCAAGGTCCAGAATTGTCCGGGATTTGCTATCGCCAATATTAAACCCGGTAGCCCCGCACCCGTTCCAACATCCAGGCATTCTTCTCCCTGGGCATAGGGAGAGACTGCCAGACTATCGAGCACATGAGAGGTCAACATGGATTCGCGATCACGAATTGCTGTCAGGTTATAGGCTTTGTTCCACTTTGCTAATAATTCGAGGTATTGACTATACGGTGCAAAACCACCTACCACCCTGAAATCAAACGCTTCAAGGGCAAGATAGAAACGCTGTTCCAGGGATGAAACATCAGCCAATTGACTAGGCACTTTTCTTCAGATCAGAATAGTATTTCTTCAAATAGATTCGCAATATGGAGATTGCAGCCGGAGTGATTCCAGGGATCCGAGATGCCAGCCCCAGGGTTTTCGGTTGTTGTTCATTCAGTTTTTGGATCACTTCTGATGACAGCCCTTTGATACGATTGTAATCAAAATCATCTGGCATCTGCGTTGCTTCATGACGACGATTGCGTTCTATCTCATCCTGCTGGCGATCGATATAGCCACTGTATTTGGCCTGTATTTCAACCTGTTCAGCCACCTTGGGAGCAATCGTTCGTTCCTGGTCATTGGATAGTTCCAATACATCGACATAATTAACCTCCGGACGTTTTAACAATTGCATCAAGTTGGCCTCTTTCTGCAAAGGCTGACCTAAGATCCGGGTAGTTATTGCAACATCAGTATTGTCTGGATTGATCCAGCTCTTCTCCAGACGTTGTTGTTCCGTCTTTATCGCTGTGCATTTTTCGTTAAACAAACGCCAATGTCCTTCAGAGATCAAACCAAATTGGTAAGCAGACTCAGTGAGTCTGAGATCAGCGTTATCTTCCCTCAGCAATAATCGATACTCAGCACGAGAGGTAAACATGCGATAAGGCTCCATCGTGCCTTTAGTGATCAGATCGTCCACTAGCACACCGAGATAGGCTTCATCTCGCCGTGGATACCAGAATTCATTTTCCTGACAGATGCGCGCGGCATTCAGGCCTGCCAGCAAACCTTGTGCTGCGGCTTCTTCATAACCTGTCGTGCCATTGATCTGGCCAGCGAAAAACAGATTCTTGATGTGTTTCGTTTCCAGCCAGGGGTGTAAATCACGCGGATCAAAAAAATCGTATTCAATTGCATAACCCGGGCGGGTGATATGTGCATTTTCAAAACCCTTGATAGAACGCACCAGTTCAAACTGCACATCAAACGGCAGGCTGGTGGAAATACCATTGGGATAAATTTCATGGGTATTCAGGCCTTCCGGTTCAATAAATATCTGATGAGATACTTTGTCGGCAAAACGCACCACCTTGTCTTCTACAGACGGACAATAACGTGGACCTATGCCTTCGATGTTGCCATTAAACATCGGTGATCGATCCAGCCCTGCGCGGATCACATCATGAGTTTTCTCATTGGTGTGGGTAATGTGGCAACTGACCTGCTCGGGGTGGTCTTCGGCCGTGCCCATAAACGAGAATACAGGCACTGGCACATCGCCCGGTTGTGATTCAAGCCCGGAATAATTAATAGTTTTACCATCAATCCGTGGCGGTGTACCGGTTTTTAACCGTTTGACTCGAAACGGTAATTCACGCAGACGGCTTGCCAGTGCATTCGATGGCGCATCACCTGCTCTGCCACCTTGATAATTGGAATCTCCCACATGGATCTTGCCGCCAAGAAACGTACCCACTGTTAGCACGACTGTCCTGGCTTTGAATTCAATACCCATCTGTGTGATCACACCACAGACTCTATCGCCTTCGACGATTAAATCATCAACGGCCTGTTGAAAAATGCTGAGATTTTCCTGCGATTCAAGGATAGAACGGATGGCATTTCGATACAGGGTGCGGTCAATTTGAGCGCGGGTTGCGCGTACCGCCGGGCCTTTACGGGCATTCAATGTCCGAAACTGTATACCACATTGATCCGCCGCCCTGGCCATCACACCACCGAGGGCATCAACCTCCTTGACCAGATGACCTTTACCGATCCCACCAATCGCTGGATTACACGACATCTGTCCCAGGGTATCCATGCTGTGCGTCAACAATAGAGTTCTGACACCCATGCGTGCAGAGGCCAACGCGGCCTCGGTGCCTGCATGGCCACCGCCGACGATAATGACATCATATTGTTCTGGATATTGGCTCATCCGATCGTGTTCACACTGGGTTTTCGGGCGGCAATAGTAACGAAATTGACCTGTGAAATCGACTGATATAATCGAACGTTAGAGTGATTTTTCTTTGAGTAAATCGCTGATCCGCTCACCGGTTAAATCAATGAATCAAAAGGGTCAGGAACAAGATCATAAGCTCAAAGCCGGTGGATACACAAACTGTAGCAAATGCGATCCGAGCATTGGGAAGTGGAGAACATACATTCTCCCTGATTCTTATTGACTAATTTACGAACACAAAGAAGGGTTAAATAACCCTTACTTTGGTAATTTGAAATTTAAATATTTTTAGAAATCGTATTCAAAACCAATACTCAACAAGTGAAGATCGCTATCCTCAACATCATTAAAATATTCCCATTCTGCACGGACACCAATATTTTTAGTAAATTCATATTCTACACCGGCACCAAGCAAAACACTCGTGCCATCTTCGCTTGGAGAGCTTGTTGTTCCTGCCAGCATTACTTCAGCATCTATGTCCCATACGAACGCACCAATTTTTCCAAAGACATCAAGTTGATCGTAAACAGGATATCGAGCAATACCAACGATTGCAAAACCATCGACTTCAGCATTGCCGCTAGCTGTTGCAACGACTGGTGCGGTAAAATTCACATCGATATCTGCTTCTCCAAGATCGATATAGGCAAGTTCAGCCCCAAAATATTGATTGATGTTATAGCCAGCAAATAATTTCCAGCCAAGATCATTGTCGTCTATGTTGCTAGTTGCTGTGATGCCAACAGTGGCTAGATCTGCATTAAACCCTGACTCTGATTGGTCAAGATTAGAATAACCCAACGATCCGCCAATATAAAAACCGGCCTCATCGGCAAAAACGGGAGTTGTTGCAACCAATAAAACAAGAACATAATCCTTTATAGCTACTAACTTTTTCATCCAAATGCACCCTCTGTTAAATTAACTCAAGGTTGCAATGGTAATATAATTTTGATTATATGTGAAGCATATCAAAACGTCTTTTTTATGAGTAAATCGCTGATCCGCTCACCGGTTCGTATTGCCAGGGCTTCGATCGTCAACGAGGGTGCTTCGCCACCACCAGAGCTGGGGAACACACTGGTATCGGCAATGAATAAATTTTTCCAACGGTGGCTTTGTCCATAGGCATCCACCACCGATTCATCCGCATCATTCCCCATACGACAGGTGCCAAATACATGTGTGGCACTGAAATAATCATAGCTGCCGTATTCTTCAAAGATGGTCTCGGCACCACTGGCCTTTAACACATCACGGGTCGTTTCCGCCATGAAGGACAAACGCTGTAATTCCATATCATCAAGGTAACTGTGAATGCGAGCTTTCGCCAAACCCATGGCATCGTTCTGTTGTGGATCCAGATCGATAAAATTTTTATCGTTCGGCAAACTCTCACCAATAGCGCCGAGAGATATTACCTTGCCAAATTGTTCACGCATTTTCTGTTTGTGTTCAAGGCCCCAACCACCGACCACACGCCGGGAATAATTGATCGGCCCAATAAGATCGGCCTCAGCTACGCCGGAACTGAAACGACATCCACCAATACTATTTTCTATCGAATCCGGGGCATTGAAATCCCAACAAATACTGTCGGATGGAATACCACGATGACTACCTAAATTCTTGCTGTACAGTGCATTATTTTGCCAGAACAAAGTCTCCATAAAATGCTTGCCCACATGACCCGACTCATTGGCCAGACCATCGCTTGCCAATGCACTATTCGAATTGAGTAATAAACGCGGGGTCTCCACAGCACCACAGGCGACACCACCTACACCAGAACCAATGACAACGACATCGTATTCTTCTTTCATGAAGTAGGCTCGCGATCATAATCTGCATAACCCAATGGCTGTGGTGGTCTGTCAAAACCCAAGCCTTTCCAACTCGAAGGATTTGCATAATAAAAACTAAAAGCATCTTCTCTGACCTGAGTAAAAAAAGTTTCTACTGTTTCATTGTCCGATAGATTTTCTAACGCTTTCACCACGGCAACACGTTGCTCTGGTAATAGTTCAGCAAAACCTTGTGAAAATTGTTGATTGGCATTTTTATCCAGCCAGACACAACCGAATTGAACTAATATTCGATAGCCCGAATCTTTCTTGAACTATTCCTCAAATTGTTTTTCAATATTGAGATCGGTCACAGAAGGTGTTTCATCACGCGGCAATAAAGTATCAAGAAACACCGGAAAGATATTGCTAATGAATTTGTCTGGTTTACCGCCCCAAAGCCGATACAATCCCAGTGCAATCAAACTGACAGAAATTATTTTTAACAGTGTCCGTCTGGAAATTGGCATTCACTAAACAGGCTTTAGGTTAAACAATGAAAATCTAATCAGAGGAACTATGTGCAAGTTGGACTTGTTATTTCGAACACAGCGATAAACCTTATCATTAACCATTTTCGTTTGATATTCTAGACATAGATTTCTCCCAATTTCCCTCCCTTCGGTTCAGGACAAGAGTCGAAATGACAACTTAAACCTTGAGAAGATTCAAGTTGAATTTTTATGTTTATCTTTCAGTTTGGAATAATGTTCGGCAGAGTATTCAAGAAAGGCGAGTTCTTTTTCATTTAACTTGCGCACTCTTTTAACTGGTGAGCCGACATACAGATAACCGCCTTCAAGCTCCTTACCGGTTGGTACCAGACTCCCAGCACCAATGATTGTTCGATCACCCAACACGGCACCATCCATCACTGTGGCTGACATCCCGATCAAACAATAGTCTCCCACCGTACAGGCATGCAAGGTCACACGATGCCCTGCCGTAACATAGTCGCCAATGGTACAAGCATAACCACCGGGTGAAAATTTTCCGTCATGCGTCACATGCAACATCGATAAATCCTGAATATTGGTTTTTTTTCCAATGCGAATTTTTTGTACATCACCGCGCACAACCGTCATAGGCCAGATTGAGCTGTCCTCACCAATCGTCACATCACCTATCACCAAAGCGCTGTCATCCACAAATGTAGAATCTGCAATATCGGGTGTTATTCCCTCAAGGCTTCTGATGGTCATCCTATTGCTCTCCATTTTGCTTCTAAAAGTTACAGAAAGGTTACGCTTTTAAACAGTGCACATCCATAATAATGCAATATAATAATATCGCATGATGAAACATTTTATTGAAACCCCCTACCTCGTTCCATTTGATGGCGAATTCCATGTTCAGTCCGCTGACACTCGCCCGCCAGATGCAGCACCTCAACGCAAGGAATGTAAAAAACAGTTAAACAAATTCGTCGACCAGTTAGATGATTTACAACGGATTATGTATGCCCACGATCATCATTCCATATTATTGGTTTTTCAGGCAATGGACGCAGCAGGCAAAGACAGCACCATCCGTGCAGTCACACGCGGTATTAACCCGGCAGGTTGCCAGGTACATAGCTTTAAAAAACCCAGTGCCGAAGAACTCGATCATGATTTTCTCTGGCGTACGAACAAAGCCCTTCCCGAACGCGGTCGCATTGGCATTTTTAATCGTAGTTATTATGAAGAAGTGTTAGTTGTGCGTGTCCATCCCGAATACCTGAAATATCAACGCCTGCCAAACGCCATTGATCACAACAGTATCTGGCAGGAACGTTATGACTCAATCAGTACCATGGAACAACATTTATCAAACAATGGCACTGTGGTGATCAAATTCTGGCTCAACGTTTCCAAAGAAGAACAGAAAAATCGTTTTATGGACAGACTCAACGATCCAAAAAAACATTGGAAATTTAATGAAGATGATCTGAAAGAACGAAACTGTTGGAACGACTACATGCACGCCTATCAACAAATGTTACAAGCCACCTCAAAACCCTGGGCACCGTGGTATGCCATCCCTGCAGATGACAAACCTTACATGCGCATGCGCGTCGCCGAGATCATTTTAAACACCATGAAAAAACTCGACATGCAATATCCAAGGGTATCAAAAACTGAAAAGGCAGAATTTGAAGGGTATAAGAAACAATTGGATTCTGATTAGTTTTTTCATGCATTTTTATTATGACTATGAAGGGTTATTAGTAGAAGCAACGGATGCAAACTATTAAAATTAAATCATTCCAACATTTTTTTAGTTAGTTACGATCAATTTTTTCCAATAGGAATTAATAATGAATAACAGCGCGCTATATCGTGTAGCGGGAGTATTATCAGGCATAACAGGATTGTCTCTACTGATAATATTTTTGATAACAACATTATATTTACCAGATACGATTAGTAGGTTTGAAATTGAGCCAGAAGATTTATATGTATCAATCGATGTAATTTTATTAACATTACCTCTCAGTGTAGTGTTAATTTGGATGAGTATATTATTTTTTAAGACCTTAATTATAAAGAAATGGTTTTATTTAGTGGGCTCAATAACCATACTGTTTTATTCTGCAATAATGTTTTTATTAGGAATCTTTGGATTAATTAGTCAAGAACTTGGAATAGCAGAATTAGTGTTATTTTTACCTTTGGTATTAATACTAGGAATAATTTTTTATGCATTTATGAAGCAACGAGGTGAAACTAAAGAAGAGAAGCGATGATGGATTTACTTTTTTATTATGCATTTAATAATAAATTTCTCACTTTAACTAATAAAAGTAAACGTACGATGGTTTTCCTTCCCCCTATGACATGCTGGGGATGTCCCTATAACTAGTCACTAACGAAGGAGACCCGAGGGTGATGTGCAGGAAGCACAAATGCAGCGATTGCATGCACGCAAAGGAGCTGCCATAGAATCGGGAAAAAAGTTTTATACATAGATGTATTTATGCTGCGATCGTATGGGCAAGGATTGTTCCAGACAATCCTTGCCCAGTCCTTATTATTATTGTGGATACCGGCTGTAGCGAGAAAATGCTCCTGCATTTCTCACTCTCCCACCTTCCTTAATGGTCGCGCCGGTATGACGAAATTTTCTCAATTACTTAACGTAATTCTCAGCCTTCACCTTATTCACTTTACCCAACAACTTACGGGAGAAGTCTGTTTGTGGTAATCCACGTAGATACTCCATAACAACTTCCTTATCACCGGCATCGCCAACAACGATCACACCGTTCATACCGAGACCCGCATGAGGAAGACAGAGATAACCATAAATACCCGGAACGGTCAGGGTGACGGAAATGTTTTTGTTCATGGCACCTGCCCAACCTTCAGCACCTTCGGGTACAAAAACAGACTGGCTATTGTGACCGCCGTTCAGCTTTTTGAAATGAACCGTATCGCCTGGTGCAATATAAATGATCGGTTTATCAAACGCGGTCAACCCTTTGGCACTGACATCATGTTCTGCGCCACCCGTTGCAGGTGGAGCAGGTGTTTCTGTCACCGGCGCAGGTAATGGCACAACCTCGGCCATCATCTCTTTACCTTTATCGACAACATTAGAGATAGTCTCTGTCGTCTGACCCGTAACATCCGCGAGCTTATCTTCAACTTTTCCTTCAACCTTGCCGACAACCTTGCCGACAACCTGATCAACCATGTCGACTTTGGGTTCAGGGATATTTTTTGCTTCTTCCTGATAGGGCCAGTTTTTATAAATAGCTTCCTGAGAAATCACTGTATGCATTAACTCAGGTGCTGGCTCGGGTACCAGCTCTGGTACCGGCTCCTGCATGACTTCTTCAACAGGTTCAGGGATTGGCTCTGGAACAGATACAGGCTCAACCTGAGTGGTTGTTTCCATGTCCTCAGGCATTCCTGATGTCTTCTCAGTACTTGCCTCATCCTCACTGCCACAAGCCTGTAATCCAAACAAAAGAACACATAGAACTAGAAACTGCTTGATAAATAGTGTCGGCATTTTCATCTCCAATTCAAATAAAATTATTTACTCAGGCCAGTTCGCATAAATCTCTTCTTCATAAACCACAGCGTGCATCAATTCAGCTGCTGGCATAGGAACCAACTCAGGTTCTGGGGTCGAACTGGCTTCCATTTCTGCTTTAGGCACAGTTGCTGTTTCCATATCTCCAGACATGGTTTGTGTATTCTCTGTGCTTGCTTCTTCATCACTGCCACAGGCCTGTAATGCAAACAAAAGAACACTTAGAACCAAAAATTGTTTTATAGAAAATATTGACATTTTCATCTCCTATTTAGACACAAATTATTGAACCTGATTATTTACTCAGGCCAGTTCGCATAAATCTCTTCTTCATAGACTACAACGTGAGAACTGTTGTCTGACGATGTTGTAGAAGATGTTGTAGAACTTGTGTCAGAGCTACTGCTCATAGAAGAGTCTTCGCTTTCACTACAGGCAGATAAAAATAACATAGAAAAAGCAAACAGCAAAATTGCAATGCCACGTTTAAAAATAAAGTTCATAGTTCTTCCCCTTCGATTATTGATTTGAAACAATTCAATATTTGAGTTTAAGTGTGTATACCCTGACGATTATGCCACAATACAAAATAATTTCATCGGCAAATATATAATTACAATCCAGGTCATGAATATCCAGGATATTTACTCGTTCACCAATAAACTATGGGATGAATCCATCGTTCCTGAACTGGTTGATTACATCAAGATCCCGAATAAATCACCGATGTTTGACCCAGACTGGGAAGAACATGGATATATGGACAAGGTTGTAATCCAGTTTAGCCACTGGGCAAAACAACAGAACATTCAGGGGCTAACCCTGGAAATCGTCCGCTTGCCAGAACGCACACCTTTGATCTTCATGGAGATTGAGGGTCAAACAACGGACACCGTATTACTCTATGGTCATCTTGATAAACAACCCGAGATGAATGGTTGGCGGGACGATCTTGATCCCTGGAAGCCGGTGATAGAAGGGGAAAAATTGTATGGCCGTGGTGGCGCGGACGATGGTTATGCCATGTTTGCCTCGCTAACAGCCATTCAATCACTTCAAGCTCAGGGTATTCCTCATGCACGTTGTGTTGTGATCATCGAAGCCTGTGAGGAAAGCGGCAGTTTTGATTTGCCTTATTACATGGATCATCTATCAAAACGCATCGGCCAACCTTCGCTGGTTATCTGTCTGGATTCTGGCTGCGGTAATTATGAACAACTCTGGATGACCTCTTCTTTACGCGGATTAATCGGTGGTGAATTACGGATCCAGATATTGAACGAAGGAGTTCATTCAGGTGATGCCAGCGGCATCGTGCCATCGAGCTTCCGAATACTCCGACAATTACTCGATCGGCTGGAAGATGCACAGACCGGTGAACTCACCACTGAAGATTTTTATGTCGACATTCCTCCTTCCAGAACCACTCAGGCGGAGGAGGCTGCAACCATGATGGGTGATGCCTTGTTCGAACGTTTCCCGTTTCGCGAAGGCATATCTGCTATGCACAATAGTGGGGCTGAATTGATCCTCAATCGAAGCTGGCGTCCGGCAGTATCCTATATCGGTATGGATGGAATGCCTGATATTCAATCTGCCGGGAACGTTCTTAGACCAGAGACCGCACTGAAACTATCCATACGACTACCACCGACTTGTGATGCCCAAAAAGCATCGGCAAAATTAAAATCCATTCTTGAGTCCGATCCACCCTATGGTGCAAAGGTGAAATTTTTACCGGACTGGGCAGCCGATGGCTGGATGGCACCTGAAGTGGAACCGTGGTTGGAACAAACTCTAAACGAGGCCTCAATGGATTATTTTAATAAGCCAGCTGTCTTTATGGGCGAAGGTTGGTCGATTCCCTTTATGGGCATGCTCGGTGAAAAATATCCCGCAGCACAATTTGTTATTACTGGCGTGCTTGGCCCTGGTTCGAATGCCCATGGCCCAAACGAATTCTTACATATCCCAATGGCAAAAAAACTCACCTGCTGTGTTGCCAATGTCATTGCCAGACATTGCCAGCAATCCGCTAATCGCTAATATTATTTAACCGTAATCGTGATAACTTCAGACACCACTGGTGTTTGATGTGGGCGGTGAGCAAAATCACCCAGCACCAATTGCAAGTGATGCACACCCGTGCTTAGTTCTATCTCCGCTTCGGTTTGACCACCACCAAAATGTCGGTGATTGTCGTCCTTACCTATGGATTCACCCGCAGCAGGTGCTGCGGCATCAATGATCAAATGGTGATGGCCGGTATTTTCTTTTTCTATGCCAGCAGGTGCCACACCCATGTTGCGTAATCCCATAACCACCTTGACTTTCCCCTCGATAACATCACCATCATTGGGCGAGAGAAAATACACTTCGGCCCCATCCGGAGAAGCTGTAAGGTTCCCAGCAAAGACAGATAGACTGATCAGGAAAAATACTAAAATTTGTATCGCTTTCATAGAACCCTCGCTTTTCATCAAATTTGAATAACACTTTGTAGGAATAATGTATTACCAGATATTATTAGACCTTTGCACAATTGTTTAGTATGACTATGAGATACTATTATTGTCATAAAATAACACTGCTGTCCCGTTAAGAACGAATAAAACAGGCCTGAAACACCTCTAATTTGTTACAATGAAATCACAACAAGTCATTGAAAAACAAAAGGAGAACAGGCCATGGCACATTGTAATACTATCTTCTCACAAATACTAAAAATGATACCGAGACATGAGTTTGAGGCCTTGGCAAATCAGCATCATAGCGGTCGTTCTTTCCGTACCGCTTCTCGATGGTCACAGTTTGTGACACTGGCGATGGCACAATTGTCGGGTCGGAACAGCTTGCGTGATATTGTAGAAAACATGTCAGCTCAAGCTCATCGTCTATACCATCTTGGCAGTGCAAAACTGTCACGTTCCAATTTATCCCGCATCAATGAAGATAAACCTTACACTCTCTATGAGGCGTTGTTCGGCAAACTGTTAAAACGTTGTCAGGAGGTAGCCCCTGGGCATCATTTTCGTTTCAAAAATGCACTGTACTCATTGTATGCTTCCACGATAGACCTGTGTTTATCGGTTTTCCCCTGGGCTGATTTTCGTACAACGAAAGGTGCGATAAAGCTGCATGTCGGATTAGAACATGCCGGTTACCTGCCTGAGTTTGTCACTGTCACGGAGGGGAAAGAACATGATGTGACTATTGGTCGAACACTGGCATTTCCCAAGGGAAGTATTGTCGCCATTGATAAGGCCTACAATGACTACGCCTGGTATAAGCAATTAACAGATAAGGGAATATTCTTTGTTACTCGCCTCAAAACGAATGCACAATTTCGTGTTGTGTGTTGAGGAGATGTATTGAAAAACAAAGGGCTTACTTGCGACCAAACGATTGAATTCACTGGAACTCAAACGGCAAAGAAATGTCCTGTTCAATTACGGCGCATTGGTTATAGAGATCCAGAAACAGGTAAGCACTACGTGTTTCTAACCAACAATTTTAAACTCGCGGCCAAAACGATTGCCGATATTTATAAGGCACGTTGGCAAGTAGAGTTATTTTTCAAATGGATAAAGCAAAATCTTAAAATAAAATCGTTCGTCGGCACAAGCAAGAATGCCGTCATGACTCAGATATGGATAGCGATGTGCATTTATTTACTGATTGCGTTTATCAAATGCCAATCCAAACTCAAGAAGAGCATGCAGCAAATCTTACGCGTATTGCAACTTAATCTCTTTGAAAAACGAGCGTTGTTTGCTTTGTTACAAGACGACCCACTTCCCGATGACCGGAACGCAATTCATCAGTTGGCGTTGCTCTGAAAGTTAACGGGACAGCAGTGATAAAATAATACTTTTTTTTTCAGGAGTGAATCAATGAAAACTGGTGTGATTGGACTTGGCTCTATGGGTACGCATATGGCATTAAATCTTGCCCAGGCAAACCTGCTTGAATCAGTCTGGAACAGAACAGCAAATAAAGCCGAAGTCATTGCTCAGAAAACCGGTTGTATTCAGGCCAAGACAGCGGCGCAACTGGCAGCCCAATGCGAGTTGATCATTCTGTGTGTCTCACGTGATGAAGATGTGCTGGAAATGGTTAATACGATTTCATCCAGTGTGCAAAAAGACAGCATTGTTGTTGATACCTCAACTGTCAGTTCTGACACCGCCAGACAAGCAGCGCATGTTCTCCAGGCACAACAGGCTCACTTTCTTGACTGCCCGGTTTCCGGTGGTGTTGAAGGCGCAAAGAATGCCAATCTTGCAATGATGGTCGGCGGTGATGAAAGCATCCTCGATAAAGCACGCAGTACCTTAGACGCCATTGCAGCAAAAATTGCGTACATGGGTGAAACCGGTTCCGGTCAGGCGACCAAAGCAGTGAAT
The DNA here is from genome assembly GCA_965250225.1 of Gammaproteobacteria bacterium. Lineage (GTDB taxonomy): Bacteria > Pseudomonadota > Gammaproteobacteria > Eutrophobiales > Eutrophobiaceae > CBDEUK01. The sequence goes on from CBDFNQ010000016.1 coordinate 43,129, forward strand.
CAAATCATGGCCGCAGGTATTAATCAGGCGGTAACTGAGGCATTGGCATTTGGTGAATCAATGGGACTGGATATGAATAGCGTTGTTGACATTGTGGCAACCGGTGCAGCGGCCAACTGGTTTCTGGATCATCGTGGCAAGACTATGCTGGCCGGAAACTATGAGCCAGGGTTCAAACTTGCTTTACATCATAAAGACCTGTCAATTTGTCGTGCCATGGCAAAAAATAAAAATAGTGAAAAAGCCTGGCCGATGATCGAAATGACCTTGATACATTATAAAAAACTAATGCAACAGGGTCACGGCGATGAAGATATTTCAGCGCTGTATCGATTGAAACGTGAATGAAGCATCGTTATTGGCAAACAGATTCTGCTATGCTTGCTTAAGATCAAGATAACGATAATGTAGGAGGAAGTAACACACATGTACAGCTTACCAACTGAACCATCATCCATTGGCAGAACACTGGACAGTGGCATCAAACTTTTCCTCAGTAGTTTTAAAAGTGTCATCGCACTCAGCATACTCGCCAGTTTCATTATGCTTGTGCCACAAATAGCGATCACCATCGCGTCTGATCCAGAATCCAACATCATCGATCCTGTCAGTGGAATAGGTCCTGTATTGATTATTTCGTTTGTGCTGGTCTATCTGGTTCTTATCTTCCTTTATATCCCTATCTGGGCAGCCATTTGTTCAAAAATCTGGGCTCATGCAAATCAAGAGGAATCCATCTTCAAACAAGCATTCTGGCGTGGGGTACGACTGATCCCACGATTTATTCTCATGGGTATCTGTTATATGTTAGCCATCATGGGTGGCTTTATCTTGCTAATCATTCCTGGCATTTATTTAATGCTTTCTTTATCCATGAGCTATTATCTGATCATCGTTGATGATTTGAAAGGAATTGAATCATTAAAAACCAGTCATCAACTTATCAAAGGCCACTGGTGGAGAACCGCAGTCATAGTCAGCATACCTATCTTTATCATAATGGCTTTATACGTCGTAGTCGGGTTCGTGGTTGGGATATATATGGGTGTTTCGGGCTCTGTAAACTCTCCAGATGCCATCGATCCCATGTTAAATCACATGATTAATCTAGCAAGCTCGGTCATTTCTGCTGTGATTACACCACTGATCCTGTCTATCGTGTTGGTGATCCTACATGACTTGAAATTACGTAATCAGGGAACGGATCTTATGCAAAAACTTGAGGCAATGAAAAACAACACTTAATCAATGCGTGTCTTTTTTTACTGTCTGTGCCTATGTCTAACTAGCACAGCGACAGCGTCCGATATGGAACAATGCGGAGAACACCTGTTCTCCGCATTGCTTTCTGCAGAAGAGATCGAATCAACACTGAGTGAGTATTGTAAATCACAGGGTTTCAAACTGTCCGAAACAGAATCCGACCTGCTTGAGAACATTCATATCTATGAAGATGAGACACTGGATCGTGGCTATGCAATCCAGAATTTTCTCGCCGTCTCAAAAAAAGAGATTCATAAAAACACACTGAATTACTCCAGTGTCAGCAATTTACTCCAGCAACTTGATCTGAACAAAGAAGAAGCACCGCTATCTCTTTGGGAAAGGTTTCTGGATTGGTTAAAATCTCATAACAAAGATATCTCAAAAGACAATTACAAATGGCTCGACGATTTCATTGCCTGGCTGAATGATCTCAATATACCGGACTGGTTTGCCACTGTGCTTTTTCGCGGTTCAATTCTATTGTTAATCATTATGGCCATCGTGTTTGTAATCAATGAGCTGAATCAAAACGGTCTGTTTCGTAAAAAACGCAAACAACATTCTTCAAACATACAAAACATGGATTCGTTCAACAATCCTGATCGAAAACAGGACTGGAAGAGTATTCAATCCCAACCGCCAAACATCCGCTTTCGAGCTATGTTTGCTTATCTTCTGAACCGACTGATTAAACTGGATCATTTGCCTAACAACCCCAGTCTGACCAATCACGAACTTGCCTCGCATTTAAAAGCTCAACACTACAGCAACTCTGAAAAGTTTCATCACATGTCTTTGTTTTATGCAGATTATGTGTACGGTTCGAAAGAGATCAACGAATCAGTGGTTGATATTCTCAAACAACGTATCAGTGCAATAATTGAAACTCATGAATGATCGAATCATCAGTTTACTGGGTGCACTGTTTGCATTTGCATTGGTAGTTCAGTTACTGATGCCTCAACAGCCAGATCCCAGTAAACTAGTGTCGTTTCCAACGACAGAAAATCGCGGCAAACATGGTTTCTGGGTGCTGGATCAATGGCTACAGAACAATCATATTCCAACCATGAGCCTGCGTGATCGAATCGATGAATTGAAAGATAATGCGACTCTATCAAAAACCGGTAATATATTGATCATCAGCCTGCCTACTCGTTCAAACTTTCGAAAAGCTGAACGTAAGTTTCTCTCAGACTGGATTGGCAAAGGAAATACATTGTTGGTGTTTGCCAGTATGCACGATGCACCAGCGTGGTCGCGGTACAACCATGAAGGGACTTCCCAGATCCTCGATATTTCTGAAATTGACTATTACTACGATGAAGATTCCGACGAAGACGATGATGAAACAGACAGTGACCCAGAACAAAAACCCAGTGTTAGTGAGATCATCAAAAAGATCAAGGAACCCAATACAGAAATCATCATTAAGACTCAGCAATATCATCCAATATTCACAAACATCGAGCATCTCACCCTGGAAAAAAACACTCTAGGTTTCTTCAATGGTCTGGAAAATGTTTCTGATGAAAATGTCATGGTACCTTTACTCTATGAAGAGGATTCCCCTACCACTGCCTTGTGGTTCAAAAGTCTGAAAGGGGGAGAGATATGGTTTTTCACCCATGCAGACGTCATCAATAATGTACGAATGGAATACCAACAAAATGCTCAGTTCATTAATAATCTTATTGCCTTAAAACTGTCTGAAAATGGCACCATCATTTTTGATGATTTCCATCAGGGCTTAACTGATATATATGATCCGGAGGCATTTTTTAACGATCCCAGATTACATACGACCCTGTGGTTCGTATTTATCTTTTGGTTGATTTATATTATTGGACACAGCAGCCGCTTTGGTCCACTTGAGACGAGGAAGAAAGCTTATAACAGTCTTAACTTTGTCTCAGCCCTGGGCAATTTTATTGCTCGCCATTGCAGTGCGAAAACCGTTGCAATGGAATTATTACATCACTTTAATAATGAGATCCGAAGCAAACGTTTTATGCCGGCCAATGGCGAACCGGTCTGGAGTGTACTGGAAAAATCGCCAGCAATAAGTCACCGTTTACTTGATGAGTTCAAACAACTTTGCCGGATAATCGAACGCGACAAAAAATTCAGTCTTAAAAAATTTTATAATCAACTTCAACTGATACGAAAACAATTATGAATAACGCAGCAACAGAATTTAAACAGTCTCTTAACGCATCACTGAAGCAGGCAATCTTTGGTGTCGAAACGACAATACATAATTTATGTATTGCCTTGATGGTACGTGGACATGTATTACTCGAAGGGCCTCCGGGCCTTGGCAAAACTTTGCTAGCTCGAGCACTTGCGTCATCACTGGGCAATGATTTTCGACGTATTCAATGCACGGCTGATTTAATGCCCAGTGATATTACCGGTATTCATATCTATGACGAGCAGGATAAAAAATTCAAATTAATGAAAGGTCCTTTGTTCGCCGATATTGTACTGGTCGATGAGATCAATCGTACCGGGCCCAAGACACAGTCGGCCATGTTGGAGGCAATGGAAGAACGTTCCATCACTATCGACAGACAATCCTACAAACTAGCGGATGATTTCACCATCATTGCCACACAGAACCCTCATGATTTTGAAGGAACTTATCCTTTACCTGAATCTCAACTGGATCGTTTTCTGTTTAAACTGGTGATCCCTTATCCACAAGTCGAAGATGAATTACAAATTCTCAAGGCCTACGACAAACCGGATCAAAATTATTCCAATCGCCTGAAAAATATTCAGGACATTACATCCGAACAACTGATAAATGCCAGACAACATGTTGCAAATATTCATGTCTCTGATTCGGTATATCATTATTGTCTCGATGTCGCCCGCAGGAGTCGTGAACATACGCAAGTCAGTCTCGGACTTTCAACCCGTGGCGCCCTGGCCTTGATGTTGTGTGCACGTGCTGAAGCAGCATTACGTGGCGGTGAATTTGTTAGCCCGGATGATGTAAAGACAATGGCTGAACCGGTCATGTCGCATCGACTGCAACTGACACCCGATGCGTTACTGGATGGCAACGCAGAAAAGAATATTGTTGCTACAATTCTTGAGACCGTTGCCGTGCCCAAAGAATAGTTATCTATTAAAATGCTACATCTATCGTTTACATCGTATTTTTTAATTTTGGCAATTTTTTTATTCGCTGTCAGTGGACAATGGATAGACGATATCGATCAACATCTCTGGCGTTATCCAATGGCATTATTCATCTTAATGATCATTGTAGAATGGAAAATCAATAAACAACGCACCCCTGAACTAACGATAAAATGTCCAGAACGACCCAGACTCGGACAAGCCTTCCACGCCGAAATCAGCATACGTAATCCCTTGAACACCCGGCTGCTTATTCAAAGCAGACAAAGTTTACCTGAAGCATTAACTGGCGGTTTCACTATCATGTACTGGAACTTGCCCGCACAACAAAGCCAGAGTCAGACACTCACACTTAATACTCAGGCCCTGGGTAACGTCAGTTGGAAACCTACTTACATCCGCGTCAAAGGCATGTTCGGCCTTGTCTGGTGGGAAAGGAAACTTCTATACAATAAGCAACTGGAAATCATTCCGGATTTTCTCGATCACAAAGAACGTATCCATGGTACCGACAGAACTGGTCAGCGACAAAGTCGTTTAAGCGGAAGTGGTTTTGAACTGTTATCCATTCGTGACTACCGGCATGGCGACCCCATGCGTTCAATAGACTGGAAGGCCAGTGCAAAAAACAGGAAACACATGGTTCGTGTAATGACTCAGGAACAAAGTCTGGATATGTTAATCCTGCTCGACATTGGGCGTTATAGCAGCTATCAGGCAGGAAGCTTATCCAGGCTACATCATGTCGTTAACATCGCAGCGCGCTTGAGTGAAAAGGCAATTTTGAATGGTGACAGTGTTGGAATGATCACCTTCGCTGACAAGGTATACACAAAATTGAAACCGAATAACACGACTAGCAACCTGACTCGTATTCGGAAAACGCTTATCGACTTGCAAGCTGTGATGCATGAACCAAACCTTCTGCTCGCCTGTTATGAAGGCTTAAAATTATTATCACAACGATCACTAATCGTTATCCTCACCGATCTCGAACGCAAAGATAACGATGGCCAACTGATCAAATCGGTAAACTTGTTGGGAAAAAAACATTTGGCTATTGTTGCCAGTATCATTAACGAAGAGTTAATACACAGGAAAAATAAACCCGCGCATGAATGGCTCGATCCCTATCATGGTCTGGCTGCCAGAGAAATGCTGAAATCCATTCAGGACAATAGAGTGCATCTACAACGCAATGGGGTACAAACAGTTGCCACGATCCCATCGCAGCTGGATGATCGAGTTTTAAAAAGTTACGAATTGGCCAGAGCGCACCATCAGGTTTAATTCGTCCTGAAATTATTTGGCTTATCACGCCAGATTCTGCCCGTCAGGAATGATAGAAAAATCAGTTCGTAGGCTAATCCCACGACAACCCGACTCCACATGGGATAACTTTCATTCGGGGAAATATAGCCTTCGATGATCCCGGCCCCGATTAAAAACGGTATTGATATCGCCAACAACTGTCCGGCTTGATGCGTGCTTTTCTGAAAGGCCTGTTGTCGTGTCATTTGACCGGGCCTTGCCAATGCTTCGCCAAGACTGACCCCAGCTGCACCAGCAATACAGATCACACTGAGTTCAACAACCCCGTGTGGAAAAATAAATGCCACAATACGTTCGAGCAAACCATACTGATGGGTAAACGCAAGAATGGAACCTAACATCAAACCATTCAGAGAAATAATGTACAGTGTCCCCAATCCATAAAACACACCCAGAGCATAGGCAAAGATAGTCACCATAACATTGTTCGCTATGATCTGAATTGCCAACACAGAAGAAGGCATGATATTTAACAAACCATCGGTCCAAAGCTCACCTTGTTGCACCTTCTCAATCATTTCTTCAGAGGCAAACAAACTGATCAACTCAGGAAAATTGCTAACCAATATCCAGCCAACCAACATACAAAACAAAAATAAAAGTGTTACCAGATAGATTCTGAACTGTAATTCAGCAAATAACGATTTTGCTCCATAGCGATATAAATGAAGCAATTCTCTAAACGGTTTCGTCGCAGGTTGATTGAACAGAATGTTGGCGCGGATCAATAATTGTTCAAGCGTTGTGGTTAATCGGTTTCCAGGCATCAAGACACGAGACAGGGATAAATCGCTAGCCAATGAACGGATTTCATCGCTGAATGAAATAGAATCTTCATAACTATCAATCTGGAAAGATTTTCCAGAATTATGTTCGACTTTATCTGCCACATCGTTCCAGCTGGATTTGCGGCGTTTTAACCAGGCAATCAGACTACTCTGCTGACTCATCAAACAAGCTGCTCTGTTAACATGTTCAATAGCTCTTTATCATCATAGAGTTCACCCTGGACAGGATTTAATTTACCAATCTCAGTCAGAAAACCTGTCGCCAGTAATTTCCGGTTTTCAGATTCAAGCTTGGGCCAACGTTCGATCAATTCCCTTAACAGCTGACTTTGTTCAAGACCCAGTCCACCCTCCTTTAAAACAGAATCCAGCTCTGCCATTTCAGTTTTCGTATTGTGATCGACATATACCAGTACAGTACCCGCAGCGAGATCGCCAATTCGCACATGATGCGAATTGAAAAAACAGACAATGATCCCAAAACAGTAAAATGCAGGCATACTATCAATCAGTCGAAATATATTCCGGATTAGATGTACACCAACACCGGCAGGCATACCATTTTGCCGAACAATGCGAACACCGGTAATGCGCTTACCAGGCGTTTGTCCATTCATCAGGATTTCCAGGATCGGATGGTAGAGAAAGTAAAGAACCATGGGAGGCAAAATAATAATCAGGGCAACCAGGCCGGAAGAAAAATCACTAGATTCATCAAATAAGCCCTGCTCGCTACCCCACCAGTTTTTCCCTATTTCAGAAAGCAGGACAAAACCCATGATCCAGGCAAAGGCCAGAACAAATCGAATATGCCAATCGATAATAAAGGCAAAACTCCTGGCTCCTATGCCTGCCACGGTTAATTGTAATTCAAGCCCCTGGCCACTTTCTAAAGATATTTTTTCCATAAAAACAAATAATTAGTTTATTTCGAGCATAGCACGAACCAGGCAATTTTGTTTTCAAATTGAGTAAAACCGTAGACGAAAATGTCCAAAATATCTGTATCAAATTCTCCAGGAAACAAGTCAGTTGATTTCTTGTCTCATACTCGAATTGACGTACTCTATTATATGTGCAGAATAGCCAACCTTTTCCGACACATAAGAATAACAAACTGCAGACAAATCGTATGGATGAACCAAGTAATAACAACGCTATCACCGTGACAACACTGGTGAAACGATTCGGCCCTATCAAGGCGGTACGAGGCATTTCCTTTTCAGTTAGTAAAGGTGAGGTGTTAGGTTTTCTCGGCCCTAATGGTGCTGGCAAATCCACTACCATGAAAATGCTCACTGGTTTTCTCGAACCAACATCCGGTTCCGTTGAAATCTGCGGCTTCAATGTGCTTGAAGAACCGCTCAAGGCCAAGGAAATGATTGGTTACCTGCCAGAAGGTGCGCCCAGTTATGGTGAGATGACGGTCAGCGGTTTTTTACATTTTATCGCCGAGATCCGCGGCCTGACTGGTGAAGAAAAAGATCGATCAGTCAAGACGGCAATCGATCGTATTCATCTTCAATCGGTTGAATTTCAAACCATTGAAACCTTATCAAAAGGATTTAAACGTCGTGTGGGCGTGGCACAGGCAGTATTGCATGACCCGGAAGTTCTTATCCTGGATGAACCCACTGACGGTCTCGACCCGAATCAAAAACACGAGGTTCGTCTGCTGATTCAAGAAATGGCAAAAGACAAGGCGATCATTATATCAACCCATATTATGGAAGAGGTCGATGCAATCTGTGACCGTGCAATCATCATTGCCTCCGGTCAGGTTCTCTATGACGGCACTCCCACCGAATTACTCGAACAATCCGAAACCGGTCGTATGGATGATGTTTTCCGTGACATCACACATAAGTTTTATCAGCAAGAAGGCGTGGAGGGACAATCATGAATAATATCCGCGCCATTTTTAAACCCGCGAATTTTATGGCTACTTCGCAACACCGGTAGCCTACGTCTTTCATTGTTATCTTTCTATTGCTGACCGGCAGCTTCACATTTCAGATCGGCCAGTTTTATGAACGCAATCAGGCAGATCTGGATCCGTTTTTTCAGTTTCATCCCTGGTTATATTTATTTTTGATCCCGGCAATCACCATGCGTCTTTGGTCAGAGGAACGCAAAAAGCGGCACCATTGAATTATTAATGACCTTGCCGATTTTAACGATTGATGCTGTCATCGGAAAATTCCTCGCCGCCTGGTGCTTCACTGGTGTTGCACTGGCACTGACTTTTCCTATCTGGATCACAGTAAATTACCTTGGTGAACCAGATAACACTGTCATTCTGGCCAGTTACATTGGCAGTTTTATGATGGCTGCAGGTTTTCTTGCTATCGGCTCCTGTATTTCAGCATTAATCCAAAAACCAGGTCATTGCATTCGTCATCACCCTTGTGATTTGTTTTCTGTTTATTCTCTGTGGTTATCCTGCTGTCCTGGACTTTGTTCCAGAGTGGGTGCCGCAATGGTTGGTGGATGCCATTGCATCTTTCAGTTTTCTGACGCATTTTGAATCAATAAAAAAAGGTCTGATTGATTTTCGTGATGTGTTTTATTTCCTCGCACTGGTAAGTATCTGGTTATACGCCAATGTCATCATCATTGATCAAAAGAAAGCGGATTGAAGGACAATAAATAATTATGATCACACGAAAAATTATATCCGGAACCGGTCTTGTTATTGGAATCATTCTGTTTATTGCCAGTGTTGTGTTTGTTAACAGTCTGGTAACCAATCTGCGTGTTGACCTGACCGAGAATAAACTTTTTACTCTGTCTCAAGGCACGATTAATATCCTCGAAAAACTCGACGAACCCATCTCACTCAAGTTTTATTTCTCACAGAACGAATTGACCGGCTTTAACCCGACGATGTTGAACTATGGCGTCAGGGGTGCGCGATTTGCTCGAAGAGTACGCGGCGCGATCCAACGGCATGCTGGAACTAAGCATTACCGATCCAGAACCCTATTCTGAACAAGAAGATGAAGCCGTGGGTTATGCCCTGCAAGGGATACAAGTTAATACAGCAGGCGATAGAGCTTATTTTGGTTTGGTCGGCGCTAATTCAACCGATGACGAAGAAATCATCCCGTTATTTCAAACTGACAAACAGGCCTCACTCGAATACGACATCAGTAAAATGATCTATGGCCTGGCTTATCCAAAGAAACCACTCATTGGTGTTATCAGTACCTTACCCATACTTGGAGATAAAGAGGCTCAACTCGAGACCTGGGCAGTGGTAAAAAGCATGTACGATTTTTTTCGATATTGAAAACATTAGCCTCAAGTCTGATGTGATTAATAAAGATATTGATGTTTTGATGATCGTGCATCCAAAGAATTTGAAAGAACCGATTTTATACGCAATTGATCAATATTTATTACGTGGTGGCAAAGCCCATGATTTTTGTTGACCCATTAGCTGAAGGCGATAACTCACAACCACCAGCCGAAAATGCGAATGTTATGCCCGATCTGGATTCCGATCTGGATTTTCTATTCAACGTTTGGGGCATTTCTATTCTGCAAGAAAAGATTGGCCGTTGATAGCAATGCTGCCATGCGTGTACAGGCACGCGGGGTGCCAGAGGTATGGAAGAAGTCAGCTACTTGCCCTGGCTCAGTCTTGCTAAAGAAAGTTTTAACCAGGATGATTTTTCGACTAATAATCTAAACATTATTAATATGGGCACTGCCGGGATCATAGAAATATTGGAAGATGCCGACATCACTATTACGCCACTGATTGAAACAACGATGCAATCGATGCGGGTGGAACGTGACTTAATTATGTTCCAACCGGATCCGAAAGTCATGATGGATAACTTCCAGTCTGAAGAACGTAAACAAACACTGGTTGCCCGAATTAGTGGCACAGTGACATCAGCCTTCCCCGAAGGTAAGCCCAATATTTCTGATGATGAAAATTTCGAAGCTGACCCCGAGTTTTAAAGCCGAAGGCGACATTAATCTAATCGTCTCTGCCGACACTGACATCCTGCGTGATCTATTCTGGGTACGTGAACAAAATATGTTTGGTATGAAAATACCACAGCCCATTGCTGACAATGGTGATTTTATCGTTAACTCTCTGGATAATTTGTCTGGCAATACTGATCTAATCAGTCTTAGAAGTCGTGGTGTCTTTTCCCGTCCATTTGAAAAAGTGGAAGCCATCCGTCGTCAGGCAGAAGCACAAATTTCGTGAACGTGAACAAAAGTTAATGACTCGATTAAAAGAAACAGAAGAAAAAATTCAAAAGATACGGACCCAACAAAGCGAAAAGAACGTTGCAGTATTAACAGAGGCGCAAAATACAGAGGTTGAGAGAATTCCGTAGCGAGCGAGTGAAAACACGCAAAGAGTTACGCAGTGTTCAACACGAACTGAAAAAAAATATTGAACACCTCGGGAATCAATTACGATTTGTAAACATTGGTTTGATTCCATTAATCATTATTGTGTTTGCACTAGGCATGGCGATTGTTCGAAACACCCGTTCCGAATAGTGCTGGAACAATTTCTACCCGATGAATATTCGTAAATTACTCGCCCTGATTCTTATCACATTTATTGTGATTATAGCTGCGATATCACTCTGGCAAGAACGTGCGCCCGTAAAGGAAATAGACAAAGCCTTTTTATTTCCTCAGCTCATCGATAACATTAATAGCGTTAAAATTGTCGAGATAAAAGGTTATGAAGAAGATGTGATCATTAGCCATCAAAATGCTGACTGGGTTATACAAAGCAGTGATAGTTTCCCAGCTCTAACAGAAAAAATAAAAACTTTAATCATTAGTCTTTCCGAACTAAAGATTGATTCGGAAAAAACTAAAAATCCTGGGCTCTATTCCAGACTGGCTGTGGAAGGTCCTTATGATCGTTCAACAACATCCAAACTAGTTACACTTCTGGACGAAAATGGTACGTTGATAACATCTTTAATCGTTGGCAAAGAACGCGAAGGCAACAAGGCCTTGCCAGCACTCTATGTTCGCTTACCTGATGAAGAACAGGCTTTGGTTAGTACAAGGTCAAATAGAGCTGAGCAGCAAAGATATAGACTGGTTTCAGCGTTGACATCATCAATCTCAGTTCCGATGAAGTAAAAAGTGTTTCTATCACACACCCAAATCAAAACCCTTTTACTCTCAGTAGAGAAGATAAAGGACAGGTCAATTTCTTCCTACAAGATTTACCCGATGGCAAGAATCCACAATCGGAAGTTATCCTCAATCGTATGGGTAGAATACTTGAAGGTGTACGTGCCAACGGGGTTCAATCACTGAACTCGTTTGATCTGTCTGACAATAGTATCCTTGCTCGCATTGAAACTTTTCGAGGCTTAATCACAGAAATTAAATTGCGTGAAGACGTTGGAAAATATTATGCAAACTTTAATTTTAGTTATCAGACACTGGAAAACGATAGTCAAAAGGAATCCGTTTCAGAAGATCAGCAACAACCGAACTCCGCAGAAGAAGTAGAGCTGTTGAACCAACATATCTCGCCCTGGGTATTTGAAATAGCCAAATTTAAATATGATGATATGACGATGGAACTTGAAAATTTAATGCGCGATTGATATTTTTTAAATCGCTATTTTATAATAACGCTTCTGTTCCGTTTGAATTTCCAGTCGACAGATTCCATACAATTCATCAATCTTATCAATGAGTTCATCAATAGATTTATAATGTCCTGAACCGCATAGTCGTTCAATCTGATCAGCCAGTTCAGATAATGATTCCGCACCAATATTTTCACAGGAATCCTTAAACTCATGTGATACAACTTCCAAAGATTCATAATCTTCCATCTCACAAGCAGTGTGCATTTCAGTATGCTGACCTAATGACACATCCAAAAAAGTTTGCAAAACCTCCGGATAATCGTCTGCCATAATCATACGCAAACTTTTTAATGTAGCACGACTTACACAGGGTTTATTGCGGATTTTTGAAACACGAACCATATTCTATTCCTTGATTACCTCTTTGAATTTACACAATCTTTTATAAGCGTACGAAATGTAATCAATGGATTGTGGTTTTCATTTAGTGATAGACAAATCCTGGAGGATATGTTGGTTGAAACATTTCTTTGCTTGTTATTTTTGCGCTTGATAACTCGTGCTTGTTTATGCTTGTTTTTGCAGAATATGTGCTATTTGCTGACAAAAGATATTCACCTTGATCCGAAATAAGATTTTGTGAGCACTGTAAAATTTCCACTAAATTTGTAAAATTACGGCTCAATTTGATAAAAATATTATCTTCTTTATCAGTATGATCAGACAACATCGAAAATGCTCTCTGTCCAATTTCCTGTAATCGCTCAAAGCTGATTTCTTCAAAAATAAATTGGCCTGACATAAGACCAGTACAGATCAAACAATAATCTGCAATGTCCTTAAGATATTCGTCTTCATTTAATTCCATTGCCTTATATAAATCGATATTGCCCATCATTTCAGAACAATCATCCTGTTCTACCATCTCGGAATAGCGTAATAAAGTTTGAATTAAATACGTCTCAAGCTCCGGATCCAGAAATTTTTCCTGGCTATACTGAGCGCAATTTAACAGAACATACAAATGGGCAGTTTCAGGTAGATGCAACACTTCTCTCTCGTCTATTTTCTTTCAGGTAAATAGTTATCGACCAGATGAAAGTTAAGCTTTAGAAATTCAGTAACGATCGTCTGTCAATCTGCAACCCTGAACCATTTCATTTGTACTGCCTGGCAACATGTAACAAGGGATGTTTTTCTGAAAACCATCGCCTGACAAATTAGTATTTTTTATCGATAAAGTTTGTCCATGATATGCTTACTGGATCCACACCTCTGTTTTTCAATCAAATTCATACACATAGTCATCATCTCAAGTTATAATCTGCTGGCTTTAATATTCCACTGGAGAGATCTTTGTCACACAATAACCCTGTAAACTCATTGAGTTTTCAAGATTTGATCATGCGTTTGCAACAATATTGGTCAAAGCAAGGTTGTATGCTTGAGCAACCTTTTGATCTGGAAATGGGAGCTGGGACTTTCCACCCTTCAACTTTTTTACGTTCGATTGGCCCGGAGCCGTGGAAGGTAGCCTTTCCACAACCCTGCCGCCGCCCAACCGATGGACGTTATGGTGAAAACCCGAATCGACTACAGCGCTATTTTCAATTCCAGGTTATTTTAAAACCCTCACCTGACAATATTCAGGATCTCTATCTAACCTCATTAGAGCAACTTGGAATTGATCCTCTTGAGCAAGATATTCGTTTTGTTGAGGATAACTGGGAATCACCTACTCTTGGTGCCTGGGGGCTGGGTTGGGAAGTCTGGTTAAATGGCATGGAGATCAGTCAGTTTACCTATTTCCAACAAGTCGGTGGCCTGGACTGTCGACCTGTTACCGGTGAATTAACATATGGTCTCGAACGCATCGCCATGTATTTGCAAAATGTAGACAACGTCTATGATCTGGTCTGGCACCAATCAGAACAAAGTACGGTGAGCTATGGTGATATTTATCTGCAAAATGAAATAGAAATGTCGAACTATAACTTTGAGCAAGCCGATACAAATTCTTTATTCACATGGTTTGATACCTGTGAACAACAATCGCAATTATTGATCGAAAAAAACCTTGCGCTTCCTGCCTATGAAATGGTTTTAAAAGCATCGCATACCTTTAATTTACTCGATGCCAGACATGTGATCTCGGTCACTGAAAGACAACGCTATATTTTACGTATACGAAAACTTTCTAAAGCTGTGGCAGAAACCTATTTTGCCCGCCGTGAAGCATTAGGTTTTCCACTCAACAAGTCCTGATTTGATCAGAATTCTCTTAAACTAGGCAACAACTAATATTTTATTTTCAGATATGAAAGAAGCAGACGACTTACTCTTTGAACTTGGCACTGAAGAATTGCCGCCAAAACATCTGGCCAAACTCGCCACTGCACTTGCCGACCAGATCGAAGCTGGCCTTAATACCGCTGAACTCAGTTTTAAAAAAATCAACTGGTATGCAACACCGAGACGCTTGGCTGTGTTGGTGTCATCATTACAAACACAACAGAGTTCAAGAGAAGAACTACGACGCGGTCCTGCGTATGCAGCGGCCTATGATAAAGACGGAAACCCCAGTAAAGCGGCCGAGGGCTTTGCACGTTCCTGCCAAACAACGGTTGACCAACTTGACACATTAGAAACAGAAAAAGGCAAATGGTTAACATACTCTTTAAAGATTGAAGGCAAATCCGCAAACGA
>CBDFNQ010000017.1:0-69742 GCA_965250225.1 Gammaproteobacteria bacterium
TGTTTATGATTTCTGCCGCGATAGCGGCTTCGTTCAACAAGTTTATCAACGAACGCACTTCGTGCTGGACGGCCTGCTGCGCAGTCCGCCCATTACGCGGGCGTTGAGGCTGTAGAAAAACCCCTATTTCCACCTTAGATTTGGTAAAATAGCGCAACCCATAAAGAGCACTTTAAATGCCTAAATTCATTCCTTATGATCACAATCAGAGTTCAATGGTGGTGATCAATTATCAAGACCAACTTCAAGCGGGCACCTTCGAACACGCCGTTCATTACTTAATAGAGAACACGTTAGACCTGTCTGTTTTTTATCCTCGGTATAACAACGATGACAACGGCCGCCCTGCCATTGACCCGGCTATCTTGTTGAAGGTCATCCTGTTCGCTTACTCTAAAGGAATAACATCAAGTCGCGAGATCCAATGGTGTTGTCAAACGAACATCATATTTAAAGCCTTGTCGTGTGATAGCGTGCCGCATTTTACAACGATTGCAGAGTTTGTCAGTTCCTGTGCAACTGAGATAGCGGATTTGTTTGAACAGGTGTTATTGGTCTGTCATGAGCAAGGATTACTGGGCCATGAGTTGTTTGCGATTGATGGTTGCAAGATGCCATCGGATGCCTCAAAAGAATGGTCGGGGACCTTTAAAGAGCTGGCAGAAAAGCGCGAGAAAATTAAACGTCAGATCCATCATCATATAAACGAACATCAACAGTTAGACAAGAATGAAAGTCGTGATGAAGAGAGACACAAGCGCACCGAGCAGGCCATTGAGACATTAAATAAAGCGCATGAGAAGATAGATCAATTTTTAAAGTCCAACAGCCCACGGATGGGCCAAGGTAAAAGACCCAAAGGCAGGTTTATGCTCCTGCAAAACCGGCATTCTCCACATCCATGTGGGTCAAGTCAAAAGTAATATCACCGATAATGAAAGCGCCAAGATGACCACCAACAAAGGGACTATTCAGGGGTACAATGGCGTTGCCTCGGTCGATAAAAAACATCAAGTGATCATTGATGCTCAAGCCTTCGGAGCAGGCCAGGAACACTATACCTTACAACCTGTATTGGAGACGATTAAAGAACGCTACAAACGATTGGGGATCAGCAACAATATATATCAGGACGACATCATAGTGACCGCAGATACCGGATTTGCCAATGAAGCGAATATGAAATATCTGCACGAGAATAGGATCAATGGTTATATCCCCGACAACAAATTTCGCAGTCGGGATCCAAAATTCGCCGAGCAGAAAAGCAAATACGGCAAACGGAAAACAAACACTAAAAAGAAAACAATCAACGTCATCCCTGCCAGTGAATTCCGTTTCGATCCTACCAAGAAAAGTTGCATCTGCCCGGCAGGCGAGGCGATGTGGCTAAAGAAAGAAGGCCATGATCAACAAGGCAGTTATAAATTATTTTTTGAAGGACGGCTGACAAAATGTCGAGGCTGCAAATTGAAACATCAATGCATGAGAAACCCAAGCTCTGCGAACACCCGAGAGGGCCACGGTCGACAGGTCTCATTTGTCCTGGAGAGTAAAAGAGCACCGAACTTCACTGATTGGATGAAGCACCGAGTGGATAGCGACAAGGGAAAACAGAGTTACAGTCACAGAATGTCGGTAGTCGAACCGGTGTTTGGTAATATAGGTTCAAATAAACGGCTCAACCGATTCAGTTTGCGCAGTAAAAAGAAAGTACAATGTCAGTGGAAGATGTATTGTCTAGTACACAATATTGAGAAGCTAAAGAATTACGGTGGATTGGCGGCCTGAGTTATATTCAAGAATGAAGCAACCTCTATTTTATTAAAACCAAAAGCACTATAAAAATAAATGAACCGATCAAAAATTAATCGAGATGTTGAAAACCTGAACCGAAGACAGGTTTTTCTACAGCCTCGTTGGTATGCAAACACAAAGAAGGAGAAACAGGATGGATCAGAAATCACTTTATGAACGCCTTGGTGGCTATGATGGCATTACGGCTTTTGCTAATGATTTGTTATCACGGTTACAGCCAGATTCTCAATTAGGGCGATTTTGGGAGAATCGTGGAAATGATGGAATCGCGAGAGAAAAGCAGTTACTAATTGATTACCTCTGCTCGGTTACAGGCGGCCCAATATACTATACAGGTCGAGATATGAAATTATCGCATCAAGGCATGAAAATCAGCGATAGTGATTGGTCAGTTTTTTTGAAACATGCTGGCGCCACTATGGCAGCGTTAGAGGTTCCTAAACAAGAATGCGATGAGGTTGTTGCTTTCGTGCTTAGCCTTAAAAATGACATCGTTGATGGCTAGTCAAAGGCCTAACCCATATGAGCCGTTTCCAAGTCAATAGCCATTAGTTGTTTTTTTTCGGTCACCTAGATGATCGAAAATTAAATCACACACAAAGATCGATCACCTCATCTGTCATGGCAGCTGTCAAATCATCGCTTACAGCAAACACATATAGAGGATCTCTTATTGCGGTCTCACCGCAGCCTGTATTGTTGTTCGTCCATGAACGATAACAGGGTCACTAGACATTCATCGGTTAACCTGGTTCTGGCACTATTCAAGGTGGTGGGTTGACTCAATCTTTTAGTCCCCAGTTGCCTACACGGATGTAGGTAAGGGGCGTGAGCAGGAGCGGAAGCTTTAGTAGCAGGCTCAGTTCAGGTGTAAGCGACTTTGTGTGTGTATTAATGCACGCCAATGGGGTGTCTAATCAAGCGCACTGGCTCAGGTTATGTGATGTAAAATCGACCGTATCGTTCTAAAAGAACACATATAAAATAATCGTGATTTTGAAACATTCAACATTTTGTTGCCTTGAGTTCCATACGTTTTCCCTGCCGACTCCGCTTTGCATTTCACTAACCGAGCATAGGATGCAAATTTCTGTACTGAGTCGAATCGTTCAATATGACCGATTTCATAAATAATCGTTAAGGCCAGGATGCGACCGATACCAGAAACGCTTCTTAAAAGATGCCAATGAACAGGGCTGTCATGTTTTGCCTGTTGCTCCAGGAAACATTCGATTTTACTCAATTCTTTTGCATAACAATCCAATACGGCCATATCCAAATTAACATTTCGTTGTACAACCTGATCAGGAAAGGTCGTTCTCAGTTGTTCTCGCGCACTGACATCTTTTAAGTTCACCTTGTGTGTGGGTAAATTGTACTGGCTGGTTGTGTTGTTTACGTGTGCCTTTAAGTGAGCACCATGTCGTACGAGTTTAGTTCTTCTTCGAAGCAGAGCACGCGTTGCCCGCATTTCTTTGGGGTAGACGTAAGCCAATGGGAAATTACCACCGCGTATGAGGTTGGCTATCTTAAACGGCAGATATATTGCTCCTGCAATATCTGCATTTCCGCCATCCTTGGCGGTCAATCAATCTTATCGTTCTTTGCTTTACCGCCATGGATGGCTTTCATGTATAGCGCATGACCGAGAATAAAATCAACGACAATATCCTCGCAGAAATCAGATACCCAATACCAACAATGCATGCACTCAACACCGACAACGATATTGCCCAGGTAGGGCTTCAGTAACTGATTTAGTTTGTCAGGACTATCTGAAATTTCCTTGTGAACACAGGTTTGACCGTCTTGATCAATAATGCAAACATAGAGCTTTCTAGCATGTAAATCGATACCACAATAATAGGGATGTAGGTTATTATAAAAGTTCATTGGGCTTTCTCCGGTTTGATTTTGTCACCTCCAGTTTAGCGATTATTGCTGAACTAAAGGAGAAGGCTCAATGAGTATCAAGCAAATCCAGCCGATCCTCAAAAGCGTCGCTTCGCTCTGCTTTTTCGATCGGCTGATTTAAACGTTAGATTTCCAGCAAGATTCATGACTCAAGGTAGTAAATTATAAAATGAAAGAGATATTTCACAACATTCCGGAAGCTTTGCTTATTATTGTTTTCGTTTATATCCTGAGTTTATTTCTAGATAAGGTATTACGGAAATTTGCTACACATTTTGATACAGGCACTTCTGAAATATTTCGTTTGCTTTCCAATTCTCAAAGAGCCTTATTGTTACTAGTTGCATTGATAATGGCTATTGGTAAGCTAGGCTTTGATGTTTCAGCTTTAGTGGCTGGCTTAGGTTTAACTGGTTTTGCCTTGGGCTTTGCTTTGAAAGACGCAATATCAAACCTCATAGCAGGCATTATGATTGTTATCTATAAACCATGTGAAATAGGCGACCTAATTGAGATTTCTGATACAAAGGGAAAAATAATTGACATCAACCTGAGGTATTTAACAATTAGTACAGAATCAGGAAAATGTCTAATCCCAAACTCTTTGATTCTCAATAATAAGCTGGCTTTGTTTGATGAACAAATCTAACACATATGAGCCGTTTCCAAGTCAATAGCCATTAGTTGTTTTTTTTCGGTCACCTAGATGATCGAAAATTAAATCACACACAAAGATCGATCACTTCATCTGTCATGGCAGCTGTCAAATCATCGCTTACAGCAAACACATATAGAGGATCTCTTATTGCGGTCTCACCACGGCCTGTATTGTTGTTCGTCCATGAACGATAACAGGGTCACTAGACATTCATCGGTTAACCTGGTTCTGGCACTATTCAAGGTGGTGGGTTGACTCAATCTTTTAGTCCCCAGTTGCCTACACGGATGTAGGTAAGGGGCGTGAGCAGGAGCGGAAGCTTTAGTATCAGGCTCAGTTCAGGTGTAAGCGACTTTGTGTGTGTATTAATGCACGCCAATGGGGTGTCTAATCAAGCGCACTGGCTCAGGTTATGTGATGTAAAATCGACCGTATCGTTCTAAAAGAACACATATAAAATAATCGTGATTTTGAAACATTCAACATTTTGTTGCCTTGAGTTCCATACGTTTTCCCTGCCGACTCCGCTTTGCATTTCACTAACCGAGCATAGGATGCAAATTTCTGTACTGAGTCGAATCGTTCAATATGACCGATTTCATAAATAATCGTTAAGGCCAGGATGCGACCGATACCAGAAACGCTTCTTAAAAGATGCCAATGAACAGGGCTGTCATGTTTTGCCTGTTGCTCCAGGAAACATTCGATTTTACTCAATTCTTTTGCATAACAATCCAATACGGCCATATCCAAATTAACATTTCGTTGTACAACCTGATCAGGAAAGGTCGTTCTCAGTTGTTCTCGCGCACTGACATCTTTTAAGTTCACCTTGTGTGTGGGTAAATTGTACTGGCTGGTTGTGTTGTTTACGTGTGCCTTTAAGTGAGCACCATGTCGTACGAGTTTAGTTCTTCTTCGAAGCAGAGCACGCGTTGCCCGCATTTCTTTGGGGTAGACGTAAGCCAATGGGAAATTACCACCGCGTATGAGGTTGGCTATCTTAAACGGCAGATATATTGCTCCTGCAATATCTGCATTTCCGCCATCCTTGGCGGTCAATCAATCTTATCGTTCTTTGCTTTACCGCCATGGATGGCTTTCATGTATAGCGCATGACCGAGAATAAAATCAACGACAATATCCTCGCAGAAATCAGATACCCAATACCAACAATGCATGCACTCAACACCGACAACGATATTGCCCAGGTAGGGCTTCAGTAACTGATTTAGTTTGTCAGGACTATCTGAAATTTCCTTGTGAACACAGGTTTGACCGTCTTGATCAATAATGCAAACATAGAGCTTTCTAGCATGTAAATCGATACCACAATAATAGGGATGTAGGTTATTATAAAAGTTCATTGGGCTTTCTCCGGTTTGATTTTGTCACCTCCAGTTTAGCGATTATTGCTGAACTAAAGGAGAAGGCTCAATGAGTATCAAGCACGAGCAATGCGACTTCAGTAACTGGCACACCTTTTGCGAAAAAGACCGTAAAAGCTGCGCCAGTTACTGAGGCGCTTGTCGTGGGCGTTATATTCTAAAGAGATTGCACCCGTAATGTCGAAATTAAAAATTACTAAAGATCTAGCCATATCAATTACAGCATCTTTGCCAGTAGGAGTGTGTTTAGCTGCGAATGACGGTGCAATAGTTTACGCAAATCCCAAAGCTGTGGATATATTTGGCTTCAATAAGGAGGAGCTACTTGACTATTTTATCGAAGATCTAATGCCTGAAAAATATCGTAATTCACATAGAATGTTTAGGAATAACTATGTAGCTAACCCAATAAATATTGCAATGAGTGGTGGTCGAATATTGACCGGATTAAAAAAGAGCGGAGTAGAGGTTTTACTTCAAATTGGACTAACTCCTCTAACTGATAAGTACACACTAATAACCTTTATTGAGTCGACCAATGAAATTATCAAACCTTCGAGTTCTAATGATCCATTAACTGGTTTGCCTAATCGAAAATTGTTCGATGAATATGGTGAAAAAATGCGCAAATTAGCGATACGAAATAAAAAGAATATCTCAATAGCATTTATTGATTTAGATAATTTCAAATTTGTTAATGATCAATTTGGTCATCAAATTGGAGATATGGTTATTTGTGAAGTGGCTTATCTACTTAGGAGCAATGTGAGAGAGAGCGATATAATCGCTCGTGTTGGCGGAGATGAATTTATAATTTGTCTATACGGTATGAAAAAACATACGCATTTAAAAAAATTTTTAGATCAGCTGATCAGTCAGATATCCTCTGTATGTAATATTGAGAGAAATTCGATTGATATTGGAGCCAGCATTGGCGCTATCATTACCTGCACACCGGAAAGCGTGAAGATTAGTGAGATGGTTGGCATGGCAGATAAACTGATGTATAAGGCCAAAAAAGCAGGCAAGGGAATAGTAATTGTTAACGAAATAGATGCCTCGAATTTGACAAGGCATAACTAATTTAACAAGCACCTCAAAAATGATAGTTTTTCCGTTGCTTCGCAACTCCAAAACTACATTTTAGGCGATCGTTAGTATGATTCCCAAAGTCAATAATAACTGTCAGGATTGGCGGGGATTTCTTTATGGACACAAATGTTTCCTTACTGGTTCAGGATACAAACATAAAGCGTTCTGGCGTGTTAATCGATACCACAGTAATAAAGATGCGTGTTATTGTAGAAGTTCATTGGGCTTTCTCCGGTTGGTTTGGTCGCCATCTAGTTTAGCCATTTTGAATAAACTAGGAGGAAGACTCAATGAGTATCAAGTCTCTCCTCATGGACTAAATCTACCCCGGGAAAATGACTAGCCATTGCACCCTATCGTTATGTTTTTGTAGTACATTAGAATTTTACTTTTAAGAAAGGAGAACCACACACGGCTCGATACATTATTATTTACCTGGGCGGCGGTCAGCCAACCAGCCCAGAGGAAGGTAAGCAACATATGTCGAAATATATGGAATGCTTATCTTCGTTGGGCGACTCAGCTGTTAGTCCTGCTAATCCGCTTAAGAATACGAGCACAGTAAAATCAGATTGTACTGTTACCTCAGGAGGCACTACGACAATGTCTGGTTACACAATAATTGAAGCGGATTCTATGGATGCGGTGCTATCGATTGCAAAGGCTTGCCCTTTTCTTGATATCGGTGGGTCACTTGAGGTATCAGAATTAATGCAGATGCTAGGTTAAAATGAACAGACAATGAATAAAATTCTAATTTCTCTGTTAGTTTTAGGACTATTAGCATGCAATAGAATTCCACAGGAAGATTTAACAGATTATTCGACTCATTCAGCAGAACGAGACATTAATAATGCATTAAAAGAAAATAATGTAACTTTTCTATTTGTGTGTGGTTTTGCATGTTATCCACCAGGTATAGGCTTTCTAGAACGCACACTCTGTTTCAAGAATATCAACTCAAGAACTATTGGACCAATTGGCGACTATGGGGTGGATATAAGACTTCAAATGCATGCTAAAGAGTATGCCGAGCAATACAATAATTTATTACTGGCTCATTTGAAACCAGATAGCTCTTGTCTTCCTACGGAGCAATGGGATGAAGCAGCTAATAAATTTTTTGAATATTTGCGCAATAAAGTAGATCCACATGTTTCTACTGGTTATTCATCACCTGTAACACTAAAAAACCTTATCATATCTATTGATATAAGAAAACCAAATAATGCTGAAGAAATAGTTAATGAAGCATGTTCTATTTTTAAAGCAAATGGTATTTATAGAGACTTTGGTGTAAAAATAAATCATAAAGATAACTATAGATGTGTAAATGGTGAATATGAAAAGCTATAACAAATCTCTGCTATCGACTGTAAAAATAAATATAATCTAGCGCTAATTTCATAGATATCTTAATTGCATAGTTGGACTTGCTATATTTCAGTATACATCTAGCTGCATTGATAATTTATATTTTTCAATCACTCAATAGAGGAAAACCAAATGGAATATTCTATCCTGATTATTTTAATCGCGTTACTTCAGTATATTTTCTTTACCGGTCACACAGGTTTCAGTCGTACAAAATATGGCGTTCATGGACCTAAAACAGTGGGGCATGACATCTGGGAGAGGATATATCGCGTGCAACAAAACACCTTGGAACAACTGGTAATCTTTATTCCAGGAATAGTTATTTTTAGTATGTATGTAAGTGAAACATGGGTTTTACTACCGGGAATACTCTTTATCATAGGACGTCAAGTTTACTATCATTTGTATATAAAAAACCCTGAAAGTCGCGGACCTGGCATGGTGCTCAGTTTTTTCAGCAATATTGCACTCGTACTAGGTGGTTTGATTGGACTAGGCTTAAGCATGACAGGTTAATAGCGATATTAAAATAATGAGAGACGTTGACGTTACAAAGGAGCCTGTAGAACTCTACAAAATATTAAAATTCGAAGGTATTGTTTCTAGTGGTGGTGAAGCAAAATCAAGAATCGCTGAAGGTCGCGTTTTAGTCAATGGCAAGATTGAAACCAGAAAGCGAAAGAAAATTGTCTCCGGCGATATTATTGAGTTCGAAGATGAAAAGATTCGAATACGCTTAATATGAAAAAAAGATTTTAGGAGTTACAATTGTTATAGATGACATAACTAACAAATAGCTTTTCTTAGTAATTACACAGAGGAGTGAAAAAGATGACATTAACAAAAAAATTAAGCGCAGAGTTTATTGGTACATTTTGGTTAGTACTTGGCGGTTGTGGTAGTGCTGTTTTGGCTGCTGCATTTCCAGATGTGGGTATTGGTTTAGTCGGTGTTTCTTTTGCTTTCGGACTGACTGTCTTAACGATGGCATTTGCAATTGGTCATATATCAGGCTGCCATCTTAATCCTGCTGTTTCGATAGGTCTTTGGTCAGGCGGGAGGTTCTCAATGACAGAACTCGGCCCATATATTGTTGCACAAGTAGCCGGTGGTCTTGCTGGTGCGGCGGTATTATATGTGATTGCTACTGGTCAGGCAGGCTTTGACGTGACCGCCGGATTCGCATCAAATGGCTACGCAGAACACTCGCCTGGTGGGTATAGCTTAACAGCGGCGCTAGTCACTGAAATAGTTATGACTTTCATGTTTTTAATGATTATTTTAGGTGCAACCGATAAACGCGCACCACAGGGTTTTGCTCCTATTGCTATTGGCCTTGGCCTGACTCTTATTCACCTCATCAGTATCCCTGTTACCAATACCTCTGTAAATCCAGCGAGAAGTACCGGTGTTGCAATTTTTCAGGGCGACTGGGCAATATCGCAATTATGGCTTTTCTGGCTCGCCCCAATCGTAGGTGCTATTTTGGCTGGGATTGTTTATCGTTGGTTTGAGCCTGGGGAATAAACACACTAAATGATTTCGTATTATTTTAAATACCCATGTCACTCAAGGCCACCATGATACGGTTCAGTGTGCCGGTAATACTCGGATGTTCTACTTCAAATTGTTCGATAAGATTAGGAATTTTCTGCATGACACTGTCCTTGTTTTCATCATCATCCGGGTTTTCTAACTGACGTTCCAAATCATGAATTAATTGCGACAATCGTTCTCTGGACGTATCAAGCTCACCCAACCTGGCATGTAGCACATCAAGTTGTTGTTGTAATTCTTCTTTATTCACAATCTGAAATTACCTCTCCAATGTATTCATTCCATATACTCACTTTAGTAAAATCAGATACTAATTTCCAGTAATCTATTTGATATCAGTTTCATATAAGAATTCATGGATATATTTTGCTGAACCCGCCTCATTTTTTGTTTAGAGCTCTCCTTCTAATAACCATTGTTCTAAGGTTTTAATTTCGGGTAATTCTCCATTCGCACCTGGCCATGAATCGATGACATAACTTTGACCTGAGGCCATTTTCTTTATGGTTGCCGTATTATGTGGCCAACGTGTGTCGACAAAATAACCACGTTTTGCAGGATCGGACAGTCTATGCTGTTGTAACAAGTTTGCTGTTTGTAACATACGCAGATAGGTTGTTGTATTCACTGTCTCATCTATACAATCCTGTTGTCCATAAGCATTTTTGAAAGCGGGCGACTTAGGCAAGTCTTCAGATATGCCCGTGAGATTTCCCACGTGTTGTTCAAATAATGCAATAGCTTGGGCGATTTGTAATCTCTCCGCAGCTGCTGTCTCGGTGGGCTCAGAAAAAACAGATGTTATATCCTGCCAAATAGATTCTGTGAGTTGGGCTTCGACTTTATATCGGCAACTGTAACCATGACAAACAAAAAAACTATCAGGTGAAGGCTGATCGACTGCGTAAAAATTTAACAGATAGGAAGAATTTTGACCACAGCCGCACAGGTAAACAGTCAAAATAATGGTGGCTAATCTCCGTAATAAATACAGATAATTCACCTTTAATTGTCCCGGGATATTTATCTTAGATAGCCTGACCTTTTTCCAGTAATTCCAGTATCAATTCTTTTTCCTGGATTCCTTTACTGTCTCCGCCACTAAAATTCAATAAGCCAGAAGAGTAGGTTGAACCGAAGGTGGAAACAAGATTGACCGTCTGACCTAGACCAATCAAGAAATCTTCATCGTTTAGCGAAGAAAGTGGATGTATATAAGCGCTCCAGAGTATTTCTTTAGCAATGGCGTATCGAGCGTCTAATGCACTATCGAAATTTGCCTGCATGATTCGAAACAAACTATCTTGATTGAGTTTTTCAGCCTCCATAATCGGAATAATAATTCGCATACGGTCTGCTTTCTCATCAGTAATCACCATGATGGTTAAATTACTAATCTCGAACTGCCAGAAACCTTTTTCACCCTCAGGATTATCATCCAGACGTCTAATGATCGTATCAATACGATCATTGTTCATTTCATAGGATTCATCTTGTATTTGTTCAGATGTTTCAGCTGACAAATTCGGCGCAATGAACAACAGAAGCAGAATTAAATATATACAATTAGATAAATACACGAACATTTCCTTTTTTATTAAATAAATTATTTGTATCATCATTTCCGTAATAAAAATGACCCTATCAGTACGATCATACAGTTTACCAACAAACCATATAAACCAGGATGAAAACCATAGAGTTTTCCACCCACGACAAGCTCAAAACCTCCAAAGGCAATTAATAATGAGAGCAACACACCCACGACCAGCCCTGCAATTATAGCTTGCGATTTTAAATAAGGAAGATGTATCCCTAACATAAAGGCAGGAACCAGTTGGATTAGTAAATCAAACTTTCGATCAAGCAATTGTATTAACGATGTTTTGTCTTGCAAATAGATTGAAAGCCAGACAAGAAATAAGACCAGAAACCATGAACAGAGCTTACCTACTAAAGTCAATTGAGATTGAGTGGCACTTTTATTGATAAACCCACCATAAACATCTTTACTCAACATCGAGGAAATACTAAGCAATGCCGAATCGGCTGTCGACATCATTGCCGCAAGTGCTGCAGAAAAAAGCAGAACGACTAACCAATAACCAAAGACTGATCCCTGTTGTACTTCGAATAAAAGGCGCGAAAATATTTGATCGCTGCCAACACCTTCGAGCCCAGGCAAATACGCAATAGCATAAACACCTGTGATCACAGCAATTAATGTTGTGACCAATGGAATAAATGCCATAACTGCCAGACTCTTTCTTAAGACCATAGCTGAACGAGCCGCATAGATGCGTTGCATGGCTTGCGGATATAAAGAACCAGCAAGCCCCACAAGTAAAATGTAACTCAACCATTCCCTGAGACGATTTGCATCTGGCGGTAATGCTTTTTTTGTTATCTCGGGATCGCTGGAGTTTTGAATAATTTCTGTCGCCAGTTGTATCGATCCATATTGTTGATACAAAACAAAAACCAACAATAAGAAACCTACCATCAATACTATACCTTGAATGGCATCAGTCCAGGCGATAGCCCTGATCCCACCTAGTGTGCCGTAAACCACCATGATCGCTGTTAGCAAAATCACACCATAGACATAGGCCTGATAGGAATCACCACTAGACAGACCCTGCATAGCACGACCCATTGCCATGAGCTGCGCCAGAAAATAATTCGACAGCACAACAATCATGATCAGTGTTGCCAATAAATTGAGTGTTTTTGAATGAAAGCGATATTGTAAATAATCGGTCGGAGTAATAAACCCTTTTTCTTTTGCCAGGGCATAGAGTTTCGGTGCGTAGATTAAATAACAGACAATAATTGCTGTCATGAACTGCACACACATGATCCAGGCATAGCCGACACGATAGGTCTTGCCGCTGTAACCAAAAAAAGTATTGCCGCTGTATTGTGTTGCATACAAGGTCAGCAACAGGATCATAAAACCAAAGCCAGAACCGGCCAGGTAGAAATCTGCCAAGGTGTTTTCCTTGCGCGCTTTAAAGCCGTACCAACCGATGATAATTAATGAAAAAAGATAAACGCCGATAAATGACCATGCATAGAGATCAAAAGGCAGAATGGATTGCATAGCGTTATGAGATGATCAATCGTCCGATGATGAATCTTCTCATTAGTTCTCTCCGGGCCAGGGATATTTTAATAACAAATATGCTGTGTAAACAGCAATCAAGGTTGAGAACATGACTGAAACACTGACCCACATTGGCATACCAAACAACAGACGATCATCTTCTGTTGGCCAGTACCAGGGAATTGCAAAACACAATAAGAATAGATACACAAACAATCTATGAAACATCCACATCACGCTGTATATTTATGATTCAGGATTATCATGGCTCAAAATGATCACGCAGTCCAAGATAGTTCTGCAAGCCAAGAACATCTTTAATATCATCAAAGCCCACCATTTGGTCCGTTAATGCTCTTGTGTGGCCATCACGTTTAAATACTTCGGCCATATCACGCATGGCTTTTGCGGTTAACAAAACGGAATCAATTGAAGCAACTAAAATTTTATAACCTATTTCTTCCAGTTCTTTAGCAGATAAAACAGGCGTCTTTCCGAAGGCCAACATATTGATCAATTTTGGATATGCTACTCGTTTACAGACTTCTTCCATCTCATCAATACTTAACGGCGCCTCGATGAAGGCAATATCGGCTCCAGCATCACAATAACGATTTACCCGATCGATCGCTTCATCAAGATTATGTGTGCCTCTAGCATCAGTGCGTGCAATGAATATAAAATCATCATCGTCTCTTGCATCGACCGCGGCTTTAAACTTGGTTATCATTTCACTCGCTTCAATCACCTGATTACCACCAAAATGACCACAGCGTTTTGGAAAGGCCTGATCCTCAAGGATGATCCCGGCCGCCCCGGCACCTTCAAATTCTTCAACACAACGCATAATATTATGAATATCCCCATGTCCAGTATCGGCATCTGCAATGACCGGTATTGAAACACGATGTGCCATGCGCCGTGTTGCATCGACCATCTCCATCAAACCCAGAAAATTCAGATCCGGATAACCATTCAGGCTGGCACTGGTACCAAATCCGCCGAGAAATACAGATTCAAAACCCGTTTGCTCAATCATCACCGCGGTTAACACATCATGCGCACCCAGTGAGCAAATAATGCCCGGGTTATTCAGCAAATCACGAATTTTTTGAGTGGCTTTTTTTGAACCTGACATACTATCCTCCGATACATTCACAGACTGGATTTGGCTAAGGAATAAGATTCTACCCGAATTGGAATAACGTTTGAGTGATTTTTACGGAAACCTTTATAATGATCTGACAAAAATTAATCTAATCATAGACTATGGAAAATAATATACCTGCTCAAAAATCCGGTAGCCTGTTTCTGGCTATGGTATGGATGTTTATCATTTCGATATTACTTTTCTGGTTACCCTTAATTGGCCCATTGATCGCAGGGATCGTCGGAGGCAAACAGGCTGGCAGTGTTACGTCTGGCATCCTTGCGGCTCTGATCCCCGGAGTGATCATATGTATTATTTTATTTTTTGCCGGTAGCGCCATGACCGCCATACCCTATGTTGGCATCGTATTGGCTGGCGGCGGATTGTTATTGTATCTATTTTATATTCCGACCTTACTCATTGGCGCCTTGATCGGTGGCCTATTAAATTAATTGTTGATCTTGAGATTTCATTTCACACAAAATAATACATATCTTATTGATATTTATAGTATTTTTATTGTATTTTGCCATGTTATTTCAACTGTTTTACGGTATAATTCAGCTGATTTTTCATAACACTGGTCTGTCAAAATGATATTCAAGTTAGTCCGTTTTGTACTCTGCAGCATCCCCTTTCTATTCATTGTCATAACCCATTCTTTTGCTGAAGAACCCACTGCGGTTGAAATAAATGACAGTGAAATAAAAGACGAACAAACCAGCAATGAACCATCCAATGATCAATTAATGCAACTGGAAACAGCAGCCATTGATGGTGATAGCAGTGCTCAAACTCAATTAGCTTCGATGTACTATCTTGGCGAAGGTGTTGAACAAAATCATGCACAAGCCTTTGCCTGGTACCAGCTTGCTGCGGAACAAGGTGATATGAATGCTCAATACAGCCTTGGCAATATGTATTCACTGGGTGAAGCCGTGCAAGGCAATAAGCAAGAGGCACAATACTGGTATCAACTTGCCGCATCACAGGGGCATTCAGCGTCGGAAAAACGATTAGATGAACTGAACCTTGTCGACAAACCAAACGTTACAGATGAGAATCATTATGCAGGATCACTCTTGCCAGAAGATGAGGTTATTACACTGACTGAAACGACAGAAATCAGAGTGGCCGATAACACAACACCAGATGGAAAAATAGAACTTGAATCCGAACCTGGTTTATTTGATCAATTATTTGGATCAACCGAGGAGACACCAGCAACTCAAACAGAGCCTACTGATACGGTAGAAGTAGTTGATAAAAGTGTCGAATCAGACAATAAGGTCACGACCAGTCGAAATGACACAATCGAAACGGTCAGCACTGACAAGCAGTCTACAGAAAATTCAGCAATCAACACAACACTGCAACCAGGACCCATTGTAAAAACTGAGATTGAAGAAGCACCGACGTTCGAAGAAATTACCCCTGACAACCCTGAACTCTTTGCTCTCTACAACAATGCCCAAGAAGGTGATGCTATTGCACAATATAATATTGGTAATGTCTTTTATCAGGGCGATAATGTCACACAAAATCATGAACACGCTATATTATGGTATCGACGTTCTGCTCAACAGGGCAATGCCAATGCACAATACAGGCTTGGCAATATTTATCTCATGGGAGAAGGTGTTGAACAAAACGATCAAGTAGCTATGGGCTGGTATGAACAGGCAGCAGCACAAGGACATGAATCAGCACAACATAATTTTGATAACCTTCAACCGTTAACAAACAGGACAGAAAAATCTGAACCGGTTGTAATCAACACTGAGCAAGATGATAAGCACACTCAAGACACCAGAGTGACTAAAGTCACCAGCTCAGAAAGTGATTATCAACAAGGCATGAAGTTTAGTTTAGGTGATGGTGTTGAACGAGATTATAAAAAAGCATTTCAATATTTTAAACAATCCGCTGATTCAGGCCACTTAAGTGCTCAATATCAACTAGGCATTGCCTATGCCTTTGGTGAAGGTGTCGAAAAAGATAGAACAGAAGCCGCTAAATGGTTTGGTAAAGCTGCCGAGAGCGGCGATGCACTTGCCCAACGTCAACTTGCAAATATGTATTGGTCGGGTACTGGTGTCTCGCAAGACAAAGCCAAGGCTGCTGCCTGGTTTAGTATTATTGCTGATAATGGTAATGATATGGACAAACAACGTTTTGATAGCATTCGCAATGAACTTAGCGTAGAAGAACTGGATAAATCCAGACAAATTGCTGCAAAATTGAATGCACAATTGCCACAACTTTGAACCGTTACAGTTAGTAAATAATTTAAAAGAACTAAATATTTTTCAGACCATCTAACCTCCCCCACGATGGTACGATAAATCAAATCGTTTAAAAAATAATTCAATAGTTTGATCTGTAACACCTTCAAATGTGAATGCAATCTGGGTCATTGGTAAACTTAAAGCGGCAATCTTACGAACTGATTCATCGCCTAAACAAATCGTTAATGTTCCAGCAGGTAATTCAACGTATATATCAGGCATTGAAATTTGATAAGGATACTGTGCAAGAGCTTTGGCTAATAGTCGAAAGAAGTCGTCATGAGTAATGCCCATGTCGCGAACAAACTTCATGCTTCAAGATAGTTATCCTTAATGATTATACGAATAGATTAACCACCGGCAACTGGTGGCCAGATAGCAAGTGTGTCGCCGTCTTTAAAGACAGGTTTATCACGTTCCTCAAATTGTAAATAAACACCGTTTAATAAAACCAGATGGGCACGCTCACGCGGTACTTTAAATTTTTCGATGACACTGTGTGGTGTGTCATCACCAGGAACCTCAACAAGTGTTCTGTGTTTTTTTGATCCTTCTGGAAGATACTCGCTTAAGGTAGCGTAGAGCTTAAGTGTGATTTGCATCATGCTTTCTTGATGATAGGATATCTCTGTAGATCAGGGGACAGGCTTATAAGCCTGTCCCCAAAAAAAGTTATAGAACTCCTGCATTATGTCCAACAGCCTGAGTCGTAGCCAGATAGGCTTCCATAATGCGTGTCGGGTCTTTCATTAAGTGATCTTTCCATTTACCCAATTTAAGTTTGCTTTGTATCAAACCGCGTAAGACTCCAACATGTTGTGTCAATCCCAAAAGATTGCGCTCTCGACCACACACATCATCTTGAAACTGCAGGCTGATATAACGATAACGGTCAGGATCATAGAGTTCACTAGAGTCAGTCACCACCATCAACGCCCATCCATAGACCATAGGAGCTGGAAATTAAACCAAGTGTATCCAGGACGTTAAGATTGATACTGCCTTGATGAATGGTGTCCTTACCCATCATGTTCATTGCTGCAATACGGCCATGATCTGCTGCTGTTGGTTGGATAGCCTGGACGCTGTATTCACCCGTGGAAAAATCTTTACCCTGACAGACATCACCCGCGGCATAGACATCAGGATCACTGGATTGAAGTCGATTGTTCACCAGCACACCAAATTCTGTTTCAATGCCACTGGCTTGCAGGAATTGAATATTGGATTTTACACCGGTTGCAGAAATAACGACATCGGCCTTGATTACTTCACCATTATTTAAACTAACCTTAAGGTGTTTATTTATTAAGCCTCCTTCTTTAATGAAATCAACTCGTGTTGAGGTGATGAACAGACAACCCCTTTTTCCTGACACCCATTTCTTGATCAAGGTTGCCCGAGTTCTGATCCATCATCCTGGGCACCATCCGATCTTCCATTTCAACCACAGTCAGATTGACGCCACGTGAAGCCAACGCTTCGAGGATAATGCAACCGATAAAACCCGCTCCCATCAACACAACATTCGATCCTTTTTGTTGCCTTAGCAGCAATATTTCGACCGTCTTCAAGCGTCCAACAGCTCAAAACATTGGGTAAATCCATACCGGGTATCGGTGGACGAATGGGATGTGAACCAGTTGCGATGAGTAATTTGTCATAGCTAAGAACATCACCGCTTTTAAGCATCAATAGTTTTTTTGCTCGCATCAACACTGGACACGCGATCTTGCATAAGCTCGATACCCGTATCTGTAAAATGTGTATCTGTCTTACGAAGGTAGGTACCTGCTTCATTAATATTTTCGATCAGGTAATACGGTAGAGCCATGCGTGAATACGGTGGCTCAGGCTCATCACCGATGAGAATGACGGTTGAATCTGGTTGCGACTTACGTAAGGTCTCTGCAGCAATAACGCCTGCAGGCCCTGCTCCAATGATGACGTGTTTCATCATGCCTCTCCTGAATGATTAGGATCAATGATTGATCAAAGCCCGAAACGTGCACGGGTCTCGTCAGTCAATTTGCCATCCGATGTCCAACCACGGAGTTCGTAGTATTCCGGCAACATTTTATCCAGGTCATTGACACGACCTTTAGCTGGGCCAACATTGGCCGCATCCTTCAACAATCGTTTGGGTAAAGTATCGTCGGCGGCTGTCATCCCTGCGGCATTATTAAAATCTCGCTCAAGATTCCAGATCCGTTCACCCACTTCCAGACATCTCTCTGTACTCCAGTCGCCTTCACAGGCGGCATCAATCTGTGGCGCAATGTCTTCCATGGTCCAGGCAAATGTCGTAAACACACATAGACCTGCAGAATCAACGGCTGCTGTAGCATCCTGGAAAGCCTTCACCAGTTCTGCCTTACCGTCAGATTCCAGGGGATCAGTCTTGACCGGGATCCCCAACACTTCAGAGGCGACGGTATAACCTCTTAAATGACAAGCCCCACGATTTGATGTGGCATAGGCCAGCCCCATTCCCTGTATTCCACGTGGATCATAGGCAGGGAATTCCTGGCCCTTCACCGTCATGGAAAATTCCGGATGTCCATATTTCTCACACAGACGTTTTGAACCCAAACCCAGATCCTTACCAAAGCCTTCCCCTGTCGCAACCCATTCAGCCGCCTTGGCAAGAGCTTCTGCTGAACCAAACTTAAATTCAACACCATCTGTTTCCTTTGTCGTAATGGCTCCCGATTCAAACAACTCCATCGCGGCGGCGACGGTGACGCCAAAGCTTATCGGGTCATAACCATCTTCATTACAAAGAAAATTGGCATACGTCATGACATCCATATCATCGACCCCACAGTCCGAACCGAGCATGCATGCGGCCTCGAACTCCAAACCTCCTGAATTACCCCAATACTCTGGTTTATTTTCTATCGTGAAATGATTACGATCTATCGTGGAAATTCTTCCGCAAGCGATGGTGCAGGCAAAGCATCCCGCATTCGTAGTCAAGTTGGCTTTACCATCACTTTCACGTGGCTCCAGCATGGCTTCACCTGAGATATTGCCTGCCTCTTCAAATTGGACTTCACGGTGATTGCGTGTGGGCAATGCTCCCATCTCATTGATGACGTTCATGAGCACCTGCGTCCCTAATGCGGGTAAACCTTCACCGGTGACTGCATTTCCTGCCAAAACTTTCTTACCTTCGTTAGTGGCATTCATGAATGCTGCAGGATCCTGAATGTTACCGACCCCTTTGGTGCCTCTGACCGCAACCGCTTTGAGATTTTTTGAAGCCATTACGGTACCCACACCTGAACGACCCGCCGCGCGGTGTAAATCATTGATAATGGCAGAATACAAACAACCAGCTTCTGCAGATCGGCCTACTGCGGCAATCCTTAATAATGGGTCCTGATATTTTTTATGTAGGATTTCATCGGCTTCCCAAACTGATTTACCCCAAATTTCATCAGCAGAAACCAGCTCTACCTTTTCATTTTCAATATAAAGATAAACAGGCTTGGGTGACTTACCTTCAAAGATGATCATATCCCAGCCAGCATTTTTTAATTCATTGCCGATGAAGCCTCCTGAATTAGAACAGGCTAATATTCCTGTCAAAGGACTTTTGGTAACAACTGAATAACGACCGCCCGTGGATGCCATCGTGCCAGTCAGGGGACCAGTCGTCATGATCAGTTTGTTGTCAGGGCCAAGTGGATCGCAATTGGGATCGATTTCATCAACCAGATATTTAGTTGCCAGCCCACGCTGCCCTAAATAGTCATTCGCCCACTCCATGTTAAGTGGTTCATTACTTACCGTACCCTTTGTCAAATTCACACGTAAAACATTTCTAGTCCAAGCCATGAGTTATCTCCTAAGACTGCGCCGCATGGGCGCGCATACGATCTAAACCAGTATGATCGGCATCAATATAAGTAATGGCATCGGTGGGACAGGCCTTGGCACACTCAGGATCGCCGCCACACAAGTCACACTTATGTACAACCTTCGTTGTTGTATCGTAATTAACCGTGCCGAAAGGACAAGCGACTGTACAGACTTTGCAACCCACACAAATATCGTCGAGGACTTCTTTTGCTCCCGTCGTTTCATTAACAACAATCGCCTCAACCGGGCATGCATGCATACACCAGGCTTCTTCACATTGCGTACAGGTATAGGGTACGAATCGTCCCTCTTCATGAAAGGTAAAGACTTTGATACGGGATTTTGCCGGGTTGAATAACCCGGTGGCCTCATAGGAACAGGCCATTTCACATTGCAAACAACCGGTGCATTTTTCTGGTTCTATTTGAAGTGCTCTGAGCATTGGCTTCCCCTTAGAGTCAGCTTGTCAAAATTATCAGTTTCAACCTAACATTGTTGCATTTCGCAACATTTTTTTCTTTTACATTTAAACTCATAGAGAATTTAAACACAGACTTATATTTAACGACTAAGAGGCAAAATATGCAAGTAAAAATTCATTTTTCTCTATCCGGAACCCTCTACTATCTCCATAGTCCATAAACAGTCACACTACCATTGTAAGATACTATCTACTCTGTCCGATACTTTTAATCACTATTAATTACGAAATTCCAGAATAAAACGATGGTTAAAATTTACACAAAAAGAACTTGTGGTTATTGCCACATGGCAAAACAACTGTTGAGTTCACAAGGCATTCACTTTGATGAAGTCGATGTCATTCATGATCATGATGGATTTAAACACATGGTCAGCGCGGCTAGCGGACACCGTACCGTGACCGTGCCACAAATATTCATCAATGATGAAGCTATTGGCGGTTTTATGGAGCTCGCTACATCATCCCAATCAGGTACATTGAATATTTTGGTAAATAATTAATATGTCAAAACGTCATGGAAAAATTATTATTCTCAGCCTGGTCGTGGTCTTAATAAGTCTGTTTTTTTATTTCGACCTGGGTCAATATTTGACACTGGAAGTGATTAAATCGAAACAGGCACAAGTAGCGGCTTATTACACAGAACACCCATTCGGGTTTTCACTCATCTTCTTTTCAATCTACGTGCTGATGGCAGCCTTATCTATTCCAGGCGCAGCATTATTAACGCTCATTGCTGGTTCGATCTTTGGTTTGCTTTGGGGCAGTATCATTGTTTCCTTTGCTTCAACGATTGGTGCCACGTTCGCATTCTTAATCGCTCGTTATTTATTCAGAGACAGCATTCAGGAAAAATACGGCGAAAAATTACAAACTATCAATGATGGGGTGCAACATGAAGGAGGCTATTATCTGTTTACTCTGAGGTTGGTACCTGCTTTTCCATTTTTTCTGGTAAACCTTGTTATGGGTGTTACTACAATTCCATTGGTCATTTATTATCTGGTCAGCCAAATCGGTATGCTACCGGCTACGATTATTTATGTGAATGCAGGGAAACAACTAGCAGAAATCGATTCACTCAGTGGTATATTATCGCCACAGCTTCTTTTTGCATTTGCATTGCTTGGCATCTTTCCAATTGCTGCAAAAAAAATGATTGAGTTTATTAATCGACGTAAACATGATGAAAATAATTTATGACTAATCTGGATAAGCCGAAACACTTCGATCGTAACCTGATTGTAATCGGTGCAGGTTCTGCCGGTTTGGTTAGTGCCTACATTGCTGCCGCCGTAAAAGCCAAAGTCACACTCATAGAAAAGCATAAAATGGGTGGCGACTGTTTGAATTTCGGTTGTGTCCCTTCAAAGGCCTTGATCCGTTCAGCAAAATTTTTGTCACATATCCAACGTGCAAAAGAGTTTGGCTTTAAATCCGCATCAGCTGAATTTGATTTTGCCGATATTATGGAGCGCGTTCAATCCATTATTCAAACAATCCAGCCACATGACTCAGTTGAACGCTATACACAACTTGGCGTCGATGTTATCGAAGGCGAAGCTAAAATCAAATCACCCTGGCATGTTGAAATAAATGGAAACACACTCACCTCTAAAAATATTATTATTGCCACAGGCGCACGTCCTTTTATTCCACCCATCAAGGGAATAGACAACATTAAGTATTTAACGTCCGACATACTGTGGGACATACGTGAATTACCCGAACGTCTGCTTATCCTCGGTGGTGGCCCAATCGGTTGTGAACTGTCGCAAAGTTTTGCGCGTTTTGGCAGTCAGGTGATACAAGTTGAAATGCTACCTCGTTTATTAATTCGAGAAGATGAAGATGTGTCAGATATCATCTTGTCACGTTTTATACAGGAGGGGGTTGATGTACGTCTAAATCATAAAGCCTTAGAAATCATAAAAACAGATAATGCCTATATTATGATTTGCGAACATGAAGGTCAGAAAGTAAAGATCCCTTTTGACAAACTACTGGTTGCAGTCGGACGCAAAGCAAACACAAAAGGATTTGGTCTTGAAGATATCGATATTGAGCTATCAAAAAATGAAACCGTGCAAGTTAATAAATTCATGCAAACGAATCACAAAAATATATTTGCCTGTGGTGACGTCGCCGGACCCTATCAGTTCACGCATGTGGCAGCACATCAAGCATGGTATTGTGCTGTCAATGCCTTGTTCGGTAGTTTCAAGAAATTTAAAGTGGATTATTCTGTTATACCATGGGCGACCTTTACCGATCCCGAAGTCGCACGTGTGGGTCTAAATGAAACAGAAGCCAAAGAAAATAACATCCCATATGAAACAACTCTCTATGACATTAATGATCTGGATCGTGCCATTACTGACAGTGAGGCTCATGGCTTTGTTAAAGTATTAACTATCCCAGGCAAGGATAAAATACTCGGTGTAACAATTGTTGGTGAACACGCAGGCGATTTAATTGCTGAATACGTGGCGGCCATGCGCCATGGCTTTGGAATG
The DNA here is from genome assembly GCA_965250225.1 of Gammaproteobacteria bacterium. Lineage (GTDB taxonomy): Bacteria > Pseudomonadota > Gammaproteobacteria > Eutrophobiales > Eutrophobiaceae > CBDEUK01. The sequence continues at coordinate 23,216 of CBDFNQ010000017.1, forward strand.
AATAAGATCCTTTCTACAATACATATCTATCCAACTCTGGCTGAGGCCAATAAATATGCCGCAGGCAACTGGAAAAAAGCCCATGCTCCGGAATTTGCATTAAAAATTGTCGAAAAATTTAACAACTGGATGAGAAGTTGACTATGTCAAAATATAAATACGATTTATTTGTCATTGGCGCAGGTTCAGGTGGTGTTCGTGCGGCACGGATGTCTGCCGGTATGGGTGCTCGCGTTGCAATCGCTGAGGACAAATATCTTGGTGGTACCTGTGTTAATGTCGGTTGTGTACCGAAGAAACTCTTTGTCTATGCCTCACAATTCTCAGAATTATTCTCTCAGTCATCAGGGTTTGGCTGGCATGTCAGTTCAACAAAATTCAACTGGAAACAATTGCTCGCCAATAAAAATGCTGAAATAGAACGACTCAACGGCGTTTATGAAAGACTACTAAAAGATTCAGGAGTGGAATTAATCACTGGACGTGCTTCATTAGTCGATCCACATACCATAGAAGTTAACAACAAACAATTTACGGCGGAAAAGATTTTAGTTGCTACAGGTGGCTGGCCCAGTGTTCCTGAGATCCCTGGAAAAGAACACATCATTACTTCAAACGAATCCTTCTTTCTGGAAACATTACCCAAACACATTACGATAGTCGGTGGTGGCTATATCGCTGTTGAATTTGCCGGCATCTTTAATGGTCTAGGCGTTGACACCACACTCTTATATCGCGGCCCGTTATTTTTACGCGGGTTCGATGATGATGTACGTACGCACCTGGCGGAAGAAATGCGTAAAAAAGGTATCAATCTGTTGTTTGATACTAATATTGAATCCATTCAACACAACTCTAATCAATACAACTGCCAACTAAATACTGATGATACGATTAATACCAACCTTGTCATGTATGCAACGGGACGCAAACCTAATTCAGATAATCTGGGTCTTGAATCATCAGGGGTTGAAAGAGATGGAAATGGTGCAATTATTGTCAATGATCATTTTCAAACGTCGAAAAATAATATTTATGCACTCGGTGATGTCATTAATCGTATACAACTGACTCCAGTAGCATTAGCTGAGGGCATGTATTTATCCAGACATTTATTTGGCAACGACCCAAAACCAGTCGATTACACTAATATCCCCACTGCAGTTTTCAGTCAGCCCAATATCGGCACGGTTGGGTTAACGGAAACTGCAGCGCGCGAAAAATACACCCACATTGATATCTATAAAAGTCAATTCACCCCGATGAAACTCAGCTTTTCCAATGAAGATGAAAAGACATTAATGAAATTGGTCGTTGATAAAAACTCAGACAAAGTCGTTGGCGTACATATGGTTGGCCCTGATGCAGGTGAAATAATTCAGGGTATTGGTATTGCCATTAAAGCAGGGGCAACCAAAAGCACATTTGATCAAACCATAGGTATCCATCCTACATCTGCCGAAGAGTTTGTTACCATGCGCGAATCAGTCAAATAAATGCCATTAATTTAATTATACAAATCGTCTCAGCATGTTATGAAACTCCAGAAGCTCATATTCTGTTTATGTTTTATCATGAGCTTTGAATCCAGTGCTGATACAGCAGTTATTGCTGTCGCATCAAATATGTCCCATGCTATCCAGGAAATTGCTGATACATTCAAAAAAGAAAAACGACTGCAGGTAAAATTAAGTTTTAGCTCATCAGGAAATCTCAGCCGGCAAATTATCAAAGGCGCGCCGTTTGAATTGTTTCTATCCGCTAACGTTGATTACGTTTCACGTCTTGTAAAGCAGAACAAAACTCTAACATCAAGAAAAACTTACGCCATTGGGCAACTTTGTCTATTTGTTCCTAATCAATCGAGCCTAAGCGATACTGGAAACCTTGATATCATTTTCAGGAAATTAGTATTCGGTCATTACAATAAACTTGCATTGGCAAACCCTGAACTAGCACCATACGGAAGCGCATCTATAACAACATTGAGAAGCGCAGGCATGTGGGCATTCGACAGAAATAAACTGGTACTGGCTGAAAACATATCTCAATCGACTCAATTTGGGCTGACTGCATCAGTCGATTTGGCTTTTATTCCATACTCTCATGCGCTATTAAAAAAAGTAAGTCAAAAAGGTCAATGCTATAGAATTCCAGAACATATGCATCAACCTATCGTTCAGGAAATGGTATTACTAAAAAGCGCGGGTGAAACAGCAAAATCATTTTACGATTATATGGGTTCAAACACTGCACAAAGGATTTTGTCTGAACATGGTTATGTCTTACCAAAACACACTGTAAATTATTATTAATAATGAATCTGGACTCGTTAACATTATCACTGTGGCTTGCATTCTGGACAGCAGTTATCCTGTTGCCAATCAGTTTACTCTTATCGCATTGGTTGAGTTATCATACATTTAAAGGCAAAACTGTTGTCTTAACACTGATTGCACTGCCATTGGTATTGCCACCCACGGTGCTCGGTTATTACTTATTGTTATCCTTTAGTGATCAAGCACTACCTGGAAAGCTCTTTCAATTCTTATTTGACTCATCATTGTTATTTTCATTTCAAGGTTTATTGGTCGCCTCTATTATCTTTAATTTACCATTTGCCTTTCAGCCTATGCAAACTGCTTTTTCATCTATTCCGAGAGATGTCAGAGAAGCTGCCTGGTGTTGCGGTTTGTCGCGCTGGCAGACCTTTTTACATATCGAAGTTCCTTTGGCCTGGCATGGCATTTTGTCTTCATTAATCTTGACCTTTGCACATACACTCGGAGAATTCGGAGTTGTATTAATGGTCGGCGGGAATATTCCCGGAGAAACAAGAACAATTGCTATTGATATATACGACAAGGTTCAACTGTTTGATGATCAATCTGCCAGTATTTTATCTGCGATTTTATTAGTCATTTCTTTTGCGACTATTTCCTCCATTTATCTACTAAATCAACGCATTCTTCAGCGTCATGTCTGATCAAGCGAATATTATAATTTCATTACGGGGATATAAGAAAATATCATTAGATGTTGAACTGCAATGTCATAATGGAGAAACACTGGTATTGTTTGGCCCATCAGGCAGTGGCAAGACAACAGTGTTAAGAGCTATTGCCGGATTACACACGGCTGATGCTGGTTCCATTTCTGTTAATGATCACTCTTGGTTTCATGCACAAAATAATATTAATTTACCCCCGCAACAGCGAACTGCTGGCCTTATGTTTCAAGAATACGCCCTCTTCCCACATAAAACTGCTTTGCAGAATTTAATATTGTCTCTACAACACAAACCAAAAGAACAACGCCAACAGGCTGCTAAAAAGATTCTAAAACGCGTCCATTTATCAGGACTTGAATCTCGATATCCCCATCAACTATCCGGTGGACAAAAACAACGCGTTGCACTCGCACGCGCACTGGCTAAAGAACCTGAAATATTATTGCTTGATGAACCGTTTTCTTCTGTTGATCATTTAACCAAAAGAAAACTGGTTCGCGAGTTGAGTGTACTCAAACACGAATTAAAAATGCCCATTGTTATGGTAACTCACGATCTTGATGAAGCTCGTGTAATGGCAGATCGAATCTGCGTCATTCATCATGGCAAAACCTTGCAACAAGGTGTTACGGAAGAAATACTGAAGCGACCGAAAAGCAAACAAGTTGCCAAGCTACTTGGCATGAACAATATTTTTGAAGCTTCCATAAAACGGCACATACAAGATAAATCATTCACAATCATTGAGTGGCAAGGAAAAGAAATTGAGGCGACTTATCAAGCGGAATTCAAACCAGAGGATCAGATTGATTGGGTCATACCGGCTGAGAATATTATTTTGCACCGTAAAGAAAAACCGTCACAAGGAGAAAAGGAAAATCCAGTCAATGGTATCATCAAGGAATGTCTGCCACTGGGTGAAACAACTTACATAACAGCTGAAGTCAATAACAATGACATGTTTTCATTATCCGTACCAACACACGTAGCAAACAGGAACCAGCTAAAAACCAATGAAAGCATCCAATTTTCATTGCTGGCTAACGCCATTCATATCATGCAAAAGCAAATTCTTTGAAATTTTTTGATTCCATTTGAAACTACTTTAAGAACAAATTCATCTATAAAAATTAAAATAATAGACTACACTTATAGACATAGTGGAGAGAAGATCCGCTAAACAATGTCACCATTCGTGACATAACCCTCGCACGACGTAAAGCGGGGGTTTCTAATGTCTAAAAACAATTCCACTTTTTGTAACTGCAACAGTGCAATCACTTTTATCCTGATATTTTTGTCTCGAATAAACTATTTTATAAGCTTAAGTGACAATGGATATTCCCAAACCTCACCATCATTGGCTTTGATTCCACCAATAATAGCAAAAACCACCGTAGCAATCGCCAGTGCGAACAAACCAAAAATCCCAATAACGAGAAGCGTGAGTATCGCGCATACGATGCCATAAAGAAAACTACTGATCAGCCAGTTAACCACTATCTTGCCATGGACATCTACGATGGGGTATTCCTCTTTCTTCATTTGCCATAACACAATGGGCAAAATCAGACCGGCAAAAGGAATAATAAAACCGGCTAGAATTGAAAAGTGAATGAACATAGCCCACTGATTGGCCTCTTTATCGCTGCTTTTTTCTGTTAAATCGTTAGACATTTCTCTCTCCCTCCAAGCTTGATTTTGAATCATTAAATTCAGTGTTGCTCATTTTCATGTGGTTTACAATAAGACAATACCAATTCTCCAACTACAAAAATAAAAAAAGGCCGACTAAGCCGACCTTTTACAGGAAAAGTACAACACATTGTTATTTCTTGGCTTCTTCACGCGCCTTTGTTTCAGCAATAACTTCCTCCGCTACATTTTTCGGGCACGCCATATAATGTAAAAATTCCATCGAGAACTGACCACGACCCGACGTCATAGTGCGTAGAGAACCAATATAACCAAACATTTCACTTAGAGGAGATTCCGCTTTAATGCGGACACCTGTAGCTGTGGCTTCCTGTGATTTAATCATGCCGCGGCGGCGATTCAAATCACCAATCACATCACCCACATTATCTTCTGGCGTATAGACATCCACTTTCATGATCGGCTCCATCAATTGCGGACCCGCTTTTGGCATGGTCTGTCGATAGGCTGCCATGGCTGCCAATTCAAAAGCAATCGCTGAAGAGTCAACTGCGTGAAACGCACCGTCCTCTAATATCACTTTAAAATCCAGACAAGGATAACCAGCCAGAACACCCTTATCCATACTCTTGGCGAAGCCGCCTTGAATCGCTGGCCAGAATTCTTTCGGGACATTACCGCCAGTGACTTTTGATTCAAATTGGTAACCGCTGCCCGGTTCGCCAGGTTCTATAATATAATCAATCTTACCGTACTGACCCGAGCCACCCGATTGTTTCTTGTGAGTGTAACTGTCTTCAATACGTTGAGTGACAGTTTCACGATAAGCTACTTGTGGGCTTCCAACCGTTACTTCCACACCGTGAGTACGTTTCAAGATATCTACTTTAATATCCAGATGCAGCTCACCCATTCCCTTTAGAATAGTTTCACCACTGTCTTGATCGGTTTCAACATGGAAGGAAGGATCTTCTTTGATCATTTTACCCAGTGCGATACCGAGTTTTTCAGAGATCGCTTTGTCTTTCAAAGCAACCGCGATCGAAATCACAGGGTCTGGGAAGACCATCGGTTCAAGGGTGGCCGGCTTGTCCGGATCACATAATGTATGACCTGTTTGCACATTCTTCATACCCACTACTGCAACAATATCACCGGCTTGTGCCCCATCGAGTTCGATACGTTCATCCGCGTGCATTTCCACAATACGCCCAATCCGTTCTGTTTTTCCTGTAAACGTATTCAGCACGCTCATGCCTTTATCGAGCTTCCCGGAATAAACACGGATAAAGGTCAATGCGCCAAAACGGTCATCCATGATCTTGAATGCCAGAGCACGTAGCGGCTTGGCCGGATCGACAATCGCCATCTTACCTGTTTCATTACCTTCGAGATCAACTTCTGGTTGGGGTTTGACCTCAGTCGGATCCGGTAAATAATCCACCACCGCATCCAGCGCCATCTGCACACCTTTGTCTTTAAAGGCCGCACCGCAATACGTAGGGAAGAAATCCAGAGCGATGGTGCCTTTACGAATACAACTCTTTATATTCTCAATAGAAAGCTCTTCACCTTCTAGATACTTCTCCACCAAATCATCATCTTGCTCAACCGCTGTTTCGACAAGTTTTTCGCGCCATTCTTCAATCGCTGCTGTCATATCTTCTGGCGGTTCAACAATCTCATAGGCAGTGGGTTCATTGGGGTCATTCCAGATCCACGCCTTGCGTGTCAGCAGGTCAACACAACCTGTAAAATCGTCTTCAATACCAATTGGTAAGGCCATGACCAAAGGGTTTGCACCCAGGACATCTTCGACCTGTTTAACCACACGGTAGAAATCCGCGCCCATGCGATCCAACTTATTGATGAAAATAATACGGGAAACCTCCGATTCGTTGGCATAACGCCAGTTGGTCTCAGATTGTGGTTCCACACCGCCGGAGCCACAAAAAACACCAATACCGCCATCAAGAACCTTCAAAGAACGATACACCTCAATCGTGAAATCAACGTGTCCGGGAGTATCAATAATGTTCAGACGATGGCCTTTCCAGAAACAACTGGTCGCAGCTGACTGGATCGTGATACCACGCTCCTGTTCCTGCTCCATAAAGTCGGTAGTGGCTTCACCATCGTGCACTTCACCTGTTTTGTGGATCTTCCCGGTTAGTTTTAAAATTCGCTCCGAGATTGTCGTTTTACCCGCATCCACATGAGCAAAGATGCCTATATTTCGATAGTTGCTTAAATCTGTCATTTTCCCACTACTCTTTAAAATTATTGTTAAATGAATGTATCCCTTGTTGGTCAAATCCTGAGGTTCGAACCAAATACTGCGCCTGCTTTAACACACCATCTTGCGACATCAGATAAAATCCCATGCAAATAAGATTTTGGTGTGGCAAAAATCGCGCGATTATAAACAGAATGGGGGGATATGTGAACTATAGTCTTGCCAAAAATCGCCTTAAAGCTCAGGAAAATGACTATCTCGGCAATATACATCGGCCTCCAGCGGATAAATCAAATAATCAGGTTATTTTGCTATATCTGAGTGGTTTCATCAGGCAAACCGAATCCATCTTGAATCGAATGCTGAGCTACGTATAATCCCGGCATATGCACGATATTCATAACCGTATAGCCGACGTATTACTCGAAGTTGAAGCAGATTTACGAACATCTGGTAAATGGGATAAACACCAACCTGCCGACAATGCTCTCAACAGTGGCATTCCCTTTTGTATGGACACCCTCAAATTTGAACAATGGTTGCAATGGATCTTTCTTCCGCGCATGAAAGTTACCGTCGAACAAACAAAACCTCTCCCAGCCAAAAGTAGCATACTGGTTTATGCACAAGAATGTTTGCATAAAAGTGACCCATCGACGTCGAACCTGTTGCGATTAATCAAGCGCTTTGATGACTTGATCCAGATTCAATCCAGAGCTGTACGGCATTGAGTAAACACCGAACGGCTGGTGATGCCATATTAAGGATAAACTCATTTTCCCAACAATCCGGGTTCAACTATAGGATTTTACAGGATCCTTTAAACAGTTGAGTTGAGTTGAGTTGAGTTGAGCCAACCTGACATAAAATCATCTACTAAATCTACATTATAATAAAAGCCCTTCTTTCTGCTGCCAATGGGAATGGATGAATTCCATGAAAATACAATATGTATTGTGTTTGTCCGTTACGGTAATTCTGTCCGGTTGCAGTGGCTTTCCTCAACGCTCGACCATTATTGCTGGTGACAATAGTCCTCTTTCCATCTGTAACCAGATCTATATCACAGTCGATAAATCAATTTCTACTGCCAGAACTATGGACGCTGAGGGTAAAAAACTACCTGGGTTCCACTACCTTCGCAGCAATCGCTTCCTTGCCTCATTGGGGGAGCAGGCATATGAGTCAGATCATATGGACGAATGGCTTGACCAATTAATCTTTCTCGACCAACAAGCCAGGACTGTTGAGTTAAACAATTTACCGACAGCATCAAAACATAATCTGCTCAATCAACTTGTGGATTTACTCAAAAATGGCCAATCACTGGAACAAGCCTTAAAACATTGCGCTTCTCAGTTTAAAACCTACGACCTGGCAAAACCGGAAAGACTAAAAAAAATTATTGAAACCGCAAAGGTTGAAGACGATTATTCTATTTTAAAACGCATGATAGGTCTTTACCCGATAACTCGGCATGCGGTTTATCTAGGATATCAACGATGGAAAAATGAAAACCTCGGCAGCTTCAACATTTCACATGATCATAAAAAATGGACAGGAAAAGCGGTTAGTTATCAACCTGAAACCAACACGATCCTGGACAGTAAAAAAATTAGTACGATCATTAAAAAATCAAGACGCACACAACTTAATATACCGGAACTATCAATCGAAGATCTGACACATTTGGCAGAGTATTTTGCCCCTGTTTTTTTAATTGATGAAGTCAATAAAGCTGACAAAATTGGCAAACCTGTCTGGTCAACTAATATCAAATCAACGGTTGATGTAGAACAGCCCGTAACATTTGTCCGACTGGGTTATACCTGGTTTGATAATGTCATTTTGCCCCAATTGATCTATACCATCTGGTTTTCAGAACGTCCTGAAGAGTCTGAATGGGACATTCTGGCAGGCAAACTTGATGGCATCATCTGGAGGGTAACCATTGATGAGAATGGAAAAGCCTTAATCGCCGATACCATTCACCCCTGTGGTTGTTATCATCTCTTTTTCCCCGCTAATGGTGTTAACAAAAAAACAGTCAATGACATCAGTCTGGAAGAAACCATAGACATAGCTCAAATTTTGCCGAACATATCACCACATAATCGCCTCAGTATCCGGCTTGCAACAAACTCACACTATGTCGAAGCCCTGTCCGATGAAACAACACTGAATCCAAACTGGGATTATCATTCATACAAACTGATCATTAACCATCCCGTTCCAGAATTTGAACTGCGTTCGATGCCGTTACCTTCCGGAGAAAATAAAAGCCTTTATGATCAAGAAGGTCTTGTTGCAGGTAGCGAACGAATAGAGCGCTGGTTACTCTGGCCGATGGGCATCAAAAACCCTGGCGCAATGCGACAATGGGGCAAACATGCAACAGTATTTGTCGGTAGAAGACATTTTGATGAGCCTTATTTATTTGAACATTCTTTTATGAAAACCGGCAATGAATAAAAGAGAAAATCGAAAATACCCTGTAAAGACCCTTCGTTGGCTTTTGTTGTTAAGCTGTTTCATCAGTCAATCTCCAGTGTATGCAAACACCTATGAAATTGCTGAGCAGCTCTATTATGTGGGTAAATTTCAAGAATCGGCAATGATTGCCAGGAAACTCGATACTGTAAAAGCTTACGCACTGGCGGGGAAAGCAACATTGGCCGAAGCCAGTTTCCTTGCCAAAGAAATAGACAAGTCCAGTCTTTTCCAGCAGGCAATAAGTGACTCTGAAAAAGCATTAAAATTGCAACCGTTACATCTAGGCGCACATTTACAAATTGCTATGGCTCTCGGTTTCGTTGCCGATCATGAAAATATTTTATCCGCTTATCTCAATGGTTATGCAGAACAAGGAAAATATCATCTTGAAAAAGCATTATCTATTGCCCCAAACAATGCGTGGGCCAATGGTTTATATGGCATGTGGCATTTGCAAGTAGTCCGAAGGGCGACACCTAATGATTGCAAAAAATTTCTATGGTGCCTCACTTGAAGCAGGGCTTTTTTATTGTAACAAGGCACAGAAATTGTCAAAAAACGAATTACAAATCCTTTATGGTTGTGCTATTTCCTTAACTGAACTCGATGAAAATCAATATCATACGAAAATTTGTAACATGCTCGAATCCATTACAGGCAAAGAACCGAGAGACATAACAGAGACCTATCTTATTCAACAGGCAAGTACTGAAACACAGCAAAATACCTGTAACACAGTGGTAACCAGCCAGCAATAAACTGATCAAAAGAAATCTATCCCGGATTAACTATCAATGTGAGCATGATAAAATCCACATAACATGCGGGATGAATTTCGTGTAATATTAGATCCTCCTGATGATACAAATCAAACGATTTACAAAGGCGAGTCCATGCACTTTTCAAAAGAACAAACCGCTGAAATCGAAATACTGATCCAATACAACCTGGATACGACTCAACAAGGTATCAAAGTGCACTCAAACGCCAACCTTGAACATGTCGAAGCGGTACAGCGTCTTTTCGAAAAAGGTCTGGTTACACAAATTGATGGTGGCTATCTTACCGATCTAGGCAGAAAAGCCGCTGAACACGCTCAAACACTCGTACTTATGTTGGCACCCCATCACCAAAGTTTAGCGAGCTAGATTTCAGGCAGAAATATTAATAAAACTGTTTATTAATCTAACGTTCAGAACACGTAGTTTTTACTCGACGGCGGTGCAACAAACCCCTATAGTACGCCACCTCTTAAAGTACTTCGTTTTTACATAACTCAGGAATATTACGTTGATCTCCACATCTAACATCACCATGCAGTTTGGCGCCAAGCCCTTATTCGAAAATATTTCAGTCAAGTTCAGCGATGGGAATCGCTATGGCCTGATCGGTGCTAACGGCTGTGGAAAATCCACATTCATGAAAATTCTGGATGGCAGCCTGGAAGCCACTTCCGGCAACGTATCAATTGGCCCTAACGAACGCCTGGGGACATTGCATCAGGATCAATTTGCCTTCGAAGAATACAGCGTCATTGATACCGTCATCATGGGTCATGCCGAGTTATGGAAAATAAAACAGGAACGCGATCGGCTTTATTCACTGGCAGAAATGTCTGAAGAAGAAGGCCTGCAAGTCGCTGAACTCGAAATCGAATTCGCAGAGATGGATGGCTATAGTGCCGAAAGCCGTGCTGGTGAGTTACTCATGAGCGCTGGTATTGCAGAAGAATTACACGAAGGCTCAATGAGTGAGATCGCACCAGGCTGGAAACTCAGAGTTTTGTTAGCTCAGGCCCTGTTCGCAGAGCCGGACATTCTGTTGCTCGACGAACCAACCAATAACCTCGATATCAATACCATTCGCTGGTTGGAATCCGTGCTCAACGAACGTAAGAGCACCATGGTGATCATTTCCCATGACCGACACTTTCTCAATGCCGTATGCACACACATTGCTGATATTGACTATGGTGAATTACGTGTCTATCCCGGCAACTACGATAATTTCATGACCGCATCGACCCAGGCTCGCGAACGCATGCAATCTGAAAATGCCAAAAAGTCAGCGCAGATCGCCGATCTGAAACACTTCGTCAGTCGTTTCTCGGCCAATGCCTCAAAAGCCAAACAGGCAACATCCAGAGCGCGACAAATTGAAAAAATAAAGTTAGAAGATATCAAGGCTTCCAGTCGGGTAAGCCCCTTCATTCGCTTTAACCAGGAGAAAAAATTGCATCGGCAGGCATTATCTCTGGAAAATCTAGGCCATGGTTTTGACAATGAAACGCTTTTTAATAACGGTAATCTGATCCTAGATGCCGGAACACGTCTGGCAGTGATCGGTGAGAATGGCGTTGGAAAAACAACTTTTCTTCGCTGCCTCATGAATGAAATCGTTGCCGATAATGGCACGGTAAAATGGGCCGAGAATGCGTCACAATCCTACTGCCCTCAGGACAGCTCTGCTGAATTCGATAATGAGTTGAATCTATTTGACTGGATGAGTCAGTGGCGGAAAGCCAAACACGATGATCAAATCGTCCGTGCCACGCTTGGGCGTCTATTGTTTTCTTCAGAGGATTTTGAAAAAAAGGTCAAGGTCTGTTCTGGTGGTGAAAAAAACAGGTTACTGTTCGGCAAGTTAATCATGATGGAAACCAATGTCATGCTAATGGACGAACCCACTAATCATCTGGACATGGAAGCCATTGAGTCTCTGAACCTTGCACTGGAACATTATGAGGGCACTTTAATCTTTGTCAGTCACGACCGTGAATTCGTTTCATCACTGGCCACCCGGATCATTGAAATCAAAGATCAACAACTGGTGGACTTCCATGGAACCTACGAGGAATACCTTGCAAGTCAGGAAGATGCAGCGAAAAAAGTCGCCAATTCCAGATAACAAAAAAGGTCGATTCCAGGGTTCTGGTCCTGGTACCGCATTAATTAGAATGTAACCAACGATGGAATAATTTTGCCATTAAGGGCATCACTACATAGGTCATAAGAGTAACCAGTGTCAGTGATATAATCGCTAGCTGTATAATCATATGAAACTTTGCCAAAAATGGAACGAGGCAATAATGTAATAATAAACTTGATGGAAAAATAGACATCCAGACAATGATCATCATCTTGTACTTTGGTGGTGGGACCAGCGCTTCTCCTTCTGGCATAGCGAACCAGGTTTCCAGTCCACTGAGAATTTCCATTTCCTGTTCTCCCTGCTCTACTTCAGCATAGCGACTCATCCATTTTTCACGCACCTCTGAACCTTCCCAGGCCAGGTAGTGACGCATGGAATCAAATTTAAACACGATGCGATAATAGTCACCTGGTTTGGTAGGGCGGATAATGTTTGCGCCAAGATGTCCATCGAATGACATGGCATCTTTCGTCGTGCCAGACATGACTTTTTCAAAATCCTCTATGCGATCGGGTTTTGGACGACGTTTTACAATGATCGTGACCGATGAGTCACATTCAATTCCTGATGATTGATCAGTTTGTCCCATCTAACTGGCATCTCCCACATGTCTTAATCTCTGAAAATTGTATATTATTATCAACTCTCTTCACAACCCACGCCCATTCTGAACTATAAGCATAATAAATCCAGCCATAGTCTTTTCCAATATGAAATGAGCCTGAACGAGGGGCGACTTTCCAACATCAAATGAGCCTGAAATAACATTTAAAGTCGTTCATGATCACAGGATGAAAACGATCATGAAACTTGAACAACTCACGACCATTGACACCGTCCGTCAATTTCTCGAAGGCACTCAGGCAGTGGCCTTTTGTGTCGCCAACAGCAAACAAGACCGCTATCGGTGGGTACAAAAGACCTTGGTGGCATTTCGCTATTTCTCACTGGGCAAAGCAGAAAAAGGTCTCATCACACGTTACCTGATGAAAGTCACCGGCTACTCCCATGCGCAGGTGAAACGTCTCATTGGGCAATACATCAAGAATGGCAGGATCACGATAAAGACTGCTCGTCGCAATGGCTTCAAACCAAAGTACAGCAAGGCCGATATCCGTTTACTCGCCGAGATGGATGAACGTCATCAGCAACCCAGTGGCCCGGTGATAAAGAAACTCTGTGAACGCGCCTATGAGCGTTTTGAGGAAGCGAACTATGAGCGTCTGGCGGGCATATCCGTATCACATCTTTATAACTTGCGTCAGAGTACGACTTACCAACGACAACGTTGTGTCTTGACGAAAACCCGTCCCAAGGCAGCCAAAATTGGTCTACGGCGAAAACCCTGTCCGAATGATCAACCGGGCTATATTCGCATTGATTCCGTGCATCAGGGCGATCAGGACAGGCGCAAAGGGGTTTATCACATCAATGCCGTTGATGAGGTTACGCAGTTTCAGATCATTGTCACGGTAGAACGAATAAGTGAACGCTACATGCTGCCGGCATTAGAGCAATTATTGGCGGCCTTCCCGTTCAAGATACAGGGCTTTCACACCGATAATGGCGGTGAATACATCAACTATACCGTGGCTCAATTACTCGAGAAACTCCGTATTGAATTCACTAAATCAAGACCTCGGCACAGTAACGATAATGCCCTGGCTGAGAGCAAGAATGGCTCGGTCGTGCGTAAACTCTATGGCTATATGCACATCCCGCAGCAGTATGCCGATGACTTTGCCAGGCTCAATCAAGGCGAGGTCTATCGCTACGTTAATTTTCATCGACCTTGTTATTTTCCCTCTACCATCACCGACAAGAAAGGCAAAGAGCGGAAACGTTATCGCTATGAAGACATGATGACACCCTATGAAAAGTTTCGCTCAGCACAAAGACCCAGTCAGTATTTGAAACAAGGGATCACCTTCAAACAACTGGATGCATTTGCTAACGAAATGAATGACAATGAAGCGGCTGAACAATTGAACTCAGCTAAAAACCAACTCTTTAAACAACTTCATGTGCGACTAAAACTCAGGGCTTGATGATGAAATATAACCCCTCTCTACAGGCTCATTTCTGGATTGGAATATACTGCCATGTTAAACAGAATATACACATGTCATTAATATTTGAAGAACTGGATTACCAGGAAACCCCTCTGGGAAATATCAGTCTCAGGCGCCGATCAGAACCAAGGCTCAATGGAAAGATTCTCTACGAGGTAAAACTTGGCGATGAGTTTTTGATGTCCAGCCTGTTTACCGAGGCGGAGAGTCAACTTTCAAAACTCGGACTCGCCGCGCTTAAAAAACATGAGCTCGTTCATGACCTGAATATCATCGTTGGCGGATTGGGTTTGGGTTATACAGCTGTTGCTGCATTAGAAGATCCCTCCGTCAAATCGCTTAGAGTCATTGATGTGATGCAGCCTGTGATCAATTGGCACCAGCAAGGACTCGTACCGCTTGGTAAAGAACTCAGTTCCGATCCTAGATGCACACTTATACATGGAGACTTCTTCGAAATAGCAACATCATCAGGAAGTTTCGATCCCACAGAGCCAGATCAACTGGTACACGCTGTGTTACTGGATATTGATCATTCGCCGAGTCATTGGCTCAATTCTGGAAACAGTTCTTTTTATACAGAGTCAGCACTGACAAAGATGGCGGACAAACTCCATCCGGGTGGTATTTTTGGGCTCTGGTCAAATGATCCACCAGATGATGATTTTATAAATTTACTGAATGTAGTATTTTACTCTTCTGACTCTCATATCATAAACTTTCCAAATCCATACACAGATGATGAATCAACAAATACTGTTTATATCGCTCATAAAAAAGCAGAAAGCTCCTAAATCTATTTCTTGTCTAGCAAATCTTTCAAATTTGCAAAAGGCTTACTGGTAGAATGCTCAATGGCCAGTTCATTTTTTGCACCTCCCGACGTAGATTCGCTATCAAGGTGCCGAGTATGTTCATTATCATGGCAATAGACACAGAGTAATTCCCAGTTACTGCCATCGGCTGGATTATTGTCATGGTTATGATCCCTGTGATGCACTGTAAGTTCATTAAGATTTTTTCGGTTAAATTCTCTTTCACACTTTCCACATATCCAGGGATACATCTTGAGTGCTTGCTCTCGATAGCCGTGCCCCCGTGTCTCGGCATCTTGTCTCGTTTTGGCAATGATCTTGTCGAGCTTATCCATCGTATTTCCAATCGTAGCTTATCAATAAAAAATATTATTTTTCCATAACACATTTTTTCGGCATCAAATCAGCCGGAACAGTTCCCTTACATTTCCACTCCAGTTTTCTATCGTTCACTAAAGGAATTAACAATAGCCTCTTTCCGGAAATATCCGTTTGTATGTTGAAACCTGGTTTATTCGTAAAATAGATGCTGATCACTCCCGGCCCTTCTTCACCTATCTGGATAGATTTAACAAGTGACTTACTAATATCGACAACCGGTTTTTCTATTTTTTTATCCCAGTCGTCTGCGGTTGGTAAAGCATCATGTTCTTGCCAATAATCCTTCACAGAAGTCTTGTAGGTAAATGCCATAGCCGCGCCCTGTAAGACCTTCATTGGATCCGTGAATTCCACCTTGGAAGATGTGAAAACAAATTTCCAGCAAACGACGATTAAAACGAGAATTAATAATATTAGTGGTTTTTTCATTAATATTTAATCTTTAATATAGATACACTCATCTTTGCCTTGTGTGAATTCTAATTCTTATTATCAGTATAAGGTTCAATATGAATAAATGCATCGCCCACATGGAAGCGTTCCTCAATCATGTCTTCGATCTCATCCGCAATCTTATGTGATTCTTCAGTAGTCATTTCAGGATTAACAGAAAGCACCATATCAATTGCGATTTCAGATCCTATCCAGCGGGAACGTATACGCCCTACTTCTCTGACGCCTTGAACGCTGGATGCTACTGCACGCAGTTCATCTGGATCAATCGCATATTCATCCACCAGAACCGGAAAGGCACTCTTATACAAACGATAAGCCAGATAAAATACCAAACCTGCAACGCCTAATGCACACAAACGATCGAGGATCACGAAACCCATCGCGGATAATTGCCAACCAATAATAACCACGATCGTCGTTAAGACATCAGCAAAAGTGTGTGCGGCATCTGCCAGCATAAGCCCTGACTTTAAACGTTTTGCCCAATAACGTTGCCAGGTGGCGAGGCTAATATTGACTACAAGCACAAACAACATAAGAGCAAGCTCCCAGTCTCCACTGATGATCTCTGTTGCTTCTCTGGTCACGGCATTTTTAGCGATCTCAAATGCCAGCACGACCAACAGGGTTGCCAGGCCAAACACAGCCAGAGTTTCAAACTTGCGGTGACCATAAGGATGCTCGCGATCGGCGGGCATGGCAGAAAGTCGAATGACAATCCAGGCAACAATATTATTCGCAACATCGGTCAATGAATGAACTGCGTCAGCCAACACCGCCAGCGAGCCCGTTGAAAGCCCGACGACCAGCTTCATAAATAACACCAGAAGATTCACCAGACCTTCAAGAATAATGAGGCGTTGAATCTTCCTGTCTCGTTCTGAGAAAATTATTTTTTTTGAATCACCCGACATAACTTATTCCAGAATAACATTATTACCGAAATCAAAATGACTAGAACACCATCATTACCAAATTAAATCATCCGGAATCTTATAATCAGCGTAGAGATCGTCATCGTCTTGATCTGGTTCAATGCTCTGTTCATTTACAATAATGCACTGTGTATCGCGCTGTTTAATTTTCTCCGCGACGGCTCTTGGCACCAGTTCGTATCCATCACCTAGTTTAACGATAGATAAGCGACCGGACATGAGGTGTTTGTGTACAGAATCAGAAATGGAAATGCTTTTAACTACATTGGCATCAGTAAAGTTATAAATAATTTCACCATCACGATCTTCAACACGGTTAGTTTCAATCAACTGAATAATCTGAGCAGAGATTGCCTTGCGGTCAGCATCATCATCTTTTTGCTTGTTAATTTGACGGTCACGTTCGACTTTTTCGGCCTGGGATTTTTCGGCCAACAACTTCACTTCGTCTACCGCTTCCACCGAACCTTTTTTTGTTTTCTGCTTTTTATTTTTATATTGATCACGCTTGACCTTTTGCGCTCTGGTTTTATCAACCAGACCGGTCTTTTTTAGCTGATCAAAAAGTGAATTTCCCACAGAGTATGCTCCTGATGTTGTAAGAGGGCTGGCCCTTCCGATTATTAAGTCATATACATGAATAGAATAATATTTAGAACGATTATTACCAGTAATTTATATAATCCCAATATACCTTATTCATAAACAATCATGATCTGTTCTATTTTCTAATAATCTAGACTATTAAAATGTAGCTTTATATAGTTCTGGGACTAAATTCACATGTTCCTCTAATTTTCCGTTTAATGTGAAGATATTAGGACTATAACTAAATTCAAATACTCGATAGAGGGCATATTTTTCTGCAAAGCTTTCTGAATAATTTATTTCATTATTAGTTATAAAAAAAGGCTGATATTTCCCTGCATTGGTTGTTTTTACTTCTATAAATAATTCCTCATCGGTTTCGCCTTTGAATGATCGAATGTCATACCCTGTACCATCGCCCTTTACTTGACTTGTCCATTCGATTTCCTCAATCAAATCATCACGACCAAAACTTAATAATCTTGCTTTCTCAACATTCAGAACAAATTTTTCACCATTTTTTCCTAATTTTTGATTTCTTGACTCACGTTCTATGTAATCAACATAAGGTGGTCTATATTCTCGAATTTTTGTTTCTTTCAGATTTGTCACCTTCTCTGGTGATTCAACAAAGAATGAATTCCAGTTATCAAATTTTATTTGAGTAGGCGGCCTTTCTGCTAATATTGACTCGGCATCATGGAGCTTGGTAGTTTCCAAATTGACTGCTTGAAGAACTACATCTTGCAGTAATGCTTGATAATTCCAGGCAGGTTTATAGCCTTTTATATATGTACGCCCTGCCTTTATTAAGATAGCGCTAATATTTTGATGTTTATATTCGATAGAACCATCAGAACGAGATAAAAGCTTATTATGTAATGCACGCCTATGTTTTGCCTTACTATATGAGTCTCCTTTAAGCTCACTGTAAAACATGGCAAAGTAATCCGAAACAATAGCTTCGCATTCTAGTCTCGACCATTCCATAAATTATTTTTCAGTTAAATTAATTAAAATTTTTAGTAATTTTTGTACGCAGTACTCTAGTCGATTTCTTCTTGAAGTGATTGGCCAGCAAGATGTAAAGTTTTTACTTTTAATGGTAAAATTTTCATATCCATAAATCCCTACCCTCTAATAATCACCTAAAATAAATTATCACTGATTATATTCCTATTCTCACCTATCTTGTAATAACGAAAAATAGAGCTGCGGTGTTAGCACATCCCTGACGTTCATCGCTCGGCCTTCGTTCCTAGACGCGACTCTAACACCTACATCCGTGTAGGCGTCTTGTGCTTGACCTCCATGGAAGGAGGAGATGCAACAGAATTGTATGGAACAATCCTTGCCCTGCCCTCGCGGTGTTCGTACATCCCTGTACGTCATTTTTTTCGTTTTAGCTTTTCTTTCGCCCTGGCGGCGGCGGCTTTGAGTTTGGCGAGTTGCTTCTTTTCCCAACGCCTGCCTGCTGACAGCATCTTTTTTGCTTTTATTTCACTTATTTTGATGAGTTCTTTTTCTCGCTTCAGAGCGGCGACAAGTTGATCTTTAAGTACTTCGATTTCATCTCTGGCTGCTGCCTTGACTAATTTTAATTCTTCCGCAGCCGTTTTACGTGCAACTTTAAGTGAAGCCTTTGTAGCGTTCAAATCTTTTTTAAGTTTGCTTGAGAGTGCCTTGCGGCTTGTGGCGGCTGCCTTTCGATGTGAAGCCGCAGTTTTCTTCTTTGTAGCGGTCTTTTTTCTTACTGTGGATTTTTTCTTAACGCTCGTCTTCTTTTTACTGGTCTTCTTTTTTGCCTCAGCCATAGTAGATCTCCTATTCACTATTCACTATTCACTATTTGTTAAGTATAGACCTCCATCTTGTTTTCGCTGTTTCTATTCCTATTCTTATCAGGGCTTCCATCCATCTGTTTCAGCAGATATGACAATCCGTGCGCAGGCTTCTGCATCCGATAGTGCTTCATGATGGTTTAATTCAATATCCAAGTAACGACAAACATTGGGTAGTTTTGTTGGATATATATCCCAATGAGACCGTGCCACCTTAACGGTACAGACAAAAGGTTTTAAATTGTTCGTTAAACCATAGGTCTCACAACTGGCTTTTATCACACTTTTGTCAAAGGGTGCATTGTGTGCTGCTAAAAAATCAACCTCTTTAAGCTGATTATTTATCTCTGGCCATACATCGTCAAAAGTTTTTTCTTCCATGACATCTTCCCATGTCAAACCATGGATGTGAGTAAAGGTAAAATACGAATCTGGCGGTCGGATTAATCGATGAATTTTTTCTACGATTTTGCCTTCTGATACAATCACAATGCCAACAGCACAGGCGCTATCTCTAGAGTAATTAGCAGTTTCAAAATCTACAGCGGCAAATGTTGTCATCTGATATGAAAATTATCCGGTTCCCAATCCGAATAATTCTCGTATCCTATAACTCACCATTTCATTGTATATCGTGATGAGGTCATCAATAGAATAAGGGGCATTCGCGGAACTGGGATTGGGTGTGACAAAAACACGTGTATTCCCAATTGAATTTTTCTGTGCTCCCCATGGAATATCTACGTTCATGTCTTCTGCGTATTTCAAATAATTTTTATAGGTTCCTTTTCCCTGGAACCAGGCAATGCCCGGTTGAAATTCCAATATTTTGTCTTTTAAGATAGGTGCACCTTCCCGGTAATCATCAGCACGTAATTCTTTCCCCATACGAGTAGGCTTTTTAACCAGATCGGTAAAACCAATATTGTATTTACCAAATAATTTTTCCATTGCTTCCACACCGGGCTGCAATTGTAAATCAGCAAGTCGTGATCCGTTCAAGGCCTTCCAGAAACGATTGCGGGGGTTAGCAAAGTAATATCCAGCCTGCACAGAAACTGGAGATGGATTCAGTCCAATTGAAAGAAAAAATAAATTTTCTCGTAAATAGTCAGGAAGTGTCTCCATGAATAGCCAGCGTTATAACAGACTCTCTACATACAGCTCTTCGCCATTCACCAATACCGCTTTGATCCCGACATTCCCACGTTTATCGACGGCTACACGGATATCGACCTTGCCGATATCTCGTCGCTCCAGCTCACGACCCTCTCCTTCTGGAACGAAATAATTTTCAATGCCATAACGAACACTTAACTCATAGATATCTTCACTTTGTTTCAGCTCCTGATTCCAACGAGTCGTGTTAACGTAGTCAACTTTACCTTTAATAACAAGCTGTTGCTCTTTTGCGTCTGGCCACTGATGGTGAACCCCCAACGCCTTCCAGTATTCGCCCTGTTGTTCGAGGGTGACAAAGACTTCATCGTGTTTTTTGAATTCGTCATCCCCTGCTAATTGTGCGATATCTAGATCGCTGATGGTATAATTCAAGCGAACATAATCACCGCGGAACAACGACCGTGGATCAATCGGTTGAGTTTCAAGCAATATTGGTGTGCCTGTGTTTAAGGTATATTGTTTCATCCCCACCATACTGGCGAGCAGGATAGTTTGTATTGCTAGAACAATAATGATCCTTGTGAACGAGGTTTTTTTGATCATGAGTCTATCTCCTGATCACGCTGTTGAACAACTTGCGCGGTGAAACGCCGTCGTTGTTGTTCCAGCAGATAACCACCCACAATTAAAATAATCCCGCCAGCCATGAAAAAGAACGAACGGTTGAGTAGTGTCCAGAAAGTATCGAAATAACGAGTGAGCAAACCAATGGCAAAAAAGATAAACGCCACGTTAATTAAAAATCGATTATTCGTGTTCATACCAGCAAACACCAACCAGACCAGTCCACCGAAAAACAATAAATTAAACGCAATAGCGATCCAGCTACCATAGTCGCCAGTCACAAAAAGATTTGCAAGAATTAACACTATCGTTGCGCCAACCAACAGTTGTGCATATAACAAATAGGGTGTGCGTTCTTTGCTATACACGCGTTGCCTGTGCCACAAAGCCAAACCGAATAATATAACCAAAGCAACGATTGTTGAGATGATCCACAATGAGTCAGCTTCAACCCGGGCAATTGAATCATAATAATAATGAAAACCGCTTTGTAAGCGTGGAAACGTCAAGGCATATAAACTGATCAATACACCAATAACACTGTAATTTTGTACTGCACCTGAAAATTCTTTCAGGCGTGAATATGACTGCATCAACATTCCTATCACAAACAATATCAGATAAATGATAAAATAAAGCTGCACCAGATACAGATAACCATCATTGCCCCAATAGAGTTCTATCCTGAACCAGGTGTAGATACTCCATATCAACAAAGAAATCAGAGCAAGATGTAATGCCGGTTTCCAATACCATAAATAAATAGCAGGTAGAATGGCTAACCATAAAATGAGATACCAGCCATGTATCCGGTCAAAGCCAAACGATTCCATACTGGTCCAAAGTGTTGCTAATGCAATTGCAGCGATGAGTGCAGCTTGTGATCGCAATAAATAAGCAGTTAATACTCCGCCCAATGTCCACAGCAGTACACCATTCGGATAATGCGAATCGATATGATATATCTGGGCAATGAGCATGATGTTTGCACCAAACAGGATCACCCCCAACAAAAGAAATGCCTGACCTAATTTTGGTGAACGTTCGGAATTAATGAAGTATCCACCGAGTGCATAAGCGGCGTAGAGTGAACCCAGTAACAAGAATAACTTTGCCAGCTTGCTCATTTCATTCCAGTTAGCGGCAAAATAAGTGATGATGCCAGAACCCAGTAATAGCACACCCAGGATTGCTATGGCATAGGCGAGAAAATTCGTTTGTGAAACCTGTTGATCGACATGTTCCACTATAGCCTGGCTGTTCTCTTCCGTGACCCAACCCTGTTCTATCCATGAAGGAAGTTCTTTGTGCAAGTGTTTTAAAAATCGAGCCGAGTTCATAGTCAATCCTTAATGTTTCACATAGTGTACACGAAATATCATCATTCCTGTGAAAGCGGGAATCCAGTTATGATGCGTGTCACCTTATTTCGTATTCACTTTTAAAATCCAGTCGTTGACTGACAATGGCTAGCCACGGTTGCTGCTCTCTTGGTTTACCATCAGGGCGATAGTAATAGTGAATTACTTTAAAACAAGCTTGTTCGAGGTAGGCTTCACTTATTTCAAATTCCATGTAATGTCCATAGCGTTGTCCCTGCCATCCTTCGGTATTCCCTCTTGGGTTCGAAGAAAATAAAATACCTCCGGGTCGTAAAGCACGGTGGAATTCTCCTAAAACCCTGGGAAGTTCCTGACTTGGTACGTGAAACAGGGAAGCGTTTGCAAAAATACCATCGAAGCTACCCTCCTCCAGTTCAAGGTTCAGGAACTGTTGGTGTAGAGTAGGACAGCCACTATGTTGAAACGCCATCTGGCAAAATGTCTTACTACCATCCAGACCTATTGGTCTATGGCCTAAGGACTTAAACACACAAATGTCACGCCCAGGACCACAACCAAAATCCAGGATATCCAAAGTTTTTTCTGTGGGTAGTGCTTGCAGGAAGGCTTCAATATTTTGACTGACATCATGATCCCGTGTCCCTAGCCAAAAAGACTCCGAGTTTTTCTCGTAATGTTCGAGGGTGCATCTTTCTATTTCATCAAGATCGGTCGGGGAATTTTTTAATGACATTGAAATTTAATCATTCTGTACTCTTGGTTGTAAACATTAAACAATATCGAATAGTTAGATCAATTTCGTACGGGAAAGAGAACAAGAAGAAGGTGCCTTGCACCTGATATTTTTTTAATCTGGCTCATATTCAATGTATCAATCGACATGTAAACCGTTTGATTTCTATGTGTTTTCAGTAATAAATAACGCTAATTGTTTTGTTTTTTGCATGAGATTCTCATGATTTTCCAGACCCTGAATAAACCTTTCTGGAATGTTATCTATACCAACTTGAGCACCAACCAGAGCACCTGTGAGCATTGCCCTGGCCTGATTTTGTCCCCCTCCATTGATAGCGTGCAATACGGCTAATTCAAAATTATCCGCATAGCGTGTAGCCAGATAATATGCCGGAGGCAGCTGATGATAAATAGCGCATGGCATTCCATAGATTAATGCAACTTTCGAGGCTGGCTCAATAGACACAGAAGGATCTTTTGCTGCGCGGGCAATACATGAAGGAGTTAATAGTGCATCAGGTGATGCAAAAGCACCTGCCCCGGAAGGTTTGCTCTCTGCGATACTCATTGCATGAAAAGGTAGTTTTTGTTCCGCTACTAATTTCATTAGCGTTGAGGAAATATGTTCGTCTAATGTCTCGCCTTGTACGAGTAAACCCAGTGTAGCCGAATAAGCAACCGTCATTGCGACGATTGATTCATCACATTGAGTGAGTAGTGTGTTTTGGCTAACAGAGTTTGCGAGTTTTTCTGGCTCATTGGCATAGCGGACGGCAAGCGCGATGTTGCGCTCCGCTGCCTCGGTGTTATCCGTATGTCCAGCTACTTCACCCCAGGGAAGATTGTGTTGTGTTCGCAAGACCCAACTTTCTCGAATCGATTGGCTGGTAAAACCGCCCGGACCTACGTTTGGCGTCCCGTCCAATTGAGGAAAAAGTTCATTGTCCAACTTGTTACAAAAATCTTTTTCATTGTAGTCTTCTTGCTCAATAACTGAACGAATGAGCATGTCGAGTAATATACCTGACTGAGAAATCTGTCCAGCTTTCATCCCCCCGTGATATCGCTCAGGTTTTGGATCCGTATAATCGTCTATCCAGGTTCCATACTCTTGTCGTAATTCATCAAGGTTATAATACCAGTGTGGTCCTAAACCGAGTGCATCACCAATGAATGCACCCATGAGTGCACCTCTGGCACGCTGATGAATAGTAGTAGATGTCATGTGAACTCCTCTTAATTAAGACGCTTTATCAACCAAAGTCTCCACTCTTGGCACAGCCGCTAATAATTGTTGAGTATACTTGTGTTGTGGATTGTACATCACCTCGTCCACGGTACCTTGTTCAACGATTTCACCTTTGTACATAACCGCAACATAGTCTGCCAGGTATTCCACCACACTGATGTTATGAGTGATGAACAAATATGCCAGTTTGAAATTACTTTGTAATTCCCTGAGTAAATCGAGGATTTGAGATTGAACAGAGACATCTAGTGCACTAGTTGGTTCGTCACAGATAATCAATTGTGGTTCAACGGCAAGCGCACGAGCAATGCAGATGCGTTGTCGTTGTCCTCCTGAAAATTCATGTGGGTATCGAGACAGATGATCTGGTTCAAGACCTACCTGTTCAAGCAATATTTCAATACGTTGCAAACGGTCAGCCTTGTCTTTACCAATACCCTGAGCCAACATACCTTCTTCGATGATGTCCTTGATCATCATTCGCGGGTTCATGGACGAATAAGGATCCTGAAAAATAATTTGAATGTCGGTGCGTTTTTTTCTCAGTGATTTTGCATCCAGTGTTGTCATTTCTTGATCATTAAAAACTACACTGCCGGAAGTGGGTTTCAATAATTGTAAAATTCCTTTCCCCATGGTGGTTTTGCCTGAACCTGATTCGCCAACAATCGCCACTGTCTCCCCTGCCCTGATCTCAATCGACACACCATCAACTGCCTTCACATGTCCGACCACACGTTTCAGAAAACCCTTTCGGATCGGAAAATGAACCTTTAAATCTTTAACACTTAAGATTGCATCCTTCGATTCTGAAACTGATTTTCGCTGTTCCTGATCGCGTTTTGATTTAGTAGGAAGTGAAGCAAATAAATGTTTTGAGTAATCGTGTGCAGGCCCTTTGAAAAATTTATCCTGCTGTTCCAGTTCAACAATTTTTCCCTGGTACATGACTGCTACCTGATCGGCAATTTGATTAGCTACCCCCAGATCATGGGTAATGAATAAAATCCCCATGCCGGTATCTTTTTGTAATTGTTTTAATAGTTCCAGAACCTGTGCTTGTATGGTTACGTCCAGTGCAGTTGTCGGCTCATCGGCAATGAGTAAATCCGGTTCTCCCGCTAATGCCATGGCAATCATAATCCGTTGTTTCATGCCACCAGAAAATTGATGTGGATATTCATTGATGCGTCGTTGTGGTTCCGGTATACCAACCGCGTCGAGTAATTCAATCACTCGATTTTTTTGTTTTGCTCCTTTCAGACCTTTGTGTTGCAACAATGACTCACCAATTTGTTGCCCGGCGGTTAATACTGGATTGAGCGACGTTTGTGGTTCCTGAAAGATCATGGCAATCTGTCTGCCACGAATATCTCTCATGGCAAACTCCGGCAATTCAAATAAATTGTTACCATTTAAACGAACACTGCCAGCCGTCACAT
The DNA here is from genome assembly GCA_965250225.1 of Gammaproteobacteria bacterium. GTDB lineage: Bacteria > Pseudomonadota > Gammaproteobacteria > Eutrophobiales > Eutrophobiaceae > CBDEUK01. The sequence goes on from CBDFNQ010000017.1 coordinate 49,145, forward strand.
CGGCAGCCGGTGGTAACAATCTCATAATCGATAATGCTGTTATCGATTTACCACAACCGGACTCGCCTAATAACACCGTAGTCTCACCTTTATTCATGCTAAAGCTGATGTTATCAACAGCAATAATTCGATTCTCGCCCATACCAAAACAGGTGGTTAAATTTTCAATTTCGAGTAATTGACTCACAATTAATCCACTTCCTCTGGAACGATACGAGGTTTACGATCTTCATCAAGCGCGACAAAAACCAGTTCGGCCTCGGTGACTTTAATGGTTTGCGGTTTCTTCGAATTACGTTGAGCGTATACTTTTACGTCCACCGTGATAGACGTTTTACCTACCTTGGTAACATTAGAATAGCAGCTTAGAAGATCACCGACGAAGACAGGCTGATTAAATTCAAGAGAGTTGACCTTCACCGTTGCAACACGTCCCTTCGCCCTCATGATCGCAGCGATTGAAGCCGCTATATCAATCTGTGACATGATCCAGCCACCAAAAATACTGCCACCCGCATTGGTATCTTTTGGCATGGCGACAATACGCAGAGCTGGTTGTTCATCAGGCAATTCGTTACTGTTGATCATTTTTTATCCTCGTTCATTGCGTATTCGTGGATCGAAGGCATCGCGTACTGCATCGGAAAAAAGATTTGCCGCCAAGACCAGACCCAACATAAATAGAAAGGCCGCACCCAACGACCACCAGACAATCGGTTCTCTTGCCATTTCCAGACGTGCGCTGTTGATCATATTACCCCAACTGGACATGCTGGGATCGACACCGATATTAATATAAGCGAGTACTGCTTCTGCCAATACCAGTCCACTGAAATCGAGAACAACAGAGATCATAACGATGTGCATGACATTGGGTAATAAATGCCGCAACATGATTGTAAAATTACTCACACCAAAAGCCTGTGCGGCCTGTACATAATCGATCTCACGAAGCTTCATGGCCTCACCTCTTAACAAACGGCACAATCCGGTCCAACTCATGATGCCAAGGATGAGACATAAAAAAAGTAACCGTAGATCGGCTCGGTGGGCAGTACTGGTAAAATCATTAGCATGATTACTCATATAAACTTCAAGCATGAGGATCGCTGCAGCAATCAATAGCACGCCGGGAATTGAATTTAAGGTGGTATATATGTATTGAATGACATCATCGATCCAGCCTCGAAAATAACCCGCCATAATGCCTAACAACAAAGCAAACGGTAACATAACCAGTGTTGTTAAGGCTCCAATCACCAAACCAGTGCGTATACCTTTTAAGGCTTGATAAAACACATCCTGCCCGACTTTGTCAGTACCAAAAATATGATAGTAATGGGATAGATACATTGCCCAGGTTAAACCAATAATAATAATACCTAGTGTTATCAAGATAACATGCCAGGGCACGTGACTTCGTTTTTTAATTACGCTTTGTAAACACTCATTGAAATTTGTCGATATGCGTCTTGTCTTTAGAAACAATATGACTGCGCTTAGAACAGCCCAGATGATTAAACCAAGAAATATTGCCACAATGGATTTAAGCAGAATATCAGTATTGATTTCTTTGGTGGGGTTATCAAGATGACTAGCAGCGTATTGCAATCTAGGATATTCATGAAGTTTGCTGCCATCCTCTTTTTCAATTGTTTCTTTGGAAAAACCATGACTAGCAAATGGTGCTGAGTAAGTTTTCTCTGTCTGACTTCTTAAGTTCATCAGCAAAGTATCTAGTACACTTAATATTTCCGTCGAGTACTGAACGTCTTTATTACTCATCTCGGATTGTTCGATCTTCGGATGATAATGAAGTGAATCCAACAGGCCAATAGTAATATAAAACAATAGTACAACTGCTGAGGCCATCGCCATGGATTTGCGTCCAACCTGACTCCAGGGCGCACGTAAATGTTCATGACTGCGCGCATACCAGATAAATAACAAGACTATGCCAAGTAACAGAAAGATAAGGGCATCGGTGATAAAGAGTACAGGCATAATTAATTTAATCTGATCCTTGGATCAACCAACGTGTAGGAAATGTCTGTTAGTAATAAACCGATGATGTAGAGTACCGAACCCAGGAAAACCATAGAACGAACAATGGCGAAATCCTGACGGTTAATCGCATCAATGGTGTAACTTCCCAGACCCGGAATGGCAAAAAAAGATTCGGTGATCAAACTACCAATAAATAACATGGGCAGGACAACGACAACGCCCGTTAAAATAGGGATCAAACCATTGCGAAGTACATGCCGAAACAAAATAATTTTTTCAGGCAGGCCTTTTGCACGTGCCGTTCGGATAAAATCTTTTCCCATTTCTTCAAGAAACAAGGTTCGATACCAGCGAGTGCTGCCGCCTACTCCTCCAATTAAACCAACCAGGACAGGTAGGACAATAAATTTAAACGCATTCACACCAGTGTCATAACCCGATATGGGGACAAGATGTAATAATTTACTGAAAATAACCTGGCCACCGATAATATAAAACAAAGCCGATATGGACATCATGAAGACACAAAACACGACACCCCAAACATCAACATAGGTTGCGCGGAAAAAAGCCAATATTAATGCAAAGGTAATATAAACCAATAAACCTAGAAACAAACCAGGCAAGGTAATGGCAAGACTAGGCCACATCCGCTGTGAGATGTCATAACCAATATCACGGCCGCTATCGGAACGACCAAAGTCAAAGACGAATAGCCTGACTGATTTTTTGAAAAAAATAGTCTCGGTGAATTTTTTAAAGCTTGATGCTTCGGAATTCCAGACAATGGGTTTGTCATAGCCACGCTCTTTTTTCCAGTTGTTCATTGCTTCCTGCGTCAGACGTTTCTCACCCAACTGCATCCGGGCCATATCATCTGGAGAATTAACAACAAAAAATAAAACAAATGTAATAATATTAACGCCAATCAGGATCGGGATGGCATAGAGAACACGACGAATAATATAGCCAATCATTCTATCTTCGCCTGTTGTTTGCGTTTATAGGTTCTGTAGGCCGGTAAAATACTGATAACAAGAATAATCAGAATAATTAGAACTGGCCACCACAACGGTTGATTCCATTTCTCTCTTGATTGATTACGAAGTTTGTTATCAATCGCTTTATACTTCAGTTTATTATTCGCCATTAAATTGGGTTTGGCATTTTCATACCAACTGTGATGCAGGGAAAAAGCGACTGGGTGATATCCCCATATCCACGGAGCATCCTTCTGTACAATACTCACCATTTTATTAATGACGGCTTGTCGTGCTTCACCATTATTCATAGATTTCATTTTGTTGAACAATGCATCAAATTCAGTGTTTTCATAATTGGAGGCATTTTCACCGTTGATCTCTATTTTTCGATTAGGGCCGTATAACAGAAATAGAAAATTTTCCGGATCAGGGTAATCGGCATTCCAACCCCAGCGATATATCTGTGATGTTCCGTTTAGCATTTTTTCCTGAAAACGATTGTAATCCGTGGCACGTATTACCAGATTAATATTTAGTTTTTTAAATTGTTTCAGAAGCCAATCGTAATAGGCCTTGGAACCAGGCCCGGCAAGCGGGGAATCAAAAAACAAAACTAGAGCTTCGCCGGTTTCATTATCACGGCCATTTTCGTATCCGGCCTCTGCCAAAAGTTGTTTTGCTTCTTCAATCGATTTACGAACTGGTTTGCCGTTCTTCCAGTCATATATATAAGGATTAAAACCAGCCTCACCTGCAACATGACCAAAAATACCCGGTGGGATCGGACCCTGTGATGCGATACCTCGGCCATTAGCAAAGATGGAGATCAATTCCTCGATATCCACAGCGATAGAGATGGCCCGTCTTAACAAACGTGCACGTTCACCATCACCTCCAACAACTTCATTACGTATATTGAAACCAATATAAGACGTTGATGTGGTAACGGCAGTGATCAAACGAATATCTCGCTCTTGCATTTGTTGAGTCAGATCCGCTTCTCCTGAAGCCGAGATTGTAATAGCCTGATCAAAACTGTCAGACACGATCCCAGATGTATCGTAATAACCTTGCAGGAACTTGTTCCAGGTAGGTATGTTCTCTTTTTCCAGACTATAAATCGCCTTATCAATAAAGGGCATGGATTCACCGGCGTATTTTAACAGGCCATTCGTGCTGTCATCTCCTTCACCTTCTGTTGGATAAGCTTCGCCTCGAAAGTTTGGATTACGTACCATCACCATACGCCGATTGGGGTTGTTTTCTGTTAACATAAATGGTCCGGTGCCAATAGGATACCAATCCAGAGTAATATTACGTTCCTCCATGCCAGCTTGTTGATAAAACACATCGGCTTCCCAGGGCATAGGCGAAAAGAAATACATGGACAACCAATAAATAAATTGTGGGTATTTTTCTTTCAATGTAATTTGATAGGTATATTGATCAATAACTTTGACACCACTCAAGTCAACTTCACGCAAATCAGAGTATTGCCTACTGTGTTTGTTGTTTATTTCCGTTAGTTCCTGACTTAAATCTTGCAAACCCTGAATGTATTTCATCATCAAACCGGCAATCGGTGAATGGAGTGTTGGATGAGCCATACGTTTTATTTGATAAACATAATCCTCGGCAATAAGTTCGCGCGTTCCCTGATATTCAAAATCAGACAGAGTGTGAACGGATTGTAAATCAACTTCTGACATATCGTGATAACGATAGTGTCCGATATTATTTTTCGCCAAAGCCGGATGCGGTTGGTATTCAATGCCGGGCTTGATCGTTATGGTGTAAACGACTTTGGCAATCTGTTCGGTTGGTGCATTGTTCTCCAGTTGATTGCCGCTAACATCATAGTACACCGGCACGGGTATGGATTCGGCTGTTAGCGTGGTTAATTGATAAGGCCGTTTGAGAAAATGATACTGCAAAATCGGTTCATAGATTTGACCCAGAAAGATATATTCATTCGCGCTATAGGAACTGGCAGGGTCGAGATGTTTAGGCCGTTCCGTAAAAGAATCATAATAAATCCTCTGGCTTCCATCTTTTTCTGGATAGGGATTGTTCCAGGCGGAATCGGCACAGGCGGTTAGTAATAAACACACTGCAAGGCTAAATAGGAAACAGTCTTTCATGAAAAAAATAATTAATGGTCTATGTAGATTTTTTTTGTATGGATTTATAATGGCTATTATAAACTTCAGCAGTTTGCTGTACAGTTTGACCCTATTATTACATTCAGTTTCAAATACAGGTGAAAAAAATGGGCTTATTAGAAGGTAAACGTGCTTTGATTGTGGGAGTTGCTAGTAATCGTTCAATTGCATGGGGTATCGCCAAGGCCATGCAACGTGAAGGGGCTGAACTTGCTTTCACCTATCAAAACGATAAATTACGTGGGCGTGTTGAAAAATTCGCCAGTGAGGCGGGTTCCGAAATCACCGTGCCCTGCGATGTGTCTGATGATACACAAATCCGCGATGTATTTGAGCATCTGGATAATTATTGGGATGGCCTGGATGTACTCATACATTCGGTAGCCTATGCTCCCAAAGAAGCCCTCGAAGGTGGATATCTTGAAAGCCTGACCCGCGAAAATTTTCTCATGGCTCACGAAATCAGCTCATACAGTTTTTCCGCCCTGGCTGATGCCAGCCGTACCATGATGAAAGACCGTAATGGCTCCATGTTAACCTTGAGCTATATCGGTGCTGTCCGCGCCATGCCTAATTATAATGTCATGGGTCTTGCCAAGGCCTCTCTAGAAGCCAATGTCCGTTATATGGCAGCAAGCCTTGGACCAGAAGGCATTCGCGTAAATGGTATCTCCGCTGGGCCAATTCGCACTCTGGCAGCCTCTGGCATTAAAGGATTGCGAGATTTCCTCAAAAAAGTAGAAGAATCGGCCCCGTTACGTCGAAATGTCACAATTGATGAAGTCGGCAATGCCGCTGCATTTTTATGCTCGGATCATGCCTCAGCCATTACCGGTGAAATCACCTATGTTGATTGTGGCTACAACGGCATCGGGATTGCCTAGCTGCCAAATAGATTCAGAATGAAAAATAACCACTCTTTCCTGCTCTGGGCAATTTTAGCCGGGGCAATTGGTGGAATTGCCTGTGGCTGGTTTTTTGGCGAGTCCATGGTCTCCATCGAATGGCTCGGAAAATTATTTCTCGATGCCTTGAAAATGACCATCGTTCCGCTAATTGCAGCAGCCGTAATCACCGGTGTTGCCTCTCTCGGTGATATACGAAAACTCGGCCGTTTAGGTGGTTTTACCCTGATTTATTATGCTAGCACGACCGCGTTAGCGGTGTTGACCGGTTTAATCGTCGTCAATCTTATTCAGCCCGGCGTTGGCATTGAAACTCACACCCTGATGTTACCCGACGATATTGCCAATCGTGAACCCACCGGATTTTCTGACATCATCGGCGAGCTGGTTCAGCCAAATCTAATCGCAGCTGCAGCTGAAACGAAATTATTGCCTGTTATTGTATTTTGTCTGGTCTTTGCCGCGGCACTCACCACGATTGGAGAAAAAGGAAAACCGGTACTGGCTTTCTTCGAAGGTTTAAACGAAGTCATGATGAAACTTGTCATCTGGTTAATGTATCTTGCTCCCATTGGTATTTTCGCTTTGATAGCCGCACGTCTGGGATCGGCCGGTGGTGGCGAGGCCTTTTTACAGGAAATAAAATCAGTTGGTCTTTATGTCATCACAGTCATACTGGGACTCAGCATACATTTTCTGATTCTATTCGCTGTGTTATCTCTCTTTAGTCAACGCGGTTTGAATTACCTGCGATCACTGGCACGCGCCCTGTTCACAGCATTTGGTACAGCAAGTTCTTCTGCCACCTTGCCACTTACCATGGAGTGTGCAAAAGAATCCGGCGTGAATCCAAAGGCAGTACGATTCGTTTTGCCCTTAGGTGCCACCGTGAATATGGACGGTACTGCACTTTATGAAGCTATTGCCGTTATGTTTATCGCTCAGGCCTACAACATTCCAATGGATATGACTCAGCAAATAGTAATCTTTGTTACTGCAACTTTGGCAGCCATTGGTGCAGCGGGCATTCCTCAGGCAGGATTGGTGACCATGTTGATCGTGCTTTCGGCGGTTAACCTTCCAGCTGAAGGGATTGCCCTGTTACTGGCTGTAGACTGGTTTCTGGATCGAATTAGAACGACAGTAAACGTTTGGGGTGACAGCGTCGGTGCTGCTGTGATGGAAAAATATTGTCCGAAATAATATAGTACATTTCGCTATAAAGTTGACCAGATTCTACTTATGATAATAATCAGCTAATCTTCCACCACCCTTTGTAGCAAGCACTAGATAATTATTTTCTACTAGAATAAAATATCTTCAAGGCTGGATTCCGGCTCGTAGGCCGGAATGACGGGATCGTGGTTAGTTTATAGATTACTCTCGATAATACTGATATCTGCACTATCTTTCAGTGCATTAAAATAGCCATCCCAGTCAGCATCTGCACGAATCCGTTGCATTTCAATTTGCTGATTCTTCAGATCAATCCCCATAATTTTTTCGGGGTAGTTTATTTTATCAAGCATCACCAGAGCATAATCACCATTACCGAGCTGACTGCCTTCAACAGCCGGTGTGTCCGGATCAGTTTTTTCTATGCGAAAAGCCGACCTAAGTACCGACCGACTCACAGTAATATCATCGCGTGTGATGGCGCTGACCTGTTTTTGTTCCAATGAATGCTGCGACAATATAGCTGCTATATCACCACTATCCTGACTCGTTTGTAAAAGTGATTGGCCAATGTCATTCGCTTTTATCTTTGCTTTTGTATTAGTTATTGCCGTTATTATTTCATCGCGTACTTGTTCAATTGGTTTTTGGCTTTCTTCAATTTCTTCAACAACACGGAGAACGACCACCTGGTTGTTACTGATCTCAATTATTTCACTATTATTACCTGCTTCCTTGACATCTTGACTAAAACTTACGCCAAGAATTTTAGGATTGGAGAGTATATTTAAATTACCGTCCAGTTCCCCTTGCTGGGTAAAAAAGCCTGTTTCTTCAACTGATATATCAATAGCATCACTGGCAACCTCCAGGGTATCTGGATGTTCATAACTCAAAGCAGCCAATTGATCAGCTAAATCAAAAAAACGTTTTTGTCCCTTTTCCTGACGTAAATCTATTTCGACCTCTTGTTTGACTTCTTCAAAATCTTTTTCACGCGCCGCTTCAATGTCCAGCAAATGAATAATGTAAAACGCATCGGCTGTTTCAATCACATCATTGGTATCATCTATATTCATGTTAAACAGAACATCATCAATTTCAGCTGGGTTCTTACCGCGTTCGGCAAAACCGGATTCGGAAACATCCACTTTGATGCTGGTTTCACTAGTACTGGAATAAGTTTCAGCCAGGGTTTCAAATGATTCAATCGTTTTAGAGACTTCTAATAATTCATCTGCTTTTATTCGCGCTTCTGCTAATTGTTCTTCAGTTGCCTCTTTAGGTTTGCCGACTTTAATTTGCCAGTGCTTACGTTTCTCCGGATCACCATAAGCCAATTTATTATTGCTAAAATGATTTTCCAATTCATCATTTTCTATAATGACCTGTTCAGCAACCTTATCCAAGGTTAGATCAATATATTGAATTTTTAACTGTAGAGGTGTTCTGTATTGACTTTTATTTTGTTCGTAGAACTCATTCACTTCATCGTCATTGACATAAATTGTTTCGCTAATGGTTTTGACTGGAACCAATACGTAAGAAAAATCGCGAGACTGTTTTTTTATACGAACAATGCGTTCGATTTCTTTGTCTGTGGTAAACGAACTTTCAGCAATCGCAGCCTGTATTTGCTCGGACAACATATCTAACATGACTTGTTGTTCAAACACAGCGGGATCCATTCCGACCGAAACAATTGAACGTTGATACAGGCTAGCATCAAAACCTTCTGTATCATGAAACATCTCGATGCTGTGGATTGTTTTAACAACTTTTTCTTTAGACACTCTTAAACGGGAGCCTAGTGTCGACTGATTTAATACTTCTGAATCAATCAGGCTATCCAGTGTTTGTTGTTTAATAAAGGGGTCGTCTACATCGACAGAAGTGCCGAGCATCTTTTGCATTTGTTGGTGATAGTTGGCTAAAGCGCGCTGAAATTGAGTTTGTTTTATTTCAGTGTCGTTGACCTTTGCCACATAAGGTTCAGGGCCTTGATTGAAATAATAATCAATGCCGAAGAATGCAAATGGTATTACCAAAACACCAACTATGAGTGCTGCCACCCAGCCAGTGGCTATATCTCGTATTTTTAATAGCATGATCGTTTACGTCATTTAAATTCAGTTATCACAAAATAATAAAGGGCGCATACAATGCGCCCGGCATACTAATGGCGGAGTGGACGGGACTCGAACCCGCGACCCCCGGCGTGACAGGCCGGTATTCTAACCAACTGAACTACCACTCCTAGTTTTGGTGGGTGCTGCAGGGATCGAACCTGCGACCCTCGCCTTGTAAGGGCGATGCTCTCCCAGCTGAGCTAAGCACCCAAGAAGGCGCGCTAGTTTATGGCATCCTTAAGCGCTTTTCCAGGCTTAAATGCAGGGACTTTTGCTGCTTTGATTTGAATAGCCTCACCTGTGCGTGGGTTACGCCCGGTTCTTGCTGCACGGTTGCGTACAGTGAACGTACCAAAGCCGACCAGAGTCACACTATCGTCTTTTTTCATGGAATTAGTGATTGAGTCAATCACCGAATCCAACGCGCGACTAGCAGATGCTTTTGAAATATCGGCATCTTCAGCAATGGCGTCTATCAATTCTGATTTATTCATAATTACATTCCCCTAAGTAGGATTCCCCAAAGTTTGTAGTTTTATCATTATATCCTGAAAGGCTGAGCCTTAATTTTTACAGAATTCAGTAACGCACAGCAATGAGAGCGCAGAAACTGAGGGTGGAGTATATATCAACTGCCCTGAAGGCAGTCAAGGTATGTGACACGGATTTTATTTATTTTTAAAAACTAATGCGCCCGAATGGGATCTTTTGTTGTATCCGAACTTTCACCCTCAGATTGTTTGCCGATGTCTCGCGCCAGAGATTTTTCAGCCAGGGAATCTGGCAGATGTTGTAACGCCACTTCAAACACCTGATCAATCCAGCGAACAGGTCTTATATCAAGATGTTGTTTAATATTATCTGGTATCTCACTCAGTTCTCGTTCATTTTCTTCCGGTATCAATACAATCTCGATACCTCCACGTAATGCTGCAAGTAATTTCTCCTTGAGCCCACCGATCGGTAATAGCTCGCCTCTGAGTGTAATTTCACCCGTCATGGCAACATTTGCCCGAACCTTGATTTCAGTCATTGCTGAAACCAATGCTGTACACATAGCGACACCCGCACTCGGACCGTCTTTCGGTGTTGCGCCTTCTGGAACATGGATATGAAAATCACGTTCCTGGAAAAAACCTGCAGGAATACCAAGCATTTCTGCGCGACTACGGACAACAGTCATTGCTGCCTGAATGGATTCTTTCATGACATCGCCGAGTTGTCCGGTGTGAGTTGTTTTCCCTTTTCCATCAATCACTGCCACCTCGATAGTTAATAAATCACCACCCACCTGAGTCCAGGCCAGACCAGTTACCTGTCCAATACGGTCCTCTTCATCGGCACGACCAAAGCGAAACTTCTTGACGCCAATCAGCTTCTCCATAGCCTGCTGTGTGATTTCCACACATTTTTCAGTAGGCTTGATGAGTATCTGTTTCACTACCTTACGACAGATCTTGGCAATTTCGCGTTCGAGATTTCGTACACCAGCCTCACGAGTGTAATGACGGACAATATCCTGAACAGCACCTTCAGTAATCGTTATTTCATTTTTTTTCAGTCCGTTGTTCTCTATTTGTTTCGGGATCAGGTATTTTTCAGCAATCGTAACCTTTTCTTCTTCTGTGTAACCCGACAGGTTGATCACTTCCATACGATCGAGCAATGGCGCAGGGATATCCATGCTATTAGCAGTTGTCACAAACATAACTTCTGACAGGTCGTAATCTACTTCCAGATAATGATCGTTGAAGGTGCTGTTTTGTTCTGGATCCAGTACTTCTAATAAAGCCGAAGCCGGATCGCCACGAAAGTCCATGGCCATTTTATCAATTTCATCGAGCAAAAATAATGGATTTTTCTTACCAACTTTCGACATGCTTTGCAGAATTTTGCCTGGCATCGAGCCAATATAAGTACGTCGATGACCACGAATTTCAGCTTCATCACGAACGCCACCTAATGACATCCGCACAAACTCGCGACTCGTAGCCCGTGCAATTGAACGTCCTAAAGACGTTTTACCCACACCCGGAGGACCAACCAGACAGAGGATTGGACCCTTCATTTTTTTGACACGATGTTGAACCGCAAGATATTCCAGTATTCGTTCTTTGACTTTTTCAAGACCATAGTGATCTTGATCCAGTATTGATTCGGCTTTTTTCAGATCACGACTAACCTTACTACGTTTCTTCCACGGCACATTAACCAGCCAGTCGATGTAATTTCTAACCACCGTGGCCTCAGCCGACATAGGGGACATTAATTTAAGCTTGTTAAGTTCAGAGGTTGCTTTTTCTTTTGCTTCCTTGGACAAACCCACTTTTTCAATCTTGTCTGAAAGATCTTCAATCTCGTTGGGGACATCATCCATTTCACCGAGTTCTTTCTGAATGGCCTTCATTTGTTCATTCAGATAATACTCACGCTGGCTCTTTTCCATCTGTGTTTTCACACGACCACGGATACGTTTTTCAACCTGCAACAGATCTATCTCGCCTTCCATCAAACCTATCAGATGTTCGAGACGCGTTTGCACATCGATAATTTCGAGCACTTTTTGTTTTTCTTCTATCTTGGCCGACATATGTGCAACCATACTGTCTGCAAGACGACTCGGGTCATCAATACTGGCCAAGGATGAAATAATTTCTGGTGGTACCTTTTTATTCAGTTTCACGTACTGTTCGAATTGATTCATGGCAGAACGTGAAAGCGCATCAAGTTCACGTTCGTCGACCTCTGGAGTTTCGAGCAGTTCAGCTTCGGCCGAGAAATAATCATCAGTTTCGAGAAATTTGTTTATTCGTGCCCGGGTTGAACCTTCAACCAGAACCTTGATCGTGCCATCGGGTAATTTTAGCAACTGCAAAATATTCGACAGGGTTCCTATCTCATACATATCACCCAGTGAAGGGTCATCATCTGCTGCACTCTTTTGTGCAATTAACAGGATTTGTTTGTTACCCTCCATCGCAATATCAAGGGCACGTACGGATTTATCTCGACCAACGAACAACGGGATAACCATGTGTGGGTAAACGACCACATCACGCAGAGGTAACACAGGGATGGTGTTATTTTCGTCGTTTGAACTATCTTGACTGTCTTCTTGCATCTTTTATCCAACTATAATTTATGAATTGTGAATGGAGGCCTAAAACAAAATACCCGCATCTTTCATGCAAGGGCTTAAATGGCACACGTTAACCGCCATGGGTCGGAAAGATTCAACTAGTCAGAAGCAACTTTGTGAATATCGGCACCTTCGTAGATCATAAAAGGCTGGGACTCACCGCGAATTACCGCTTCATCAACTACGATCTTAGACACATTATCCATGGACGGTAAATCATACATGGTGTCTAACAAGACATTTTCAAGTATGGAACGTAAACCACGTGCACCCGTTTTTCGCTCCATGGATTTAGCAGCAACTGCACGTAAGGCATCTTCACGGAATTCAATCTCGGTACCTTCCATTTCAAACAATTTCGAATATTGTTTCGTAATGGCATTTTTAGGTTCAATCAATATCTTAATAAGTTGCTCTTCGTTTAATTCATTTAGTGTTGCAACGACAGGAAGACGCCCGACAAATTCAGGAATCAGCCCATATTTTATCAAATCCTCAGGTTCTACTGTACCGAGCAACTCGGTCAACGACCGTTTTTCATTTTTGGTAGTAACCTCAGCCGAAAAACCAATGCCCCCCTTTTCTGAGCGCTCCTGAATAATTTTATCGAGGCCAGCAAATGCACCTCCACAAATAAATAATATGTTACCCGTATTGACCTGTAGAAATTCCTGTTGCGGATGTTTGCGCCCACCTTGTGGAGGCACAGATGCTACAGTACCTTCAATCAGTTTTAACAAAGCCTGTTGTACACCTTCACCCGATACATCCCGTGTGATAGATGGATTGTCTGATTTACGTGAAATTTTATCGATTTCATCAATGTAGACAATACCTGTTTGTGCCTTGTCGACATCGTAATCGCATTTCTGCAACAACTTCTGAATAATATTTTCAACATCTTCGCCGACATAACCTGCTTCTGTCAGAGTTGTCGCATCGGCAATTGTAAATGGGACATTCAGTAAACGCGCCAGTGTTTCGGCTAACAGGGTTTTACCGCAACCAGTTGGACCAATCAACAAGACATTACTTTTTGTCAATTCGATCTCGGATTTCTTGATATCAGATTCTAGTCTTTTGTAATGGTTGTATACCGCTACGGATAAAATCTTTTTGGCTTTTTTCTGACCAATGACATATTCATCAAGAATCATATTGATTTCATGTGGAGTCGGTAACGAACTGGAACTGCCTGAGGTCGATTTTTCCTGTATTTCTTCCCGAATGATGTCGTTACATAATTCGACACATTCATCACAAATAAAGACCGAAGGACCCGCGATGAGTTTTCTGACTTCGTGCTGACTTTTGCCACAAAATGAGCAGTACAAAAGGCGATCACCATCTCCACTTTTTCCCTGCTTATTATCACTCATTGCTTATTCACCTCTTCGCGTTGGTGTTTTTTATCCTGACAATAATTCATTAGTCTTTTTCAGACTCTTCGGCTTGATCCGACGAGATTGTCTCACGTTCATTCAACACTTCATCAATCAAACCATAAGCCGCAGCTTCCTGGGAACTCATAAAATTATCACGCTCAGTATCCAACTGTATTTTATCAAGTGGTTGACCAGTATGTGAAGCCATAATATCGTTCAAACGCTCTCGTACTTTGAGGATTTCTCGAGCGTGAATATCAATATCCGTTGCCTGCCCCTGAAAGCCACCCAATGGTTGGTGGATCATGACGCGAGAGTGAGGCAAAGCATAACGTTTATCTTTTGCTCCGCCTGTCAATAATAGTGCGCCCATGCTTGCAGCCTGGCCGATACACATCGTGCTGACATTCGGTTTTATAAATTGCATGGTGTCATAGATAGCCAGACCGGCAGACACAGAACCACCCGGAGAATTAATGTACAGATGGATATCTTTATCAGGATTTTCCGATTCCAGGAACAACAATTGTGCGACAATTAGATTTGCAACATTATCTTCAACCGGCCCTACCAGGAACACAACACGTTCCTTCAGAAGACGGGAGTAAATATCATAGGAACGCTCGCCGCGGGCAGTCTGCTCGACGACCATGGGTACCAAATTTAATGCTTGAATAGTTTGTTTACTCATAGATTCTTAACTTATCGGTCACCGGCAACATAAGCTTTAGGCAGTCTGCCTTTTATTCATAATCTCGTCAAACGTCATTTCTGTCTCTGACACCTTTGCTTTCTCCAAAATCATACTGACTATATCCTCTTCCAACACCATTGCCTCAACGTTCGCCAAGCGTTCCTTATCAGCATAGTACCAATTAATAATCGCACTGGGATCTTCATAGCCCTGAGACTGAGATTCGATCATCTGTCTGACCTTGGCTGGATCCGCTTTCATTTCGTTCTTTTTTATCAATTCTGACAGAAGCAGTTGTAATGTAACACGTTTTTTTGCCTGTTCTTCATAAGTTGAGGCCTCTGTCTTATCCAGAGCCTCTGCAGAAATACCTTGTTTTTTTAAATTTTCTTTCATTTCTTGAAGCAAACGCTGTGCCTCATTTTCCACCATAACCTTAGGCAGGAGAATCGTATTTGCCTCATACAGGACATCAAGTATGTTATCACGCACAAGTTCTTTGACTTTTTGCTCTAATTCACGCGTCATATTGTTTTTCAGGGTATCTTTGAACGCCTCAATACCCCCCTCATCCACACCGTATATTTTAAAGAAATCGTCATTTAATTCTGGCAATACAGACTCTTTTACTTCTTTTACCGAGACTGAAAATTCCACATCTTTGCCGGCCAGATTCTCTGAGTGATAATCATCAGGAAATTTCAGAGCAAGTATTTTCGTTTCGCCAGCCTTTGCACCAATTAGACCCTCTTCGAATCCTGTAATGAGCTGATTCTTGCCGATTTCAATCTGAAAGTCTTTAGCAGTACCCCCATCGAATATCTCTCCATTGACCTTTCCCTCAAAATCCGTGATTAAAACATCGCCATCCTTTGTTGCTCGTTCAACAACATGTTGCTCACTTTGTTGTTTTCTAAGTACATTTGTTAAGTTTTCTATGTCGTCTTCCTGAACGTTACAAATGGGTCTTTCTACCGATAGATCTTCAATCGGATTAATCCTTACCTCAGGAAAAACCTCAAACGTAGCGGTGTATTTCAGACCTTCACCCGTTGTATCTTCAAGAGGGTCGATAGTTGGCATACCCACAGGACGAAGATCTTCTTTTATCACGGCTTCTTGAAACGTCGACTGAACCAATTGACCAACAATCTCTTGTCTCACCTGTGTCCCAAAACGACCCTGGATAACTTTCATGGGTACTTTGCCTGGGCGGAAACCCTGAACCTTGGTGGTTTGCGACAAAGACTGCAAACGTGATAGAACCTTGGAACTGATTTGATCTTCGGGGATCTGTACTTTTACTTTTCGTTCCAGATCACTGGTATTTTCTATAGAGACTTCCATTAATTTTCCTCAAAAAATACTGCTGAACAGCATTTAATAAATAACATAAATTCTTACAACCTGGTTGATGGTGCGAAAGGAGAGACTCGAACTCTCACGGGTTACCCCACTGGAACCTAAATCCAGCGCGTCTACCAATTCCGCCACTCTCGCATTAGGACAAAATGAAATGCTTACAGCAAATTCAAGGGGCAGGCATTATAAAGAGCAGCAGACAATTTGTAACCCCCTAGTTTGTAAACTCCCGACCAGTTTTCCAGCCCAAAGTATAAAACTAAAACCATTGCCAAGCTGAATCATAAAAACATATATTATATCAATAGTTTAGTGAGCATCTTTAAAAACACTCCTGGCCAAATTGCTGGCAGACCTGACGACAGTTTTGTGCTCCATTCTTAGTGTCGATAACACAATCATTAGCCCATTGTTCACAAATCACCATGCATTTTTGCTTTTTTTCTCTGGAAATTTCATTATTATAATCCACAAGCTCTTGATCTATATATGATTTATTTTTTTCGTTTTCCGCTGTATTATTTTGTGCCAATAAAATATCAGCCATCAGAGATGATGGATTGTTCGAAAATTTTCCCTTCACATAGAGCTGTTCACTAAACAGTCCGGGAGAATACGAAAAAAACGCTCAGCGGAATAAATAGTAGTAAATAAGTAAAAAATTGATAATAGATACGACGGATTTGCATACGCATTTGACGATAAAATTACCGGATGGTTTCCGTTCAAAAATTTCTTGTTAGGCAATACTCAATGTGTTTTCTGAGGCCCATCGGAGCTTATATGTCTTTATCGTTTCTGACATCCCTCGAATAGAAACTTCATCAGGGAAGGTAAACACGAGTTCCTCACTGATGTCTGCAGCTTGCATCACCTCTTCAGTGACATTCACCGACATAGCCTCAGCTTTATCACATAATCGGGAGGCCAGATTAACTGTTTCTCCTAGAACAGAGTAGTCCAAGTGATCTTTGGAACCAATATTTCCGATTAACACTTGTCCCATGTGGATACCAACTCCCAATGGTAATGAGACACCGGCGAGGGGAAACGTCATGCCATCTTCCTGGTTTTGCACCCGATAGATGCCTTCGATGATTTGTAAGGAACAAAGACAAGCTCGTTCTGCCATATTGTCTCCTTCAAAGATTGCCATCAAACCATCGCCACCAAATTTATCAATATAACCACCATATTGGTGCACGATATCTACTTGCAAACCCAGATGACGACTGATTTTTGAAAACAGAAGGTCAAGATCAGTTTCCTGGCTAAGGCTAGTAAAACCGCGAATATCGGTAAACATCACACAAACATCGTGCAACTCGGGAGAAGGCAAAAGCCCGGTGAGTGCATATGCCTCTACCATGCGCTGGGTTTTGGCTGAGATATAGCGATTTAAATAAATCCGTATTTTTTCAACCTCATTAAAATATTCCACTTTTTCAAGGTGTGCATTCAGACGCGCCTGCAAAATAACCGGGCTAACTGGTTTTCCAATAAAATCGGTTGCACCAGCAGCAAACACTTGTTTGAGATTTGAATTCTCTTCGAGCGAGGTTATGAAAATGATAGGGGTGATCTTAAAACGTTCGATGTCGCGGAGTCGTTTGCATAGTTCTATGCCTCCTAGACCAGGCATATTGACATCGATTAAAAAAGCATCGTATTTGTGTTCCAACGCCATAAACAGGCATTTTTCGCCACGCTCGGCATGTTCGACACGGTAACCCTGCTCTTCCAGAATTTTGGCAATCACCATCCTTGTCGTGCGATCGTCGTCCGCTAACAGGATAGTTTTTCTCGTAGATTGCATCTAGCTACCTGACTATTTGTTTAGTGCGAAAAATGCGTAAAGCTTACTTTTATAGTTATTCTTATTACTTATAGTTTTACTTTAATTGAGCATGCTAACTATCTGTGTCTATTTGTCAATTAGTAATCTACAGAAAATAACCAATACGCAGGTATTATTTATATAGTAACGTCAGATACAGTGGGGTATGGACATCCAGTCTCGGAAATCTATTTTTTGAAATACATATTATTATTAATAAGGTAAGTCTAGTGAAAAACACCTTACGATGTGATGAAATTTGGCCAAAAATCGGGGAAAAATGCAAATAATGTGAACCAGTTCATATATTTACGCGTGTTTGACAGGCTTTGCATCGGTAATAAGCCCATCCGAACTCTCAGGATCTGTTCATTATTTCACTAGAGACTCTATTTATATTAAATTTTGATTACGGATTATCTCTACAACCTGCTGACTGGTCGTCCCATCGCCATATGGATTGGTTGCTTGAGCCATTTCCTGATAAGCAGCTGGGTTCGACAACAGAAAAGATAATTCATTTGTGATCTTTTTTCTGTCCCGTTAACTCGTTTTCGTCATATATAAGGAAACTGCGTAGTGGTTATCCGGTATCCAGCAAATCTTTGAAAACACTGGGCAAGGGTTGTTCCAGACAATCCTGTTGCATTTCCACCCTCCGTGGCGGTCATTCCGGATAAATGTTTTGCACTTTCTGGAATGACGGGCTGGAACTTGTCATTTCATGTGTCGAATCATTAATACAACGCGTTTGATGGCTGAATTCAATACATTAGCAGCATTCAATTAAAGTTAACGGGACAGCAGTGAGCCAATATATAATTTTTTTCATCTTCGCTTATATTTTTTTTGCTGAAATGTTTGCATTGTTGAATAAATATATTGGTGGGCCGTGTAGGACTTGAACCTACGACCAAGTGATTAAGAGTCACCTGCTCTACCAACTGAGCTAACGGCCCTAAGAAATAGCCATAAGAAAATAGTAATTAGCCACTAGTTTTATAAATAGATTATGCAGCTTTCCCTTAATACTCTTCGCTATTTCCTACTTCCTTGATAAATATGGGGTGGACGATGGGATTTGAACCCACGACCACCGGAATCACAATCCGGCGCTCTACCAACTGAGCTACGCCCACCATAAAAACGTTAATCATGAAGCGTTACATGTTAACTATAAAAAACACTTCACATAAACATACACAATATAAAATTGGTCATGATTGACCGATTTTATATTGGCGCGCCCGAGAGGACTCGAACCTCTAACCCCCGGCTTAGCATACCAACTACTGCTTTCGCAGCCTTTAAATAAAGTTTGTGGTCTGGACTATCTCTTCACCATCTCAGGTGCCACACGTATAGTCTCTACGGAACCCTACGATAATCAGAAGCAAAACGTATGTTTTTTCTTTGATTATTCTTGGGTGTCTCTACCCTCAAATTGGCATGGGTACCAAGATATTCATGCTTTTTCATCTGAGCCTTCAAGACATCCAGGCATTCTGTTCTAAAAAACAAAAAACCATAGGTTTCCACGGGATTGCCATCAGCCCAGCTAGCTGGCTGTTAAGGGTTCCCCGTTACAGTGCGGTCCACTCTATAAGTTCTGTTTTCCTATAGAGGCTCCATTTTTTATTACAAAGGCCGGTGCTCTATCCGGTTGAGCTACGGGCGCAATAACTCTAATCACAAAGGCATCTTACAGAAAAAAATGGTCGGGGTGGAGAGATTCGAACTCCCGACCCACTGCTCCCAAAGCAGTTGCGCTACCAGGCTGCGCTACACCCCGAACGATTTGATAACACTAATAAAATTCCCTGAACAATTCAGAGTTCACCTTGCTGGTCTCAAGGAGGTGCGATAATACGCGCCACCTCCTATAGCGTCAATTTCAGAACGCTATTTTTCTGCAAATTAATTTCTAAAGAGGGCTAACTTATTTTCGTCGCCACTGGGTATTTTGAGCCGTATCTTCGAGCAAAATGCCTGCATCAGAAAGCAAATCCCGAATTCGATCAGATTCAGCATAATCTTTATTGGCCTTGGCGGATTGTCGCTGCTGAATATAATCATCAATCTCAGCATCACTTAAACTATCGCCTGAACT
This sequence comes from Gammaproteobacteria bacterium, assembly GCA_965250225.1. Classification (GTDB taxonomy): domain Bacteria; phylum Pseudomonadota; class Gammaproteobacteria; order Eutrophobiales; family Eutrophobiaceae; genus CBDEUK01. The sequence continues at coordinate 69,034 of CBDFNQ010000017.1, forward strand.
GGAGCCAATGGTACTTTTGAGGAATGCCTCCGACTCAGCCTGTAATAATCCTAGAATACTGGCTATTTTTTTCAGGGTACTGGCCAGAACACGTGCCGCTTCGCTGTTCTTATCGTCCTGACGGTTAATCTTACCCGCAAGTTCATGCAATATCGCCATTGCTTTTGGTGTATTAAAATCGTCATCCATCACCTCATTAAACCGTTCGAGATAGCTTTGATCTACCTCTCTATCCACATCAACATCTTTTAACGCCGTGTATAGCCTGGTTAAAGAAGCACGCGCCTCATCCAGATGCGATTTAGAATAATTCAGCTGGCTACGATAGTGGCTGGATAAAATAAAGTAACGAATTTCTTCCGGGCGATATTTTTCCAGAATTTCACGCACGGTGAAGAAATTACCCAGAGATTTGGACATTTTTTCATCATCGACACGGACAAAACCGTTATGCACCCAAATATTCACAAAGGTTTCACCAGTCGCGCCCTCCGATTGGGCGATCTCATTTTCATGATGGGGAAATTGCAGGTCCTGTCCCCCACCATGGATATCAAAATGGTTTCCCAGGCACTGCGTTGACATAGCAGAACATTCGATATGCCAGCCCGGACGGCCTGCACCCCAGGGAGATTCCCAACTAGGCTCACCCTCTTTTGCCAGCTTCCAGAGAACAAAGTCAAGTGGGTCATCCTTGGCATTTTCCACA
>CBDFNQ010000018.1:0-53151 GCA_965250225.1 Gammaproteobacteria bacterium
ACAGTAAGCCTTGTTAAATGGAACGGTATTATGCCAAGGAAACCTCGTTTTTATTTGCCCGGTGTAGCTGTGCATGTTGTCCAACGTGGCCATAGTCGGGCAGCAGTATTCTTTGAAGACAGTCATATCAAAGCGACTTCATGTTTAAGAAGTAAGCTGCAAAAAAATCTGACGCATTTTAAGGTTATTTGAATCAGAGAACCACACAATCTAATTGGTTTATATAAACCAATCCCATGTTTGTTTTGAACTAGAATCGTCTACGATTTTGCTTAGGGTAAATGTATCTGTTTCGAAGCAGAGTTATTATTTTAATTATAAGTATCTGATATTACAGCAATAGCTATTAAGATTTAGACTCATTCTAAATCTTGGCACACATACTGCTCACTCACCTACGCACATTAAAGATGAGGAGACTTCAATGCTTAAACAAATAATAACTTTAATATCCACTGTGGCGATCGGATTATCTCCGCTCGTTCCCGTTAACCTTGCGATTGCTCAAGACAAACCAACGACTAATGAATATTGGTGGCCAAATCGTTTAGACCTGCAACCACTCCGTAACAACTCACCGATGTCCAATCCCATGGGTGAAGATTTTAATTATGCAAAGGCATTCTCTAGTCTGGATTTACAGGCTGTGAAACGAGATCTTGAAATACTGATGACGTCTTCACAAGACTGGTGGCCGGCCGACTACGGTCATTATGGTCCCTTTTTCATTCGTATGGCCTGGCACAGTGCCGGTACTTACCGCGTCGGTGATGGGCGTGGTGGTTCCGATGGCGGTATGCAACGTTTTGCACCTCTCAATGGCTGGCCAGATAATGGCAACCTGGATAAGGCGCAGCGTTTAGTTTGGCCGATCAAGCAAAAGTATGGGAATAAAATCTCATGGGGCGATTTAATGGTATTAGCCGGAACCGTCGCAATGGAATCCATGGGTTTTAGAACACTGGGTTTTGCCGGTGGTCGTGGCCATAGCTGGGAACCTGAAGTTATAAACTGGGGTGCAGAGGGTGAATGGCTTGCAGATGATAAACGCTATCATGGCAGTAGAAAGCTGAATAAAACCTTTGGCGCAGTTCAAATGGGTTTGATCTACGTGAACCCGGAAGGTCCGAACGGTAACCCTGACCCATTAGCCGCTGCCGCAGATATTCGTGTGGCATTTTCCCGTATGGCTATGAATGACGAAGAAACCGTAGCCTTGATTGCCGGCGGACATACTTTTGGTAAAGCTCACGGTGCACATAAGGCAGAAGAATGTGTTGGACGTGAACCAGAAGCTGAAAGCATTGAGAAGCAAGGTTTAGGTTGGATAAACAAATGTGGTGAAGGTAAAGGTGTCGATACTGTCACTAGCGGTCTGGAAGGCGCATGGACCAGTAATCCAGCTGCCTGGACCCATAACTATTTACAACACCTCTATGGCTTTAATTGGGTCAAGACAAAAAGCCCGGCCGGTGCAACTCAGTGGGTGCCGGAAAAATCAGAGGCGGAGAATTTAGTACCCGACGCCCATGATAAATCGAAACGTCATGCACCCATTATGTTCACCACAGACCTTGCGCTTCGATTCGATCCAGAATATGGCAAGATCACCAAGCGTTGGCTTGATAACCCGAAAGAGTTCGAAGATGCTTTTGCACGAGCATGGTTCAAGCTGACTCACAGGGACATGGGGCCAAGCTCTCGCTACCTTGGCTCAATGGTGCCTAAAGACGAAATGGTCTGGCAAGATAATATTCCTGCCGTGGATCACAATCTAATCAGTCATGCTGAAGCTGAGAAAATTGAATTCATGATTCTGGATTCAGGCCTTTCTATTCCTGAATTGGTTAGAACAGCATGGGCATCTGCTTCTACCTTCCGTGGAACAGACTTTCGTGGTGGTGCAAACGGTGCACGTATTCGACTCGCACCTCAGAAAGACTGGGAAGTGAATCAGCCGGCTGAATTGGCGAAGGTGGTGAATAAACTGGAAGCAATACAAAAGGAGTTTAATGGATCATTGCCTGATGGCAAGAAGGTATCGTTGGCGGATGTGATTATTATCGCTGGCAATGCTGCCATTGAAGCTGCAGCCAAGAAAGCGGGCCATGAGATTGATATCCCATTTTCACCAGGACGTATGGATGCATCACAAGCGCAAACCGATGTGAACTCGTTTTCAGCGCTTGAACCGACGGCGGATGGTTTCCGTAATTACTTCTCTGCAGATGATTCAAGGTCGCCGACCGATTTACTGGTTGATAAAGCAGACACATTGAATTTGACGATACCTGAGATGACGGTTCTGGTTGGAGGTATGCGTGCGCTGGATGCAAATGTCGGTAATTCTAAACACGGTGTATTTACCGATAAAGCTGGCACCTTGAGTAATGATTTCTTCGTTAATCTTTTAGACTTTTCTACCAAATGGAAGAAGTCATCCAAATCTAATGGTATTTACGAAGGTCATGATCTGGCAACCGGCAAGCTAAAATGGACAGCCACACCGGTTGATCTGATCTTTGGTTCCAACAGTGAATTACGTGCTGTTGCTGAAGTCTATGCACAAGATGACGCAGACAACAAGTTCGTTGCTGACTTTGTTGCCGCATGGACCAAGGTAATGAACCTCGATCGTTTTAACCTTGATCAACCTGATATGAATGTAGCGAAAAAGTAATCTAAGTTTTTTGGAATTCATAAAAAAGACACGGCGGCGTTTTAAACGCCGTCGTTCTATTTTGGTTAAGTTTAAATAGAGAGATTGCACTGGTTGCTATCATGGAAAATTATCAAACAGCGGATGAGAAGACTAAAATTCCACTTGCATTACAACCCTATATGCAAGAGAAGGCCAGTATTAGCTAAGATTATTAATTCTAAGCCGCTGTTTTAAGATTAGAAAAAAACAAATTGAACACATCGGCACTTTCTTGATCAACAAGCTGTTGAATATCCTCTAACGTAGTAAAATCAAGATCTAGCACATTCCATGTTTTTCTTGCTGTCCATTTTACTGCGGTATCCAGATCGCCGGATTCGATCACTGCCCAGCATAGATGCATGATGAAAGATTCAATACGATATACACCACCATCTTCTGGAGATAATTGTTCAGAGATCGGAAGATAAAGCGATTCCGGTAACTGCCATAATTCGAGCAAGCTTGTCCCTAACTCAGCAAAATTAGTCCCTAATACTTCTTGCTCAACCAGACATACTGGTCTCGCAAGTTTGGAGTCCGATTCTGTCAATGTATGATTAATATAAATTTCCTCTGCCTGTTCAGGGCATTTCTGGTAAATGACTAAATGACCCACATCACGCAATAATCCCTGGATAAACAAACGTTCAATCTCCTCTATCTGACAATGCCTACCTAATTCACGCGCGGTCAAAGCTGAACGAATACTTTTAAGCCAGTAACTTTCCATGTCAGTAATCGCCTGTGATAGTTGATTAAATGAACGTGCAATAGATGTTGCTAGTACCAGGTCATGTACTTGTTGTGAACCAAGTATGTTGACCGTTCTTGAAACAGTATCAATATGTCCAGGACGACCATAAAAAGCACTGTTAACGACTTTCAGCAATCGACTGCTGATCCCTGGATCCAGAGATATAATGTTTGATAAATCTATCATGGAGAAATCAGGATCTTCCATAATGGATTTTACTTTCAAATAGATTGAGGGAAGGGTGACTAAGTCAGAAAATTCTTCAATAATTTTATCTTTTTCAATCATGGGGATTACAACAATTATTATTTTATGATGATTAAGCTCTTTATCGACCGGAATACAAAAAACTGAATTTCATATAATATGAAGCTCGATAAAAACAACAAGCATAAGTGACTGAATAGCTTGATTTTTTATCAGAGACTTGTAGTAAATGTCTTACAGAATATTGAAAAAATTAATGACATCATTTGAGCTGTGTTAATCTAAGAACCTCTGAACAAGCCTATCCACTTATTAAAATATGGGGTGCATATGATCCTTCTAATTAGCGGTTTATTACTATGGTCGGTGGTGCATTTAATCCCGTCAATTGCTCCAGGTTTGAAAGAATCTTTGCAATTAAAATTTGGTATGAAGACCTATAAGATAGGTTTTACATTATTAATCGTCTGCTCATTATTATTAATAATATTCGGTTGGCGAAATAGTGAGCCGCAATTTTTATATCAATTCAATAATAGCGCGCATTATTTTTTTCTTGGCTTAAATATTATTGCATTCATTCTTTTCGGCGCAGCAAAATATCCCACACGAATAAAACGCTTCGTGCGACACCCTCAACTTACAGGTGTATTGCTCTGGGCTACAGCCCACTTACTGTTGAATGGTGATTGCCGTTCTGTCTGGTTGTTTGGTGTTTTAGCTTTATGGACAATCCTGGAAATGATATTCATCAGCAAACGTGAAGGACCGTGGGCAAAACCTCCAGCACCTCCATGGGGAAGAGAAATTAGAGGGCTCTGTATTACATCAATCATCATTGTAGTGTTGATATTCATACATCCTTATATCGCCGGTGTTTCTGTTTATTAATAGCAAAAAAAAGCCGGGACAAATCCCGGCTTTTTAAAAATAGACGAACTTCTTACAAAGACTTCATCACCTCATCCAGGCTTTCTTTTGCATCGCCAAATAACATCCTCGTGTTGTCCTTAAAGAACAAAGGATTGTCCACGCCGGCATAGCCGGTTGCCATACCTCGTTTTAGAACGATAGTGGTTTTACCTTTCCAGCATTCCATTACCGGCATGCCAGCAATAGGACTATTGGGATCTTCCATAGCCGATGGATTCACTATGTCATTGGCACCGATGATGATAGACACGTCGATATCCGGGAAGTCATCATTGATTTCTTCCATCTCATAAACGATGTCATAAGGTACCCTTGCTTCTGCCAATAAGACATTCATATGTCCCGGCATACGACCTGCAACCGGATGAATACCAAAACGCACATTCACACCTTTCTTGCGCAAGATGCCAGTGATCTCATGGACGATATGTTGAGCCTGTGCGACTGCCATACCATAGCCGGGAATGATCATGACTTCTTTAGCATCATCTAATAATCCTGCTGTTTCTTCCGCATCTATCGGAAAGACCTCACCTTGTTCAGCATCACCTGTTGGCGCTGCAGTACCGGATGCAGTCCCAAAACCACCGGCTATAACACTGATGAAGTTTCGGTTCATGGCGCGGCACATGATGTAACTCAAGATAGCACCACTACTGCCGACCAGAGCGCCGGTGACAATCAGTAAATCGTTCGATAACATAAAACCAGTTGCTGATGCTGCCCAGCCAGAATAACTGTTGAGCATGGAAACCACGACAGGCATGTCTGCACCGCCGATGGCCATCACCATATGCACACCAAAGGCAAGAGCAATGATGGTCATAATGATCAATGAACCATAGCCACCGCCGTGTTCAGCACCTTCAATAAATTGACCGCATAAATAAATAGTCGCAATCAATAAACCAAGATTGAGCCAGTGACGACCTGGCAACGTTAATGGTGAACCACCGATCTTGCCACTGAGTTTGCAAAAGGCGATAACGGAACCAGAAAAGGTGATCGCGCCAATCAAAACGCCAATGTAAATTTCAACTTCATGTATGGTTTTTTCAGCCCCATTGAAATTGGCAGCAGCATCCGGATCCATAAAGTTGGCGTAACCAACCAGTACCGCAGCCATACCCACCAGGCTGTGCAGTATCGCAACCAGTTCCGGCATTTCGGTCATCTGTACTTTTTTTGCCAGCATCAGACCAACAGAAGCACCAATCAACATGGTGCCGATAATAACCGGAACATTTGCAGTAACTTCAGGCCCAAAGACAGTGGCCAGAATAGCAATAGCCATACCGGTCATGCCATACAGATTACCGCGACGTGCAGTCTCCTGATTACTTAAACCACCCAATGTAAGAATGAATAAAATAGTTGCACCAATATAGGAAACGGTGACCAAACCTTGAGAAAATTCCATAATAGCCCCCTTATTTCCTGAACATCTTCAACATACGATGCGTGACTGCAAAGCCACCCGTGATGTTGATACTGGTGATTAAAACGGCGAGGGCGGCGAGGATCATTAACCAGATATTATCGGTTGATATCTGCACCAGAGCGCCAATGATAATGATACTACTAACCCCGTTTGTCACACTCATGAGTGGTGTATGCAAGGATGCTGATACATTCCAGATAACCATATAGCCAATGAAACAGGCCAGGACAAAAACAATAAAATGCTGAAGGAATGATTCCGGTGCATTATTACCAATCCAGTAAAAGACCACTGCAGCGATTAACATCATTAAAATAGATTTAACCATAGGTGGCAACAGGGGTTTCTTTTTTTCTGCAACGACAGGTGCACTTGCTTCTGCCTTAGGTTTTGGCGGAGCCGCCGATAATTTCGGTGCGGGTGGCGGCCAGGTGATTTCTCCGGCTTTAATTACAGTCGCTCCACGTATCACTTCGTCTTCCATATTGACATCAATCACACCATTTTTTTCAGGTGTTAAATCTGTGAGTAAATGTCTTAAGTTGGTTGCATAAAGTCGACTGGATTGATTGGCTAAACGACTGGGTAAGTCGGTATAACCAATGATAGTAACTCCGTGTTTCACCACAACCTTGCCGGCTTCTGATAATTTACAGTTGCCGCCTTGCTCGGCAGCCAGATCAACTATCACGCTACCTTGTTGCATGGTTTTCACCATTTCTTCGGTAATCAATTCGGGAGCGGGTTTGCCCGGGATCAAGGCAGTGGTGATGATGATATCGACTTCTTTCGCCTGTTCGGCAAACAGTGCCATTTCAGCATCGATAAATTCTTTACTCATGGTTTTGGCATAACCACCTTCACCAGTACCATCCTCTTCGAATTCCAGTTCGAGAAATTCAGCACCCATACTTTCTACCTGTTCTTTCACTTCAGGGCGGGTATCGAAGGCACGAACAATTGCTCCGAGGCTGTTGGCTGTTCCAACGGCAGAAAGACCGGCAACACCAGCACCAATTACCATGACCTTGGCAGGTGGAATTTTACCAGCGGCGGTTACTTGACCTGTGAAAAAGCGACCAAAGTGTTGAGAAGCTTCGATGATGGCACGATAACCCGCAATATTTGCCATGGAACTCAATGCATCCATTTTTTGCGCGCGGGAGATTCTTGGCACGCTTTCCATTGCAAGCACTGTTGTGCCGGTCTTGCTCAGATCCTGCATTAATGATTCGTTTTGAGCCGGCCAGATGAAGCTGATCAAGGTCTTGGATTTATCGAGCTTTGTAACTTCTTTATCATCCGGTGCGCGCACCTTCATGATGATGTCGGACTCAGCCCAAACACTGGTGGCATCCGTTACTGTGACACCGGCTTCTTCATAAGCAGAATCCGCGAAACTTGCTTCATTACCGGCTGATGTTTCGATGACAACATCGAACCCGAGTTTTTGTAATTTTTCAGCACTTTCAGGCGTTAAGGCAACGCGTTTTTCGCCTGAAAAGACTTCTTTTGGTACACCGATCTTCATCCAAATGCCCCCGTGATAATAAACATAAAAAAACCAATGCATTGGTAAACTCAGCATTGGTCATGAGCTTCTTGTGCTACCTGACTATTTCAGCGCAGCTTTTTTTTGTTGAAAATCGATTATAGAGCAAAAGGATGAGGAAATAAAAAACCCCGGATAAACCGGGGCTTTTTGCGTGTTTAGTTAAGAGGATTAATCGTCCATAACTCCGAGTATGTGGAGTAAGCTGGTGAATAAATTGTAAATAGCGATATAGAGTCCTATGGTCGCGAGAATGTAATTGGTTTCTCCACCATGAACCATCTCACTCGTTTGATAGAGAATCAGTCCTGCCATCAAAAGGATAAATACCGCGGAAACGGCCAGAGATAAGGCTGGAAGACTGAACATCAATGCGCCTATACCTGCTAAAAAGGCGACCAGAATACCGGCAAATAAGTAACCGGCAATAAAGCTGAAGTCTTTCCGGGAAGTCAGGGCATAACCTGAAAGCCCAAGGAAAATAACACCCGTTCCGCCCATAGCGGTCATCACCGTTTGTCCGCCGTTTGGCATTGACAGATAATGGCTGAGTATTGGACCAAGTCCAAAGCCAAGAAGTCCTGTAATAGCGAATGTTGCCCAAATGCCCGCAGAGGAATTAGCAAATCTGGGCAACACAAACCACAGCATCGCCAGTGCAGCCAGCGAACATATCAGGCTTGCGCCAAAAGGAACATTCAAGGACATGGAGACTGCTGCCATCACAGCACTGAATATCAAGGTCATAGAAAGTAACATGTAAGTGTTACGTATGAGCTTGTTAGTCGTCAGGATCGACTCGGGTGATTTTGTAACTGCGTAATTTTGATTCATGTGGTCACAACCTTCAATTAATGTACTTCACTATAACTTAAGATCAAAGACTTGAAATTTCAAGGGGCTTTTCTGAAAAAGTACTTAATTATTACGGCGATTATGGTGGATCAGTCGAATTCGGGCGACTTTTCCCGTATCAACAAGAATTAATGTCCGCTTTAGCTTCTTTTTCAGTGCCCATGCCTGTTTTAATGGGTCGTTTCGAACACTGGGCGTATTAAAGTAAAGGAAGTTCCGATTGATTAAACTTGTCATTTCGAGCGCAGCGAGAAATCTTATAATCAACTGATTATGCTTGTTTTTTTAATAACACGCTCTTGAGAGTGGTTTCTGCTTGCAATAAGCTTGTTAATTCCGTACTTGGCAGAGGCTTACTGAAAAGATATCCCTGCATAGTATCACAGTGAATATTGGTCAATATTTCGGCTTGCAGCGTGGTTTCTACACCTTCTGCTACGACTTTAATGTCTAATACATGCGCCAGTTTTATAATGGCCTCGACAATGTTTTCATTTCTGGAGGATTTATCTATATCTTTAATGAAAGACATATCAATTTTCAAGGTATCAATGGGAAAATTTTTCAGGTAATTAAGAGACGAATAACCCGTGCCAAAATCATCCAGCGCCAGGGAGATGCCACGTTCTTTAATTCTATGCATGGTTTTGATAGATTCATCGATATTTCTCACAACAGCCGCTTCAGTCAATTCTAATTCTAAATTTTCAGGAGGTAGGCCAGTTTTTTCCAGTATATGATCGAATTTTTTGAGTAAATCATGTTGTCTAAATTGTTCTGGGGAAATATTCACCGCTACCTTGCCGGTAAATAATCCATCATCTATCCATTGTTTAGTATCCTGTAAAGACTTTTCCAAAACTAGCTCTCCTAAAGGAAGGATGAGTCCGGTTTCTTCTGCAATGTGTATATACTCTTTGGGTGATATCAAGCCTTTAGTTTCACTGAGTCTACGACAAAGGGCTTCCATTCCATTAATTTCTCCGTCTGCAAGATTGACCTTCGGCTGGTAGTAGACAACAAATTCATTGTCCTCAAGAGCTTGACGGATTGATGTCTCCATTTCCAGGCGTAATTTGGCTTGTTGATGCATGTCTTCGGTAAAAAACTTGTAATTCTGGCCACCGGCATCTTTGGCGTAATACATAGCGGCGTCGGCTTTTTTTAATAGATTTTCAGAGCTTGTCGCATTATCGGGATAAATCACGATTCCTATGCTGGGTGTGACGACAACATTGTGTCCCATAATTTCAAACGGTATATTTTGTGCCTGAATAACCCTTTGTGCGATCTCAGCAGCTTGATATGGTTTTTCAATTTGGCTAAGAAGGATCGTAAATTCATCGCCACCCAGACGAGAAACAACGTCCTCAGTTCTTATGGCTTTTTTCAGTCTATGAGATACTTCCTGCAACAACATATCACCAGCAGAATGCCCTAGTGAATCATTGATGGTTTTAAATCGATCCAGATCCAAAAATAGCACAGCAACGCGATATTCATTGCGATGGGCCTTAGATATCGCATTGTCAAGCATATTAAGAAATAAAGATCGATTCGGAAGATTAGTTAAAAAATCAAAACTCGCAAGTTGTCTTAATCTTTCTTCAGTTTCCTTCTGTGAATTTATATCGGTATATGTTCCGCACATGCGGATAGGTTTGTCGCCATTAAATTCGACAACTTTCCCCTTGCCTAATATCCAGATATAGTCCCCATTTTTTTCTTCCAGCCGGTATTCCATTGAAAAACGTGCCGATTTATCTTTCAAACAATGCTCTATGTTTCTTTCATAACGGGCCAGATCATCAGGGTGAATAAGTTGATGCCAGGCATTATTTGTTTGAGCTAATTCGTCTGGCTGATAGCCAAGCATGGTGAAATAGCTATCATTGAAAACGATTGTGTTGTTGGCAATATCCCAGTCCCATATGCCTTCATTTGATGCGGTTAAGGCATAATTAAGCCGTGCCTCACTTTCTGCCAGTTGTTGCCGGTTTTTTTTTCGTTCGGTAATATCACGGCAGGTGTAGATAATGATATTGTCCTTAATTATCGTGTTTTTAATTGATATAAGTAGGCTTCGCCTTTCCCCTTTCTTTGTCGTTATGTCTGTTTCAAAAACTTGTAATTGCTTATTAATTTTAGGAATTGTCTGGTCTATGAATGTTACGCCCAAAAGATTAGATATATCCATATCATAAGCTTCATTAAGCCTGTATTTAAAAATAGTTTCTACACTGGGAGACAGATAATTAATGCGGCCATCTTTATCGGACAAAATAACCAATGTATCGTCCAGATTGGCCAGTGTCAGTCTGTACAACTCCTCGGACTCGCGTAGTTCTTCTTGCGCTTTCGTACGTTGCACGATTTCCTGTTTTAACTCCGTGTTAGCATTGACGATCTCTCGCGTACGTTCCATGACTTTTTGTTCCAACGCATCATTCATATTTTGTAAATCATGTCTCAAATGGCTTAAAGTAAGATGGGTATCAATACGGGCCAACAAGACTTCCGACTTAAACGGTTTAGTAACAAAATCCACTCCGCCCACTTGAAAACCACGGACGATATCAAATTCTTCCTTTAAGGCACTGAGGAAGATCACCGGGACGTCTTGATTTAACTCCTCTTTTTTAAGCTTTTCACAAACTTCAAAACCATCCATACCTGGCATCGTGATATCCAGTAGAATAAGTTTGGGTGGGTTGGTACGAGCCGATTTCAAGGCCATTTCACCGTTGGTGGCGAGCCTGATTTTATAGCCTTTTTCAGTTAGTAATGAACGGACTAGTTTTAAATTGTTGGCGTTATCATCGACGACGAGTACTTCGTTAAAAGATTCATCTTCGCTATTTGGATTAGGCTGCATGTTATTGACTCAGTTAAATTCATTCATTCTTAGTAGTTATCGCCCGTCTATGTAGAATTCTTTAGAGAATATCAGTAAGGAAGTTTTGAATAAGTCCTTCATGACCTATCAGAGGACGAAAAAAATGTGTTTTTATTTTTATTTTATTTTCAACGAGTTAAGAGTCATTGAAAATCATGATACATTCGTGTGCCATATAACCTTTGACTTAACCAGAAGTGACATAATTATTTTGAACAAGCTGCTGCTGTGATTGTATGACATTGAGTATCACCTCGAACTGGAAGTCCAGAATAAGCTCCCCGAGTTGTATGGCCAATTGGTTATTCTCTTCGGCCAGTTCATCAGTCAGTTGCTGTAAGGCGTCAATATCACCTTCGATGGCAGCTTGTTCTATTTGTTTCAACCAGTCAGTCGACATATTCGCAAAATCATCGACGGTTAGTTTTTGTTGCTTGTTCTTCGAATTATTGATTTGATCACGGTATTGAAACTGGACACCAAGATTTTCATGCATCAAATTATAGATTTGGCTTTCTTTATAAGGCTTAAATAGAACATCGTCGCAACCACTGGCAAGGATCTCGTTCTTCTCTTCACTCAGCGCACTGGCCGTAACCGCGATAATTTTACAGGTATGGCCTCCTGGTAATTTGCGTATTTTAGAGGCGGATTCTTTACCACCCATGACCGGCATGAGGATATCCATCCAGATTAAATCAGGGCGAAATTCTGTAAAATAATCTACCGCTTCTTTGCCATTGTTAGCGGTTTTGACTTCGAAGCCAATCTTTCGCATCAGGTTAACGAGCAATTCACGATTAAAGTCGATGTCTTCCACAATTAAAATTTTGAGAAGCGCTTGGCCTGCAACAACGCCAATGATTTCCCGTTCCGTTCTGAGCACTTCACCGGCCTCCATTTGTGGGGCTATGATGTTAAAATGAAAAACACTGCCCTTACCAGGTGTGGAGGCCACCTGAATTTCTCCTCCCAATAATTCCACGGAATGTTTGCTTATTGACAAACCCAGTCCGGTACCTTCATGGTATTCCTCGCCAATCTCCGTTTGGCTAAAAGGTTTAAATAGCTTGTCAATGTCTTCAGGGTGGATGCCCGCCCCTGTATCATGGACTTCTACATGCAAGCGGCCGGATTTCACTCCATTATTAGGATATTGATAAGCCACTTTCAGTGTGATTTTGCCTTTACCGGTAAACTTAATGGCATTACCCAAAAGATTAATAATGATCTGGCGTAGCTTCAACTCATCGGTATGGATAAATTGCGGTAAATCCTTTGCGTACTCTGTGGTCATAAGCAGGTCTTTTTCCTGCGCACGGATGGTGAGCATAGCGGCAACCGCTTCAAGAAAACTGAGCAGCTCAATGTCTTTTTCCTGCAATATTGTTTGGCCGGCCTCGATCTTGGCTACATCAAGGATATCGTTAATCAGGGCCAGGAGATGGTCGCCACTTTGGTTGATAATACTGATATGGCCCTGTGTTGTCTCGTCGAGCTTAGGATTGTTTTGCAGTAGCTCTGTAAAACCGATAATGGCATTTAATGGTGTTCGTAACTCATGGGACATGGAGGCCAGAAACTGGCTCTTGGAACGATTGGCAAGCTCCGCCGTTTCTTTGGACTCTACTAACTCAATATTTGTGGCACGTAATTGTTCTGAGGTATGACGCTGTTGCGCTTCAGCTTGTTCCCGTTCAATGGTTCTTCCAATCTGTGTGCTAATAGACTGGAACAGATTAAGTAATTCAATCTCGGGTTCGGTCATCTTTTCGTCGATAAATTCAATTACTCCAAACACTTTATTTTGGACGACCAAAGGGAATCCAACAATGGCATTCAGATGGTCTTTTAAGGCTGCTTTTGCACGTGGGAAATTATCGTCATTGCTAATGTTTAATATCCAGGCAGGCCGTTGACTTTTTAATATCCGCCCGGGGAGACCCTCCCCTAGCGTAAAGGTAGTTTCGTGGTTAATTGCTACAAAAGAAGGGTATTTATCCTTAGGTTCTTCATGAATCGTATGGCTAAACAATAATTTTTTGTCTTTATCATATAACCAGAGAGAACCTACCGGCCATCCCATACTGGAACAAATGGCCTTTAAAATGTGTGGTGCACTATCGGAAAATAGTGCCATTTCAGAGAGTATTTTGTTGACTGTGAATTCCATATTATTGCGGCGTTCAATGGCGTGTTGTTGTGTCATATCACGAAACATAACGACCGCTCCCATTAAAGCATCATTTTCTTTGATAGGCGTGCTCTTGTATTCAATCGGAAAACAGGAACCATCTTTGCGCCAGAACACTTCATCAATGACGGAATGGACATTGCCATCATGAAAGGCATGGTAGATTGGACATTCTTCGCGAGGATAGGGTGTCCCATCTTGCCGGGTATGATGAATGAGATCATGTTGTGGTTGTCCCATCAGTTCATTACTATTGTACCCAAGCATCTGCAAAGCTGCCTTATTGATAAAAGTCCCCTTTCCCTCTGTGTCTAAACCATAAATGCCATCGCCGGCGGTGTTCAGGATCAACTCATTTCTGTGGGTAGTTTTCTTCAGTTCAAATGAAGTTTTTTCCAGTTCAAACGTTCGTTGGCGTACACGATCTTCAAGTTGGGTATTCATATCTTTAAGTTGTTCAGTTATCTCATCTTGGGTGCGTCTCCAGGTTAAAATAATGAACCAAAGTGCAATGCTATAGGCCAGGAAACGAAGTAGATGCCACCCCCACCAGGCTATATCCCAGAGTACCGATTGCTCGAACATAATAGCAGCAGCACCAAACAGTACGCAGTGCAGACAAAATAATAAATCATCAACATTTCTCGTCTTGAAATAGGAATGAAACAGACGTACCGCTGCAACAAATAAGAAGCAACCGCCGAGGAGGTTTAGACCCTTGGCAAATAAGGTGAATTCTTTATTGACCACCATGTCTGGAATGTACTCATGAAATTGCAGAGATCCCAGGGCAAACAAAGTTATTGAAAAGACAATGAGGGTAGGCCACCAACGAGAAAAATTGTGCTTGTATTTATGGGGCATCCATACCATCAAGAATAAGGCACCGCCAACAAAGGTGGCCGTACTATGTAACCAGACGAAGATCTTGCCCACATGCACCAGTGCGTGAAAACCATCCAGTAAACCCATACCAATAAGCGCTGAGCCGATCCACAGATTGTAGTTGGTTCCCCTGCTCTGTTTCCCCATGGAAAGCAAGATAGTGGCGACCATAATGGCAATTAAAGAACCGCTGATTTCCACTGAGGCGTGGACAGGGTGATGGGACCATCTCCAACTTTCAAGAAATGTCTGTGCAGCAAATACACAGAGGAAGTGGATGGTTAATGTGACACCGATGACGAGCCAAATAATTTTCGATGTGGTGGAATCTTTCACATGTGCCCCATTTTTCATTTATGAGTAAGATTTATCGGCTTTATAACGATTAACTTGAGTAAAAAAAAACGGGATTGGCACAATTATGTTGTTCTTCAGCCTGATTTTTCAGGTAACAGGCTTGAGGATTTGAGCATTCCATTGGCGTCACTATTCAGATACAATCCCGCAGCTCGCGGTCTTGACTTGCTGTCTTTGTTTAGAACAAATTTGAGCTGCTGAAGGTGGCCCGAGCTCGACGAGGATGGAATACAAGGATGCATGAAATAACGATTTGATACATGAGATTAAAAATCAAGTTCCGTCATTCCGGATCCGATCCGGAATTTAGCATTACAATTACATTTCCTCCATCCATGGAGGTCAGGTGTAGGGCGGAGTACATAGAATTGCGTCAGAAACAGCGGTCAAGAGTCGATTCTGGAACGGAGACAGAGAAGTTACCGAGGAGCCAAAGCCGAACAGAGATCGAGAGAATGTCGGGAGCACATTCTAGAGAGCGGTTCCGCGATGTGCTGATTTTCAGGAACCAGTAAATTATAAACGAAGAATTAATGATTTTGGAGAGGTGGCAGAGCGGTTGAATGCACCGGTCTTGAAAACCGGCATGGGTTAGTAGCCCATCCAGGGTTCGAATCCCTGCCTCTCCGCCATTAAGTTAAAGAAAATACTTTAATAACAATCAGTTAATATTTTTTTAATAAATTTACCCACCATTTTACCCACCACTTAAATATGACTTAATTTATATTTCACCGCCTAGAAATAAACATATTATTAAATAATTTCGTTATTAATTTGGAATGTATTTAGTTGCAAGATAGCTTGCTCAATGTAAGGTCATTACTGGCGTCTTATTAACAAATGTTTGGTAGTGTCCTAATTTGAAGGCTGTGGATAAAAATATTTGGAGGTGACCTCGTTGCGGTTCGCTAGTTATTCAATTAGCATTTGCTCAGTGCTTGGTTCTGTGTTGCAACGGACACATTACGATTGATGGCCAAGTGACTAAGGAAACGTTCGATTTCCGCTTTACCCATTTCATTTGGGTGGCGGCGATCATTAAATCGAATATAACGGAGTATCCATTGAACGTAGCTCTTTTCAGTGCTGTCGGAATAGTGGTAAAAACGAAGGGTCTCTCTGACCTGATCCATCAGTCTTCCTGGTTTGGGTGTGAAATTCTTTTCCATACTGCCTCCTTTTGGTGCAGATTATCTTCCCTAAAAAGGACGCGCTTTACCCCTTTAATACTCAATATTCGCGTCCTTGGACTCAAGTATATAAGAAAAATAACGCGTCCTTCAAAGGACTGCTTATCACCTAGTTAGCCGTTACACAATAGAATTGACATAAGCAAAGGGAAATCATCATGCAAGATATTATCTGCCCAAAATGTGAGAAGGCTTTCAAGGTTGACGAAACCGGATATGCAGAAATTCTAAAGCAAGTACGCGATAGTGATTTCAAACAGCAACTGCAAGAAAGGCTAGAAATTGCCGATAATGAAAAAGCGACTGCAGTCGAGCTTGTTACATCAAAAGCAGAGAGTGAAATTAAAATCACATCCGCAGAAAAAGACGCTGTAATTAAAGAACTGAAGGCAAAACTCGATAGCCTAGATACCGAACAGAAGTTGGCAGTGAACGAAGCAGTGGCAAAGAAGGATACAAAGATTCAAGAGCTAACAGCAAAAATTGATACATGCGTGGTCGAACAAAAGCTAGCAATTACGCAGGCGGTTAGTTCCGTCGAGAAGGAACGTGACAATCTAGCGAATAAACTCGAGGCAAAGGACACTGAGCAAAAACTTGTAGAATCGAACCTTAAGGAGACGCACAGTAAGGAGTTACAGTCAAAGGACGAAATGATTGCATATTACAAAGACTTCAAGGCTAAGCTTTCTACCAAGATGATGGGAGAAACTCTGGAACTGCACTGCGAAACTGAATTCAATCGTATAAGAGCCTCTGCATTTCCAACAGCTTACTTCGAAAAAGACAATGATGCGAGTACAGGTAGCAAAGGTGACTACATTTTCAAGGAGTCAGATGATGCAGGAACAGAAATTGTCTCGATTATGTTTGAAATGAAAAACGAGGGTGACGAAACCGCCACAAAGAAAAAAAATGAGGATTTTCTTAAAGAGCTAGACAAGGACCGTAACGAAAAAGGCTGTGAGTACGCCGTTCTTGTTTCACTCCTTGAGTCAGATAGTGAGTTATACAATACTGGAATTGTCGATGTATCACATCGCTATCCAAAGATGTATGTAGTCAGACCGCAGTTTTTTATTCCGATAGTAACGCTCCTTCGTAATTCGTCCCTGAATTCATTGAAATACAAAACAGAACTAGCGCTAGTAAAAGCTCAGAACATAGATATCACAAACTTCGAAGACCAGCTCAGTGATTTTAAATCTACGTTTGGTCGAAACTGGCGTCTTGCTTCTGAAGGTTTCGAAGAAGCTATAAAGCGCATCGATGAAGCAATAAAAGATTTAGAGAAAACCAAGCAGGCACTACACAAATCTGCGAGCAACCTACGACTAGCAAACGACAAAGCCGAAGATCTTACGATTAAGAAACTAACTCGCGGCAATCC
Source organism: Gammaproteobacteria bacterium (assembly GCA_965250225.1). GTDB lineage: Bacteria > Pseudomonadota > Gammaproteobacteria > Eutrophobiales > Eutrophobiaceae > CBDEUK01. The sequence continues at coordinate 17,362 of CBDFNQ010000018.1, forward strand.
AACAATGAAACAAATGTTTACTGAGCTTGAGAACGATGGCGACTCAGATTCTGGGTAGGCAAAGCTATGCAACACTACAAGAAAGAACCGGCTAACGAGTCATTCAACCCGACCGTTTTACACGCCGCGCCGTTTCACTCTACTCTGTGTAAAACCTGCAAGTTAGCTTAAACGTTAACATTCCTATGAAGAGTTGCCATGAACTTTGAAACTTACTATTTAGTCAGTCAGCACCCTTTTGTAATGGATGTATTTAAAAAGGCAGTGGAGATTACGAAGGAGGTTCAAAAAACCAATGGTTTCAAAGTTGAAACAGAGTATAAGAGGGACCCGGTTGAAGAAGAATTCTATATTCTGCAAATAGGATACTGCTTAGCGCATTTACTAACTACTATTCAGCAAATGGAGCATGCGATTCTATATATGTCTAATTTTTCTCCTACTAGTTTAATGAGAGATGCGGGAATTAATCGCTCTACTCATCTTTTGTGGTCGGTGGAGAATTATGTAATAAGGACTCAAACCGCTTATGATCGGCTACTAGTATTAACAGATCGCCTTTTTAATATTCACAATGCGACAGACCGAATTTCTCATGAATCAATTGTTTCTAACACCCATATAAAACGATCAAGAATTCCCAATGCACTTAAACCAGTAAAAAAAGCTGTTAAAAAGTATTACCACGATCGCAACACAATAATTCATGAGTCATCATATGCCGACGATGAGCTAAGATATATTGAAGGATTAGCCATTCTTTCTTCAGACTCTGCTTATGGATTAGCAGAAGATGACAACTTGAAGGAAGAGCTTAAATTTTTAGTTCGCAAGTATGTAAAAAAACGAAAAACTGAGTTTGCTAAAATAAATAAGAATCTATGCACAGCATTGGGTGCTATTTTTACTGAAATGAAGCCTATTTACGAAAAGAAGTATGCTGAGTTATGTGCCAAGTAAATGCTAACAAGGCCATTAAATTCGCTCCTTACAGTCGCCGGACGCTCGCACTGTTTATGGCGGCGTTATGTTTTAAAGAACTCTATCTCGACATCATGACTAGCAATAAGCGTAAAAAACGCGAAAGAGCAAGAAAAGCTAAAGAAAGAGCGGCGGGCGCGAAAGAACACTTGGCCAACAGAGAAGCCAAACTTGTTCGTGATATTAGACGATACGGGCGGAAGCTAACCAGGCGACAATTTGATGCCTACTGTTACAGCAGGATGCCATTGGTTAGATTCACTGCAGAGGAAGTGGAGTGGTATTCACTATTCCAAAACAAACTTTTAGGCGTAGTTATCCGAGACGTCACTGATGATGATTATGGATTTGTCATTCTAGGTAGAGATTCGAGAAGATTATTTAGGTGGATTGATGGCGGACCTGATTTTTATCAAACTCCGGTGGAAGCCAGAGAAGCATTGGCAGTTCATTTAAATGAAAAATATTCTGGACCAATAAAGGACAAATACCCACAGGGGGATGAAGTCGATCCAGTACTTGATTTGTTCAACCCAATACTTCCGAGTGAGCAGCAACACCGTAATTACAAAGTTTTAGCAAATGAGCAAAGATATGAGGCGGCTAGAAATCTAATTACTGAAATTGCGAATTCATTTATTGATAACGATGGTCATTATGAGAGGGAGTTCCAGTCAAATAACTTTCACTCCAGACTATGGGAGCTTTATTTACATATTTATTTCCACAATGCAGGATTGCTAATTGAAAATAATCACGCAGCCCCAGACTTTGAGCTAGTTAAATTTGGCGATAAAGTATTTGTGGAAGCTGTCACAGTAAATCCATCAGAAAACCCAGAGCGTCCAGATTTGCCGCCCCCTGAGACGGAAGCGGCGATAGAGGAGAGTTTGAACGATTTCATGCCAATTAAATTTGGAAGCCCACTATATTCTAAGGTTCAGAAAAAATATTGGGAGCAGGAGCATGTAAAAGGGCATCCGTTAGTATTGGCTATTCACGATTACCATAATGATAATGCTATGACATGGTCACGAACAGCATTGTCTGAGTACCTGTACGGAATAAGAACAAGGATTGAGAAAGGCACGCCTGTCGTTACTCAAATCTCTACACACGAATGGATGGGAAAGAAAATTCCATCGGGAATGTTTTATCAGGAGGGATGCGAAAACATCAGTGCCGTACTTTTTAGTAATCAAGCGACGATTCCGAAGTATAATCGTATGGGCAAGATTGCAGGCTTGGGGAGTGCAGACGTCAAAATGATTCGCAAAGGATACTTATACAACCCTGATCCATACGCTATTTATCCGATTCCATTCGCAAAAGACCTAGATGACCCGGATTACGAAGAATCATGGTCTGATGGATTGATCATGTTCCACAATCCAAAAGCTACAATCCCGCTTGATCCAGAGATATTTCCTGATATCAGCCATATTTTTTATTCAGAACAGGATGGGTTTACAGGTTTCCATCAACCTTATGACGTTTTAGGCTCAATTACTGTTGTTGTTACAACCCATGAGTAACATAACTATTAGCCCCAGTGGACAACAAAAAGCGCCGCTCGATCCTCGCTATGCTTTTTGTTGCCCCTGAGCATAGCGTTAGAAGCCATAAAATCAGGACGAGTAGAATGAGTAATAGAGAAGCGATTGATACGATAACTGGCTATTTTTATCAGTTTGATAAAACGATCCTTGAACTATTAAATCAAGACAAAGAAAATAACTCTGTTTGCATTGAGGGAATTGAAGATATTGATGTTGTAACTGCCGATGAAACAAATGCAATCCAATGTAAATATTATGCTAAAACAGAATACAATCACTCTGTTATAAAAAAACCAATCATATTGATGTTGCAGCATTATGCTAAAAATAAACAAAACGGTATAAATTATCATTTATATGGTCACTATATATCTGGCCATGAAAAATTAGAAAAAATAACCGTAGAGTCATTAAAAAAATATTTTCTTACTTATAAAAAAAACAAGATTACACATTGCGTACATGACGAATTATCTCTCAACAACCATGAATTAACTTTATTTTTAGACCGTTTGACAGTTGACATTCATGCTCCATCTTTTGAAGAACAATTCAAAAAAATAATTAACGCCATAAAAGAAAACTTGAAAGTATCTAGCCTAGAGGCTGAGCTATATCATTACAATTCCGCGCTTAAGGTAATAAAAAGCCTATCTATTAAGCAAAACAAGAATGATAGGTTAATAACAAAAAGCGACTTCATTAGAAAAATACAAACTAGAGATGAGGTGTTTGATGCGTGGTTTATTAGGAGAAAAGGGCGTGAAAAATATATAAAACTTGTGAAGAAAGAATATTTATCAACTGGACTTAACATGGATCCGTTCGATAGATTTTTTCTGATCGAATGTTGTGGCAATGAAAATCTAGCAGATATAAAAGAAGTTGTTCTCCTAATTGCTAATAAATGGTCAAAAATATCACCGCGCCAAAAACCATCTTATTGCCCCTCAATTTATATTAAAGGGCTGGCCGCCGAAAAACTTAATGAACTAATAAATATAATTTACTTAGAAGGCATTGTTTTTATCGATGCCTACCCATTTAAAGGTTCGAAATTATTTCCCAAACATTTTTATACAGAGCCGACAAAGGCAAACAAAGTGAAGTTTAGATTTATTGAATCCATTGAAGATTTGAAAAAACTTATTTCTGAAGCCGCACGTAATGTAGAGATATATCAATTTTTTATGGACGAAATATTTTTTAATATTGAAGGTGTTAAAAACAAGAAGATAAAGATAGAAGGTATTAATCACATTAAGGACATAATGAAATGACAGAAGAAATAAATGCCGAGGTAGTATCTGTATGCCCAGATAAAGTAAAAATATCTATAGATGACTTAGACTCTTTTCGGTTAGCAGAAGAGCATTTGAAAGTAGGTTCTTATCTTCGAATTGCTGATAGTGATGACGTTGTTTTAATCGCTGTAATTGATAGTTATTCAATTGAGGTTAAAGATTCTGGTGAGAGAAAATATATTATAGAGGCTAGCCCTCTCGGTGTAATCAGAGATGGTTGTTTTTCTCGTGGCGGAGATTCAATTGCAATTCCACCAAAAAACGTTGAACCAGCTAAGAGCAGTGAAATCGAAAATATTTATTCATCTGGTCTAGCAAATAAAGAGAAATTCACATTTTCAAAATTATCTCATAACCAAGGTGTTCGTGTGCCTATAGATGGGGATAAATTTTTTAATAAACATATTGGTATAGTGGGTTCAATTGGCTCAGGGAAATCCTGCACAATCGCCACTATTATTCAAAATGCCATATCTGAGAAAAGTGGTAGTTATACGGGTTTAAATAATTCGCATGTCATCATATTTGACATTCACGCTGAATATCCAGCCGCTTTTCCAAAATCCAATCAGCTGAATGTTGATGATATTGTCTTACCCTACTGGCTTCTTAATAGGGAAGAACTTGAAGAGCTATTTTTGGATTCTGGTGATAACAATAATTACAATCAATCGTCAGTGTTAAGAAGCGTTATAACACAAAATAAAAGGAAGCATAATCCAAGCTTCGATAAGATATTTTACGATAGCCCTATAAAGTTTGATATTGATGAAGTATTAAACTGCCTAATTAATTTAAAAAATGAAACGAAGAACTCAAAAGCAGTTGACAGATATATGATAGTCGGCGAGAAAGGAGACGCTGAAAATAGCTCGACAACAGTTGATTCAGGTGTTTTATTACAAGGTGATGAAAAACTGGATAAGTATTTTGGGAAACAGTATGAGTTTAGACCAACGAAAAATTCCAATGTAACCAAAGGTGACTATGCAGATGGTACTTTAGATAAATTCATTTCTAGGTTTATATCAAAATACAAACAAGACCGGCTCCAGTTTATATTCGGACAAAAATCAAAAAATATATCTTTTGATGCAACTATTCGCCAATTCCTAGGGTATAAGACAACCGAAGAATCAAATATTACTATCATAGATTTGAGTGGTGTACCATTTGAGGTATTGAGTATTACGGTGTCATTGATATCTAGGTTACTTTTTGATTTTGGGTATAACTACAAAAGATATATTGAATCCCAAGGTAAGAAACAACATGATATTCCCATACTTTTGGTTTTAGAAGAAGCTCACAAGTATGTTCCAAAAAGTGAACTTGCTAGATTTAAAGCATCAAAAAGTTCTATTGAACGAATAGCGAAAGAAGGCCGTAAGTATGGCGTTACATTGTTGCTTGCAAGTCAGCGGCCATCAGAAATATCAGAGACTATATTCTCTCAATGTAGTAATTTTGTTGCAATGCGTCTCACTAATCCTGAAGATCAAAATTATATCCGCCGCATCTTACCAGATACATTTGGTAACTTAACATTGAATTTGTCATCGCTCAAAACAGGTGATGCACTACTGATGGGAGATGCTACCATTCTTCCTTCATTAGTTACGATTGATGAGACATCTATGCCTCCTTCTTCCTCTGATATTCCATATCTGAAATTATGGAAAAATGAGTGGAGTAAATTAGATTTTACAAAATTCATAGTCCAGTGGAAATAAGAGAAATGCTTCTAACAAATAGCTACAGCGGAAATTGAAATAAATCTCCGAGCTATGGCGAAAGATAATCATCACTATGTTCCTCAGGGCTATCTTCGAGGCTTCACAATCGAAGGAGAGAAGTCACTTATCTGGGAGTACGACAAAAACACCGGGGAGATCTCACGCGAACCCAGATCGATACGTGATATATGTGCCGAACACCATTATTACGCGCAAAAAGCAGAAGATGGGTCGATCGATCACGAATCGATAGAAGATGCCTTTCATGAGATAGAGGATAAGGCTCCACGAGTCATTAAGAACATCAAATTCCCGGGCAAAGGGAATAAAGTAGTTTTAACTGACGAGGAGCGCGTAATTTTAAGCTTCTTCGCAGCCATTCAGCTTTTCCGGGTTCCCAATTTCCGTGAAGGCATTGAGGATATGCATAGACAATTAGCGGGGATAACACTTGGCCATATAGTGGCTAAAGATAAAGAGAATGGATCTCTTCCGAAAGAAATCGAGGAGCTTTACGAGCGTGGCGAAATCAATATTGATATCGAGCGGTTCGTAAGCCTGGAACCGATGATCAATATGGCCAAAGAAGGATCCGCTAGGCTACTGGAAAAGGTGTGGCATTTCGCTGCACCAGCAAATGGAATGACTTTCGTTACTTCTGATAATCCAGTCTATTTCCAGGCGCCGGAAGAATATAGAGAAGAAGTTGGTCCTTATCTTGGGCCAATGCATCCACTTTCGGAAGTTACGCTACCCCTCAGAAAGGATCTTCTGCTTATCTTCTCTCCTTCCATAAAGCGAACACCAAGCCAATACGATCTTCTCAATTGCACATCAGTACAACTCGACAAAGATGATACAGAGAACATCAATAAGCGAACTACACTTGCAGCAGCACAGTACATCTATTCTTCCGAAAAGTCGGAAGCATTGGCTAGAATGGTTGGGAAATTCAAAGGCTCTTCTCAGCGTGTTGTTGTGTAGTCACCTAACAAGTGACTGTGGTTCCAAGTCAATCAAGGCTGTCGTCGGCTTTGCCGCCGCAGCTTATTTAAGCGTGTGTGCCGGGCATGGCACTTAACTAGAGAGGTGTAAGTCCTCTTACCAGGTATACGCAGAGCCGAAGGTTAGCGACAGGGCAAGGGCGTTGTCGCGAGGCAGGGTCTGAAGGAAGCCCAACGCAAAATCGCGGGGCGATGGACAAGAACCCAATAAGAGGTGTGACGTAATTGAGACGAGTTGGCACGTGACAACGAAGTCTTCTATCTGCAATTGGATTACGTTTTATAAATTGGGCGTTTACGCGATGAAAGTTAAGAGTCTTACCCCGGGAGCTCTGTATTGTGTTGAAGGAACAACTGACAACAGAGAGATCTATTGTGATCGCAATACAGAAGTCAGCAGAAGGCATAGTAGGTTGCACTCTCGCAACTGAAGGCCAGAACGAATTTAGGAGAGTAATCGTTGGAGCAGTATTTCTGAATGGCACCTGATAAGCAGTTAACACTGTCTCTGGATAACCCAGTGGGTGAATCAGAAATGGGAAATCCAATTGAGTCAAAATCCAATTTATGTTCATCATTAATTAATCGCGTACTGGAGAGGAATAATCTAACGCGCGCGTTAAAACAAGTGCAACGCAATAAAGGTGCCGCAGGTATCGACGGAATGAGAGTTGATGCCCTTCCCGATTATCTTAAGCAACACTGGCGACGAATTAAACACAAACTAATCGACGGAACGTATTGTCCCCGTCCGGTTTTGCGTGTTGAAATTCCAAAGCCAGAAGGTGGTAAACGTCAGCTCGGTATACCGACGGTATTAGATCGATTAATACAACAGGCCATATCACAGGTGATGCAAATCGAATGGGAGCCGGAATTCCATGACAACAGTTATGGCTTTCGTCCTAAACGAAATGCACACCAAGCAATACGTTATGCGCAATCAACAATTCGAAATGAAAAAGATTGGATTGTCGACTGCGATCTTGAAGCATTCTTTGACGGAGTGAATCATGACTTACTCATGACACAGCTAAAAGAAAAGCATCAAGACCCAGCGTTGCTCAGGTTGATTAACCGCTTTCTGAAAGCGGGAGTACAAATTGATGGCAAGAAAGTAGCGAGTACAGAAGGCGTTCCGCAAGGTGGGCCACTCTCGCCGATACTGTCGAATATTGTACTGAATCAACTTGATTGGGAGCTAGAAAAGCGCGGTCATTCTTTCGTTCGCTACGCTGATGACTTTGTTGTTTTTGTTAAAAGTCAGGAAGCAGGGGAACGCGTGATGAAAAGTTTACAGCGGTATGTTGGAGCATCACTCAGGCTCAAAGTGAATCCCCACAAGAGCGCTGTAGACCGTCCCTGGAAAAGAACCTTTCTGGGGTTTACGTTCAGTCGCAAGCGTGGTAATAAAATCAAAGTGTCGAACAAGGCATTAAAGAAATTAAAATCCACGATAAGAACACTGAGCCGTCGAACGAGAGGCCATTCTATAAGACAAGTTATTTCAGAGCTAAGAAAATCCCTGCTTGGTTGGAAAGCATACTTTGACATTGCCGAAGTATTGAGTCCTCTGAAAGACTTGGATAAGTGGATCCGGCGACGATTGCGAAGTTATGTTTGGAAACAGTGGGGACGTTCTGGGTATAGAAAACTGAGAGCGATGGGTGTTAAGCGACAACTGGCATGGAACACCGCCAAGTCAGCCCATGGCCCATGGCGTTTAAGTAGAAGCCCTGGACTTTACTATGCAATGCCAAACAAGTACTTTAAGAACTTGGGGTTGCCAGAACTGGCAACAAGATGAATATAAAGAAATTTGAACCGCCGTGGTACGTGATCCGTATGCCCGGTGGTGTGGGAGGAGGGGCATCGTGAGGTGTCTCCCTATCCCGATTAGGCATTTAGATAAAAGTTATATTTTTCTTTATTCTATTATGTGTTCCGGTAATCGGATTCGCTTGTAGTTGTGGCAAATCACTGATGAGGAAGCCTTTAAAGTATATGGGATAAATTAGTTATATTTACCCGCTCCGAAAAAATAATCAAATATATTATCTTTTACAAAGAGTAATGACTCTGTATTTTTTGATGCCATATTTTTACATCTCTTGCACAAATAAATTCTTATAGCAAATTCAGCCAATAGAATCTCTTCAGGATAAATAAATCCTTCTGTGGCTGGTTTCGATATAAACGCTCTGCAACTAGCACATTGAAATTTTTTCTTTTTCATAATTAATTTATATTTAAGTGATCACTGATCTTAATGTTCAATAGATGATCACATAAACAAAAACCTAAGCCACTAGCAAAAGCACGCGCAACCTGGCCCCGTATGAAAATACCTAGTAAGGACCCGCATTTCTATTTATACATTTCCAGATTTCTTTTCCAGATACAAACTGTAATATTATTGAAAATAATTATTACGATTTGTAATATTAAAATTTCACTCTAATAGTCGCGCACAGCGGTGCACAAACATACAAAAGGGTTTAAGGGCTTTGAGGGCTTGTTTAGCACTATTACTACATTTTCACTACATTTCTTATTAGCTATGATAAAAACCCCCTAAACCCATCAATCCCTTCTAGTAGACGGTATAATCAATTTAACTCTCCATGTCGCAACACTGCTAGATTGCGAGCCTTGTTCAATTCTGAATCCGTTCTTAATGACGCCTTTGTTTTTTTTTAAGATATCTTCCTACCCGTATAGGACTAATTTTTACACCTTTGCTACAACGTTGATTAAATATATCTCTGATATCTTCAAGTACAGGATTAATCGGTTGTTCTTCCAACTCTTTTACCAACTCAGATGCTTTTATATATCTATCACCATAATGGTTATGCCAAACATTTATAATGACTTCTAGGTCAGAAGACTCAGGATCTTCAGAAACATATTGAAATCTATGATCGCAAGGATCTCTCATCCCCAGCCATACAAGCATTTCTCGTATTGACCGTGACCAGTCTTCAAATCGCCCAAAGGTTGAAAGTTTTTGCGTTGGCTGTTTTGATATATACCATGCACTAAACAATGTTAAGCAATCAATTATTGATTGAGATCTGTTTTTTAGAGTTCTTTCACGCAAATCAAAATCAAAATGTCTTTCTTCAGGTCTTTCGCAGTTTGCTTTTAACTCGCAATGCAGAACGCGGTTTGATAAATCGCCTTTGATAACAACATTGTTTCCATTGAATGCAAAAATAATGTCAGTGTTTACATCGACTACTTTATTAACTCCAAGAATACGAGCTGAAATTGTTTTTCCAGTAAATAACGTGCATATAAAATCACCGGAAACAGGGCGGTCAATATTATCTATGAATAGAAATTTCTTTTGTTGAAGTAAGACTGTGAATACTGTTTTTTTTAATTCGTTCTGATCATCGCCCAGACTATAAACTGAAGGACGTTCGCCTTGGAACAATAATGCAATACATTCCATTGCTAAGGTTTTTCCGGTTCCAGAAGTTGAGGCAGTTATCACCAATCCAGGTGCAGCCTCTAGAAAATGTCTTACAAAAGGTAATAGAATAAAAGCAATATAAACTGATTCATCAGTATCGCTAGCATATGGCAACGATTTAAAATTATCTCTTATTCTCCGTAAAGCTGATTTCGCATCATTGAACGATGGCTTTTTAATTAACTTATCTGACCAGTCAAGACCATTAGTAAAAAGGAAATAGCCTGTTATTTCATCGTATCCATGCTCTGATTGTATTGTTCCATCTTGTCTCAATATGGGTGCTTCAACGATACCTTTTAAAACAGGAATATCCCCATATTCCTTAACATCTAAAACAGTTTTCAAAAACTCTTTTGGAGCGCTGCAAGGCACTATTCTTCCTTTATGATCATGTTTATAAAATTTAGCGCCATATAAATTTAAATCATGCCTCAATGTTTGCTCAGTTTGCTGCTCTATTGACCTTGTGATTGTATTATTTTTACTAAGGGATTTTTTTGGATTCTGTCTGCTTTCAGACATTCGCACTATAAAACCACTTCTTGACTGGAATATATGCGTTGATTCGTGTTCAGCAATCAGTTTTATAGTTTGCTTAACATTTTGATGTAATTTTTCAGGCTGAAGAATTATTTTTGAAGCAAAGTTTTCCCATGCCTCGTTCATTGGATCATCCATTAGATAGCGTTCCCTGGGAAACCTGATTCAATTAGATTCGTTTTCTCGATCTTTGAGCCACTGTGCTGCGGATTGTTTTGAAATGAAACGGCGGCGGCCAACTTTAAAGGTTTTTAATCGGCCAGAATTAATTTCGTTATAAACTGTTTGGATGCACACACCCGATGCGGTAGAGAAATCTTTTATGGAAAAACTTAAAGAAGAAGAATTCATTAGTTATACCTCTATATATTTATTCACAAGAGGACACTAATAATACACATCAGTGCACGGAAGAAAACAACAGAAAGTTACAAGATTTTAATTATCGATATTCTGCAACAAAAATAGCTTTTGGCATTGTTGTTCTACTGGTAGCTTTGCATAATATTTATACATGTCTGCAAACCATTGAGCGTTTCTGTAAGATTCATAGTTTTTATTATTTTTTCCGCATTCTAAATTCCTTACTATTCGTTTTGCTTCTTTTTTATAATTTCTTTTTGCTGTATGAATAGTTGATGCACTAACGCAAAATTCTTCTTTTAATTCCAGAACAATAATTTTTGACTGACCTCTTTTGATATTTTGTGATAGTTTCAAGCTATAGATGATTGCTATAATTAAATCCCTGCTATCTGTTTGCCAGGCATTTTCAGCCAGTCTATTTATTTTCTCTTTTCCTGTTTTTTTCAAGCATGATAATAAGAAATCTGGATAGGGTATCTCATATTGGTTTTGTTCTAATAATTCAATCATTTCATGGATCATTTCACATTGTTTATATTTATCACCATTTAAACCACTGCATTCTTCACAGTCGTTGAAACTTTGCCCATTGTTTTCTACTCGACAATATCTGCAAATAACATTTTTCTTTTTATTCATTTTACGGCCTTTATAGATAAAACATCAGCTGCCTCTTGAATATCACAATAATCAGCCCAGGCTTGCATCATTTTTCGGCGCTTTTCTAACAAATCACCGCGCTGATACGCTGCCTCAGTTTTATTACCCAATGTATGTGCAAGGGTAGACTCGGCTAACTCTCTTGGAAAATTAGAAACTTCTGCTGCCCAGTCTCTAAAAGTAGAACGAAAACCATGAACAGTTATCTCAGGTCTATTTAAATCAATTTGAGTGAATTTAAGCATTGTCATATTACTGATGTGTTTGTTATTACCTTGGCCAGGAAACACCCATTCATTTATTTGGTCTAGATTACTTAACAATTGAATAGCCTGAATTGAAAGAGGTTCTCGATGATCTCTTTCTGCTTTCATTCGTTTAGCCTTGATAGTCCAGACTTTTGTATCCATATCGAATTCTTCCCACTTCGCGCCAATAATTTCATTGGTTCGGCTAGCTGTGAGTATAAGTAACTTAAGAGCCTTGGCTGAAATTGACTCATGCTGTTTAATTAAATTCATGAATTCATTAATTACTGAGTAGGGTAGTGCTGAAAAATGGCGTACCTTTTGAATTTTTGATCGCTGAGGTAACAACATCGATAGATGACCGCGCCAAATGGCAGGATTTGGGCCTTCTCTGTAACCTCTGACAATTGACCATGAGAGCACGTTCTCAATTCTTCCCCGTAATCTGGATGCTGTTTCGGTCTTTGTATGCCAGATAGGTTCCAACACCTCTAATACTAAAGCCGTATTGACCTGATCAACCGGTAGGTGGCCAAATACAGGTACCGCATATGTTTCTAAAGTATTTTCCCACTGGCTTATGTGTTTGGAGTTTTTCCAGGCTGGTGAGTGAGTCTCAATATATTTGTCTACGCATCGTTTGAATGTCCACTCAGCAGTAGTATCTGCTGTACGTTGCAAAGTTATTTTATGTGTTTTTGGATCAATACCCTGTTTTTTCTTTTCATTATATTCTTCTGCTGCTTTGGCGGCTTCAGAAAGTATTTTATTTTTTATGCTCCCTAAACCGATTTCGTGACGTTTCCCACGGAGTTGATAACGGTATATCCAGGATTTGGTGCCTGACTTGGATACTTGCAAATAAAGACCATTGATATGTGCGTATCGGCCAGTTTTTTTTATATTAATTACTTCTTTTGAAGTTAGCATCCCAATGTCTCCGCCTATTTGTAACCCACCACTCTACCCACCATATATTTTTTTATGTGATGGAATAGCCATAGACTCAATTAGATAAGGAATGAATGTAAATGTCTATAATTAAAGAAGTATTTTTATGTTAATGGATGACGCTAGATTAGCATGGAACGGACTGTCTCTCCGCCAATAAATAACCGGACACATGGTTGACACTCATATACCGAAGACATAGTTTACAGTTTCGTTAAAAAAGGATTAACGGTCGGTTCTAACCAAGCCGTTAACTCATCAAAGTAACCCAGATCATAATCCATAAAGCTGACCAGCCAAATTTTATCATCGACCTCACGTATGCCGACTAACTGTCCCGCAAAGATAGTACTGAGATTAATTTTTCTTCGACCAATACAAATTCTACCACATTGTGTAATACGGATAGTTCTATCATGAAATGGATAGTCAAGTCCTTCTGGTGGTTGGTAGATCCTTGCTGAAGGTGTATACACTTCATCAGGATACTTCATGTTCAATGCCTGATGTGGACGTTCATTATTGTAAACGTCAACAAACTCATCAAAACGACTCTGCTGTTGTAAGCAGTTGAATGACGCCGGTCGCGTGGCCTCCTTTTTAATGTGCGATGCATCCGTTCATGACGACCGTTTTGTTGAGGGTTGCCAGGTTTGATACGTTCAATGTTAATCCTTAAACGCAACCACCAAATCGAGAACTTACTGAGGCCAAACAACGCATTAGGTGAAGCGAAGGGTATCCCGTTATCAGTACGGATCGCCTGTGGTAAACCAACCTCTTTAAATACCCGCTCAAACACAGCAAAGGCAAAGGTTGAGCGGGTCGATTCAAGTCCTTCACAGGCGAATAGAAAGCGTGAACGATAATCCGTGACAGTCAGAGGATAACAATAATACTTCTTATTCCCCAATAAGAACTCGCCTTTATAATCTGCGCACCATAAGCCATTAGGTGAATGTGGATTGCTCAAGGGTGTTCCCTCTGCCTTGTAACGTCGACGCTTGCGGCGTTTTACCAAGCCATAGCGATCCAGCACAACATGCCCGGTGGTTTGAACAGGGGATACTCACGGATCAATTTCTCCCTGTTTTTGGCTGCGCCCCAAGTGGGCCGTTCCTTCTTAATTCGTAAGATGGATCGTTCGATCTGGAAAGGCAGTTGGTTGGCGTGGCCATAAGGTCGACGACTGCGATCTTGCAGACCGTCAAGCCCGTGGTTCTTATAACGGTGATAGATTTTATAACCTGTTTGGCGAGAGATACCAAACTCACGGCACAGGGCCGACTGTATGCGCATCATATCCAACAATGGCAACAGGAATTTATTCAGTTCAAGCCTGACCGGGACAGACACGCAGAGCGGGGACAACTGAAAGCCTTACGGGAAGAAAATAAGCAACTCAAATCAGAATTCAGACGTAAAGAGAAAGCGTTAGCGGAGACGGCGGCATTATTGGTTCTGAAAAAAAAAGCCCAGGCGATCTGGGGAAACGACGAGGACAATTGAGCATGGAGGAACAGCGCCAACAGCTGTTAACGTGGATAGAGGAAGCTCGTCAAGCCGGGGCACGTAAAGCCACTGCGTGTGATATCGTGGGCTTATCGGTACGTACCGTACAACGCTGGGAGAAGGCCGATAACTTACGCGATGGGCGTTTGGATGCAGATCATCAGCCGAGGAATAAACTTGATGATGTCATGCGGCAGCGCATTATTGAGGTGGTGAACCAAACCGACTATGCGGCTCTGCCACCGAATAAAATCGTGCCTTTATTGGCGGACAAAGAGATATATATTGCATCGGAGTCCACATTTTACCGTGTCCTTAAGGCCGAAGGCCTGGCTGCACATCGCCAGAAAAGCCGGCCAGCGCAACGAAGACAAAAGCCCAAGGCGTGGGTGGCACGTGGTTCGAATCAGGTATTTAGCTGGGACATCACGTATTTGCCGACGATAATTAAAGGGTTATTTTTTTACTTGTATCTGATGATGGATATCTATACCCAAGATCGATGAAAGAGCTTGATGTTTATGAATTAAGAGATCAGTCTATCACCTATGAGCAAGATTGAATTAACCGCAGAAAACAAATTGAAATTAGAAGCACGACATAAGCAAGTGCGAGATATCCGGGAAGGTGATCGTATCAAAGCCGTATTACTGAATTCTGAAGGATGGAGCACAACGATGATAGCGCAAGCCTTGCGCAAACATGAAACCTGTATACTTCGTCACTTGAAGGACTATACCGGAGAGCAGAAATTGCACTGTGCAAACGGCGGTTCCGAGGAGAAATTAAGCAAGCGACAATGTGACGAATTACTCGCACATCTGACAGCACATCTATATCAACATAACCACCAAATTGTGGCTTACATCAAGACCCGTTATGGGGTTGACTACACGGTATCGGGTTTACATAAATGGTTGCATCGTCAAGGATTTGTTTATAAACAACCCAAAGGGATCCCCGCCAAAGCCGATGTTGAACAACAACATGCCTTTATCAAGCAGTATGACGTATTGAAAGCAAACGTCGGTGCTGATGAGCCTATTTTGTTTGGTGATGGCGTGCATCCGACACAGTCGACGAAATTGAGTCACGGTTGGATAAAGAGAGGGACAAATAAGCTTATCAAAACAACCGCGAGTCGCACACGGATTAACCTATTAGGTGCGATTGAACTCAATGCCTTGTCAAACACGGTGACAGAAACCTATGACACGATTAATGCCGACAGCATTGTTGATTTTCTATCCAAATTACGAGCGCAATACGTTGATGCAAACACCCTTCACTGGATAGTTGATGGGGCGGGTTATCATAAGGCGGCGAGTGTTAAAGAAAAGGCAAACGAACTTAATATTAAGATACACATCCTGCCGCCTTATAGTCCTAATTTGAATCCGATAGAACGTTTATGGAAAGTGATGAACGAACACGTCCGTAATAACCACTATTTCCATTCGGCCAAGGAATTTCGTGAGCAAATCGATGACTTTTTCAAAAACACTTTACCGGATATCGCGGACTCATTGAACGATAGAATTAATGATAACTTTCAGATCATCGATCCTGCAACTTGAAGTTGATTGAGTATATAGCCGGAAGATTGTAGGGTGGCAGGTACATGACTCGGAGAGCAGTGACTTGGCGGCGAATTTGTTGGTGGATGTGTGTTACCGTGAAGGCCTTCAACGCCACCAGGTCGTGTTGCATTCAGACAATGGCAGCCCGATGACAGGGGCCACGATGTTGGCGACCTTACAACAGTTGGGTATTATCCCATCCTTGAGTCGTCCCTCGGTCAGCAATGATAATCCGTATTCTGAATCCTTGTTTAAGACCTTGAAATATCGTCCTGAATATCCCTCACTGCCCTTTAAGACATTAGTCGATGCACGTGAATGGGTCGCAGATTTTGTCAGCTGGTATAACCATGAGCATCTTCATAGTGCGATTAAATTTGTGACGCCGGCACAACGCCACGCGGGAAACGATAAAACAATTCTGGCGAAACGCCATCAAGAGTCTTTTCCAATATGAAATGAGCCTGAACGAGGGGCGACTTTCCAACATCAAATGAGCCTGAAATAACATTTAAAGTCGTTCATGATCACAGGATGAAAACGATCATGAAACTTGAACAACTCACGACCATTGACACCGTCCGTCAATTTCTCGAAGGCACTCAGGCAGTGGCCTTTTGTGTCGCCAACAGCAAACAAGACCGCTATCGGTGGGTACAAAAGACCTTGGTGGCATTTCGCTATTTCTCACTGGGCAAAGCAGAAAAAGGTCTCATCACACGTTACCTGATGAAAGTCACCGGCTACTCCCATGCGCAGGTGAAACGTCTCATTGGGCAATACATCAAGAATGGCAGGATCACGATAAAGACTGCTCGTCGCAATGGCTTCAAACCAAAGTACAGCAAGGCCGATATCCGTTTACTCGCCGAGATGGATGAACGTCATCAGCAACCCAGTGGCCCGGTGATAAAGAAACTCTGTGAACGCGCCTATGAGCGTTTTGAGGAAGCGAACTATGAGCGTCTGGCGGGCATATCCGTATCACATCTTTATAACTTGCGTCAGAGTACGACTTACCAACGACAACGTTGTGTCTTGACGAAAACCCGTCCCAAGGCAGCCAAAATTGGTCTACGGCGAAAACCCTGTCCGAATGATCAACCGGGCTATATTCGCATTGATTCCGTGCATCAGGGCGATCAGGACAGGCGCAAAGGGGTTTATCACATCAATGCCGTTGATGAGGTTACGCAGTTTCAGATCATTGTCACGGTAGAACGAATAAGTGAACGCTACATGCTGCCGGCATTAGAGCAATTATTGGCGGCCTTCCCGTTCAAGATACAGGGCTTTCACACCGATAATGGCGGTGAATACATCAACTATACCGTGGCTCAATTACTCGAGAAACTCCGTATTGAATTCACTAAATCAAGACCTCGGCACAGTAACGATAATGCCCTGGCTGAGAGCAAGAATGGCTCGGTCGTGCGTAAACTCTATGGCTATATGCACATCCCGCAGCAGTATGCCGATGACTTTGCCAGGCTCAATCAAGGCGAGGTCTATCGCTACGTTAATTTTCATCGACCTTGTTATTTTCCCTCTACCATCACCGACAAGAAAGGCAAAGAGCGGAAACGTTATCGCTATGAAGACATGATGACACCCTATGAAAAGTTTCGCTCAGCACAAAGACCCAGTCAGTATTTGAAACAAGGGATCACCTTCAAACAACTGGATGCATTTGCTAACGAAATGAATGACAATGAAGCGGCTGAACAATTGAACTCAGCTAAAAACCAACTCTTTAAACAACTTCATGTGCGACTAAAACTCAGGGCTTGATGATGAAATATAACCCCTCTCTACAGGCTCATTTCTGGATTGGAATATACATCAAGTTTATCAGGCAGCCAAAGCGGGAGACCGTGCTAATGTCGTATTAGCTGCCGCTGCATACAATATGGCTAAGCTACTGGCCTGGTTTTATTGGTTTCGATATTTTCAAGCTATCTTTCGTCGATTAAGTTTGAAAATATCGGGTGATCAGAAAATAAACTTTTGTGTTTTTGCTTAATCTTCAGGGACGACTAATTATTGTAATTCCCGTATTTTAAAGATTGACCTTTGGTTCCATTTGGATTATATCGACCAAATCATGTAGTTCTTTAAATGCCCAATAGAGG
This sequence comes from Gammaproteobacteria bacterium, assembly GCA_965250225.1. Classification (GTDB taxonomy): domain Bacteria; phylum Pseudomonadota; class Gammaproteobacteria; order Eutrophobiales; family Eutrophobiaceae; genus CBDEUK01. The sequence goes on from CBDFNQ010000018.1 coordinate 35,419, forward strand.
ATTATTATCCACAGATTTCATTAATTTTATTTATTAAATATGGTTATATGTCTATGATTAATAAAATATTTTTACTTTTTTTTAAGGTTTTTTTCAATCGATATGCACTGACCTCTTTGGTAACGGCAATGTCCGTCAGTGGTTGTGCCTGGATAGGTGATCACGAAAAACGACCGGATCTGCAACGTCTGTTCGCAGAAAGTAAAATGGTGGATGATCAGCCTCCCGTCATTTTTGTTCATGGTGTTTTGGGCAGTAAACTAAAAGAGATAGAAACAGGTGAAGAAGGCTGGTTTTCATCACCACTAAAATTGTTATTTGATGAATTTCGTCACCTCGCGCTCGAAGTTGATTCTGCCACATTAGAGGTCAAGGAAAATCGTTATAAAGCATCTGAACTGGCCGGTGATATCATTGGCAAAGATTTTTATGGCAACATCATAAAAACACTTTCTGAATATGGTGGTTATAAAAAAGCGGTTATCGGGCAGAAAATAAATCCGAATGAGAAAAATTATTATACCTTCCTCTATGACTGGCGACAGGACAATGTCATCAGCGCAGGAGAACTTGCTGACTTTGTCGAGCAGATTCGAATTGATTACGACAATCCCGAATTAAAAGTAGACATTGTAGCGCACAGCATGGGTGGTTTGATCACGCGTTATTATATGCGCTATGGTCGTCTCGACGTCACTAATGACAATAATTTTCCGGTTAACATGTATGGAGGCGATAGGGTTCGTCGCGTGATTTTGCTCGGCACGCCAAACCTGGGATCTGTTGAGATGTTAAATGCTTTTATCGATGGCATAGCCCTGGGGTTCAAAAAAATAAATCCTGAAACATTGGCCACCATGCCCAGCCTCTTTCAACTTTTACCACACCCCTTGAATAACTGGATTGTAACCGCATCAGGCAAACCACTGGAACGCGATTTATTTGATGTCAATACATGGCGGGCCTTTCAATGGTCATTTTTTGATCCAACAGTCAGGGCACGAATAAAAACAGAATTCGAAACTGAGCAAGAGGCTGAAGAATATCTGGAAACCATGGAACGTTTCTTTCACAAAAACCTCGAAAGAGCCAGACGTTTTGTTTGGTCATTAACCGTCCCGTTACCAGAAGAACACCCAACCATTATTGTATTTGGTGGAGATTGTCATTTAACACCTGCGCGGATCATCGTTGAAGAAGTAGAAGGAAAGTCCATGATCAGAATGAGTCCGGATGAAATAAGTAATCCAGTTGAAGGAACGGATTATGAAGCTATTTTAATGGAACCAGGTGATACGTCTGTCACGAAAGCTTCATTACTGGCGAGAAACGTCCTGGATCCATCTGTCCCCAGACATAAATATTCGTTTTTCCCATTAGATCATGTAATTCTTCTTTGTGAAGAACATAATAGTTTGACTGGCAATGTGAACTTTCAGGATAATTTATTGAATGCCTTACTCATCAGAGACTAAATTTTAATAATTATAATTGACCCTATTTGAGATGCTCATGAAAAATAGTTTCCTGTTTGTGTTTATTACTCAATTACTATGTGTTCCTTTAATTTCAAATTCATCGGAAGTACAGGATCCTGCCGCACTGAATGTTGATGAGATTATTTATCTTGATCAAAACTGGGATGAAGACGATCGAGAATGGTTTTATAACATTGACCAGGGTTCTCGCGTTATTCCTTACCGCATTTTTATAAATCTAGAACAGGTTGGCAACCAGAAATTATTACGTGATCCACTGAACATGTTGAAGTATGGTTTTTTACCATCCAAATACAATCCTGATGGCTTACCTGTTGGATTCACAACAAACAAGGATTACATGGGTATTACCTGTGCGGCTTGTCACACGCAACAAATTAAATATCAGGAGCAATTTATTCATATTGATGGTGGCCAGGCAATGATGAATTTGCCGATGTTTTTAGCTGACATCGAAACTTCAATGCAGGCAACGTTACATTCCAGTGTTAAATATCAACGTTTTGAAAAAAATGTTCTCGGAGAGAATGCATCTGACAAGAAAAAAGGTGATTTAAAAAATGAATTTCAAAACTATCTCCTTAAACGCATAGAAAACAACCGACGTAATCACACAGAAGTTGCCTATGGTTATTCACGTCTCGATGCCTTCGGTAATATTTTAAATAAAGGCTTGCAGCTCACTGGTGTAAAAGATAATTTTAATGAACCGAATGCACCGACCAGTTACCCATATTTATGGGACACTCCGCAACATGATTACGTCGAATGGGATGGCTCACAATCTAATTCCGATATAGGCGCGCTGGCACGTAATGTGGGTGAGGTTATTGGGGTATTCGGTGATGTTGAACCAGTCACAACAAAATGGTTGTTTTTTATGGATGGCGGTTACCCTTCATCCATACAGGCAAGAAATTTACGCGCGATAGAAAAAAAAGTTGCCAGTTTGCAATCACCATTGTGGCCGAAATTTTTTCCAAAAATCGATCCTGAAAAAAGCAGCGCGGGCAGGGCACTGTACCAGCAATATTGTTCAAGTTGTCATGAGGATATCGATCGATCCGATCCGGATAGAAAGATAAAAACACGTATGAGCACACTCGAGGCGATTGGGACCGATCCTTCAATGGCACGTAATGCGATATTTCAACGTGGTAAAACTGGTATCTTCAATGGCAAACCACGTTTCTATGCAGTAGGCGACATTATGGGTGATGAGGAACCGGCTCTTTATATAGTAAATAATGTTATGGGCGGTGTGTTGACCAACAACCCCGTGCAAAGTTTATTGGCTATCCGCGATTCTAAAAACATGGGCCATCCAGAAGAAATCCATCCACCAAAATATGTTGATGGTCAAATCATCGAACGTGGACAGGAGGTTTCTGAAAAAGCGCTATTAGCTTATAAAGCAAGACCGCTTAACGGTATCTGGACAGGTGGACCTTTTTTACACAACGGTTCGGTTCCAAATCTCTATGAAATTATGTTGCCTGCGGAAAAACGTTCAAAATCATTCTATATCGGCTCATGGGAATTTGATCCCGTTAAAGTTGGTTACGTCGATGAGAAACGTGCTGGCTCGTTTTATTTTGATACCACGTTAAAAGGCAACAGTAATGCCGGTCATGAGTACGGAACAAACTTAACAGACGATCAAATTTGGTCTGTGGTCGAATACATGAAGACGTTATAGATTATTTCAGTATGCGCATTGTTAAATCTCTATTCATGATTTTTATCTTGCTAGTTCTATTTATTGGCTATCACTTTTCAAGTAATGCGCCGGTCTCAACAGATGAAATATTCAGACAGGATGAGATCATGCAATCTGAACGCTCAGTTGATAATTTTATTGCTGTTCTTGAAAAAAATAAAACCGACTATATAGCACGAGGCGCTCACTCCAAGGGACATGCCTGCGTCAAAGCCTATTTTGATATAGACAAAGACATTCAACCCAAATTGCAACACGGTGTGTTTGGCACTTCAGGCAAGCGTTATAAGAGTTGGATACGTTTTTCAAATGGCAGTTCGAGCATGAAGGGAAATCATGATATGCATAAGGATGCTCACGGCATGGCGATAAAACTATTAAATATATATGACGAAACATTGACAAAAAAAGATGATAGTCCTGAGACACAGGATTTTTTAATGCACGATAGTCCGGTTTTTTTTACTGCTAATATAGAGGATTACAACCGCTTTGTTGAAAGTGATAATAAAATTCTCTATTTTGTATCCGGTTACAACCCTTTTAAATGGCGTCTGAGGGAATTGACACATGGATTGGCTACTTTGAAACCTCCTCCAGCTAGTCCGTTATCGACTCAATACTTTAGTAATACCGCTTATAAGCTTGGACCACACAATATAAAATTTTCAGTTCAATCCTGTTTGTCAAAAGATGTTCTCTTAAATCAAGATCAGGCAGTTCAGGATCAGACAGATCCTGATTTTTTAGGCAAAACGATGGCCGAAGAATTAAAAGTATCGGAAGCCTGTTTAAATTTTAAGGTGCAACTTCAAAACCCTGATGAATACATGCCGATTGAAGATCCCAGTATTGAATGGAAGGTTTCGGACTCACCCTATATAACAATTGCGACGATCAAAATTCCGGCTCAAGAATTTAACTCACCTGAACAACAGGCATTTTGTGAAAATTTATCGTTTTCTCCCTGGCACGCTCTGGAACAACATCGTCCAATTGGAGAATTGAACCGCATAAGGCAGGCCGTCTACAAAGCCAGCTCCGACTACAGGCACGAAAAAAATAATACAGAGATACCGACAAATCTGGATTGGTAACGTAATATGCAGTCATGTCGAATAAAAACACCCTTTTTAATCTAGATTGCAGGGCATGTCCGAGATTAGCCAGTCACCTCGACCAGGTTCGTAGAGATTTCCCTGACTATCACGCTCGCCCAGTAGAATCTTTTGGCACCAAAAAACCTGAATTATTGATCGTCGGCCTAGCCCCTGGCATGCATGGTGCCAATGCAACAGGCAGACCGTTTACTGGCGATTATGCCGGCATACTATTATATGAAACACTGCATAAGTATAGATTCAGCAATAAACCGGAATCGCGCCATCGCAACGATGGTTTAACATTAAAAAATTGTCGCATCACGAATGCCGTTAAATGTTTGCCGCCTGCCAACAAACCAACCGGTGATGAAATTAAAATCTGCAATCAATTTCTGAAAGCTGAAATAGATTCTTTAAAACCAAAAATAATTTTAGCCCTGGGAAAAATAGCTCATGATGCGGTTTTAAAATCACGCGACATGAAGTTATCTGCTTACAAGTTTGGTCATGCGCAAACACATCCTATCAGCAACAGTCAGACTTTGATCGATTCATATCATTGCAGCCGATACAACACTCAAACAAGACGCTTAACTGAAGACATGTTTCATAATGTGTTTGAAATTATCCAACAACATTTAGAATTATGAATCTTTCGGATTTTAAAGATCACAAAGAATTTTTAAACGCCCTAACCAGTAAGCCCGGTGTATACAAAATGCTTGATGACATGGAGAAAATTCTCTACGTTGGGAAAGCAAGCAACCTGAACAATCGTGTCACCAGTTATTTTAATGCGATTAAAACGCAAGCGATTAAAACGCAAGTTTTGATGAAGCAAACAAAAAATATCGAGACAACCATCACGCGCTCCGAATCAGAAGCATTAATTCTTGAAAATAATCTAATCAAGAAACACAAGCCGCGTTATAATGTTTTGTTACGTGATGATAAGAGTTACCCTTATATATATTTATCGAACGAACAAAAATTTCCCCGTTTAAGCTTTCATCGTGGAGCACAAAAAGGTAAAGGGAAATACTTTGGCCCATTTCCTAATTCAGGCGCCGTTAGACGCACTTTAAATTTGATGCAAAAAATATTTATGATCCGTTCTTGCGAAGATAGTGTATTCAAAAACAGGACGAGACCGTGTTTGCAATACCAGATCAAACGCTGCACAGCTTCGTGTGTGGATCTAATCACAGAAGAAAACTACCGGGAAGACATTAATAATGCCGTTTTATTTCTTCAAGGTAAGAGCGATAAAATTATCAACTCATTATACGAACCCATGCAAGAAGCCTCCGAAGCACTGGATTTTGAACGCGCTGCACATTTTCGCGACCAGATCAGCAATCTCAGGGCACTTCAGGATCATCAGATCAGCAGTAATGTAAAAGGCGATGTTGATATTGTCGCTTGTGAACTTGAAGATAATGTTGCCTGTGTGCAAATATACTATCTACGTTCTAATTTAAATCTTGGTAACAAATCATTTTTTCCAAAACACACGAAAAATGCTAGGGAATACGACGTGTTGAGTGCTTTTATTGCACAATATTACCTTGAACGAAAATCCGAAAAACAAGTACCTACTGAAATTATTGTCAGCCATTTACCAGAAGACCACAAAATACTGAGTCAGGTGTTAACAGAACAAAGCGGCCGTAAGGTTATCATCAAACAACAGATGCGCGGTGAAAAATTAAAATGGGTAAAACTCGCAAAGGAAAACACGCGAGAGGCATTGACAGCAAAACTCTCAAGCCAGGCGAATCAAATAAAACGATTACAACTATTAAAACAGTCGTTAAAACTGGATGAAGCCGTAGAGAGGATTGAATGTTTTGATATCAGTCATACACAAGGTCAGGAAACCGTTGCCTCCTGTGTTGTTTATGGCAATCATGGTATGGTAAACAGTGAATATCGTCGTTTCAATATCAAGGGTATTCAACCCGGTGATGATTATGCTGCTATGGAACAGGTGCTCACTCGACGATACACACGTTTGCAAAATGAAGAGGGCAGGTTACCCGATCTCATCTTGATTGATGGGGGAAAAGGTCAAGCCGGAATAGCGGTTGCCGTGCTTTCTGAATTACAACTTAATCACATTAAAATCATTGGTGTATCGAAAGGACAGGACAGAAAAGCGGGACAGGAAAAATTAATTATTACGGATGAACGTGTTACGATACAACTGGAAGCAGATTCGCCAGCATTGCACCTGATACAACAAATACGTGATGAAGCACATCGATTTGCTATCACCGGACATCGACAACGCCGCAAGAAAAAAACAAGCAGTTCACCACTTGAAGACATCCAGGGTGTGGGCAACAAACGTCGACAGGAATTGATTAAATATTTTGGCGGTTCTCAAGGCGTTGTTCGTGCTGGCGTGGATGATTTGACCAAGGTTCCCGGCATCAACAAACAACTGGCTCAAAAGATTTACGACTCATTACACGACTCATGATAAACATTCCCAACTCCCTGACCTTACTGAGGATTGCGCTGATACCAGTGTTCGTAGGTTCTTTTTATCTGTCATTCGATTGGGCCAATGAAGTTGCCTGCGTAATTTTTATTATTGCCGCTATCACAGATTGGCTCGATGGATATCTGGCTAGAAAGCTGGACCAGACTTCCAATCTGGGTGCCTTTCTCGACCCGGTGGCGGATAAATTAATGGTCGCAGTCGTATTGGTGTTGCTGGTCGAAAAATACCCAAGTATCTGGTTGTCTTTGCCGGCTGCCGTCATCATAGGGCGGGAAATCACTGTTTCAGCTTTGCGTGAATGGATGGCAGAACTCGGTGCCAGAAGCAAAGTTGCTGTTTCTATTTACGGTAAAATCAAAACGGTGGCACAAATGATTGCCTTAATATTATTGATTTATCATAGCCCTATATTTGGCATCCCTATCGATGAAATCGGCTTAATCGCGCTGTATATTGCTGCTATATTGACTATAATTTCCATGTTTCAATACTTGATAAGCGCCTTGCCAAAATTAAAAGAATAGTTTTGGTTGACAGTTTAACAGTCGCCGCTAAAATGGCCGTTCTTTTCAGGAAGCAACTTGAGAAGTAGCCAGCACAACGCGGGAATAGCTCAGTGGTAGAGCACAACCTTGCCAAGGTTGGGGTCGCGAGTTCGAATCTCGTTTCCCGCTCCAAATTCATACCCTCTCAAATGTTAATTGGATTTATTCAGTCATTCATAACAAGAACTCGCGACAACATTTATTGGGTCGCAAGCTGACTGAGACCTTCCTTGGTCTCAGCCCTTCGGGTCGACTTTGTCGTCCCAATTTCGTTCCAGACGAAATTGTCGAATCTCGTTTCCCGCTCCAAATTTTATATCCACTCAAAACACTTATTTATATCAATTTGATACTGTGGCCTTTTTTCTTATTCCCAAAAGTCCTAACGTGGAAATAAACAAAAATACCGATGCAGGCAAAGGAACTGCTACCGGATTTAATAAAAAAATCTCGCCATCGAGGCCAACAATGTAAATATTACCGTTTCTATCTTCAGCAAAAGAAGCAATCTGATCAATAGAACCGAAATCCGTTAAAAAATCATTGGAAATTTCTTCAATGATTTTATTTCCAGATTCATCGAAGAATAGTGACCAAATATTGTTGGTCGCGAAATCAGCAAACAAGTATTTTCCCTGTAAATGTGAACCATCATTATCGGTTCTATAAACATATCCACCAGTGATTGAAAAACCACCACTTGCATCATGAGCATATTGATGAATAGGATCAGTTGGATCAAAACCGCTTGGTATACTACCGATAATAGTTAATCCTTCCTTAATATCCCAACCGTAATTTTCACCGCCCAAACTTGCAGCCAACTGTAAATTTATTTCTTCTAAACTATTTTGCCCAACATCAGCAATATAAAAATCCCCGGTTTCTCGATCAAAACTTGGGCGCCAGGGATTACGTAAGCCGTATGCCCAGATAGCGCCATTAGCATTGGCATCATTCGCAAAAGAGTTGCTGTCTGATATTGCATAATTACGAGCACCATCATTCATAAAATCATCGTCGTTTACATCAATGCGTAATATTTTCTCTCTAAGCTACTGAAGGTTTTGGGCAACATTATCCGGGTCATTACCACCACCGCTATCACCTGAAGCAATGTATAGATAATTATCCTGACCAAAATCTATCCAGCCCGCATTATGATTAGAACGATTCCGATTGATAGAAAGTACAGATTTAAAACTGCTGCTGTCTGCAATATCCGTATTAGAAGATGTTGTAAATTCAGAGGTGTGTGATTGTCCATTGGCGACATAATTCACATAAAAACGACCATTAGTGGTATAGTCAGGGTGAAATGCTAATCCAAGTAACCCTTGCTCATTCCCTGTACTAACATTGATACCGCTGTCAGATAGCCTTAAAAAAGCCTGGGAATTTTTTGCCCAGCTACCATTAGCCTGTTTTCTTAAAATTTGTATTGAGCCGCTTTGTTCCACAATGAACAGACGATCACTTTCTCCAGGTGCCGATGTTAGATATACCGGGCTGCTTAATGTATTGTTAATTCGGGTGGCATTTATTGTGGCAGCCTCGGCCTCGAACGAAATCACAGCAGCAAGCAGAAGAAAGATTAAATTCTGAACAGTAAATCTGAAAAGATCATTATGTAAAATTCTGGAGGGTATCATTTTATTTATTTCCCCTGGATACGATAATGTAAAGTATACAAAGAGGATGATATGCATCTGAACTATGTTCTGTAAGATCAATCGCAAACCAATGATTTCCATATCATCGTAAAAAACACCACCAATATCATTCAATTGAATAAAAACGTTAATATCTCATTCACATAACCGCTATATATCAATGAATGTTCAAGACACAAACGACTTACGGGAAAATTAAAAAATGGATGAAAAACTCAGACAAGAGGCGCTGGAATATCATCGTGCTGAACCACGCGGAAAATTGGCCATCACCGCGACCAAAAAAATGCTTTCCGCTCATGATCTTGCGCTTGCTTATTCGCCTGGTGTGGCTGCTGCCTGTGATGAAATTTACAACGATCCGATTAACTCACTGGAATACACCGCACGCGGAAACCTGGTTGGTGTTATTAGCAATGGTACTGCTGTCCTGGGGTTAGGATCGATTGGCGCACTGGCTTCCAAACCTGTGATGGAGGGTAAAGCTGTACTGTTTAAAAATTTTTCTGGAATTGACGTGTTTGATCTTGAGATAGAAGAACGTGACCCGGAAAAATTCATTGCTATTGTAAAAGCACTTGCCCCGACGTTTGGTGGAATTAATCTGGAAGATATCAAAGCTCCAGAATGTTTTGTTATCGAAAAAGCTTTAAAAGAACAACTTGATATACCGGTTTTTCATGATGACCAACACGGCACTGCCATTTGTGTCGCTGCTGCGATAAAAAATGGTCTGCGTATCGCTGATAAAAAAATTGAAGATGTTAAAGTTGTTTGCTCAGGAGCAGGATCTGCAGCGTTGGCTTGCCTCGATTTACTGGTTAGCCTGGGTCTAAACAAAAAAAACATCTATGTGTGTGACATTGTCGGTGTTGTGTATGAAGGTCGGACAGAAGAAATGGACCCATATAAAAGCCAATATGCTCAAAATACATCGGCGCGTGTCTTAAGCGATGTCATCAAGGACGCCGATATATTCATGGGCTTATCAGCACCTGGTGTATTGAAAGAGTCCGACGTAAAAGTTATGGCAAACGATCCAATGATCCTTGCATTAGCAAACCCAACACCTGAAATCCTGCCTGAACTGGCACATAGTGTTCGTCCTGATATTATTATGGCCACGGGTCGTTCTGATTATCCTAATCAAGTAAATAATGTTTTATGTTTCCCCTTTTTATTTCGTGGAGCTCTTGATGTTGGCGCAAGCACCATCAATGAAGAAATGAAAGTAGCCTGTGTTGAAGCTATTGCTGATTTGGCTATGGCTGAAACCTCTGAAAAAGTGGCCAATGCTTATGCCGGCGAATCGTTAAAATTTGGACGCGATTATTTAATTCCAAAACCCTTTGACCCGCGTTTACTCAGTGCTATACCTCCTAAGGTAGCAAGTGCCGCAATGAAAAGCGGTGTAGCAAAACGTCCCATTGAAGACATGGAAGCATATCAATTAAAACTACAATCATTTGGCACTGAATCAGTTACTGTTATGCGACCGGTATTTGAACGGGCCAAAGAAAACCTCCAACGCATTGTTTTTGCCGAAGGTGAGACATTACGTGTTCATCGTGCTATTCAAACCTTATGTGATGAAGGAATTTGTCGGCCTATATTGATTGGACGTCATGATGTTATTCTTTCTGAAATGGCAGAACATGCCATGCGCTTAAAACTGGACACGGATTTTGAAATTATTGATCCATCTAATCACTCACAGTTTGAACAATATTGTCATGACTATCATTCTATGGTTGAACGCAAAGGCGTGACCCCGAGTGAAGCCGAATCGATTATGCTGCATGAAAATACAGCACTAGCTGCAATGATGCTTAAAACGGGTGTGGCCGATGGATTGATCTGCGGTATCTATGGCCATTTTCAGAACCATCTATCACATTTACGCAACATTATTGGTCTTTCAGATGATGTCAGTGATTTTTCTACTGTTAATTTACTACTGCATCGAAAAGGCCCAATATTTTTTACCGATACGCAAGTGACCCTAACACCTAGTGCAGAACACTTAGCTGAAACTGTGATCATGAGTGCCAGGGTGGTAGAGCGTTTTGGTTTGAAACCAAAGATAGCCTTGCTGTCACACTCGAATTTTGGCAACAGCAACAGTGATTCATCTAATCGAATGCGCAAAGCCCTGGATATACTGAAAAAAATAGCACCAGAACTTGAGATAGAAGGGGAGATGCAATCGTTACTTGCTCTGTCATCGAAAACCCGTTCGTTTATGTTTCCGAACATGGCCTATGAAGGGTCTGCCAATCTTTTCGTCATGCCCGGTCTCGATGCTGCAAATATTGCACATGGCTTTGTTCGAGAATTGGGTGATGCAGTTGATATTGGCCCAATATTAATGGGTATTAGTCAGGCAGCACATATTATGACCCCATCAGTATCGGCACGGGGAATAGTTAATATGAGTGCTATAGCAGCAGCAGGTGCCATTGATGAAAAAACACATAAAACTTAATCATTTATGTGGCTGAAATATATTCTGTATTTCAATTACAATCCTTGCTCAAAATCAGTTAAGATACGCGCCTACTGATTTTCGACCATACGAAAAACCCCGTTTGATTGGGGTTTTCTTATTATTGCAATGACGTAAAAATCACTGGCTGAGTGGCAGAGTGGTTATGCAGAGGCCTGCAAAGCCTTGTACCTCGGTTCGATTCCGGGCTCAGCCTCCATTCTTTTTATTGATGAAAATATGAGATAGACTTATATTAATCACCCATGCCCGGGTGGTGGAATTGGTAGACACAAGGGACTTAAATTAATTTGAGCACACAGACTGGAAACATCTGTAGTGAATGGAGTCAAATTCGGGGAAACCTTAACACTATATTAGTGAATGGCAATCCCGAGCTAAGCCCTGTTACGCTTTTTTCTCCGATATGTTGGGGTGAGGGCGTGGCAATTGGGACACAATAAACGTAGATTTTTTAATCTATTGTCTTTGTTGTTTCCATTTATATGATCGAGTTCTAATGGAATAGATTGATCGAGCCACTGAGTATTTTGGCAATTTGAACAAATCGCTTTGAAAATGTTTTCTTTTAATAAACGTTTTTTGAGTTTATTTGATTGAATAGGTGCTTCATTATTCAGATAGCTTTCGATCGATTTTTTCGGTGGTAATTTTTTGCCTTTATTCCAGGCTTGACCAGTAAAGTGTGATGTGTCGAGTGAAAAGTGCGTAATTGCTTTTCTCAGAACATCATAATTGCCTCCATAAGGAGCCACATTTAATTTCTGTAAAACTTTCCTCATGGAGGTCGAGTTTTTGACAGCAGAAACAAGCTGCTCAACAGAATATTTATGTAACTTCTATTGTTTATGGATTCAGGAAAAGTGTAGAGACTTGACGGCTCCTGCCTACGTTTTAATGCAGATTAAAATAGGGTGAAGGTAAAGTCCAGACCACAAATGCGTTTTAAGTGATGCAGCTACGAAAGTAGTAGATGGTAAGAAAATCCCTCGGCTTCACGGCCGTGCCGGTTCGAGTCCGGCCCCGGGCACCATATTTGTATCCTGTAACATCCACTTGTGAATACGCTATCAAGCTACACAATATCACGTATTAAAACAGATCAATCTCTCCAGCATCTTTTGCATCGGTATTGCTTTCAAATATTTTCTTTTCGTCAGCCATCTTGTCAACCAAGCGAACCAGATCGGTACTGGCTGCTTCAGCCTGGATGAATGCCTGATAAATTGACTCACACACTTCCTGTTTCATTTGCCAGCCTGAATTGCGTATTCTATCAATAATATCATGTACCGTATTGTGTAGATCACTATGGGGTTCGTTGATGGAAGAAAACACCGGCAAATGACTGTAGGATTCTTCTCCATTACCACTGTCGTACCATTGGCCGAATTGACATTTGTGACTGTCCATCATTACCTCTTGTGCTTCAGGACAATTCGGGTCATTAATTTCAACGGCACGATAGGCTTTTTGCATATAGGCGACGTGATCGACCTTTGGTAATGCGGCATCACAAACGACCTTCACATGCGAGACTCTTTCGTAGGTTGTTTGCGCCTGTTGGGAAAAATTACTAAAACTTTGCTCAAATTTAGAGACCACTTCTTTTGAACTAAGTGCCGAATTTGTCATGTCCTGGGTGCTGTTTTTCAGACCATCACTGGCCTGAATGAATCGTTCAATGATATTCGCTATCTTGCGATTCAATCTCACACATACGTTGGTATACAGGTTGAAGACATTCTACGACACCTCTTTGCGGACACCGTTCAACGGAAAAATACCCCAATAACCGACTCTTTGTATCAAACCTGGGGGTCACAACAAGAAGACTCCAGTAATAACCACCGTTCTTCTGCAGATTTTTTTATAAAACCAATAAATTCATTCTCTGCGTTAACGGTATTTGTTAATTGGCGAAACAGCGACTTTGGCATATCAGGGTGAAGAAGAATGTCGTGTGTTTTCCCCAATATTTCTTCCTCGTAATAACCAGAAAATATCATAAAAGCATCATTACAATACGTTACATAGCCTTTGGTGTCGGTTTTCGACACGATCAGATCATTTGGCTGCATTAATTTCTCTGCTGTTGTAGGTGTAGCCACAAAACTACCCTCTAACTATGAATCTTAACAACAACCCTATCGGCAACGACAGAACAGTGCTTGAGTAGTAATGAAACTGATCCGAGGAAAACAATAAGCTCGAAAAAAGATAGTTTTGTTATTGAAAATATTAAGGAGCAAGGAAGAGAAAAAATCGGACATCCATGTCCCAAGGTTTTGCTGATGAAGTTTTAGTTTTTGGAGGAAACTTCACATACTCGTTAAAAATCAGTCATGTTATGACTGACTCCTAAGATAATACATTTAATTTATTAAATCAAGTATATATTGTAATTATTTGATTATTATATAGTTTACTATGTAATTTTGATTGATAGCTTGTTTCATGGAACAGATTTTTTCTGTACATGGAACGATTTTTTCTGTAATTGTTCTGAAACAATGAAAATAACTATCAATAGTGAGCATATATTTATGAAAAAATGGGCAATATTTCCGATTTTCCTGCTATTTTTTTACATCCAGACGATTCATGCAAAGCCACTTGTTTTTACAAGCTCTGAAAAACAGACAACGATCCTGGAGCTTTATACTTCAGAGGGTTGTAGCAGTTGCCCACCTGCCGATAAATGGTTGAGCCAGTTAAAAAACGAACAGGGCCTGTGGCATGATTTCATCCCGATGGCCTTCCATGTAGATTATTGGGACTATATAGGCTGGAAAGATCGATTTGCGTCTCCCCAATATACAAATCGACAAAAACAATATTCTCAGCAGCAGTCTCTGAAAACAATTTACACGCCCGGCTTTATTTATAATGGAAAAGAGTGGCGAAACTGGTTTGGAAAGCGCCATCTGGATCTGTCTCAGCAAACTGACATGCCTGGGATGCTGACTATAAGCATTGAACAACAAACATTACACTATTCATACGTACCAAATAATCTCAGTACCAATCGAATGAATTTTTAATCTTGCCTTGCTGGGTTTTGAAATCGTAACCGAGGTAAAGAACGGAGAAAATTCCGGACGGGATTTAGCTCATAATTTTGTTGTGCTGAAACATGAACACAGGGAAATAAACAAGGATAAGCCAGGTGTATTCAGTGGCACCGTAAATTTGCCCACATCGGATATTGCAGCGGCAAGACAAGCCATTGTTGCCTGGGTGAATCACACTGATAACCTGAAACCTGTCCAGGCCACGGGTGGTTATCTACAGTAGCTAATAATGTTTTTCTTTAGGCTATTGCCATATTATACCTAGGGGACCTCTGATCAGGTTATCATTTCGACCAACGGGAGAAATCTGTGATTAAAAAGTCAAATAAAACCAGCTAATTATAAGATTTCTCACTACGCTCGAAATGACAAATTTAACTTCATCAGAATTTCCCTAGTTAGAAAAAACCTTCCAGGGCATCTTTAATTTTGTCTTCTGTCTTTTCTTTTACGTCTTCGACTTTTTGTTCGACTTGTTCTTTTTTCTCTTCAACTGGATCCGCTTTAGTTTCCGCTGCTTGAGTTTTTGCAGGCGAAGCAGCTGGTGCTTTACCCAAAGCTGTGTCACAGGGATTACTATCTGCGGTTGTCTTTTTAAACAGCCCTTCAGCCAGTAATGAAAGTCCACCCGTCGCAACTGCCGCACCAACCGTTACACCGGTTTTTAACGCCGTGGCGGCATCCACTTTGGGTGATGGCTCGGCCAGTGTGCCGCCAATACTGACGGCATCGACCAAAGAACCCAAACCAATGCCCAGTCCTTCTCGTGCCTGGGGCTTGACTGCCATAGCTACTTCTTCTGTTTTAAAATTGAGTGTGCCACTACCGACAATATTCATTTTAGTCGTTTGTATGGCGACGCCTCTGTCGGTCGTGGCAATACCATCTTTGATATCAAATTTGATAACCGCACATTCCAAGGTTGTGTGTTTTTCTTTTTCTGCCAATGGATTCATCATATTTAAGGCAGAAAAAATAACGTCAGCACCAGCAACATCTATCGTATCATTGAGTAGTTTACCCGAACCTGTATTGACTAAAATCTGCCCGTTTGAACCTGCCATAATCTCTGCAACACTGGCACCAGAACCCGTGATCTTGATGGTTGCGTCGGTTTTGCCGCCAGTGAGTGACTTTTTCTCCTTGAATTGTGGTAGTTGTCCCAACTCAATCTGTTTTATCGTGACTTCCTTGGTTATTTAGCGGTTTTGCCATTACTTGCATCCAGACCCAATTTTGTACTGATTGAACCACCTGCTACATTGCCTGAAAAAGGCGAGATGCTCAGATTGCCATTTTGCAGTTTCATATTGAGATTCACCTTATTGAGGGTCAACGAACTGGTGATCAATTGATTGGCCTTAAATTTCAAATTAACATCGGCTGCTTTCAATCCTTCAAGCGGCAGAGGGTCGGATGAAAAACTTTATCTTTCTTTTCCGACTTACCACCACTTTTTGTAAATTCTGAAAGATCCAGAATATCGGTACTTAACGTTGCTGTGATAGCAGGGCGTTTCCCAGCCGTTGAAATTGCGACATCACCAGATACATCATAATTCAGCACCTTTGCAGTCATCCCACTGATAGAATAACCACCTTTTACATCCTTTAGTTTGCCTGTGACCACAATAGGCCCGACGTCAGCTAACTCAGAACCTGCCAACCGTGATAGATCCGATAATTTATTCACTGAAAAATCGATATTCAGATCCAGTCCCTTTACTGATTTCGGCTTTGCTAGCTTGCCTTCGGCACTCAATGACGCTTTATCCAGCATAGCGGTAATATTTACCGGAAATTCCTTGTCGGCTAACAGGGCATCCAGTGAACCCAAGGTGCCATTTATCTCAACGGGTGCTTCATTGAGATTTGCTTTAACAGCTAAATTAAGTGGTGAATTTTTACCCGATGATTGTGCCCTGATTTGCTCTACTACTAGCTCAGTGACTTTACCTGTTTTGCCATCTTTATAGGTAAGATTGGCATCCTTAATCAATATTTCACTCACGTTCATCGTCGGTAGGGCTGAGGGTGCTGTGTCAGATGATTCTTTACTCTTTGTACCTGTTTCAATCACCCAGTTGCCATTACCTTTGGAATCCGTCTCCAGCAGGATTTCAGGCTTGATCAATATCAGCTTCTTTACCTGGACATCCTTTTTCAATAGCGGCATCAAAGCGACCTGAGCCTCGAATGTACCGACACTCAACATTGGCTTTTTTTCACCCCATGAGGCATTCCCAAACGTGACATCGCTGACTTTGATTGTTGGGATCAGGGAAGGGGCTAATTTTAAATCGCCTTTTATCTCGAAATCACGTTTAGTAGTATCTTTAACTAATTGAATAATCTCAGGTTTATATTGATTTACGTCTACCGTCATAATCAAACCAAACACAACGATGACAATAAGAACTAAAGCGATAACAAGATATTTAATAAGTTTGAACATTGTTTTCTTCCTAAAAAGTGTAATTATGTGAGCAGCTTATTATATATAAAGCCCGCATGACAGCTTTGGGATTCGTCAAAACAGATATTCTTCAGCCGGTGCTTCAGCGGCTGATTTTATTAGCCCTTGGCTGCAACAGCAATAAATGTTTTTCAATAAAGTGGTAAGCCGTATTTTGTAAGACTGTCCGCCTTTATTACCCTTTATTTTATCGTCTTGCTAATACCGATGTTCGCTCTTTAGAGGGCGATATAAAGCTATTTTGGCGGATCAATTTCTTGAATACTTTGGATGGCTTTTCTATTGGTTCCAATGATATGACGCAATTGACTCTGGCACTGGATCGTGATTCGGGTTTGGTCTCGGACTTGTTTGATGAACGCAATGAAGCGGTTAAGTTCATGTTGAGTCGTGCCATTCAGGCCTGCAAGAAAGCAGATAAGTATATTGGTATCTGTGGACAAGGACCTTCTGATCACCCGGATTTAGCTAAATGGCTGATGGACGAAGGTATAGAAAACATTTCATTAAATCCAGATACCGTGATTGATACCTGGCTCTATCTGGCGGGTGTAAATATGGAGTAAACAAGTTTACTGGTTTGCTTTATTAACTGTCGGTTCAGAATTAAGCTACCTACTTTATCCCCC
>CBDFNQ010000019.1:0-58469 GCA_965250225.1 Gammaproteobacteria bacterium
TGTGACTTTGCATTGCCCAGGTGGTGGCAGTAATACTAATCTGATGAATGTAGAACGTTTTGCATTGATGAAAGATTCTGCTTTCTTGATCAATACCGCACGTGGTGATGTTGTTGATGAGCCTGCGTTAGTTCAAGCATTAAAAGATGGAGCTATTGCTGGTGCTGGTCTTGATGTGTTTGCTAAAGAACCTACGGTTACCGAAGATCTACTCAGCATGGATAACGTTGTATTGCTACCTCATTTAGGTAGTGCGACAACCGAAACACGTGTTGCAATGGGTTTACGTTCATTATCAAACGTTAAGGCGTTCTTTGATGGTGAAGAACCTGGTGATCGTGTTGCGTGAGTAAATCTGCAAAACAAAAAGCTGTCATAGATGAACTTGATTCATCTGCAGCTTCTTATGCAAAGGAAATAGTAGGACTGCTCAATGAGCAAATGCGAAACGTCATTAAGATACGTAAGCCGGAAATACTCGATTATTACACCAGTAAGAAAGAATTACCTGAAGATGATGATGATGCCAAAGTCAATACATTACAGGCTTGGGGTATTTATTTTCAGTTATTGAATATCGCAGAAGAAAATACCGGTATGCGTCGTCGACGTCATACCGAAAAGTTGCGTGGTTTAGAATATGTACCGGGAACCTTTCATCATATCTTTCATGATGCGAAAGAACGCGGTGTTAGTGCCAAAGAAATAAAAAAGTTATTGGAAAATGCACATATTCGTCCAACTATTACTGCACATCCAACAGAAGCTAAACGTGTTACGGTATTGGAAATCCATCGCCGTATTTATGTTTTATTATATCGTCTTGAAAGTTCACGTTGGACTGATCGTGAACGTGAACAATTTATTAATGCCCTGCGCGATGAAGTCGATCTGCTCTGGTTAACAGGCGAACTTCGACTTGAAAAACCATCAGTTGATATGGAGGTAGCCTGGGGATTACATTTTTTCGACCAGACACTCTATAAACGAATTCCTGAATTATTAGATAGCCTTGAAGGTGCGCTTAAAGCTAACTACCCAAAAACGAAGTTTGAAATTCCACCCTTCTTTCGTTTTGGTTGTTGGATCGGTGGAGATCGTGATGGAAATCCATTTGTTACCAACGATGTGACTTCGCAAACGTTAATGAGTAACCGACAAGCAATACTTTTTCATTACGAAGGACAGTTAGCTGACATGTTAGAACGTGTCAGTGTTTCAAAAAATGCGATCGATCTTGATAATTCATTTAATAAACGCTTAAAGAAATTAGCAAAAAGTCTAGGCGATGCGAGTCAAATTCTTGATCGAAACCCGGGCGAAGTCTTTCGCCAATACACTTATTGCATGCTGCAAAAAATCGAAGCAACTGTTGAAGGGTTATCTGCACAATATAGCAGCGCCGATGAATTTATCGATGACTTGTTTGCGATGGAACAAACATTGAAAGATGCCAAATGTGAGCATCTATCGAGATCGTTAATCAAACCACTACGCCGCGAAGCGCAAGCATTTCGCTTCTGTACTGTGCGATTGGATCTTAGAGAAAACAGCCAAACCGTAAACCATACCTTGCAATCAATATGGTCAGCGTTAAATGGTGGTAATGAAGCGCCAGCATTGGAATCAAAGGAATGGTCCAATTGGTTAAAACAAGAATTAGCGAGACCACTAAAAGTACTGCCTGAATTTATTACGTTGGATGATAGCGCGACATCAACTTTTGGTATGTTCCGCATGATTAGACAACATCGAGAAGAACTCGACAGTCAGGCCTTTGGTAATTTTATTCTGAGTATGACGATGTCGGTTGAAGATATATTGGGTGTGTATTTACTAGCAAAATATGCCGGATTGTATGGTGATAAAGACGCAACGCAATATTGTACTATTCCTATCGTACCTTTATTTGAAACAATAGATGACTTACGTAATGCACCGGACATCATGACGACATTGTTGAATACGAGTGTTATTAAGCGTTCTATTAAAAAACAGGGCGAAGGTAATTCGCAAGAAGTGATGATCGGTTATTCCGATTCGAATAAAGATGGTGGATTCTTCACTTCCAATTGGGAGCTGACTAAAGCACAAGCACAGTTAACGAAAACAGGACAAGAGTGTGGTATTCCGATTACGTTCTTTCATGGTCGTGGTGGATCTGTTAGTCGTGGTGGAGCACCAACAGGTCGTGCCATTGCAGCACAACCTGCCGGATCGATCCATGGTCAAATGCGTATCACCGAACAAGGTGAAGTGGTTTCCAGTAAATACGCGAATGAAGGAACAGCGGAATACCAAATGGAACTGCTGGCATCCAGTGTCTTACAGCATTCAATGAAGTCGATAGATGAAGAAGAGCTACGAACCAAAGATGAATACGATAACGCAATGGAAGAGTTATCTTCACTAGCCTATGAACATTACCGTGAACTTGCTGAAACCAAAGATTTGGTTGAATATTATAGTGCCGCGAGTCCAGTAGAAGAATTAGCAAAGATGAATATTGGTTCGCGTCCAGCAAGACGATTTGGTGCCAAGTCTTTATCAGATTTACGTGCGATTCCCTGGGTATTTGCCTGGACACAAAATCGACACATGGTCACCGGTTGGTATGGTGTTGGTACAGCCCTTAATTCATTCATCAAGAAACATGGAAAAGATGGCGAAGCCATACTCAAAGATATGTTCCAGAATTCACGTATCTTTAAGCTTGTCATAGACGAACTTGAGAAAACACTGTGTTTGGTTGATATGGATGTGGCTGAGTCCTATTCTTTATTAGTCGAAGATAAAAAATTGCGTAACCAAGTTTTCGGAATGGTGAAAGAAGAATACGAACTGACGTGTAAGATGGTTCGTAAGATCACTGGCGAAAGAAAACTGGGTACCCGTTTTAAGAAATTTAGTCGTAAATTACAACGCCGTAGTCAAATCCTCAGCAGTGTTGGTATGGAACAAGTGCGTCTGGTAGAGCAATTCCGATCAGCAAAGAACGAGAAGGAAGCGCATGATGACTTGGTGTCGTTGTTACTTTCAATCAATTGTATATCAGCTGGTTTAGGTTGGACGGGCTAATCAGATTATTAATTATCAAAAACTTAAAACTATAAATATCTAGAGGTACTTGAAAATGACGAATGAATTAATCTCTCCACTTTCCGGACTTAGACGTCTTATCGAATCGAATCAGATTGACGCACCTGATGACTTTCTTAAGGATAAGGCTCCAGTCTGGTCTCCACATAACAAGATCATCAACGTCACACCGGGTCCAGCTTTTGGATCTGAATTGGTTACTCAATTTTCATCGACCCAAACACGAGGCATGCGTGGTCCAGGCGTCGCAGAGTTTTTTACAGCGGTTCGCGAAGAGTATGGGAAATTAGTGGATATGCAAGAAGGCGGTAGGGCTTTGTTCTTCACCGGCTCTGGTACAACTGCTACAGAAGCTGCTGCAGGCTCTCTGCGCACGCCAGAGGAAGCAGGTTCCGACAAGCCAGCCATCGTCACCTTAGAGATCGGCGCTTTCAGTACTGCAATGGGTAACTGCGTTGAAAACCTGGGCAGAAACGTGATTCGTATAAAAGGTGAAATTGGAGAAGACCTGCCATTTGATAAGTGCAGAGAGGTGTTAGAAAAAGACACAGAAGGTACCATCAAGATGGTGATGGCACCGCAGAACGAAACGGGCGCAGGTGTGACGACTGACCCTAAGAAGTTACGAGACTTACTGGATGAACTAAATCACCCAGCGCTTCTTATAATTGACGGTATTTCAGCCATCGCCAGCATGCCATGCTCTATGACTGAAATGGGAATCGACATGCTAATTGGTTGTAGCCAAAAAGGTATGATGGGTACGCCCGGTATCGGCATGCTCTCTGTTAGCCCTAAAGCGGTTGAGAAAATTCGTGAGGCCGACAAACAGCTGGCAGATGCGGGCATCAAAAAAGGCCAACACTACCTTTACCTTGGCAAAATGATTGATGCCATGGACAGCACGGGCCTGCACCTTGAAACGCCAGGAAATTACGCCCAATTCGCTGTGGCTTTGGATGCGCTTGCAATCGAAGGCATTGACCGTGTTTGTGAGCGTCATAAAGATTGCTCTGACGTTTTCCGTGCCGCCGCACTGGGCGCAGGATTCGAGCTGGTGGCAAAAGATATCAATACGAGATCTAATGCAGTAACTGCTATCAAATCACCAGAAGGTTTTGGTGAGAAAAAAATCATGGAAGTACTAAGGATAATGTTCAACAAGCACGCCGTAGAAGCGGCCGCTATTCCAGGCGCTCCTGATCTGGGCTGGCGTCTTTGCGCGACAGGCGGCATCCAGCCTCAACACGCTCTGTCGGCTTCTATTGCCTTCTTGAAGTCAGCAGAAGAAGCAGGATTACCGGTTGACGTTGATAAAGGTATTTTAGCTGCGTCTGAGGCTTACAGTAACGTTGTTAAGTATCACAGACCGCTTCCCGGAATCGACGTCTACGGACGGTAAACTAACAGGCTCTTTTTCCACAATACTTCTCTAAAACACCGGTTTATGTGCTCACTTACTAGTTTGTAAGCTCCGCGCATAAACCGGCGTTTTATATCGTCTTGAGAAAAAATAGCTCTGTTAGGTATTAAGTATATGATGTACACGCCTATATGGATGTAGGCGGTAGGGTGACGCAGGATGCTAAAGCCGAGGAGTACGAATACTGCGGTTGCAGGGATGCAAAAGACGCCTATACGGATGTAGGCGGTTGGAAATGTCTGGAACATATTTCCTAGCAGTGAACTGCGTTTCTTCGAAGGCACTCCGCCTTGTACTGACGCAAAATAGATTTGCCTGAAATCCCTGATATGTAGAGATTAAGTTCAGTTTTAAGTTCGTCTTCAATTTAACTCTCTTTCTACTTGTGTATCTGTGTCTAGTATTGGTATTCTACATTAGTACTTTTGAAAGTTTGATTCATTTAATTCGCTCAATATACTGGTCATAAAAGATGGCAAAAAAGAAAAGGAAAATCACCGAGGCATCTAAAGTCTTAGCGGAAATCCAGATAAAAGAACAACAAAAAGAAACGAAATACGATCTTCGCGATTTCACGATTGATTACATTACTCAGCAATTTAGAGATGGTTTATTTTTTATTCCTGATTATCAGCGGGAATTTATCTGGAGAGAACAGCATAAAGTAGATTTTATTGAGTCCATTCTTCTTGGCTTACCAATTCCTATGATGTTTGTTGCGGATATTGAGGATGGTAGACTTGAGATCGTTGACGGAGCACAGCGAATTCAAACGCTAGATCAATTTTGTGCTGATAATTTGGTACTTAGAAAACTTAAAATTTTAGAATCCCTTGATGGCTTTACATATAACGATTTATCTATTTCACAAAGGAGAAAATTTAATACTAAAGCTTTACGACTTGTAGTGCTTGAAGACACAACTTCTGAGCAGAGAAGACAAGAAATTTTCCGACGAATTAACACTAGCTCTGAAAAAGCTAGGCCTAGTGAAGTTCGCCGAGTAAATTATGATTCCGCATTTATGAAATTTATCATTGATTGCTCATTAAATAAGAATTTTCAAAATGCTTGTCCAGTCAGTAAGAATTTAATAGATCGAAGGGAAAGAGAAGAACTGATATTAAGATTCTTTGCTTATTCAAATTCATACAAAAAATTTAGGCACGATGTTGGAAAGTTTCTTGATAAATATTTACTGGAATATGAAAAAGATTTTGATAAAGAGATTGGTAAGACTGAATTTGAACGAACCATGGCATTCGTAGTTCGTTATTTTCCCTCTGGTTTTGCTAAAACAAAAACATCGAAAACAACACCTAGAGTTAGATTTGAAGCAATTGCTGTTGGTGTTAATCTCGCTTTAAGAGAAAACCAAAGTCTTGTGCCAAAAAATATGACCTGGCTCAAGTCAAAAGAATTTCTTCAACATACAACAACTCATGCCAGCAATTCCGGGCCTAAATTAAGGGGCCGTGTGGAATATGTTAAAAATCAATTACTCAAGAGATAATTATGGAAACTATTCTAGAGAGCTTCCATGAACGTGTAAACGAGATTGAGGAATACTTGAAACTCTTACAGTTAATTTCTTCTCCTAATACTCAAATCCATTCTAATGGAAAAAGACCCAAATCAGTTGATATCATCGCATTAAAAACCATGAAAGCTTCTTGTTTTTTAATGTTTTACAACCTTGTTGAGTCATCGATTAGGGGTTCAATGTCAAAGCTATATGAGAAAATGAATTCAGAAAATCATGGGCTTTTAGAGTTTGATGCTTTTGTAAAGGAAATATGGATTGAACAAAAGTTTAAGAGTATGGAACCAATTTCCTCAAATCAAAATACCTATAGAAAGCTGATAAAATCTATGGTTGATGATGTTTTGGATTTAGTCCCAATATCCCTTGATTCAGGAAAGCTTCCTATCAGTGGAAATTTGGATGCTAGAAAGATTCGTAAACTATTTAGTAAGCATAATATACCAATAAATACACATTATAGAGCTTTTAATGGTGCTGAATTGAAGACCATCAAAGATCAAAGAAACTCTCTAGCACATGGATCCGTAAGTTTTGCTGAGTGTGGTCAAGAGTATTCGGTACAAATGATCATTGATATCAAAAGAGAAGCTGTAATTTATCTACGAAGTTTACTCAAGAATGTTCAGAAATATATAGAAAAAACAAAATATGCAGCATGAACTCTATTTAGATAAATCTGATGTAATTAAGTGGTTACAAAGGCCCGAAAAAAATAATCAGACAAAAAAACGGAAAAAACCACTTCGATTTGTCGATCTTTTTTCAGGATGCGGTGGTCTTTCCTACGGTATTCATTATTCAGCAAACAGGCATGGAAAAAAGGCTATTTGTGCATTAGCAATTGATTCAAGGTTATCACCTCTTGAGGTTTATAAAGACAATATTCCCCATGAAGATGGATCTGTAATTAATGCGAACATTTTAGATATCCTGAATATTAAATCCAAGGGGCGGTTCACTAAGAAAGAACTCCTTCTTAGGAAGCAAGTTGGCCGAGTCGATATTCTGGTGGCAGGTCCACCATGCCAGGGACATTCCGATCTCAACAATTCAACAAGAAGAAACGACCCTAGAAATAACTTGTATTTGGCATGCATTAGGGCAGTTGAGTTATTCGAGCCTAATCTTGTCATTATTGAAAACGTGCCTACTGTAATTCACTCTACAGAAGGTGTTGTACAAATCACGGAACAGAGGCTAAAGAGAAAAGGCTACTATGTTAGAGACTTGAATATTAATTTCCTTAATTTCGGAGTTCCACAATCAAGGAAGAGACATGTTTTAATTGCAACTAAGGATCAAGAATTTTGCAACTCACTAACTACACTAAATACTAACCGTCAAACTCCAACTCTTAGAGAGTTTATTTCTGAAATGAATTCCGGAGATGGTTTGATGTTTAAAGCAGGAAAATTATCACTTGAAAATATTCAACGTGTAGATTTCTTATTTGATAATAACTTATATGATCTTCCAAATGAAAACCGTCCTTCGTGTCATCGAGACAAACAGCATTCATATAAATCGGTCTATGGTCGACTAAATTATGACCAGCCAGCGCAAACCTTAACTTCAGGATATGGATCAATGGGACAAGGAAGATATATACACCCAGAGGAAAGAAGAACTATTAACTCTCGTGAAGCATCTAGGATACAAGGTTTTCCAGATTGTTTTAATTTTTCTAAAGTATCGAAGCTGACAGAACTTCGACAGATGATAGCTAATGCGGTTCCTCCACAATTAACATATGTAATATCAAATCATTATATAAAAAATTTCAATTAAAAGAATATCAATACAATATTAGGGTAATAAGTAAATAAGTGGGGTCAGGTACAATTTTTATCGAAAATAAGTGGAAATAAGTGGGGTCAGGTACAATTTTTATCGAAATAAAAAAGCCCCGCGATTAGCGAGGCTTTATTCAGACTAAAAAACTGTCTGGTTTGGTTTATTGTGCAACGACGTTGATTGCACTAGGTCCTTTAGCACCTTGCTCGGTATCAAAGTTCACACTTTGACCTTCGGCTAGTGATTTGAATCCTTCAGCATGAGAATCATGGTAAATAAAAGGGGTCGGTGACAACTGGGAATCCTTCTCATTAATTTTTTACTGTGAGTGTAAGCCCGTCGCCAACAGGTAACATACTAATAGTTTTGGGTCAGAGTAAACCTACCCCAGTTTGACGCACACTTTCTAAAGGGGACAATCATCCCAAAGGAGAGTGGAAATGACAAGAAAAGTAAGAACGACCTTTAGTGCGGAATTCAAACGAGAAGCGGTACGGTTACTTGAACAAGGGCAGAATAAGTAGGGTCAGATAAGACTTTTAAAACTGCCGGGTCAAAAAGTCTTATCTGACCCTACTTATTCTACTTATTTCTACTTATTTTAGCGATGATAATTATGTCTAGAGCATTACTGGAAAAACCAGACTGGAGAATGACATACTATGTCTGACAAATTACGAGTGAGCGAGGCTACTGGTCTACTCACTTTCCTCAACACTCAGCTAAAAGGCTGGACTCGCAACAAAATAAAACAACGACTGAAAGCTGGATGCGTGTTTGTCAATCGTCAGCCTATCACGCAGCATGATCACGAACTCAAAGCTGGCGACGATGTGGAAGTTCGAGCAGTGGTAAAGAACATGCAAGTTAGAACTTCGCCGCTGAAGATCTTGTATTCGGACAGCGATCTTGTTGCCATCAACAAGCCTGCAGGTTTATTGTCTGTCGCATCAGCGGATGAAAAAAAACACCATGCGCTTGCAATTCTTCGCAACCAGCTCTCGCGCTCCAAGCGCCCTGTTAAACTATGGCCTGTGCACCGGCTGGATCGCGATACCTCGGGTGTTTTGTTGTTTGCCACTTCTCACGAGATGCGCGAAGCAGTTAATGCGGGATGGTCCGGTGCCGAGAAAACCTATCTTGCTGTAGTTGAAGGTTGCCCTAACCCAAGTGGAGGAACCATTGACCAGCCCCTGAGAATGGATTCGGAGAAGTATCATATGAATGTCGGTCCACATTTGGAAGCCAAAAAAGCCATCACGCATTTTGATACACAGCGTTCTGTAAAGGATCGGGCACTGCTTGAAGTTAAACTGGAGACCGGGCGACAACATCAAATTCGTGCCCACTTGGCCTGGCTAGGGCATCCAGTGATTGGCGATCCCCGTTATGGTACTAATGGCCCCCGCATGGGGCTGCATGCATTACGCCTAAGTATTACGAGACCAAAGACCGGCAAGCGACTCACCTTCGAGACACCAGCACCAGATGAATTTCTTGATCTGCTCCGGTAGCAGAAAATTAAGTCACTATGCGCACAGAATCAGGGAGTCAGACTCCAAAACAATAATTTGCAATAATAGGGGACAGGTCGCTATCGGCATCGTGCCTTGAACGACATAAGTACATTCATGTACTTAACCACGGTTTTAATACTTTCTTGGGAGGTAAATGATGATGTCAGAAAAAATCTTTCTTTATGCAGAGTATCAGGTATCGGTTCCGTTTGATCAGATCGATTGGAAGCCTATTAATCCTGAGATGAAGAAGTTTGATGGTCTGAAGTCCAAGACTTGGCTCAGTGGTCTTAATAACCATACCGTTGGGGGCTTCTATGAGTTTTTATCACTGGATTCGGCACAAAAATATATTGATGAGTTGTTGATCCCTTTCTCTCATAAAATCAATGGTAGTTTGACTGTCAAGTTGTTTAATGGCGATGTGGTCGCTGCCGCAAGCAAGGATATGAATTCCCCATTTTATACTCAGTATTAAAGGGGTCGGAGTTTTAGGCTAAACCTACCCCAGTTTGACGCACACTTTCTAAAGGGGACAATCATCCCAAAGGAGAGTGGAAATGACAAGAAAAGTAAGAACGACCTATAGTGCGGAATTTAAACGAGAAGCGGTACGGTTACTTGAACAAGGACATAAGGAAACGGCACAGTTAGCAAGAGAGTTGGGCGTCAGACGAAACCAACTTTATAAATGGCAGAAAGAAATACAGGCGCATGGGGAAGTTGCCTTTCCAGGTCAAGGGAATCGGAATCGGAATCGGAACGTATCGGGTGACGATACACGCGGCTTAAAAGCAGAACTAAAAAAGCTCCGGGAGGAGAACGAAATCCTAAAAAAAGCGGCGCTTTACTTTGCAAGAGAGTCCGGTTGAGGTATACGTTTGTCGCAGAGCAAAACAAGACTTATTCAGTCACTCGGTTGTGCGACGTGATGCAGGTGTCGAGACGGGGCTATTATGATTGGTTAAATCGTCCGCCGTCTGCCCGAGAGCTATCCAACCAGCGATTAATGATTGAGATTAAGCGGGTATTTTATGCCAATAGGGAAGTGTATGGTGCGCCACGTATTTATCATACACTGTTAGAAGAAAAGCATGCCTGTGGTTTGAATGGGGTAGCTCGACTGATGCAGCAGGCGGGTCTTGTCCCCAAGACGGTAAAAAAGTTTCGCATCACAACCAATTCACGCAAGAGTCACGCACCTGCCCCGAATCTGTTGAATCGAGACTTCAGTGCTCGCCGACCGAATGAGAAATGGGTGGCAGATGTGACGTATGTGCCGACGCGTGAGGGTTGGTTAGTGTTAGCGGTGGTGTTGGATCTGTTTTCTCGTAAAGTTGTCGGTTGGTCGATGGGAGCGCGTTTAACCAGTGAGTTGGCACAACGAGCATTGTTACATGCGATTGAACAACGAACACCGAGGAAGGGATTACTCATACATTCTGATAGAGGGAAGGAGTATTATGCGAACGCGTATCAGACGTTGCTGAAAGACAATGGCTTAATCTGTAGCATGAGTCGCAAAGGGAATTGTTGGGATAATATCGCAATGGAAAGCTTCTTTCATAGTTTGAAAGTGGAACAAGTACATCATGATGATTATCGAACGAGGAATGAGGCGCGTTCAGTGATATTTGACTACATTGAATTATTTTATAATCGGCAACGGAAACATTCTACGATTGGATATTTATCACCAATCACATTTGAAGAAAATTGTGTTGCTTAACTGAGTGTGCGTATTATTGGGGCAA
This sequence comes from Gammaproteobacteria bacterium, assembly GCA_965250225.1. Taxonomy (GTDB): domain Bacteria; phylum Pseudomonadota; class Gammaproteobacteria; order Eutrophobiales; family Eutrophobiaceae; genus CBDEUK01. The sequence continues at coordinate 11,134 of CBDFNQ010000019.1, forward strand.
GACCGGTGTCGAATAATAGTGCCATTCATTATTAATTATTAAATATGAGGTTTGCCTATGCCGAAGAAACATACAAAGATGGTTATTGCATATGATTTTGACGGCACGTTGTCACCAAATAATATGCAAGAGTATGATTTTATTCCTGCGTTACATATGAAGAAGAAAAAGTTTTGGGATGATGTCGCAACACATGCCAAAAAACAGAACGCAGATATGATCTCTGCGTATATGTATTGGATGTTACATTGCGCAAGAATTCATGATGTGCCGGTGAGGAAAAATGATTTTGTTAACTATGGTAAGACCATTATTTATTTTAAAGGTGTTGAGTCATGGTTTAAACGTATCAATGCGTATGGGAAGAAAAAGAAAGTGAACGTTGAACACTTCATTATTTCATCAGGTATCAGAGAAATGATTGAAGGTACATCAATAGGAAAAGAATTTAAAAAGATTTATGCTTCATCGTTTATGTATGACACGAATGAAGTCGCTAACTGGCCAGCTTTATCTGTTAACTATACTACTAAAACACAATATTTATTTCGTATTAATAAAGGAAGTTTAGAAGTCTACGATGATTCAACTATTAATAAGTATGTGCCGCAGAATGAGCGACCGGTTCCATTTAAAAACATGGTTTTTATCGGTGATGGCGAGACAGATATACCTTGTATGCGATTAATGAAGGAACAAGGCGGACATTCTATTGCGGTATATAGGTCAGGTATGGTAGGAGCTAAACAAAAAGCACAGCAATTAATAACGGAAGGGAGAACGACACTGGCAGTGCCTGCGGATTATAGTGATGGTTCAAGGATTGATAAAGCAATGAAAGGAATTATCGACGGCATTTCTGCAAACACTGCAATCATGAATAGCGGGGTTTAAAAAGAGCTAATATGAGTTACGTTTTTTGACCAAGTTCTTCAATTCGCGGCAATAAAGACTGATGAAGAATTTAATGAAGTAGAACGTTTTGAGATACGTTGTCGTTTGTTACCACATGTAATTCCATCACCAATGGCTTTACACATTACTGGTGTGTCGGTTGAAAATTTATTAGATGAAAGTTTACCTTCTCATTATGAAATGATGAGAATGATAAAAAGTAAATGTGAAGAATGGTCGCCATCAATATTCATAGGATGGAATTCAATGAGGTTTGATGTAAATGTTTCTGGGGTCAGGCCTTGTTATTTGCTAGCAAGAAACAAGACCTGACCCCAGAGACTATAGACTAAAAACGATCGGCGTTGAATTCTACTGAGGCCATAATTGCGTGCCGGGATAAAACTGTGACCAGGCAAACCAGAATGATTGATGGGTTCCCAAAGATTCACCCTTGGTGTTGACGGCTCGGACACCGCCCGCATCAAGTACGATTTTCACGTCTTCGACGGTGACTGCCTCACCCGTATTTAATACCTTAATTAAGCTAGGTACATGAAATGCCCAAGGCGTGCCAGACTTGGTGATAACACCGAGCACATCTTCTTGCATAGCTAATCGAGGGTCGGCGTCACCTATTGGAAAAATAGGACCATCCGCATCCCGATTATTACGAAAATCAAAGTCACGCCCAAGTGCAAGCTCCTCAACAAGAACAGTGGTCTTGGGATGTGCTCGTTTCCAGTCACCCCAGGTCGTTGTTACGACGGCGGCTTGCTTGAGCTGGAGTCCACGTTCTGCCAAGGATCCGGTGACCGCATTGCCACGAAAGGTATCAAATACGGACATCGTATTCAGATCAAACATCACTTTGTTCGATCGGATCAACATCCCTGATGTTCGAAGTACCGGCCGCTCAACACCTTTCGGCACGTCATCAGTAAACCAGGCTTGAGCCGAGCCACACAAGGTGCAATAAGGAATGCCCAAATGACGACCGCCAAGGGTGTCATTGACCATTTCGCGTACCTCCATAATCTGGCGGGGGTAAGCACGATACTTACCGTTAACTTCAACGCCAAACACCACAGCATCGTCAGCTAGCCAGGTCGCATCTTTAGCATTAGTCACCTCTGGGTTGTCTGCTGCTGGAATGCAATTGCAAGGTTCATCAGTCTTGTCGAACTCGCGGTCATCAATACGCACACCGCCCCAGGTCACATGCCGCCAGTCTATAGTGCCTTCAGTAAAAAGCGGTTCCCACGCAGGTAATACACTCGAAAAAATTTGGCGCTTGTAGTTTAAGTACTCAGGTGGTGCAGGTATGTCCCAGGCCATCAAATGCTCTACTAACTGGTTCCATATATCGAACCCTTTGAAGTCAGTGCCTAGCAGTTTTTCAGCAGAATTTGCTAATTCGTCACTGAGTTTGCGGTCAGTGACGAAACGCATTAGATCCGTGATCAGCCAGGCCAATCTTACATCGCCAGATTCTACGATGATTTCCAGTCCGTCGATCTGCGCATCACCCCATACACTGTCGCCTAGGCTACCAAAGACAGTATCGAGCGCCTGGATAGTTTTGTCAGACAATGGTGCATTGGTTATTTTCGGTGCCGGGCCAAAGTCTTTTGCGTTACCCCGAGGCAATGCCGCACGCGCAAGCTCTGTCGTGGCCGACGCACCGGACGCAGCATATATGGGCAGAGTTGCTGTAAACCAGAAGAAAAACACGCCTGTAAGCAAAAAGCGTAGACTGAAACGAGACATTGTGCGGCTCCATAGATTAGGTTACAGGGCATCTTTATGCCCACTATTTGAAGTACGACCACAAGGTGATTGCTATTGTTCCCCTTAATTCAAGTAGAGCCCTTTTTTATGAACTTAAAAAATTTCGGCCTGTCTGAAAATGGGTGTCAAGTAGAGTAAGTTCAATGTTAATCTTTAGAAATGGCAAGTTAGGTTCAGGTTTATGTTGGTTTTTTGGCTACTTGACGAGCCTGAGAACACTTGTTGAATTGTTTTTTGATAATTATTTAGGAGTCTATTTTTATGAATAAGAAAATGATGTTAGCCTCTGCTGCTGCTTTGTTATTTGCCTCTCAAGTTGGTGTGGTTCAAGCAGGTGATTCAACACAAGCAAGTGGAGACAAGATTAAATGTGCTGGCACCCATAGTTGTAGTGGCAATAGCGATTGCAAAGGTAACGGTAGTCCAGATGCAGGTAAAAATAAATGTGGTCCCTACGGATTTAAGTATCTAACTAAGAAAGCATGTGAAGCAAAAGGTGGAAAAGAGGTTTAATTTTCCTGGCTACTAAAACCCCCTTCATAGCAAGGGGGTTTTAAATTTATATAATATTTTATGCAACCCTTTGGTCTGGGATTTCGTAATCCCCACTACCAGCACATTAAAACACATCGTCCTGAGGTAGGGTGGTTCGAGTTTATTACAGAAAATCTCATGGAACCGGGGGGGCGACCGCGGGAGGTTTTTAATACTATTCGCAAGGATTATCCGGTGGTTTTGCATGGAGTCTCTTTATCTATTGGATCGACCGATCCCATTAATCAAACCTACTTAACCCGTTTAAAGAATTTGATTGATGAAGTGGAACCAGAATGGATAAGTGATCACCTTTGTTGGACCAGCGTCAATCATCATAACAGCCACGGGCTTTTGCCTATGCCTCTTACAGAGAGCGTAGTAAATCATGTAGTAGATCGTATACAAAAAGTCCAGGACTATCTGAAACGCCCCTTAACTTTAGAAAATCTTTCCAATTATTTGGAGTTTGCCGATTCTGATATGGATGAAGCTGACTTTATAAATGAAGTCTTGCAACGGAGTGGTGCCTACTTGCTTTTGGATATCAACAATGTGTATGTATCCAGTGTTAATTTGAAGCGTGACCCGATGGACTTTCTAGATAAGATGCACGCAAATCGCATCAAGCAAATTCACTTAGCCGGTCATGAAGACTGTGGAAGCTACTTGTTTGATACTCATGGTGCTCCTGTTTGTAATGATGTGTGGGAGTTGTTTCGCATGGCCTGCCGAAAGTTAGGTTCGATTCCCTTCATGATTGAACGAGATGACAACGTTCCCGAATTCGATGAGGTTATGGCTGAATTGAATCAAGCTCGCGCCATTCACGATGAAGAAGTCCAAACAGATGAATTAAAGTCACCCTCGATGAGGACGGCATGAACCTGAATGATTTTCAACAGGCCTTTTTAAATCAGATCACCCAGACCAATAATGAGTCGGAGGAAATCGACCCTTTAATTCGCGTGCTTAGTCATGATACACGAATGACACCACATGAGCGGCTGGATATTTATATTGGAGACTACCGAGGCAGGCTGTTTGATGTGTTAATGGATCATTATCCTCAAGCCTATAGCTACTTGGGCGAAGAGTGTTTTTTAGAATTATTCGAGTGCTACATAAATGAGTACCCTCCATCTAGCTACAGTTTGCGATATTGGGGTGACGCCCTGTCTGATTTCTGCAAAAAAGCAATCTCGTTTAACCAGTCTGAACTTATTGACCTCATTCGTTTTGAGTGGATCATCCATGATCTTTACGATGGCGTAGATGTACCAATGTTATCTCCCACTTCATTAAATCGGGTTGATCCTGAGCATTGGATGGATCTGTGCTTTCAAGTTATTCCCTGCTTAAAACTGTGGCAGGCAGAGTCCAATGTTGCCGTGTTGTGGCAGAATTTAAAAGATAACAAACCAATTACGACACAATCCGTTCATTCCTATTTAGTGCATTGGCGCAAGGATTACATGGTCTACTTTCGCGAATTAAAACAACAAGAGTGGGACTGCTTAAAACGTCTTAGTCAGGGAGAGACCGTTGGTGATCTATGCGAATCCTTGACCAAGACCCTCAGCGATGAAGAAGCATCTCAGATTTTTTCGCAGTATCTTCAATCCTGGATTAATGACGGTATGATTCAGGAAACACCTTTTGATTAATTCAGAAAAGGAAAAGCAGGAAGAATCAAAAGGCCGTTCCAGTACATCCATGCACCCACGGCATTAGAACATCCATGTTCGTCGGTCAGAGCCCTTTAACATGATATAGAAATAAAAAAGCCCCGCAGTTAGCGAGGCTCTTTTAGACTAAAAAACTGTCTGGTTTGGTTTATTGTGCAACGACGTTGATTGCACTAGGTCCTTTAGCACCTTGCTCGGTATCAAAGTTCACACTTTGACCTTCGGCTAGTGATTTGAATCCTTCAGCACTGATTGAGCTATGATGAACAAACACATCAGCGCTGCCGTCAGCCGGTGATATAAATCCAAATCCTTTACTATCGTTAAACCATTTTACTGTACCTGTAGCCATTTTTGGTTACCTCTTTAATTTATTAAAAAAACAATGTATTAGCATGCTAGTTGTTGTGGAATTATTAAGGGAAGGTCTGCTGCTTTACACTGCGAGGAACTACCGGGAACCGCTACAAAAAATTTACTAATGAATACATCCTACAGCAATCTGCACATAAAGACTACTCTCTATCTATTTACTGTATTTATCTCATTGCCATTCGGGTCAGAGCCTGAGGTATCCCCACGAATTTTAATAAATTTTCGATCAAAAACAATGAGTTATAAAAATAGGCAAATATACCGTTGATATACTTATGCTGTCTTTCAGCTTGAGTGAATACACGTCGAGACTATCATTTACTATGAAATGAGGTCACGCTTTCTAAAGGAGAGTCACATATCATTTTATGGCTATATTTAAGTGTATTATTATAATTCATTGAAATTACACATAACATTCAAGTAATTCGTGGGGATACCTCAGGGCCAGAACCCTTTAATAATAATCAGAGTCATCTTTTGCGTCAGTATCTGCTGGGCTGATCGTGGCTTTCTGCGTAGTGAGGGAAGGTGGTAACCTGGGAACAATCGAGTCGTATTTTGCATAGCGAATTATATCATTAACCACATGATTTTTATTGTGTTTCATTAACGCAAAATGTCCTTAAGTTAGTGCTATTCCGGTCTGTCCCGAATGGCAACGGGGCCTTCCAAAAGGAGCGTGTGGGGCAATACAGCAGATTGCTGGTCTTCTGTCAGGCAGCGGCCATTAAATTTACAAGCTTCTTTTCCAGATCTTTATCGGTAAATTGCCCTTTGACAAAATAGCCCTCAACAAATTCGAATGAAAAAACCTTGTTGATATCTTCTTCTCTTTCGGAAGAAGTGAACATAATGACAACGCATGATTCAATATTTACAGTCTTTCTAAATATCGAAAATTTATCCAGAAACTCCCAACCATTGATTAATGGCATATTAATGTCCAGGAAAATAACTTTAGGCGGAAAGCTGTCTGGATATTCAATCTTGTTCTTGGCGAAGTCAGCAAGAAATTCGAGTGCTGTGCTACCATCATCTTTTTCAAAGATGTGTAGATCAAGGTTGGTGTCCATAAGATGACGTTTAAGCAAGTAGCGATCTGCTTCATTATCATCAATAATTAAAATCGGAATTTTATTCACATTAAGCTCCTTTTATTTAGGTATCTGGATGGTAAACAGTGTGCCAGCCTGGGATGAGTCAAAACTTATGTTCCCGTTCATGTAGTCCACATGTTTTTTTATTATGGATAAGCCAAGTCCGGAACCGGAACTTACGTTTGGATGAAAGCGTTTAAATATTTTAAAAGCCTGGTCTTTTTCGTCTGTGGGTATACCCAGTCCGTTGTCTTCTATAAGCAGTGATAAACTACCGGCATTATCAAAGGCCTTTATTTTTACAAAGGAACTTTCTTTTTTTGCATCTCTGTATTTAATGCTATTTGAGACCAGGTTCTCGATGATTTGCGCAATTCGCGGCTTTTCAGCCATGACCGTTTCAGAAATATTGACTTCCTCGATCAGGTCTATATCATTTTTTTCGATTAACCAGGATAATCTGCCTTTTACCTCAAGCATGATCTGCGCAAAATCAATTGCCTCCTTATTGCTACTTCCAAGATCAGCTTTGGCCAAAGATAGAATATCCACGACTAGATTTTCTAACCGTTCCATCTGTGCGCAGATCTTTTTCGCATTGGCTTTAGCCTCATCCAGATCACCCGACTCGATATCCTGGTTTATGTATTTAGCCAGGCCTTTAGTTGAAGATAGTGGTGCCTTCAGATCATGTGATGCTCGATAGGCAAACTGCGCCAATTCGTCATTCGCCCGTTGTAGAGAGACCGTTCTTTTTTCTACCAGGCTTTCCAGTTCTTTGTTCATTTCCTTATTGTACAGATCATTTCTTATTCGTTGTTTGGCCACCGTCAAAAGTTCGCGTAGTTCGCCGCTTACATTTTTATTAATCTGTTCGTCTAAATCATCATCAGCGTCATTTTTTGACAATAGATTAATCACACCCCTGATCGAGTTCGATATCGATTTAGAAGTAAAGGAAATAAATAAAATATTAAACAGGGAGATGAAAATGACCATCGGGATCATCGTCTTTAAAATGAACGTTACGGTATTCGCAATCGGTTGTTCAAATCGGGTTGAATTTTCATTGAATACTTTTGAGGTTGTTGCCATTGTCGCCAGGAGCATATCTCGATTAACTTTACCTATCGCATAATCATCTATCATTTTTAAGGCTATATTGGCGTCCTGAATATCTTTAGTACACAACTCCAGTGCATAGTGTGTTCCGATCTGCTTCATTATGAATTTGTCAATAATGTTGACTTGAGCCAAACAATCCATAGGTTGTTGTCGGACTTGTTCGATCGCTCTTTTTAGTTTATTTGTATTTACGTCGCTACCATTTTTAATATTGACGACCATCTCTGAGAAATGGGCGTTAAATTTTAAATGGAGAGCATTCAGTTGATGAAACGTAGCACCTTTGGATATTTCAAAGGTAGCGAAAATGGTAATACTGATTTCCATAAACGTTAATATAACGATGATCAATAATTTTTTCGAAATCTTCATAAATAATCGTGTCAGTAAAACCCCAGGTCAAAATCTCGCGTCTTTACAAGGATGTGTACAGTGATTCCTTAATTCATCCATTAATTTAAAATTGATTAACCCGCTTTTTTAAACGAGTCTTCCGCAGGATTGGTGGGTGATATCCGCCTGGATTTGAGTTCAAGGCAAACACCTGCAAGCAACCAGAGGAAAGTGCCGGGGAACCGGCAGATATTGGCAAGGTATTCCCTTCCCGGGTCGCTGATTTTATTTGGTCACCCAAAAAATCTCTGAGGTTTGTCACTATATCTATATGTTTTATATACATTTATATCGCATCTTCAATAAATCGTGCCCACAGATTTTGCGGAGGAACCTCTTAATATCACATGTATCCTCAATACCTGCCTACACACAAATATATGGCTACCCGCATATCAATATCGGTATTTTAATAAAATACTTTAGGACTTAATGGCATGGTCGGCGGGGCGTGAGAGGCGTGTTTGTAATTAATTGAATTAGCTGGGTTTTCTCGAAGTAGACGGTTATAGAAGCATAAAATCAGTTTCCGATATTTAACAAACCGGTGTCTGACGTAAGTTGTGATTTACCACACTGCGGTCGTATAAACAGGGGGGGCAGCCAAATTAAAATCATAAAAGTACCCATCGTTTCCAGCAGTAATTTGGTAAAATAAATTTCCGTGTAAAATTTTTCTTGCCGTTGCTTAGATCTTTTTTGTTAAATTCGTTCTATGCAGCGATTTTTTGAAGATTTTGGATCCATTAAGCAATTCACCCGTTCTCTCGATTATTATCAAGACCAGCTGTATGTCATAGGGTCACAACTGGGAATCCTTATCATTTCTTCTCACTGCGAGTGTAAGCCCGTCGCCAACAGGTAACATGCTAATGAATATTCGTTCATCATTGTGTAGGTGCTGATTGAAATTCCGTATAGCAACAGTATCTTCATCCTGAATTTCCAGATTAGCAGGAAGCCCCGACCATAAAACATTATCGATTACGATGACGCCGCCTGGCTTAATCAAGCGTAATGTTCGTTCGTAGTAATCAATATATTCCGGTTTGTGCGCATCAATGAATGCGAAGTCATAGGAATCTGTATGCCCATTATTGATAAGCAGATCTAAAGTTTCTATTGCAGGGGCAATACGTAGTTTGATTTTATGCTGCACGCCTGCTTTTTCCCAGTAACGTTGTGCAATCTTTGTGGTCTCAGCGTCAATGTCACAAGCGATGAGCTCTCCGTCTTCAGGCAAGGCTAAAGCGATAGATAAACTGCTGTATCCAGTAAAAACGCCAATTTCAATTGCGGATTTAACCTGTAATATTTTTATTAAGAAGGCAAAAAATTGACCTTGTTCAGGTGCAATTTGCATATTTGCCGAAGGCAGTTTGTTTGTTTCCTGGCGCAATTCTTTTAATACGTCTGGTTCCCGTAATGAAACGGATAATAAATAATTATATATTTGATTATTGACTTGTAGACTTTGTCTGGACATAATATTTCCTCCTGAAAGTAATCTGTTCAAAAATTAAGAGGTACAGAGCACATGAAATATTATTGGTAAAGTTTGTGCAAGGACTCTATTTTTTGATTTGTGCTTTCCGACATCAATACTGTTTTACTCGTTTTATGATTTTCCATCAAGACTCCATCTTGCTGGATTCGAGCTCGAAGTTTATTCGACTGTTTGAGTTAAATATCGGGCGGTTCAGCGTCCGTGCTTATGAACGGTTCCTCAGGGGCGACTAAGTGGGAGTAGGTTTAATCTGTTCCCAAAACCCCAGTATTGAAATTACTGACATCCGCTTTTATATGAAGAAACAGATTCTTTTTTATCTCCATATAGATGAAACTTTATATGCTCGCATATCACGGTGTCCTCAATTGAGATATTCTGCTCCTATTATTGTGGTTCCAAGCTGGAATTCGTAATGTTCAAATGGTTCTAAATAATAAATACTGTTGATTTCACAGATTTCTGCGGAAGTATTAACGCCACCTACAGACATTACAATTCTTTGTTGAATCATTTTACTGGCATCATATTTTGTTTCATGTGAAATCACGCCCGCTGGATCATTCTCGCTTATTGGCACGAAATCATCTTTAGTCAGTTTTTTAACTTTTTTTCGTTATAACAATCCTTGTTGTCTGAATAAAATATTTCGATAGATTGAATAGGAAACTCTCACGTTGTATTAAAAAAATATTTTACATTGGTCTGAATTTTATTTTCTTCAGGTTCATATGTGGTTACACAACCAGATAAAATGCTAATGGAAATTAGTAGAAATGCTTGTTTCAGCATCATCATTAAAATACCGTTAAGTTTTCGCTTTTATATCTAAGATTATTCAGATTAACACAAGTTAATGTACAGAAAAAACGTTAGTGGGGAATCAATATGCTCCAGGTACAATTTTTCCGTGAATTTAAACGGAGATTGGTCATAGATGTTGAACCATATTTTTCTTCAGATAGTGCAAAGCGTCCATTTTATTTCTCTCTCCCTCGATTATTTAGACATCCGCATTTATCTTTAATATGTCAGGGTTTCTAACAGACACTCAATGGGTTGCCTTGTGGATATCGCAGTTGTAGATCTCCTCGTTCGGAACGTCTATTAAATACCTCTGTTTCAGTAAAACGTGCTGTGGATTTTAAGGCATCGTAATCCGCTAGCCCTATATTAAAATTATTTTCTTATTTTTAATCGAGAAGGATATAAAATAAGTTTATATAAATCAAATAGTTGATATAAAGTCAGGCTATTTATTTTGTTGATGGATTAACATCCAATACCTTCCATAACTTTTCTGAATATTAACCATTTATTAAGCTAAATATAGATACTATCTTGCCGATAACGAGGTGATTGGTTGCCTGACTTAGACGTATTGGAATAATAATTAGACGAATTTTTGATGAAATGAAAAAGAACAATGGATCACCTTTAGTCCTGGTGGCTGACAATGATCAAGCGCTTTTGGATCAAATGCGTCATTTGCTTGAACCGGCTGGATTTGAAATCGTCATTGCGAAGAGTGGAGACTTATCGCTAAAGGCATTTGATGAGTCTTTGCCTGATATCGTAATGGTTGATGTTAACCTGCCAGGTATTAATGGTTGCAGCCTGTGTAAAGAATTTCGAAAGCGTCCTGCTGGTAAATATGTTCCGATTATATTGATGGCTGATAAAACGGATGATGCTTCAATAAAAATAGCGTATGACGATGGTGCATCTGATTTTTTTATTAAACAGGTATTTTTGGATGATTCGATTAATAAAAATATATTGCCTTATCGTCTACGTTGCCTATTGAGAGCGAAGAAAGATGAGGTAAATTTTCGTGAAAGCATTTTAAAATTTGAACTCATGGCGGAGAACATCAGAGAGGTAGTGTGGATGTGCTCAGCTGATGGAACTGAAGTTATATACATGAGTCCCGCCTATGAAAAGATCTGGGGTCACTCCCGTGAACAGTTATATGCAAACCCTGATCTTTTGATTAAGGATATTCACCCTTCTGATCAAAAACAGATAACAGATGCATTCTCGAAATATGCATTAAACGGGCTGGATTATACTGAAGAATATAGGATTGTCCGGCCAGACGGAGAGTTGCGATGGATCAAGGATCACGGTTTTCCTGTGTATGACGATGATGGTAATCATCAATTCATTGCTGGTACGGCAGAGGATATTACTGACAGGAAACAGGCAGAATCCAGTTTGCGTATATCTCAGAAACTTGAAGCAGTCGGAAATCTCGCTGCCGGAATAGCACATGAAATTAACACACCCTCTCAATATGTGGGTGATAATTTACAATTTCTAAACGAATCATTCGATGATTTAACAAAAGTACTAAATTCTTATTCCATGTTTCTTACTGAAGCCAGGAATACGATAAACAATACTGAATTACTGACATCTATTGAAACAACATTAGAAAATGCGGATCTGGATTATTTAATTGAAGAAATTCCAAAAGCAATCACGCAATCCCAGGACGGAATTCAGCAGATAGCCAGTATAGTAAAGGCGATGAAAGATTTTTCACATCCTGGAAAGGAAGAGATGGAATTGGTTGATGTGAATAAGGTAATTAATAATTCAATTACTATTTCAAGGAATGAATGGAAATATATTGCAGAAATAAAGAGAGAACTTGATGAAAATCTCCCTAGTATCTTTTGTCATCAACAAATGCTTGGTCAAGTTATTTTAAATTTAATTATCAATGCGGCACATGCAATTTCAGAAGCAGTGGAAAAGGATTCTACTCAACGTGGTGTGATAACTATCAAGACCGAACGTCTTGGTGAGCTTATTCAAATCAAAATAACAGATACGGGTGGAGGCATCCCTGATGCCATAGTAGATAAAGTATTCGATCCTTTTTTTACCACAAAAGAGATGGGCAAGGGAACGGGCCAAGGACTCAGTATGGCAAGGAACACAATTGTCGAATGTCATAACGGAGCACTTGATATCAAATCTGAAATTGGGAAAGGCACGATAATTGTGATCCGTCTAAGAATAAACAACAGCAAAGATTTAATGTAGGAAATAGCAGCATGAAAAATATTTTATTTGTAGATGATGATCCAAAAATTATTGACGGTCTTAAAAGATTGCTACGATCAAAGCGAGACAAATGGAATATTATGACAGCACTGAGTGGTATGGAGGCCCTGGATATATTAAATAGTCAACCCTGCGATGTCATTGTCAGTGATATACGCATGGTAGGCATGAATGGTGTCGAATTATTGACAAAAGTAAAATTCGAATACTCCAGTATTGTCAGGATAGCATTATCAGGTTATGCAGACACAGAGTTAATGGCCGAGTGTGTTCAAGCGACACATCAGTTTTTGAACAAACCGTGCGATCTAGATACCTTGATGGCAACAATCAGCCGGGCTTGTACACTCAAAGAATCATTAATGGACGATAATTTAATAAATATAATTTCAAAACTCGATCGCATACCAAGTTTACCCTCACTTTATACGGAAATCATGGAAGAGTTTAGCTCTGCGGATGGCTCAATAAAGAAAGTCGGTGAAATAATTAGTCAAGATGTAGCCATGACAGCAAAAATATTACAGATAGTGAACTCTGCGTACTTTGGATTGGCTCGACAAGTTGCTTCACCTGTAGAGGCTGCAGGCATATTAGGTTTTGATGTGATTAGATCTCTCGTGTTAAGTGTAAAAATCTTTTCAAAATTTGAAAGTGTACATGCTTCAAACGAATTGATTCAGTCGATATTAGTAGACAGCGCTAAGTCCGGCGCATTGGCTAAAGATATAGCAGTAGCAACACACCAGGATAAGAAAACATGTGATTATGCTCAGATGGCAGGGATGTTGCAGGATATAGGTATTATTGTACTGCTTGATAATTACCCTGATGTCTATACGGATATATCAATATCATCGACTAAACAAACTACAACAGTAAAAGAATTAGAGGAAGAGAAAATAGGTGCCAATCACATGGATGTAGGAGCGTACTTATTATCGCTATGGGGACTTCCTTATACAATTGTTGAAGTCGTTGCTTATCACCATAATCCAGGCAAAAGTCCAACTGATACGGTATTTTCACCACTAACCGCTGTTCACATCGCGAATTCATTAATTTCCAATACTGAACAATCACCACACTGGGATAATTTTGTGTTGGATACATCGTATATATCAAAGATTGGATTATCTGATCAGATATCTACTTGGCAGGAGAATATGTTACAAACAGGGACTATTAAAATGGAGGTTGAAGATGAACGAAAAAATTCTATTTGTGGATGATGAGAAAAATATTCTCGATGGCTATCGCCGAAATTTACGCGGTACGTTCAATATTGAAACTGTCGAAAGTGGTTATGCGGCATTAGAACTAATCTCTACTCAAGGTCCTTATGCTGTTGTGGTGTCTGATATGCGGATGCCTGAAATGGATGGCGTAGAATTATTAACAAATGTTGAGAAACAAACGCCCGATACAATACGTATTATGTTAACGGGGAATGCTGATCAGAAGACTGCAACAGATGCATTAAATAAAGGACATATCTTTCAATTTTTAAATAAACCATGTTCAAAAGAAAAGCTTATAGATGTTATAGATGCGGCAATAATTCAATACCGACAGTCAAAAAAAAATAAAGAACGTTTAGATAAGGCATTGACTGGTGTAGACGATTTGACGCAAAAACTTGCTTACCATTCTAGCCATGACCAATTGACTAATTTAATAAATAGAAATGAATTTGAACACAAGATACAAATGATATTTGAGAAAATTCGAGCACAAAAAGATGAGCATACACTTTGTCATATTGATATCGACCAAATAAAAGTAGTGAACGATGGTTGTGGTCATATTGCAGGTGATGAGCTTATCCGGCAACTTACATCAATTATCCGGGGGTTCCTCAGAAAGAGAGATACTCTGGCAAGGATAGGTGGTGATGAATTTGGTTTGTTTCTTGAGTATTGCCCGCTTAATCAAGGAGAACAAGTAGCAGAAGCTATTAGGGAGAAAATTGAACAGTATTCGTTTCAATGGGATAACAAGCAATTTCATATCACAGTGAGCATAGGACTTGTACATATAACAGAGTTGAGCGAAAGTGTATCTCAAATTTTATCTTGCGCTGATTCAGCATGTAGTTTAGCTAAGGAGATGGGTCGTAATCGTGTTCACGTCTATCAGCTAGAGGATGCTGTTATAGCTCAGCATCATGGAGATATGTTATGGGTGCCTCGAATAAATCAGGCCTTAAATGAAGATCGATTCGAATTATATGCTCAACCTATTGTTCCTATACAAGGTGATTTTGATGAAGGTGATCATTATGAGTTGTTAATAAGATTAAAGGGTGAAGATGGAAAAATTGTCCCCCCGGGTATGTTTCTTCCTGCGGCTGAAAAATATAATTTGGCAACAAAGCTGGACTGCTGGGTTATCAGTAGCGCATTTAATTGGTTGAAAAACCACCCAGTCCAGCTAAACAATTTACACATGTGCAGTATAAATTTGTCAGGGATAACACTTGGCGACAATACATTCGTAGATTTTGTGGAGGAGCAATTTAACAAAACAAAGATACCGCCCCAAAAGATTTGTTTTGAAATCACCGAAACGGCGGCAATCTCAAATTTGAGCAATGCAAATAAATGTATTGAAAAATTAAAATCACTTGGTTGTCCTTTTGCGCTTGATGATTTTGGAAGTGGGTTATCTTCTTTTGCATATCTAAGGCAGTTACCCGTAGAGTTTTTAAAAATTGATGGAATGTTTATAAAAGAAATTGATAAGAATGAATTTGATCTCGCAATGGTGAAAAGCATGCGTGATATTGCACAAGTAGTTGGAATGAAAACAATTGCAGAATTTGTGGAAAATGATGATATCTTAAATGTGCTCAAAGATATCGGGATTGATCATGCGCAAGGATATGGCATTGGGAAACCGGTGCCATTAAATGAATATGTAGAATTGGCAAAAGTATCGTAAATTAAGGTACAGCCTGGTTACAATAATAACTGGAAGGAAGCTGTCTTTGTAGCGAGTTGATTAGTAAGCTTGGAAAGCCGTCGAAGAATTTCTATAATAAATTAGATGGTATCAGTACCAGTTCGGACTCCTTCTATTTACTACCGATGTCCCATTTTTCGCCAAATTGATACGCTCGTTACCCCTATTCTGGGTGTTAGGGTACTTGAAAATCCTTCTGATCGTCATCATATTAGTGTCATATGCGGTCAGATTGGTTTCAAGTCCCTTGAATCGTTGATTTTTATTGTTTTTTGGGTCAAAAACCGGTTAAAATCCGCATCGCTACATTCTATCCTGGTTCTTGTCGGAAATGACGTTTTCTCCTGTTAATTACCTTGTAAGATTTGTAACACGTTTTATTTTTTTTAATACTAAATGAGGTAATTATTATGGCTACAGGAACCGTTAAATGGTTTAACGAATCCAAGGGCTTCGGCTTTATCACTCCAGATGATGGCAGTAAAGACGTTTTTGTTCACTTTTCTGTTATTGCTAGTGAAGGTTTCCGTACTCTGGCCGAAGGTCAGCAAGTGACTTTCGACGTAGAAAACGGACCCAAAGGCCCGCAGGCAGCAAACGTTCAAGTTTAAACGAGCTGTTTGTTGTTTTGAGCAAGCCCTGCGATATTTCGCGGGGTTTGCTTTTTGTAACGCATGAAGGGGGAGTTTCAAAGTGAAGAAACTATTTGTTGGTAGTTTACCGCCTAGCACGACGGAAGAGTCTCTACAGGCACTGTTCTCAGAGTTTGGCACTGTACGTTCCATGAATCTTATAAAAGATTTATTTTCGGGTAGCTGCAAAGGATTTGCCTTTCTCGAAATGGAAGGTCATGAGGCACGTGCTGCTATTGCTGGTCTGGACGGCAAGTCTTTTGAAGGTAATTTCCTCAAGGTCAAATTCGAAGAACCACGTAAAGGCCAGAAGGGCAAACGCCGCTAAAAATCAAATGAAACGATCGAGGAGAGTTTTCCTCGGTCTTTCAGATAGCTTAATTAAGTGTAAATTTTCTTTACATCGATTTTCTAGATCACTCTGTTCATACTCTATTCCAAATAGCCATAGATGATCAGGCTATGAAGGCGAATTGCGTACTAGTCTAAATAATTATCCGTATCCCCTTGTAATTCCTGTTTTATCGATCGACGATAATTTGTAGTTCTGCAACCATAGAGGGATGAAAACGACAATAGTATGATGTCGATGAATCTTCATTGAACACCAAAGGTTTTCTTTCATCTGTTTGAATCTCACCAGTATCCCAACTATCATCTAATGCTGTTGCTGTATGAGGAACGATATCTCGGTTGACCCAAAGAACACTATCTCCAGGTCTTAACTGGAGTCTGTCAGGTACAAACTTAAATTGATAAATTTCGACCGTGTGAACGATAGTCTCGTACGTAGTTTTTTGTTTGGTTGCGGCTGAGATTGATAAAAAAGTCATGGCAGCTATTGCTACCATGATTTTCAATAAGATAGTTCGTCTGAGTTGTTCAAGTTTCATTGAACTTGACTAACCATCTTCACTGCATGACCTTCATGCGCTTTGAATATTTTTAGACCAGCTTCAAATAATGCTTTAACTTCGGCATTTTCAATATTGGGAATAAAAGAATTTTCGACCAGATCATTAACCGCTTTATGATAGGCCAATTCATTTTCAGCATATCGCTTGTCAAAAGCACTACCACGTAGTGTGCTCATTTCGTCGACTAATTTTTCTGCATTTTCACTTAAAGATTTACTCAGGAAATTATCTTGTGGTTGAGCTTCTAGTTTTTTTAACAAAGCTAATGCTTGATCATTAACCGCTGTATGATCACGGATCATGGTTTTTGCAAATCGGTGTATTTCAGGGTTGGTTGATACAGCGAGTGCGAGATGCGCATATCGAATATCAATATTATCAGCAGTGTAAGCGACGTGTGCTATTTCCAGATCATTTAAGTCAGCGGGTGATTCAGCCATAACAACGTTATGGTTCAATCCGATTACTGTAGCGAGTATAAAAAATATAGATTTGATTTTCATCGTAAACTCCTAGAAGGTAAATTTAAATATGTGCGATTCTTAAAAATTGCTTTAATACTTGAAATCAGGAAGTGTATTTAAATACAAATAAGAAGGTTTATTAATGATTGAAATACCATATTTTTTGATTATTCGTACATTTTTATGATAATGTCATGAATTTTAGCTACACTAAAATGGAATTGTGGCTGGGGGCATTCGATGGATTTGTTAAGTGACATACTCTCTCAATTAAAACTAACTGGAACGTTATACTTTCGTACCTCTTTCACGTCGCCATGGGCTATTCAAGTTCCCGCATTTGAAAATGTCTCTCGATTTCATTTTGCCCATCGAGGTAGATGTTTAGTACGTATTCAGACTGATAAAACACCTGTACTACTGGAACAGGGAGATTTAATAATCATAACAAAGGGTGCCGAACATACTTTATTTTGTGATCCGACTACGGAGAAGCATGCGTTACAGTTAGATCAAGTTATAGAAGAATCAGGTTTCACAGGACAAGGCACATTAGTCTACGGCGAACCTGGAACAGATCATGAGACACAGTTAATTTGCGGACATTTCGCATTTGATAAACAGGCTAAACATCCTTTGATCGATGCACTTCCTTCCTTCATTCACATAAAGAACTATGGGGAAGTAGCAGGTAACTGGATGGAAAGTACTTTGAAGGTAATTGGTGCAGAGGCGTGTCAAAATCGAATGGGGAGTGATCTCATAGCTCTAAAGATGTCAGAGATTATCTACACACAAGCGATACGTAGTTACCTTGATTCGGACAGTGTCACGCAAAAAGGATTAGCCGGATTTTCAGATCCCTCAATCACCCGAGCACTACAAGCTATTCACCAATCTCCTGGACATCCATGGACGCTTGAGGAACTTTCCAATGTTGCAGGACTATCAAGGACATCACTTTCAAATCGTTTTTCTCAATGTATGTCGACAACGCCACTTGGTTACATTACTCAGTGGCGAATGCAGATTGCACGACAACGTTTAGTCGATTCAAGAGCAGCGATCATTGATATTGCAGAAGGTGTTGGTTATCAATCGGAGGCTGCATTTGGACGCGTTTTCAAAAAACATTTTGATATTGCTCCTGCAACGTATCGGCGTGAACAGAAGAGTAGCTCAGAAAAAACTAACTAAATGGATTATAAGCCTGTTATTAAAGACTATATTTTTGCCTCCGGCTTTTATGGTGCTGTAGTTTCTTCGCTTATCGAACAAGATCGTGTTTTGACTACGATTCGTTATTACCAGGATAAATTGGGCAGTGTTCATAAACTTGGAACAAAAGAGGCTAGTGCTTTATTAGAAAAACTGAAACCTGATTATTTGTTTAAATCCAGCCATAGCGATGTGTTGTTACATGGAATTCCATTGCAAGACATCGAGAAAATTTCCTTGCCGAGAGATATGATTGGGTCTTTATGTGCTTTGACTAATCCTGATCAAAAACAATCGGATGCAATTGAGGCAGTTAAATTCCTTTTATCTACCGGGGTAGATAAGAAGGACATCGGTTTGACCGGTTCCATTTCCCTCGGATTTCACAATGAAAATTCTGATATAGATTTGATTATTTATGGTCGTCAAAATTTTCACATTGTACGAATTGGTATTGTGGATGGACTGGAAATGGGAGAAATTCAACAATTGGATGATGTGCTTTGGCGAGAGACTTATGAACGAAGGGATTGTGAGTTGGATTTTAAAACTTATTTATACCACGAGAAAAGAAAATATAATAAATTCAAAATCAATAATAGCAAGGTCGATGTGAGCCTGGTTTTGTCACAGGATGAATTAATTGAAGAGTCTGGGCCTTATAAAAAGATTGGCAGTTTTGTAATGAAAACAAAGGTTGTTGACGATTCGCAGTCATTTGATTTACCTGCACGATACTATGTTGACAATGAAAAGATAACAGAAATAGTGAGTTATACTGCGACTTATATCGGTCAGGCAATGCAAGGTGAAATTATTGAAGCAGCTGGAGTTATTGAATCTGATATACATGGTAATAAACGATTGGTGGTCGGAACTAGTCGTGAGGCTGAGAATGAATATATTAAAGTATTGAATCAAACATGAAACGCTGTGAATGGTGTGGTGATGACCCTTTGTACATGAAATATCATGACAAGGAATGGGGTAAGCCAGTACATGGAGATAAAAAATTATTTGAATTTTTGATCCTTGAAGGTGCTCAAGCGGGTTTAAGCTGGATAATGGTGTTAAAAAAACGAAAAGCTTATAGGAAAGCATTCGATAAATTTGATTTTAATCTAGTAGCGAAATACAACGAACGGAAGATCCAGAATTTGTTAAATAACGAAGGAATTATCCGAAATCGATTAAAAATAAGAAGTGCTGTTTCTAATGCCAATGCTTTTCTTATGGTACGAAAAGAATTCGGAACATTTGATAAATATATATGGTCATATGTTGAAAGAAAGCCGATTCAAAATAGATGGCGATCCTTGAATGAAATTCCTGCGAAAACTGAATTATCAGACGTGCTTTCTAGTGACTTAAAAAAACGTGGGTTTAATTTTGTTGGATCAACTATCTGTTACGCGTTTATGCAGGCAATTGGTATGGTGAATGATCACGTGGTAAATTGTCCACGACATAAAGAGTTATCTTCTGAATAATAGTTGGATAGAAAACCCAATATGAAGTTACGAACATTTATAGAGCAGGATATTTCCCAGATATCGGAACTCTATTTTAATACGGTTCGTAAGATAAACTTCATGGATTATTCAAAGAAACATACAGAAGTCTGGGCCTCTGAGATATATACTAACGATTTCTGGATAAAACGTTTTGATAATTATCTGGTGAATATTGTTGAACATGATCAGAAGATCCTGGGGTTTTCTGAATATCAATTTCCAGGGCATATTGATTGTTTTTATGTACATCATGAATGGCAACGTCATGGTGTTGGTAGTATGCTTTTATCTGCACTGGAAAAAAATGCAAAAACTGAGAAAACAAAACGATTGTTTGCAGATGTGAATATTACGGCAAAACCGTTTTTCCAGTCAAACGGTTTTCTGGTTGTTAAAGAACAGAATAAATCCTTTCAAAACTTGATGTTTAAACAATTTTTTATGGAAAAATGGTTATGAAATATTATCAATATTCTGGTTTATTGTTTTTGGTGTTTTTGAATACGACACAGCTCCATGCAGAATCGTTCTCCTGCCCATTAATTTCTGAAGTCAAAGAAAGAACTATCTCTCAATATTTCGAATGGACAGTTTCTGATGATACAAGCTTGCATTCAATATTAAATGTTAACGAGTTATTGTCTGTTAGCATTGAAAGTTATGGCGAATTTTTGGCCTGTACTTATATGAGTGAAACAATACAGTTCCGTCTGGATGCAAAGCCACTAGAGGATAATTGTTTATTGGTGCCGACATCTGAAAACTGGTTTTCTGACGGTTCTGGAAAGTCTGTCTGTCAGGATGATGAGAAAGGACGTTGCGTCTTTGAAATCAATTGCCAGTTTCAGCCTCAGAAAGGCGAATAAGTAGAAAGTAATTACGGAACCTCTGATTAAGTCTATGGATAGACTTGTGAACCATCTACAAAAGGTTATCAACTCCACCCACGAGTAATATTCTTTTCTATCAATAATCCCGCTTGGTCCGTAGGTGTGTCATTAGCTTGATACTTATCTAATATGATTTTATGATGTATGAAAACATTATGAGAACATTTCATGTTGACCCGCAAAGAAGAAAAGGTGATGCAATTCATTACACGGTACATTTCCTTGAATGGTCATGGACCCACGTTAGAAGAGATCGGTCTGGATATAGGCGTTCGTTCCAGAGGAACCGTCCATCGGTATGTCAAGGCACTTGAAGAAAAAGGGCATATACAACGTGCACCGAATTGGCGTGGTATACGCCTTACTGGTGAGGGTGTGCGTGGTTCAATGCTTTTGCCACTAGTGGGGCGTGTTTCAGCCGGGAAACCGATCGAAGCGATTATTGAACAGGAAACCATAAATATCCCGGAATTGTTATCAGGTGATGGGCGTTATGCATTGAAGGTCTCTGGTGATTCAATGATCGATGCAGGCATTCACAATGGTGATTTTGTGGTTATCCAGTTTCAACAGACAGCAAAAATTGGTGATATCGTTGTGGCTTTGATTGATGATCACGAAGCGACTATCAAACGTTATTTTCCTGCAAAAAATGAAATCAAGTTATTACCGGAAAATGCTAATATGTCGGCGCAGTTCTATTCCAGTGACAGGGTTCAGATACAGGGTGTGGTGGTAGCAAAAATTGGCTTTTTTAATTCTATCGATTGAACAAAAACATAAAGTAACATCAGTTCGGTAGTTTGTCTGAAGCGCTATTAGTTTTATGGCATCTGTTCATTATTTCGTAATGACTTGTGAATGCTACTATTATATTCTTCGCCCCCTTTAAAATAATATCAAATAATAAAGGCAATTATTTTTTATGATTAACAAACTTGATACTAGCAATTTACGGGGTGATATCTACGGAGGAGTCACTGCAGCAGTCGTTGCATTACCTTTGGCTCTGGCCTTTGGTGTTTCGTCTGGAGCTGGTCCTATCGCAGGTTTGTACGGTGCGATTTTTGTTGGATTTTTTGCTGCCCTGTTTGGTGGAACCCGGGCACAGGTATCCGGTCCTACTGGACCGATGACGGTTGTTATGGCCGGTATTTTTACTGAATATGTTGCCTATGATCCAGTTCTGGGGCCGGCCCTGGCCTTTACGATCGTGATGATGGGTGGACTCATGCAGATCGCAATGGGTTATTTGCGTATAGGAACCTTTATTAATCTGGTTCCTGCTCCAGTTATATCCGGTTTTATGAGCGGCATTGGTGTGATCATCATTTTGCTGCAAATTGGCCCCTTGTTTGGTCATGCAGCATTGGGTTCACCGCTAGAGTCGGCAAAAGCCATTCCGGGTATCATCACATCACCCGTGCCGGATGCATTGATGTTAGGTCTTATCGCATTGGCGATAGTCTATTTCTTGCCAGCCAGGATTAGTAAATATTTTCCTGGGCCACTGATGGCTCTGGTGGTTGGAACATTAGCATTGGTTCTGTTTCTACCAAACAGTGACGCAACTTCTCTCGGTGATATCCCAACAGGTTTCCCTGATCCAAAGATGCCGACCTTGAGTCTTGCTTTATTGCCCGCCATGTTGACGTCCGCTTTTGTTCTGGCGGTGTTGGGTGCTATCGATTCATTATTAACCTCACTGGTTGCCGATAATATTACCCGTGAACAGCATGATTCGAATAAAGAATTAATCGGTCAAGGTATTGGCAATACGATTGCTGGACTCTTTGGTGGCTTGCCTGGAGCCGGCGCGACGATGCGCACCGTGGTCAATGTTCGAGCTGGTGGTCGCACTCCGGTTTCCGGTGGATTGCATGCCCTGGTTTTACTAGCGATCGTTCTCGGTTTTGGGGCTCAGGCCAGTTACATCCCTCATGCGGTTTTAGCAGGGATATTGATTAAGGTCGGTACTGATATTATTGACTGGGACTATCTGAAGCGTATCGGTCGAACTTCCTGGGTCAGTGTTGCTTTGATGTTAATAGTAATGTTCATGACCATCTTTGTTGATCTGATTTCCGCTGTTGGTTTTGGCATGATCCTGGCGAGTTTCATGTTCATGAAACGTATGACGGATTTGCAGCTACAAAACATTAAGGCAATCACCGAGCCTAATGAAGAATTACCCCTGACAGATGATGAATCAGCCATTATGGAAGCAGCTAATGGACGTATTCTGCTTTTTTATCTAAGTGGGGCGATGAGTTTTCCTGCTGCAAAAGGTATGGTGCGTTATCTATCAACACTCATTAATTATGAGTCTTTATTACTGGATATTTCTGATGTTTCCAGTATAGATTACACATCCACGCGTGCGCTCGAAGACATGATATTGAATGCACTGCATGATGGTAAGGAAGTCTATCTGGTGGGGGCAACAGATTCTGTGAGAAAGCAACTAGAACAGCAACAGGTGATGGAACACATTAACACGGCACATGATCTGCACAATCGTATCGATGCTTTAAGATTGGCTGCTAAATCATTAGATTTGAATCTTCAAGAAAATTGACTACTTGAGAAAGTAAAGGTTGGTAGCTTATGTTAGAGTGCACTAGCCAAAATATTTTAACTAACATTTTTAGCTCGTTTGTGTAAGTATCACTCGTGATCGTCTAAAGAACAATTAGAATAATAACTAAAATAATAAAGATGAAATACCAATCATTTCCAGACCAGGCAAGATTTGATCCAGCGAAATTTATACATGGAGTTGATCTACTCTATGATCGTAGTTATATGGATTTTATTTATGCTCTTATGTTAGTAGCGATACTTACGTGTTTATTGTTGTGGCAGATAGAATCAAACATTATAATTTCCTTCTGGTTTTTAAGTTACGCAATCGTGTCCATGCTTCGTTACGTCACATATCGTTCTTACAAAAAACAAATTGACGTCACTGTTCAGTCCTCATCAATATGGTTCCTGCTTCTCTTGCTGGGTTCATTATTATCAGGCGGACTTTGGGGCGCTATGGGGATAGTAGCCAATATTGCTTTCAACCTCGATTATCAACACATCATTTTATTAAATTCAATATTCACCGTTACTATTGCCGGTTTATTATTAGTCAGTACTATCATACATTCATCTAATATAGTGTTAATGATGAGTTTTTCGCTTGCTGCCCTGGTGCCTTACTGTTTGTATTTATTCGGCCAGGAAAGCACTCATTTATTTTTTCTGGGTCTTTTCCTCACAAGTTTTTTTATCTTGTTACAATTGATTTATCAAAAAATCGATATAAATATTTATAAATTAATCAGGATACGATTACTGTCAAGTAGAACTTTATCAGACAATAAAAATTATTAAGTTAAATACAACTCATTAATATTCATAATTGAAAAATATTTTTGACGTTTGTATTTGTCATTGCTTAGAAAATGCTTACACTAAGCGGATGTGCAAACGTATATATTACAAATTAAATAACATATTAATATTTCTGATTTTATCTGGTTCTTGTCAAACAGCCTTTTCATTACAAGATTATTCATTCTCGGTTGATGAACCTAAATTAATTATTTTTCCTGAAACCGTCGAAAGCATACCGATTAATACAAAATCACGTTTGAGTGTCCTGACCGAACAGATATTAAATGGAACTTCTCAGGAGATACAGAATTATATTAAAATCGTTTTGACCGAGATGGTTGCTGTGTATAAAGAAGAAGCAGATCGTGCCAGACAAACAGCTATTGAAACAGAAGATAAAAATAAAAAACGAAAATTATTTCGGTGGAGCAATAACACCTTGTCTTTTTCTGAGCAGTTAACAAATTTATACAATGGAATAAACGAATATACACGTTTGCAAATTTATACGGATATAAATTCTGAATCATATTTGTTAATAGACGATTATCCTGTTGTTGTTAGCAGTCCTGTAATCAATGAACAAAAAACCCTACAAGAGCGGATCATTAAATCTGTTTGTGCTCATTATTTTTGTGACATGGAGCATCTGGGCAAAGTTTCTGAGATTAGCAGAAGGAAAATAAAGGTCACTGCTGGTTGGAAGATCTTTAAAGATAAATATGTGTTTTATACTCAGTCTGGATTGCATTTTGTGTTTAAAGATATTAGCGATAAAAAGATAAAACAAAAAATGAGCATCAAAATAGCAGGCGATTTAAATCTGATTGCTGATGTATTAGCCGCGGCGAATAAAAAAGGTATTTTCATTGATTGGGAATATTTGTATATGCAGCCGATTCCCGGAGACAGGCTTCATGAACTTGTTATTAATCCCTTTGGCGATAAGATAGTATTACAAATAAAAGCTATCCAATTTCTCAATGACTTTCCTGAAGTTACTATCCCCTGGTTAAAGGAAAGAATGATCAAGGCCAGCAAACAATTTTATTTTCACAAGGCGGATGATTTTCTGAGAGAAATTTATAAATAACAGATTTTCTTTTTACATCATCAAAAAACCCGGCAATAGCCAGGTTTTTTTGTGCAATTGCTTTATCTGGACGTTAGAACAAACCAGAAATATTGCCACTATCATCAATGTCAATGCGTTCCGCTGCAGGCACTTTGGGTAGACCAGGCATAGTCATCATGTCACCGGCAATAGCAACGATGAAGCCAGCACCGTTCGCCAGGCGTGCTTCCCTGATATGGACAGTATGGCCAGTCGGTGCACCAATTGCTGTTGGATCAGTTGAGAACGACATCTGCGTTTTGGCCATACAAATCGGGTATGAACCATAATCCTTGTTCCAGTCTTCCAGTTGCTTTTTGACCTTGGAGTCGATGGTGACATTACCTGCACCATAAACTTTGGTGGCGACCGCTTCTATTTTTTCTATTAAAGAAGCATCGTCTTCATAAACAAATTTATGTGTGCCAGGATTATTATCTACAATGTCAGCGACCGCCTTGGCTAGATCTTCAGCACCCGCACCACCATCAGCCCAGTGCTTGGAGACAATGGCAGTTGCACCAAGTGATTGGGCACGCTTAATGACCATGTCAACTTCTGCATCGGTATCCAGTGTGAAGTGGTTCACGCAAACGACACAAGGTAATCCATAGACCTCGGTGATATTATTAATATGGCGTTCCATATTTACCAGACCTTTGTCCAGAGCTTCCAGGTTTTCTTCGTTGAGATTTTCTTTGGCAACACCACCGTGATATTTCTGGGAACGGATGGTTGCAACCAGAACGATGGCAGCAGGATTAAGGTTTGCCATACGCGTCTTAATGTCGATGAATTTTTCAGCGCCAAGGTCAGCACCAAAGCCGCCTTCTGTGACAACATAGTCAGCCAGTTTTAAACCAGTCTTGGTTGCGGTAACCGTGTTACATCCGTGAGCGATGTTCGCAAATGGACCACCATGAATAATGGCAATATTGTTTTCCAGGGTTTGCACCATATTAGGATTAATGGCTTCTTTTAACAGCGCAGCCATAGAACCTTGAGCATTCAGGTCACGGGCATAAACAGGGGTTACCCTGTCTCGCTTGTAGCCAATAACAATACGGCCCAGGCGTTCTTTCAGGTCAGCGCGGCTGGTTGCCAAACACAGAATCGCCATAATTTCAGAAGCCACAACGATGTCAAAACCATCTTCACGTAAATAACCATTAGCAGGACCACCCATGCCAACAGTGATCTTACGTAGTGCACGATCATTCATATCAACGACACGTTTCCACTGAATACGACGTGGGTCGATACCCAGATCATTACCGTGGTTGATATGGTTATCGATCATTGCAGAGAGCAGGGCATGTGCTACACCGATGGCATGAAAATCACCGGTAAAATGTAAGTTGATATCTTCCATGGGTACGACCTGAGAGTAACCACCCCCAGCAGCACCACCTTTCACACCAAAGCATGGACCTAATGATGGCTCACGTAGACACATAATGGCTTTCTTGCCGATACGATTAAGCGCATCACCTAGACCAACGGTGGTAGTCGTTTTACCTTCACCAGCAGGAGTTGGACTAACAGCTGTGACCAGGATGAGCTTGCCATCTTCTCTGTCTTTCAGGCTATCAATATAATTCAGAGAGAGCTTGGCTTTGTAATGACCATAAGGCTCTAAATGTTCACTATCAATGTCATACTGATCTTTAGCCAGATCAGTGATTCGTTTCATACTCGCTTTTTGGGCAATTTCTATATCAGACATGCAAGGTTCTCCTTAATGTTGTTCCACCGTAGGGGAAAATTCTTTAGGGTACCTCCGAAAATGTCTTTTTTCCGCGATAGTTGCGTCAGCTCCGTGCTCAAATCCTCATGTATTACATATACACTGCGGTTTTGCGCGCGGTGCTTTCTTACTCTCACGAAAAAAATCCTATTTTCGGAGGCACCCTTATAATAAGAATTGTTTAAGTTACAATTTCCCCCAGTGACGTAATGCCACATGATGGCTAACTCATTAAACGTTATTGTTCTGCAGTGCGGTATGATCTTTACGCTGCAGTTAATTATTATGAACTAATCATTCTATCTCTTATCATGGATAAAATCATCGACAAAAGGCCACAATCAAGAAGTGTTGAATTTCATTAATTTTCATTCCCGTTTTTTGGAACGTCTTCGTCTTCGCCTGGCTGGGGCGAGTGCATTACCCGTTTTAGCTTTCCTGGGTCTTATGTCCGGCATTATTGTGGGTGCAGTTATTATATTGTTTCGGTTATTAATTGAATCAAGTCAGGCAAGTTTCCTTCCTGGTGGTGATCCAGAGCTTTACGAGTCTCTTTCTGCCAGCAGTCGTTTTATCATTGCAGCAAGTGGTGGGATTGTCCTTGGTATTATTTTCTTTCTGTTTTCTAAACCGACACCCAGAGTAGGTATGATCCATGTGATGGAACGTCTGGCCTACTATGAAGGCCACATACCATTAAAAAATGCTTTATTGCAGTTTTTTGCTGGAGCATTGGCGATCATTTCCGGTCAATCGGTTGGTCGAGAAGGACCTAGCGTACATTTAGGGGCGGCTAGCGCCAGTCTTATGGGACAACGGTTGCGATTACCGAA
Source organism: Gammaproteobacteria bacterium (assembly GCA_965250225.1). GTDB lineage: Bacteria > Pseudomonadota > Gammaproteobacteria > Eutrophobiales > Eutrophobiaceae > CBDEUK01. Next base: position 39,296 of record CBDFNQ010000019.1, read on the forward strand.
CAATAGTATTCGCACATTGGTAGCGTGTGGTTCAGCCGCCGCCATTGCCAGTTCCTTCAATACGCCATTAGCCGGTGTGATTTTTTCCATGGAAGTGGTGATGATGGAATACACCATTGTTGGATTTACCCCGGTGATTCTGGCTGCTGTCAGCGCGACGGTGTTGAGCCGCATGGTGTTTGATACCCAACCGACATTTATGGTCCCCGCTTTGGAGCTGGTTTCTTTTTGGGAATTGTTAGTGATTGTGGTCATGGGCTTATTGATCGGTGGCATGTCAGCTTTGTTTATCAAATTCTTAAAATGGGTGACAGAAAAAGGTTTGGCATATCCAGTTTGGTTGAGAATGGGGATAGCCGGTATAGCGGTTGGGATTTGTGGTTTTTTTGTACCAGAAATTATGGGTATTGGTTACGACACGGTCAATCTGGCGATCCTGGGTGATTTAACACTCTATAGTTTGTGTTTGATTGCGGTTTTCAAATTGATTGCTACGGCATTGAGCGTTGGTTTGAGTATCCCTGGAGGACTCATAGGACCGACATTGGTGATGGGAGCGATGATAGGAGGAGCGACCGGGCAGCTTGTGGGCTTGTTTCCTGGTATGCATTCTCACACGGGTCTTTACGCCATGTTGGGTATGGGAGCGATGATGGGGGCAACTCTGCAAGCGCCTCTGGCAGCATTGGTAGCCTTACTGGAATTGACCGGCAATCAGAACATAATATTCCCAGGTATGTTAGTGATTGTGACAGCGAATCTGGTAGCAAAGGAATTATTCGGTCAGGGCTCGGTTTTTCTTTCGCAAATGAAGGGTATTGGTATTGATTTTCGAAATGATCCTATAGCTCAGTCCCTCAGGCGTTTTGCAGTGGCCTCGGTGATGAATCAGAATTTTGCAATTGTTAAAGCGGATTTAGGGATTGAGCAAGCGAAAAATATCATCAAACAAAAGCCTCAATGGCTGGTGTTAATTCGTGAAACAAAAAATTTATTAATGCCTGCAGCCGATCTCGCACGATTTATCGAAGAAAATGAGGAATCTGAAGCGGATGTGAATTTACTTGAGATCCCATCGAAACGCTTGCAACTCGCACCGGTTTTGCAACAGGCAACATTACAGGAGGCCCTGAAATTGTTGATTGAATCTGAGGCGGAAGCAGAGGCTTTGTATGTCATCCGACCAATTGGTACGGCTGCGGACAGGATATATGGCATTGTCACACGTCAGGATATTGAACAGAGTTATCGCCGTCGCGATAATGGGTTTTGAGAAAAGTAATGAACAAAAAAAATTAAGAATTTTATATGATCTTTTACATAGTCGAAGCCTGCTTATTTTGCTAACATGTCGTTCCATTCTTATGAAGTACCTTTGCTCTCACAGATTGAAAAAGATTGGTTCAATATCTGGATCAACAAGGGAGCACTCTCCAATTAAAAAGCCCAAAAAATACATTCTATGACTCGATTTGTATTCATAACTGGTGGTGTTGTTTCCTCGCTTGGCAAAGGCATTGCCTCAGCCTCTTTGGCAGCTGCTCTGGAATCTCGTGGATTGAGGATCACCATGATCAAACTGGATCCCTACATTAATGTTGATCCCGGTACCATGAGTCCATTTCAACACGGTGAAGTGTTTGTCACGGATGACGGTGCCGAGACTGATCTGGATCTTGGGCATTATGAACGCTTTGTCCGTGCCGTGATGAGCAAACGCAATAATTTTACGACCGGCCGTATTTATCAAAATGTAATCCAGAAAGAGCGTCGTGGTGATTATCTGGGGGCTACCGTGCAAGTGATCCCTCACATCACAGACGAAATCAAGCGCTGTATTTTAGAAGGTGCAGGTGATGCAGATGTGGCGATGGTGGAGATAGGGGGAACGGTTGGTGATATCGAGTCTCAACCCTTTCTCGAGGCCATTCGACAGATGCGAATAGAATATGGCCCCGAGAGGACACTGTTCATACATTTGACCCTGGTGCCATTCATACCCGCTGTGGGTGAGATCAAAACCAAGCCAACTCAACACTCGGTTAAGGAACTACGCACTATTGGTATACAACCTGACATTCTACTGTGTCGATCAGACAGGCCATTACCTGAAAATGAGCGGCGAAAAATAGCCTTGTTCACCAATGTTGAAGAGTCTGCGATCATCTCTGCTGTGGATGTCGATATTATTTATAAAATACCAAGACTTCTGCATGAACAGGGACTGGATGATATTGTCGTCAACAAACTGAATCTTAATACAGATGCCGCAGACTTGAGTGAATGGGATCAAGTTGTCGCGGCTATGCAGGATCAAAAAAATGAGGTCACAGTTGCCATGGTTGGAAAATACATGGAGCTTACCGATTCCTATAAATCATTGTCAGAAGCACTAGTTCATGCGGGTATTCATACTGCTACCAAAGTGAAGATTTCTTATATTGATTCAGAGCAAATTGAAAACAATGGCACATCATGTCTTGATGGTGTCGATGCGATTCTGGTTCCTGGTGGTTTTGGCAATCGTGGTATAGAAGGGAAAATTCAGACGGTAAAATACGCACGTGAAAATAATATTCCCTATTTAGGTATCTGCCTGGGTATGCAGGTGGCTGTAATTGAATACGCACGACATGTAGCTGACCTTGAAGGTGCTAATAGCACAGAGTTTGACATCAATTGTAAACATCCAGTCATTGGTCTTATTACCGAGTGGATGGATAAAGAAGGTCAAGTGGAACAAAGAGATAAAGATTCCGAGCTCGGCGGCACCATGCGACTCGGTGGGCAGGAATGTAAATTGATCTCCAGCACCAAAGTCAGGGCATTGTATGATTCTGACACTGTTACAGAACGTCATCGGCATCGTTATGAATTCAATAACCAATACAAAGAACGCCTTGAGAATGTCGGCTTGAAGATCGCAGGTGTCTCTATGGATGACTCATTGGTTGAGATCATCGAAATTGAAGAGCATCCATGGTTTGTCGCTTGTCAGTTTCATCCGGAATTTACCTCTGATCCCAGGGATGGACATCCATTGTTCTCAGGGTTTATCCGAGCCGCTGTAAACTATAAAACAGATATGACCGTCGAGTTAAAAGATGCAGCTATGTAATTTTGTAGTGGGTCAAGATTCACCGTTATTCCTTATGGCTGGGCCATGCATTGTTGAGAGTGAACAACTGGCACTGGATACGGCAGGTGAACTGAAATCCATCACCGATGAGTTGAATATACCGTTCATTTATAAGTCTTCCTTTGATAAAGCCAATAGAACATCACATGAGAGCTTTCGGGGTTTAGGGATTGAAAAATCATTAGACATTTTGGCGAAAGTGAAACAACAAATTGGTGTGCCTATCGTGACGGATGTGCATGAAGATTCACCATTAAATGAAGTGGCTGCCGTAGTTGATGTTTTGCAAACACCGGCTTTTCTTTGTCGGCAGACGAATTATATCCAAAATGTTGCGAGGCAAGGTTTACCTGTCAATATTAAAAAGGGACAATTCCTTGCGCCCTGGGATATGCAAAATGTTGTCGATAAAGCCAGGGCGGTTGGTAATGATCAGATCATGGTCTGTGAACGCGGTGCATCATTTGGATACAATTATTTGGTGTCGGATATGCGTTCATTAGTCGTCATGGCACAAACAGGTTGTCCAGTGGTGTTTGATGGTACTCATTCTGTACAAATGCCTGGTGGACAGGGGAGTTCGTCTGGTGGTCAACGTGAATTTGTTCCAACCTTGGCCAGGGCAGCTGTTGCAGTGGGCGTTGCCGGCTTGTTTATGGAGACTCACCCAAATCCAGACGAGGCTTTGAGTGATGGCCCGAATGCCTGGCCTTTGGGTCAAATGAAAGAATTATTAGTTTTACTAAAATCGATAGATGCCTGTGTTAAACATAGGGAATAGGGAATAGGGAATAGGGAAAAATGGATAGAAAAAATAAGATAATAGATGAAGAGAAAAGAGAAAAATTATGTCAGGTATAAAAAATATTAAAGCACGTGAGATAATTGACTCACGTGGTAATCCAACTATTGAGGCAGAAGTCACAACCGAAAGCGGCGCGACTGGTAGTGCCATGGTGCCATCGGGTGCCTCGACTGGTATTCGTGAAGCACTGGAATTACGGGATGGTGATAAAAATCGTTATTTAGGCCGGGGTGTTTTGAAGGCAGTAGGTCATATCAACAATGAAATTGCTGCTGAATTGGCGGGTCGGGATGTCAGTGATCAAGTGGCACTTGATCAGGCAATGATCGATTTAGATGGCACAGATAATAAAGCTAAGTTAGGTGCTAATGCTCTTCTGGGGGTTTCTATGGCGGCAGCTCACGCTGCAGCGAATGAAGAAGGTCTACCACTCTATGCGTATCTTGGTGGTGATGGTCCGTTCCAGATGCCGGTTCCTATGATGAATATTATTAACGGTGGCGCTCATGCCGATAATAGTGTCGATTTGCAGGAGTTTATGATCTTGCCTGTCGGTGCTTCCAGTATCGCTGAAGCCGTGCGTTATGGTGCTGAGGTGTTTCATTCATTGAAAGACGTGCTTTCAGCAAAAGGCATGATGACCACCGTTGGTGATGAAGGCGGCTTTGCACCAAACTTGTCTTCCAATGAAGAAGCCGTTGAATCCATTTTAGAGGCGATTGGAAAAGCCGGTTTTAAAGCGGGCGAAGACATTTTGCTTGGTCTGGACGTAGCTAGTTCGGAATTTTACGAAAATGGGAAATACACACTGGAATCAGAAAACAGAGAGTTAAGCGCAGAAGAATTTATTGAATACCTCGCCCCCTGGTTTGATAAATATCCTATCATTACCATGGAAGATGGTTTGGCCGAAGATGACTGGGACGGCTGGAAACTATTAACCGAGCGTTTGGGTGATCGAGTTCAGTTAGTTGGTGACGATTTGTTTGTTACCAATACTGAAATCCTTAATGAAGGGATTGAAAAAGAAATCGGTAATTCTATTTTAATAAAAGTGAATCAAATTGGTACTCTGACTGAAACATTAGCGGCAATAAATATGGCGAAGAAGGCAGGATATACTGCTGTCATCTCACATCGCTCAGGTGAGACAGAGGATACAACGATTGCCGATCTGGCAGTTGCAACGTCGGCCGGACAAATTAAAACAGGTTCTCTGTCTCGTTCTGATCGTGTCGCGAAATATAATCGCTTAATCAAGATTGAAGATGAACTAGGTAGCAGAGCCAGTTATCCAGGACTCAAAGCATTTTATAATTTACCGGGGAATTAACCAGAGGTTTTTATTCTTTGAAATTATTATTCGTATCATTGATCGTTGTGTTTTCTATGTTTCAGTATCGCCTGTGGTTGGGTAATGGTGGATTGACCGATGTCCATCATCTGGAACAACAGCGTGACGATCGGATTTCTGAAAATAATACTCTTAGAGATAGAAATGATTCATTAGCAGCGGAAGTTATCGATTTAAAACAGGGAATGGAAGCTCTTGAAGAACGAGCCCGTAGTGAAATGGGGATGATCAAACAGAATGAAAGTTTTTTTCGCGTCATTGACAATTTTGATCAAAACCAATCAGATTAATAAATAATCTGATGTCATCATCTCCTCGTTATTGGGCTGTCATTCCTGCGGCAGGTGTGGGTCGGCGAATGTCTGCAGACAAACCTAAACAATATCTAGAGTTATCAGGTAGAACAATTCTTGAACACACCATTGAATGTTTTTATCAGCATCCTTTGATTAAAGTTGTCGTTGTAGTTATCAGTAATGATGATCCGCATTGGCCAGAATTAGAGATCTCAAAACACACTAAAATCCATACCGCATCTGGTGGCATCGAGCGCTGCCACTCTGTTTTGAATGGACTTAATGCATTATTAGATATTGCCGATGATGATGACTGGATCTTGGTTCATGATGCAGCAAGACCCTGCATCGATAAGCAGGATATTGATCACTTTATCCAACAGATTGGTGATCATCCAATAGGCGGCATATTAGCGACGCCAGTGCGTGATACGATGAAACGTAGCAATGATCAGAATGAGATTGTCGACACCGTGGAGCGTGAGCAGCTTTGGCATGCCTTGACGCCTCAAATGTTTCGTTTCAAGGCACTGAGATCGGCACTAATATCTGTTCTTGATACTGAGCAAACGGTTACAGATGAAGCTCAGGCCATTGAGCTTACTAGTGTCAAACCTTTGTTGATTTCGGCCCGATCATACACAAACAAGATCACCCATATGGGTGATCTTGCTATAGCAGAACAGTATTTACTGCAACGGGGGAAAGGTTAATGCGGATTGGTCACGGTTATGATGCACACACCTTCGCGAAGGGTAGAAAACTCATTCTAGGTGGGGTAACTGTCCCATACGAATACGGATTAGTCGGTCATTCTGACGCAGATGCTGTTATACATGCATTATGTGACGCTTTATTAGGTGCTGCGGCGATGGGAGATATTGGGCATTATTTTCCGGATACCAGCTCACAATTTAAGGATATTGACAGTCGTATTCTGTTGCGTGATGTTGCCAAAATTTTGACTGAGAAAAACCATGTTTTAAGCAATGCTGACATCACAATTGTTGCGCAAGCTCCAAAACTAGCTACCTATATATTGCGAATGCGTGAAAATATCGCACAAGATCTAGTGGTTTCAGTAGATCAAATCAATATTAAAGCAACTACGACAGAAAAGATGGGTTTTATAGGTCGTAAAGAAGGGATAGCTGTGCACGCAGTTGTGTTAATCGATACTAATTGATTTGGGTGATTGTTAATTATTTAGTAAAGCTTACAAAAGTTAAATTTTGAATTTTATAACTTTTTCGCTTTTGTCACTTGACGTGACGATACTCTTTCCTGTTAAACTAGGCCTGTGAAGTAAGCGAGGCACTAGATCTTGCTACCCCACACACTCGTTATAACTATAAAAATAATTTTTAAAAAATATAGTTCCGCTTGTTCGTGAGTGGAAGGAGGATGTTAGTCATGAGTACATTAAGTACGGTTAGTACTGTTCGTTTTGCTGATGAAGCAAAGTTAAATAATTTTAAACATCTTAAAATTCGTGTCGTTCCTGAAACCAACACAGCCTGGTTGTATTTCGATCCCAAACCTCGTCCTTGTTACTCACTAACCCTGCTTAAAGAGTTGGATGAGTTCCAATCTATCTTGCGTCAACACCAGGGGAAACTCCCTTGTAACAGAGAGCTAGTCGACATTCACTATAGTGTCATAACCTCAAATAACTCTGTTTTTAGTTTTGGTGGTGACCTGGATCTCTTTGTCAATTGCATTCACAAAAATGATAAAGATGCTTTGTGGGAATACGCCAAATACGCGATAGATGCGGTTTATTATAATCACATAGGTCGTGAATTTGATATCACAACAATATCACTGATTCATGGCAATGCTTTAGGTGGTGGTTTCGAAGCCGCATTATCCAGTCATGTTTTAATTGCTGAGAAAAAGGCTGATATGGGACTACCAGAAGTTTTATTCAATCTTTTCCCGGGCATGGGTGCTTATAATTTATTAGCTCAACGTCTGAATCCCGTTCAGGCTGAAAAGATGATTATGAGTGGGCGTATGTTTCATGCTGAAGAACTTTATGAAAAAGGCATTGTTGATATTTTGGCAGAAGACGGGGAAGGTGAGACAGCTGTTAATTCTTATCTTCGTACAAGCAAAAAACACCAAAATACAATGAACGCTATTCGAAAAGTTCGGCAGTTGGCTAATCCTGTTGATTATCAGCAATTAATCGAAATTGGTAAAATATGGGTCGATTCAGCGTTAAGTCTTTCTGATAAAGATTTGCGCACTATGTCTCGTTTAGTACGCAGTCAAGTTAAATTCTCTGAACATGTAAATGAAATTCCAGAAAATGTAAATAGCCTGTATAGATGAAAAATATTTAATTGAATAGTTAATTCAATTAGATGAGCTTTTTATTTGATTCAAGGTCTTTACGTCGTTTATTTTTGGGAGAATTTAAATGAAAGATATTAGTACTAAACAGCTTCGGTCTGTTGTGTCCCAATACGCCAGGCCAAATAATTTTAAAGCTCTATCGATATTTGCTATTGATATGTCTATTTATTTGTCTGCAATAGCAGGTGTTATATTATACGAAAGTGTCTTGTTGAAAATAATTTGTAGCATTATTGCGGGATCAATTATATCCACCATATTTGTTATAGGGCACGATGCTGCCCATGGTGCGTTAACAAGCAATAAGCTTTTAAACAAAGTTGTTGCTCGACTGGCATTTTTACCATCTCACCACAACTACAGTTTATGGTTAATTGCACATAATCAAATACATCATCAATTTTCTAATGTTAAAAAGTTAAGTTCCTGGTCACCTCTTTCAAAGGAAGAATATGATGCTTTACCAAAATGGCGTCAATCTGTAGAAAAACTATATCGGAGTGTTGCAGGTATTTGCTTTTATTATCTGGCAGAAAGGTGGTTGAAAGATAAATTTTATCCATTCAAACGGACTGTAGGCCAATATAAAACGGTTTATTGGTTAGATTTCTTGTTGGTATCTATTTCACTTTTGGCTTTTCTTGGACTCTTGATATTCTCCGGTTCGGCTATTGCTTATAATAGTCCGTTACAGATGCTGATCCTGGGATTTACAGTGCCATTTTTAATATGGAATTTTATGATGGGTTTTACTGTTTATCAACACCATACTCATGAGACCATTATGTGGACAAGAACAAGAGAACAAAGAGATCAAATTGGACATCAGGAAGATTTTACTATGCATGTGAAATTTCCTGGTTGGTACAATCATTCAAGCCATTACATTATGGAACATACAGCCCATCATGTAGATCCAAGAATACCTTTTTATAATTTATTAGATGCGCAGAAAGATCTATTTGATGTTTTAGGCGAGGATATGAAAATTGTCCCATTTTCGATTACAAAATTTCTCAAAACAATGAAACTTTGCAAGCTCTATGATTATGAAAATCATTGTTGGATGGATTTCGATGGAGTGACAACTTATGAGATTATTGAGGAAGCTCGTGAGCCGGAGAGCATGAAACTTGCCGCTTAATTCCATTATTATTTGATTTTGTCGTACATCATTCCTTTGACTATGTTTAACTGGTTTCCGTAAATGGAAGCCAGTCTTTTTTATATTTCTGCTGATTGTTTATTACTGACATCCTTTAAATATTTTTTAAGCTGTATTTCTGTTTCTACAAATATATTATCCAGACTCTTAATCTGATTAGAACTATTTTCATGATTATAGTTATTCGCATCGTTAGAAATTCTTCCTGCCATGTATGAAAGCTTTTTTGCCCCAATGCTCCTTGAACTACCATCAATATTATGTGAAATATCGCCAAGCAACTCATACTCATTTTTTAAGTCAGCCTGTTTTAATTCTTCAATAGAATTTCTGGTGTCATTCAGATATCCATCTATTAAGTCTAACATAAAACTATAAGTTGTAGCTAAATTATTAATTTCGTTGATAATGCTACGATCTAAAAATGGTTTGTCGTCATCAACGTCATTGAGTTCAATTTGTTTTGTTTTTTCAGTGTGAAGTAGTTTTTTTGACTTGTTATAAACAAGTTCGTTAATACTGTCTATGAGTTTCTGCGGTTCAACTGGCTTGGTTAAATAAAGGTCAACGCCCGCTTCCTCAGCTTCTTTTTTTGCCTCGCTTGTAGCATTGGCTGATAACATAATGATTGGTGTATGTTTTTTGCCATGATGTGTAAAACGAAAGATTTTTGCTGTCTCAACACCTCCCATGACTGGCATATTCATATCGAGAATTATTAAATCAAAATCTTCTTCTTCAACTGTATCAAGAACCAGTTCTCCATTTTCTTCCATACGGATTTCGTGCCCGGAAAATTCAAGTGTTTTTTGAATTACCTTTTGATTGGTTGGGTTATCTTCTCCGACAATAATTTTGAGTCCTTTTACTACAGAATCAGAAGGATAAAGATCTTTTACAATCTTGAGTTCAGTGACATCCTTGTTTGCCAGGTTACCAGTAACGAGTGCATGTAAGATTCTGAATAGAGTTGTTCTATCAATAAATTTGCTTAAAACATAGGCATAACCAATTTCGTTAAAATATTGTAACTCTCTTTTAGTATGTTGTTTATCACTTAACAGAATAAAATGTTTATAGCCGGGACATTGCTTCTGGACTTTGTAAATAAACTGTTCAGCACTGACATCCAGGTTCTCTTCGTTTACAAGAATCAAGTGATAGGGGTTTCCGCTGTTTTGACCATTTAGCAGTTTGTAGTTTGTCTGATGAATATTGCTTGCATCATCAATGCTAATTTGCCAGGTCATGAGATGATTACGGACAACATCAATTTCATCTGTAGCACTGACTAGAAGAACTCTGTTATCACTGAAATGAATAGGTGAAGTGATTTGATCGGAAGACATCATATTTTCTTCAATTTCAAGTTCAAACCAGAAAGTACTACCAATATCTTTTTTACTTTCAACTCCTATCTCGCCTTTCATTGCCAAGACTAATTGTTTTGAAATAGCCATACCAAGGCCAGTGCCACCATACTCTCTTGTTGTCGATTCATCTGCCTGGGTAAATTTTTCAAAGATACGGGAAATGGTATTTTCGGAAATACCTATTCCGGTATCTGTTACTTCAAAACGCAAACGATGATTATTGTCAATGATATGTTTACTGGAAACATTGATATCAATTTTACCTTCTTTAGTGAATTTAATAGCATTGGTAATAAAGTTGATTAATATTTGTCTGATATGAAGCGCATCGCCTTTCAGTAGTATCGGTACATCAGGTGATATATGTACTCTACATTGCAGGTCTTTTTTCTCGGCGTCTGGTGCAAGCATGGATCGGGTGGTTTTGATGAGTGTATAAATATCAAAGTCGATGATCTCAAGCTCGATTTTGCCAGCTTCAATTTTTGAGATATCAAGAATATCATTGATCAACATTAACAGAGTTTTGGCTGATGCTTGAATGGTAGAAGCAAAATCCTTTTGCTCTGGATTCAGAGGTGTTTTGACCAATAAACCACTCATGCCAATGACTCCATTTAGTGGAGTACGAATTTCGTGACTCATGTTGGCTAAAAATTGTGATTTAGCTAAATTCGCAGATTCGGCAGATTTGACCGCTGATTGCAGTCGGCTGATCAAAACAGATACATAAGCTGAGAGAACAATAATTGATAAAATAATCCCATAGCTAATTTTGGCACTTTCTTTCCAATAATCACTGTAGTTTATGATTATAGTGAAGCATAAAACACTCAATAGGGCACTGGCGAATAGATATTTATTACCAAAACGAAATCCTTGTCCAAAAGTAGAAAACAAATACACACCGAACAATGGCGCACCGTTCTCTCCAGTAACAATAAGAATATAGGTTAAAAAAAATGCATCCATGAGCATTCCAAGAGACCTGCGTACTACATTTTTCTCAGGTTTGAATAAAATCCACAGGAATTGAATGACCGTAGTAAAAATATAAAGATTGGAAGCTATGATGACTTCCTTAATTATTATTTGATTATTGGTTGTATAGGCTAGATAAGATAAACAAACTATGCCCATAAAAAATTTAACGATGGCCTGTTCGTGTTCAGAATCTTCACGGTTTTGAAGCGTGTTGAGAATATGATTTAGCATTCGAAAGCCATTCCTGTTTAATAGTAAATCAAAATCTTTGTCGACTATCCTAAAAGTGTCTAGCTGAGGTTTCCACCTCTAGATATTAAGCTATTATAGTTGATTTTGTGTGAATAAAGAATACTGCAGTGTTGGTAGATAATGCGTCAGGAATATTGTTTTGATTTATCTTTTTCAATTGCCATACAATGAATGATGGTATCCAGGTTTGATTTTAATATTTCAATCAATTCCGGGTCAAAGTGCCGGCCCTTTTCCTGTTCCATATAGCTCAAAGTTTCTTTAGTATCCCAGGCCTCTTTGTAGGGCCTTTTTGATACCAACGCGTCAAACACGTCTGCAACAGTGGCAATTCGTGCAACGAGGGGGATGTCTTCTCCCTTCTTGCCTGTTGGATAGCCAGTACCATCAAATTTTTCATGATGATTCAATGCGATTATAGCGCCCATTTGCATATACGGCGATGGACTGTCTTTTAGAATGTCATAACCAATCTCAGCATGACGTTTCATGAGTTCAAATTCTTCATCGGTCAGGGAAGCTTGTTTTAATAAGACTCTATCCGGGATACCGATTTTACCGATATCATGCATCGGTGCTGCAATTTCAATAATCTCACATTCTTTCTTGGTGAGATGTAGTCGTTCAGCAATGATCCTTGAAATTTTACCCATCTTTTCCAAGTTGGTTCCAGCTGCAACATCTTTGTAATCACCGGCGAGTGCCAGACGGTGCAGGGTTTCTTTTTCCCTAATGTGAATTTCTTTTACGGCTTGTTCAACTTCCTGTTGTAAGGTATTTGCCCGTTCCTTAATCATGATCTGTTGTTTCCTCATGGTTAACAGGTTTTTACAACGGGCGCGGCATTCATGCTGATCGACGGGCTTGGTTAAAAATTCAGTCACACCGACGCCAAGTGCTTCATAAAGGATCGATTTATCATCGAAAATGGTCACGATGATGACCGGGATATCACTACACTGAGGAATGCTTCTGAGGCGGCGAGTAAATTCAATGCCGTTTAATACGGGTAACTTATAGTCGGTAAGAATAATATCAGGTGGATTGGTTTCTATAACTTGTAATGCGCTTAAGCAACTATCAAACGACATGACACGGATATTGTCATCAATACTACTGACGATAGTTTCAAGAATGATCCTACTGGTGGCCTGATCATCAATGATGATAGCCGTGTAAGTACGATCTCCTATTTCCTCGTAAAATTCACTCATATCAGTCATTAGGTAATTAATGGGTTATGGTGAAATACCACTGAATCCTTATTGCTATAATTAAAGTCTAGTTCGTGTTTTTTTAGATGCATGAATTATTCCAGTTTTTTTAACAACACGTACACAGCACCTGTGCCACCGTCATTGGGTCTTGCCGAACAGAAGGCCAGCACTTTGTCGTGTTGCTGTAACCATTGATTCAATTTATTTTTTAAAATGGGCAGTTTATTTTTCGAACCACGACCTTTGCCATGAATGATACGTACACAGCGCTGATCCGATTGAGAGACGTTGTTCAGGAAACTGGACAAAACTGGTAGAGCTTGATCAACTGTTAAACCATGTAAATCCAGTTCACGTTCTATTGCAATCTGTCCACGTCGTAGCTTTCTTAATGTTTGTTTTTGTACACCAGGACGAAAAAAGGACAGTTCTTCGCCCATTTCAACATCGTCAATGTCTAAAGTGTTATCTACAAATTGATCGAAGATAGGTTCTGAATTCCCAAGTAATTTCTCTGGAACAGGTTTGGGCTTTGTCTTGGATATATCTGCTTGATTTATATCGACTTTATCTATTTCGCCAACCGACTGACGAAACAACCGGCTATCTTTTTTGGAGATAGTGCCCGGATCTTTTTTATTATTTTTCTTAGTCCCGCCCATTTACGTGCCATTGCATATGGTTTCTATTTTTAAAACCATAATACGCTAATATCATGGTTTTAAAAGAAAATTCATGAAATAGATGGCTTTTTGATGGTCTGCATTCTAGCGCTGAGCAAAATAATCAGGATTGCAGCCAGGGTTAGTGGTTCAAGCAGATCGGCTTTGACCTACCAGATGAAATGTAAGATGCCAAATATAGCGATTACATACACCAGGCGATGCAGTTTTTCCCAGTTTTTTCCCAGACGCTTCATCATTTTGTTAGTAGAAGTGATGGCCAGTAGGAGCAGTAACATAAATGCACTGAAACCGATGGTGATGTAGGGACGTTTAATGATGTCTTTAACAATTTCGTCCCAGTCAAAAAACTGGTCGAGAACCAGGTAGGTCGAAAAATGCAGGAATGCGTAAAAAAAACTGAACAACCCCAGCATTCTTCTGAGATGTATAATCTGATTAAAGCCGGTAAATCTGCGGACAGGTGTGATTGATAAGGTGAATAATAAAAAATACAGAGTCTAATCGCCAGTAAAATGTGTCACTCCCTTGATCGGATTGGCACCGAGGTAGTCACTTAAAAAAAACGTTATCACTAAGGTGGTTGAGTTTGTTCAGGGTTTTATCATGTCTGAACTGACTTATTCATCGACCCATTTCCTGGCATTATGAAACATCGCCATCCAGGGGCCGTTTTCAGATCGCCAATCGTTGGGTAACCAGGAATATTGTGAACGTAGAAAAACGCGTTCTGGGTGCGGCATCATGATGGTGAAACGACCATCATCAGACGTGAAACCGGTTTCTCCTGCAACAGAACCGTTCGGATTTGCCGGGTAGTGTTCCGTGCTGTGGCTACTATTGTCGATGTAACGGAGGCTTAAACAAGCGTTGTCTTGATCTTCTTTGTCCGAATAGAAAACCTGTCCTTCGCCATGAGCTACCACGATAGGTAATTTTGAACCGGCCATATCTTGTAAGAATATAGAAGGAGATTCCATAATTTCAACCATCACAAGGCGTGCTTCAAATTGCTCGGATTGATTACGGCTAAATTGAGGCCAGTGATCAGTGCCGGGGATAATACTTTTCAGTTGTGACAGCATTTGGCAGCCATTGCACACACCCAGGGCAAAGGTGTCCTGTCGTTGGAAGAAAGAGTGAAATTCATCACGGACAGCTGGATTAAATAAGATGGATTTGGCCCAGCCGCCACCGGCACCGAGGACATCGCCATAAGAAAAAGCCACCACAGGCCGCTAGACCAGTGAAATCATCAAGTCTTACTTCTCCACTGATAATATCGGTCATGTGTACATCGATAGAATCAAAGCCTGCTCGTTCAAAGGCAGCGGCCATTTCAAGCTGACCATTCACGCCTTGTTCTCTGAGGATCGCAATTCTAGGGTTGGGGTGGTTTTTGCTGTGAAACACATTCAGGGCGCTATCAGAAAATGTCGCGTCAATAAAAAGACCTGGGTTTTCCATATCACAAACTGTTTCGTATTCCTGGCGTGCGCATTCCGGGTTGTCCCTCAAAGTTTGCATCTGGAAACTGGTTGCAGACCAGGCTTTTTGCAATTCTGAGAGTGATGTTGAAAACACGATTTTTTTGTTAGCGTGAACGATGAGGTCTTTTTCAACTGTTGGTTGGCCAATCACATGGACGTGATGTTGAAGCTCACCAGCATTGGCAAAGGTGCTGCGTACTGTCGCTAAAGATTCCTTACGAATTTGTATGATCGCTCCCAGTTCTTCATTAAACAGGGCGGATGCAAGTTCTCCTCCGAGAGGGTCAAGATCAATCACCATTCCGGCTCGAGCAGCCAGACACATTTCAGTCAGTGTGACAAAGAGTCCACCATCGGAGCGATCATGATAGGCCAGTAACAAACCCATTTCGTTCAATAATTGAATCGATTGAAAAAAAACAGCCAGGTCCTCACTATGATCCAGATCGGCTGCTTCATTGCCAATTTGCTCATAGACCTGAGCTAAACAAGAACCACCCAGCCGTTGTTTACCGCGACCTAAATCGATTAATAAGAGGAGTGATTTGCCTTCTGATAGATTGAGTTGGGGAGTCAGGCTTTGACGAATGTCGGCAACTGGTGCGAATGCTGAGATGATCAGTGATAAGGGCGAGGTAACCTGTTTTTGTTCTTTATCGTCTTGCCATAGGGTATTCATAGAGAGTGAATCCTTACCTACCGGGATGCAGATACCCAAGTCTTGACACAGTCCACTGATGGCTTCGACGGTGTCGAACAGTTTTGCATCTTCATCGAGCTGACCGCAGGCCGCCATCCAGTTGGCCGACAGCGCGATATCACTGAGTTGTAAGATACGCGCGGCAGTGATATTGGTAATCGCTTCACCTAGTGCCATACGACCGGATGCCGGGCCATTAATCAGTGCGATAGGTGTTCGTTCACCCATAGCCATGGCCTCGCCAACATAGTGGCCATAACCACTACTGGTCACGGCACAATCGGCAACCGGTATCTGCCAGGGTCCTATCATTTGATCGCGACACACCAGACCGGAGATGCTTCTATCTCCAATCGTGATCAAAAAACGCTTGTCGGCAATCGTCGGTAGATGCAACAAACGGTTGATAGCATCGTCAAGGTCAATCTTGCTGCTATCGAATGTTGTCAACGAAACGGTTGTACGGTTTGCAGAGCGCTGCATTTGCGGCAATTTGCCAAGTAATACTGACAAGGGTATATCGATAGGCGAATTAGAAAACAGCTCGTCATTCAGAATCAGCTGATTATCTTCCGTTGCATGACCGAGCAGGGAAAATGGCGCGCGTTCACGCTGGCACAATTTGCTAAATATATTGATACTGTTTTCATCAATCGCTAATACATAACGTTCCTGTGCCTCATTGCACCAGATCTCCAGTGGCGACATGCCGGGTTCAGCATTGGGGATAGCACGAAGTTGAAACACTGCACCACGTCCACTGTCGTTGACAAGTTCAGGCAAGGCGTTCGAAAGTCCTCCTGCACCGACATCGTGGATAGAGATGATTGGGCTATCAGCACCCATAGCCCAGCAGCGGTCAACTACTTCCTGGCAACGGCGCTGGATCTCAGGATTGTGTCGTTGTACGGATGCAAAATCCAGGTCTTCATGGCTGCTGCCTGATGCCATCGACGACGCCGCTCCACCGCCGAGGCCTATCAGCATGGCCGGGCCACCCAGGACAATTAATTTAGCACCGACAGGTATGGTTTGTTTGAGTACGTGTTCCGGGCGAACCATGCCATAGCCGCCTGCCAGCATGATCGGTTTGTGGTACCCGCGGACACGGTCACTGGTGGCTTCGTATTGTTCGTAACAGCGGAAGTAGCCAGATAAATTGGGTCGGCCAAACTCATTATTGAATGCTGCGCCACCAATTGGGCCTTCGAGCATGATGTCCAGCGCCAAAACGATCCGTTCCGGTTTGCCATAGGGTTGTTCCCAGGGTTGAATATGCTCAGGAATGTTCAGATTGGAGACTGAGAAACCAGTGAGTCCAGCCTTGGGTTTAGCGCCACGACCTGTTGCGGTTTCGTCACGTATTTCACCACCTGAGCCAGTCGCAGCACCGGGCAGTGGAGATATCGCTGTGGGATGATTGTGGGTCTCCACCTTTAAAAGCAGATTCACATCTTCTTTGTGATAAGAATAATTTTGGTCGTCGACATTCGGGAAGAAGCGGGCTGCTTGATAGCCTTGAATTACCGCAGCGTTATCACTGTAGGCAGATAAGACACGACCGGGATGTTTTTTATGTGTCTCACGGATCATGCTAAACAAAGTGGCATCTTGTGGCTTTCCGTCTATATCCCAGGCGGAATTAAAAATCTTGTGACGGCAATGTTCGGAATTGGCCTGGGCAAACATCATTAATTCAACATCACTAGGGTCACGGCCGAGCTCGTTATAGCTTTTTACTAAATAGTCGATCTCGATATCAGATAATGCCAATCCTAGTTCCAGATTTGCGGTCTCTAACGCGGCTTGACCATTTTCGCCCAGCGAAATGGTTTGCACTGGCCTGGGTTTAAATTCGCTGAACAGGGTTTCAGCTTGTTCAAGTGAAGACAACACAGTTTCAGTCATACGGTCGTGTAATACCGCAGCGATTTCTTGAAGTTGTTCCTGCCCTGCTGTGTGCGATCCCTGAAACGACAAATTCCAGGCAATGCCACGTTCAACTCGCTGGACTTTTTGTAAAGCACAATTATGCAGGATGTCTGTGGCCTTACTCGACCAGGGAGAGATTGTGCCGGGTCTTGGAGTGATAAGGATCAGCTGCCCTTGTTCTGTATTCGTGGCTGGTTTGTCGCCATAGTTAAGAAGATCTAACAACAAGCGTTCTTCTTCGGCTGTTAGTGGATCGTGTGAATGAACAAAATGGACAAACTGTGCTGACAGCTGCTCAAGCTTGTTATCAATTGCCTGCAAGGATAACAATAATTTTTGCAGTCGGAACTGGGATGCGGCATTAGTGCCGTGATAAATCTGCATTGAAAGTTAAGCTTTAATAAAGGTGTCAGACAGAAAAAACTGGAACGCTGATTCTATCAGCAATAGCTCAGGCTTGCAGCCGTGCGAGGTCAAAAAAGATTTATTAGAAGATCTCTATAACCTTAATCAGGACATTGCGGATTTCCTGGCCCTGGCTACGTGTGCTGACCAGATTGCGTGAGTTTTTTTCTTTATATTGCTCAGTGATGCCGCCGATCTGGATCCACTCGCCAAGCTGACCACTGGCAGTGGTTTCGATATTTTGTAGATCAAATGTTGCTCCCTGATGTGGGCTGACCTTGTTCAGCTGTGGAGAAACTAACAGGGTTACGCGGTTGCCATTCAGTCTGGGTAGTACATAAAAACCCGATGTGACATTGCGATACTCTACGCCTTCCTGTACCAAAACACCGTCAGGAGTGATAAAGGTTTGTTGGTTGGCAACAGGTACAGAGCTTCCTTGTTGAATGAAGGCTGGCTGACCGGCAATGGTCTGGACACGAAATGTATTTCTGTCATCAATATTAGATTTGGTTATTAAGGTGCGATAGCGCAGAATATTCCCTTCTTTGTCCTGAATGGCGACTGATGCTCCGTCATCACTGACGTCCGGGCTTTGTACTGTCACATCACCACTACGATATTTTCCTGAAAGGCCATGTTCATTGTGTGTGAGATTGCCATCAACATTTTGTTTAACGATGATCATTAAACGTCTTGGTGCAGTGTCCAGATTATTGAGTAATTTTTTGATCTGGATCAGGTTTGATGGCGTTGTTTTTACGATCAGTTGGTCATTCATGCCTGTGGCTGTGCCACCGTCGGCAATAAGAGGTTGAATCACGGGCAGTACATCGCTTAGCAAACTATGCTTGAGTGGAATGATCTCCAGAATCATTTCTTCTGCATTAGCAGGTGTTATTGGAACTGAAAACATTAACAAACATGTCATGGTATAAATAGCTTGTTTGAATGATTGTAAGCTCATACTGAGACTCTGCGCAGATTGTGATCAGGTTTGGCGTTTTCCCACATTTCA
>CBDFNQ010000020.1:0-59468 GCA_965250225.1 Gammaproteobacteria bacterium
AATTAATGCCTGTATTCAGTTTGTTCCAACGTTGAATGGCAAAGCATTATTTACAGTCGAAAGCTTAAAAAAGTATAACTCAAATAAATTACATCCAGTGCAAGAAGCGATGGTTGATTGCCATGGTTCACAATGCGGATTTTGTACTCCTGGATTTGTCATGTCACTTTTTGCCTTATATAAAAATAAAGCTGAGCCATCACGTGATGACATTGATGATGCCTTGGCTGGCAATTTATGCAGATGTACTGGATACAGACCTATTATTGATGCTGCAAAAAAAATGTATGATTATGAAGCCCTTGAAGATAATTGGGTAACGAATCCGTGCGGAAAAGACGAATTTAATAAGCATGAAGACCATTTAATCAACCAGTTAAAATCAATTCATCCCAAAAAATGTTTAACACTAACTGGCAATTTTCAATATTTTGCACCAACAACACTAGATGACTTAGTAACTCTTCGGCTTAAATATCCTGATGCAATAATATTGGCAGGTGGTACGGATGTTGGGTTATGGGTTACGAAGCAACATCGTGATTTACCCATAGTTATTTATATTTGTGATATAAAAGAATTGCAAAATATTAATATTACTGAAACACACATAGAAATAGGTGCAGCTGTAAAGTTGACGGATGCTTATGAAGTGTTATTGAATCACTATACGAACCTAGAAGAATTATACCGTCGATTTGCATCACCTCCAATCCGTAATGCCGGAACGCTTGTTGGCAATGTCGCAAATGGTTCGCCTATTGGCGATTCAATGCCTGCATTGATCAGTTTAGACAGTACTGTCGTGCTACTTAAAGGAAAAAATCGACGTGAAGTAGCTATGGAAGATTTTTATTTAGACTATATGAAAAAAGATTTACGTAGTGGTGAATTTGTAGAATCTATAAAAATACCTATTCCAAAATCAGGAAGAATATTCAAAGCTTATAAAATATCAAAGAGATTTGATCAGGATATTTCTGCAGTCTTTGCTGCATTCAATATTGAAATAAAAAATAACATTGTTAATGACATACGCATAGCTTTCGGAGGTATGGCAGCCATACCAAAACGTGCTAAAACATGTGAGCTAGTCCTGAAAGGCAAGGAGTGGAGTGAAGATCTAGTATTTTCAGCATTGACTGCTCTTGAAGAGGACTTTCAACCTTTAACAGATATGCGTGCTTCAAATTCTTATCGCTCGGAAATTGCTGGCAATCTACTTAAAAAGTTTTATTACGAAACTTTAAATAATTCTTCAATGCCACGGCTTTATAATTATGTGGGGTGAATGTTATGCCTGATGAATTTATAGCTGGCGGTGTCGGTCAATCCCAATCTCATGAAAGTGCTCATCTCCATGTTAGTGGCGAAGCAAATTATATTGACGATATAAAAGAACTTAAAGGAACTCTCTATGTTGCAACAGGTACCAGCACACGTGCACACGCAAGAATCAAATCTTTAGATTTATCTCAAGTTAACAAATCTGAAGGTGTAGTGGCTGTTATAGTGGCTAAAGATATTCCAGGGAAAAATAACTTTGGACCAATACTAGATGATGATCCTATATTAGTTGAAAGCGAAGTGCAGTATGTAGGTCATTCAATATTTGCAGTTGCCGCGAAAACGGTTAATCAAGCGCGTCGAGCTGTTTTAAAGGCAGAGATTGAATATGAAGATCTCGAAGCTGTGTTTGATTTAAATGAAGCTGTTGAAAAAGAATCATTTGTTTTACCCACTCAAACTTTGGTAAAGGGCGATGCTGAAAAAGCAATATTATCTTCTGAACATAACATAAGTGGACAAATCGTGGTCGGTGGTCAGGATCAATTTTATCTTGAAGGGCATATAGCATTTGCCGTACCGCGAGAAGATAACCAGATGTTTGTTTATAGTTCCTCACAACATCCTGGTGAGGTACAACATCATGTTGCTGCAGCTCTAGGTGTGAATGACAATGATGTTGTTGTCGAATGCCGTAGAATGGGCGGTGGTTTTGGTGGTAAAGAATCTCAACCTTCATTATTTGCAACCATTGCAGCAATACTTGCTAAAAAGACGGGGCAGGCAGTCAAGTTTCGTGTCGATCGCAATGCAGATATGGAAATGACAGGTAAGCGACATGATTTCATTATTGATTATAAAGTGGGGTTTGAAAATGATGGACGTATTACCGGTATAGAGTTTATTCATAAAGTACGTGCTGGCATGTCTGCTGATTTAACTGGACCTGTTGCAGCTAGGGCAATGTGTCATAGTGACAATGCCTATTTTCTAGAAAATGCAAAAATTACTTCTCACCGTTGTAAGACAAACACAGTTTCAAATACGGCCTTTCGAGGTTTTGGTGGGCCACAAGGGATGGTTGGGATTGAATATGTCATCGACGAAATAGCTCGGTATCTTAAAAAAGATCCTTTGGTCATTAGAAAGATTAATTTTTATGGCAAAGATGAAAGAAATGTAACTCCATATCAAATGGAAGTTGAAGACAATATTATTCAAGACATATTTGATGAACTTGAACAAAGTTCAGACTATGTAAAAAGGCGTGAAGATATAGGTAAATTTAATAACACGAGTCAGTTTTTTAAAAAAGGGATTGCTATTACGCCAGTTAAATTTGGTATTTCGTTTAATGCAACTTTTTATAATCAGGCTGGTGCACTGGTTAACATTTACCATGCTGATGGAACAGTCCTGTTAAATCATGGCGGTACAGAAATGGGTCAGGGTCTTTTTACTAAAGTTGCTCAAGTTGTCGCGGAAGAATTTCAGATTGATATTAGTAATATCCGTTGTTCTGCCTCAGATACAAGCAAAGTGCCCAATGCTTCAGCGACAGCTGCTTCATCAGGCAGTGATCTCAATGGTATGGCTGCGCAAGCCGCTGCACGCACAATTAAGCAAAGATTGATAGATTTTGCTGCTGAAACCTACGAAGTTAAACCTGAAAACGTATTATTCAAAAAAGGGAAGGTCTTTATTGGTGATGCAACCCTGACTTGGGCTGAATTAATACACAAGGCGTATTTTGCCCGAATCTGTTTATGGTCATCTGGTTTCTATAAAATACCAAAAATTCACTGGGATGCAAAAACAAATACAGGACGTCCGTTTCATTATTTTACATATGGTGCTTCAGTCTCGGAGGTGTTGATTGATACACTAACTGGAGAATGTAAGCTTTTACGAGCAGATCTTTTACATGATGTTGGTCGTTCAATAAATCCGGCTATTGATCTGGGTCAGGTTGAAGGGGGATTCATACAAGGAATGGGTTGGTTGACTTCTGAAGAATTAGTTTGGGATAAAACCGGTAGGTTAACTACACATGCTCCTTCTACCTACAAGATACCAGTCTGTTCTGATATGCCTCAAGAATTCAATGTTAATTTACTCAAATCTGGATGTAATCAGGAAGAAACAATATATAAGTCAAAAGCAGTTGGCGAACCTCCGCTTATGCTGGCAATCTCGGTTTATCTTGCAATCAAGGATGCTATTGCAAGTGTATGTGATTACGAATTTAGTCCTCTACTCAATGCACCGGCAACACCCGAAGAAATTTTAAAATCTATTAACAACATCAAACATAGAGGTAGTGATGAGTCTAAATCAAAAGAGAGGCTAGCGGTTTGATTAACTGGCTTAATAGATTAGTTTTATCTTTGCATGAGAAAAATCCATGTGTATTGGTGACTGTTGCAGATGTCAAAGGATCCAGTCCTCGAGAAACAGGAACCAGAATGTTGATTTGGGAAGATAAAATTGAAGGTACTATTGGTGGAGGGAATCTTGAATATGAAGCAATTGCAATTGCACGTGAAAACTTAATTAAGACTAATGGAACATCACAGTTTTTAAAACAGTTTCCATTGGCCACCAGACTTGGACAATGTTGCGGCGGTGTAGTTGTTCTAATTTTTGAGAACTTCGAGCCAGATTTTATTCCTTCATGGTTACAAGAGTCGCTAATTAAGTTGAATAATAAAGAAGCATTTGTATTAGCTAGTGTTTTTGGATCTAGTGAATATCAAGCCGCGAACAAACTTATCATAACGAATGATAATAGCATTGGGATTTTGGATAACGAGGAACTCACTGACCAATCAATTAGAATTGCACGTGATTTGATAAATCATCCAGAAAAACTAAATGACGGTCTAATAAATCCTTTAGATTCAAATCAACTACTGAACGAAAATGATTCTGCTGTATTATTTTTTGAACCAATAATACCAAATTACCACAACGTCGTTTTATTCGGTGCTGGTCATGTTGGTAGAGCTCTGGTTCATATCTTATCGTCACTGAATTGTCAGGTAACCTGGATTGATGAGAGAAAAAATGAATTTCCGGAAACATGTGCAGATAATATCGATATGATCATTACTGATAATCCATTCACTGAGATAAATAAAACACTATCGAATAGTTATTATTTAGTTATAACTCACAGCCATGCACTTGATCAGGATATTTGTGAAAGAATTCTAAGGCATAATGATTTTTCTTACCTTGGCTTAATTGGTTCAAAAACAAAACGCCGTCATTTTGAAAAACGATTAAAGCAAAAAAATATAACAAATGAGCAACTATCCCGCATGACTTGCCCCATTGGCGCAGGAAATTTTAATTCAAAACTACCTACAGCTATCGCTGTATCTATTACAGCAGAATTATTGGAGTTATTTGAAAAACATGATTACGAACGGTTTTATAGAACTACAAAGGTTGTTAATGATTAGACAATTATTATTTACAATCCGTAGTTTCAAATAAGTTTTGAAATTCTTGATTGCTTTTCAATCAATTATATATTTTGGATAAACATATGGAAGACATATTTAATGACTAGTGGCTACACTCTAGAATGGCTTAATCTATTACTCAGGTGGGCGCATTTAATTACAGGTATTGCCTGGATTGGCGCGTCATTCTATTTTGTCTGGCTCGATATGAATCTAAATCGACCACCAAGAAATCCGGAGAGTGAAGATATTGATGGTGATCTATGGGCGGTTCATGGTGGTGGTTTTTATCATGCGCAAAAATATAGAGTTGCGCCGAATGAATTGCCAGAACCATTGCACTGGTTTAAGTGGGAAGCCTATTTTACCTGGGTAACCGGTTTTTTATTGCTCACAGTGATGTTTTATTTTAATGCGGATATATATCTGGTCGATAAAAATGTTGCAGATATTTCTGGAACACAGGCGATTGTTATCAGTTTAGGTTTACTAGTCGCAGCCTGGATTGTTTATGATTTATTATGTAAGTCTCCATTAGGAAGTGGTCTCGCTTTTCCTGTTACAGGGATTATTTTACTCGGTTTAACGGCCTATGCAGTGACACATTTATTTGGTGGTCGCGGTGCTTTTATACAGGTTGGCGCAATGTTAGGGACCATCATGGCGGCGAACGTTTTAATGGTGATTATGCCAAGGCAACGTGAGTTGGTGAATGCCAAAGAGCGCGGGGAAGATCCTGATCCGACACATGGTCCTAAAGGAAAGCAACGTTCCTTACATAATAACTATATTACTTTGCCTGTTTTATTTGCCATGCTCAGCAATCATTATCCAATGATCTATGGGCATGCTTACAATTGGCTGATCTTGTTAGTTATATTTTTTGCTGGTGTGCTCATTCGGCATTATTTTAATTTGAGGAATCAAGGCAAAAACATTATTGTTATTCCCATTGCTGTAGTATTAATCTTTATCGCACTTGCAGTTGCGATAGCACCTTCACGGCCGGAGGCGATATCTGTTGCTTCCAGTGATGCTACAGTATCGTTTGCAGAAGTTAAGACAGTTATTGAACAACGCTGTGTAACTTGTCATTCAGCGACACCGA
Organism: Gammaproteobacteria bacterium; assembly: GCA_965250225.1. Lineage (GTDB taxonomy): Bacteria > Pseudomonadota > Gammaproteobacteria > Eutrophobiales > Eutrophobiaceae > CBDEUK01. The sequence goes on from CBDFNQ010000020.1 coordinate 5,866, forward strand.
CACATCCAACAGCATCAGTGACACCTTTAGGTGCGGCATTTGATACTCAAGAACAAATTAAACAATGGGCTGAACGTATTTACGAACGTTCAGTTGTTGCTCAAACGATGCCATTGGCTAATTTGACTCAAATGACTGAAAAAGAAAGGGAAATACTAGCGCATTGGTTTAATAACGGGGCCAGTATTGAATAAATGTAGATAATTCTTGATGTGAATTATATTTAATGATGCCCTTCGTTAATTATCTTTCGAATTGTGTATATACTCAATCAACTTCAAGTTGCAGGATCGATGATCTGAAAGTTATCATTAATTCTATCGTTCAATGAGTCCGCGATATCCGGTAAAGTGTTTTTGAAAAAGTCATCGATTTGCTCACGAAATTCCTTGGCCGAATGGAAATAGTGGTTATTACGGACGTGTTCGTTCATCACTTTCCATAAACGTTCTATCGGATTCAAATTAGGACTATAAGGCGGCAGGATGTGTATCTTAATATTAAGTTCGTTTGCCTTTTCTTTAACACTCGCCGCCTTATGATAACCCGCCCCATCAACTATCCAGTGAAGGGTGTTTGCATCAACGTATTGCGCTCGTAATTTGGATAGAAAATCAACAATGCTGTCGGCATTAATCGTGTCATAGGTTTCTGTCACCGTGTTTGACAAGGCATTGAGTTCAATCGCACCTAATAGGTTAATCCGTGTGCGACTCGCGGTTGTTTTGATAAGCTTATTTGTCCCTCTCTTTATCCAACCGTGACTCAATTTCGTCGACTGTGTCGGATGCACGCCATCACCAAACAAAATAGGCTCATCAGCACCGACGTTTGCTTTCAATACGTCATACTGCTTGATAAAGGCATGTTGTTGTTCAACATCGGCTTTGGCGGGGATCCCTTTGGGTTGTTTATAAACAAATCCTTGACGATGCAACCATTTATGTAAACCCGATACCGTGTAGTCAACCCCATAACGGGTCTTGATGTAAGCCACAATTTGGTGGTTATGTTGATATAGATGTGCTGTCAGATGTGCGAGTAATTCGTCACATTGTCGCTTGCTTAATTTCTCCTCGGAACCGCCGTTTGCACAGTGCAATTTCTGCTCTCCGGTATAGTCCTTCAAGTGACGAAGTATACAGGTTTCATGTTTGCGCAAGGCTTGCGCTATCATCGTTGTGCTCCACCCTTCAGAATTCAGTAATACGGCTTTGATACGATCACCTTCCCGGATATCTCGCACTTGCTTATGTCGTGCTTCTAATTTCAATTTGTTTTCTGCGGTTAATTCAATCTTGCTCATAGGTGATAGACTGATCTCTTAATTCATAAACATCAAGCTCTTTCATCGATCTTGGGTATATTAAGGATTTCTTTCACGAACCATGCTAAAAGCGATAACAATATTATTGTTGTTTCAGTTTATTGGCGAATTCCTTAGCCGTTTATTTAAACTGCCTGTTCCTGGCCCCGTTCTGGGCATGTTATTTCTGGTTGTTGCTTTATATATCAAGTGTATAGTACCGGATGCACCGCGACCGCGTTTACCTTTACGCCGACCGCCAAAATAAGACTCATCAACTTCTATTTCGCCTGAAATAAATTCATTCGCTTCAATCAATAGTTTCATCGCAATAATTTTTCTTAAGCGATGATAATAACGGGTAGCCGTTTTACGGTTAACCTCGACTAACTCGGCAGCACATCGTGCCGTTATACATGCGACAAAATGTTCGATTAATTTATGAGTACTCGTGTATTTAATGAGATATTGTCAAAACTGGTGTTTAGCCGATTGAATCAAGCGGCGACCTGTTTGTTATCTAACACTTCTATACCGTCTTTAAATTGAACCCCTTTGATGACCTTGGCCAGGTGATCAAATCCCCTTAATCTTCTCCATTTGCCCTGTGCGCATTCCCCAAGCTTAAACATCATATGCAACAGGCTATCACGAGACAGACAGCCTCTTGCTCGTTTCGTCCTGTGACGGATTGTGGCAAAGGTAGATCCAATCGGATCACGGGTTCGAATGCTTTGCCAATGCTGTGCCGGGAAATCATAGAAAGCGAGCCATTCTTCACGGTCTTTTTGTAAACACGCCGTGGCTTTTGGGTATTTTATGTCATAGGTCTGGATAAACAGTTCAAAGGCTTTCTCGGCATTTCCTTTTGTCTCGGACTGCCAGATATCATGGAGTGCCTGCTTGGCTTTAGGTTGTGACAATTTCGGTAGGGCGTTCAACACATTCGCCGTTTTATGCACCCAGCATCGTTGATGTCGTGTTTCAGCATAGACTTCGTCCATCGCAGCCCAGAACCCCAATGCGCCATCTCCAATCGCCAGTTGGGGGACGTTCATGCCACGTGATTTGAGCTTGAGCAATACTTCTCGCCAGCTCTGGGTTGATTCACGAACACCATCTTCAATCGCCAGAAAGTGTTTTTGACCTCGCTCATTGACACCAATAATCACCAGGGCGCAGAGCTTGGACTCTTCTGACCTCAGTCCTGAATAGATCCCGTCTGCCCAGATGTAAACCCATTGGTCTTTGTCCAATGGCGTCTCTCGCCATTGTTGGTATTGTTGTCCCCATTCTTGCTTGAGCCGTGAAATCGTATTGGCGGAGAGTCCCCTGTGCCTCAGGACCCACCAAGACCGTTAAGGCGGCTTCCATTTCACCTGTGGATATTCCTTTGAGATAAAGCCATGGCAGGGCAGCTTCAATGGATTGTGTCTTGCGTACATACGGTGGCACCAGTGCCGAATGAAAGGTGACGGGTTCTCCTGATTTGGCACGTACTTTGGGGATCTTAACCGTCACCGGCCCAATTCCTGTCAGGATCTTTCGTTCAGGCAGGTAACCATTACGGACTACCGCAGCGTTACCCTCCGTTGTTAAACGCGCTGTATACTGCTGAAGCAGTTCTTCCAATTCAACTTGTACGGCCTGTTGGATCAATTCTTGTGCCCCGCTTTGTAACATCTCAGTTAATGCATCTGTAATGGTGTCTCGACCTTTGAGACCGACAACGTTATTCTTGTTCATAGTGCCGTATCCTCGTTTTGGTTGGTTGATTGTTTTTACGAACTTCAAATCAACCAGATATGCCGCTTCTTTTCAAGTGCTAAACACCAGATTTAGTTATAACTCGTATTTAATCGGCTCTTTCTCATGCTGCCTATATAACATATAATCATGTTATCTGGGCCAGCCCCAAAATTAATTACTAATATCGGAGTTATGATTATGACTATTAAAATTACTTCTTCTATGAAAATACTTTCAATTATATTTGTATTAATAAACAGCATTTGTCCCACTGTGGCTATAGCAGCAGAATACGAAATCGATCCATCTCATACATTTATCCAATTTCAAATATCCCATTTGGGCTTCAGTACCTTGAATGGTCGTTTCAACCAAATGTCTGGTAATTTTAACTGGGATATGGCAAAACCCGATGCCTCAACGATTCAAATCGAGATTAATACCGATAGTATCGACACAAATTGGGCAGAGCGTGATAAGCATCTGCGCGGTGAAGATTTCCTTGAAATAGATAAATATCCAACTGCTTCATTCAAGAGCAGCAAATTTACGGACGGCAAACTGGAAGGTACCTTAACCTTGCATGGTGTTAGTAAACCAATCACCATGGACATGCAGGCTGTTGGAGAAGGTGACGATCCATGGGGTGGTTACCGTGCCGGGTTCGATGCGACTACGACATTGCGCAGATCCGATTTTGAGTTAAATTATGATCTTGGTCCAGCAGCCGAAACAATGAGCTTTAGCCTACACGTCGAGGGTATCCGCAAATAAGCAATATAAATATTTCTAATAAAACCCTATCTGCACGGGCTGCATATTTTGCAACCCGTGCTAGATATTACTTCCATAGCATCCTCACTAGCGTTCCATCCTTATCAATAAATTGATGTTTCAAAGCTGCACCGATATGTCCGATCAATAATAGAACAATACCGTAGGAAAAATAGAAATGCAGTTCAATAGCCAAATTCCGTAATGATTCATGTTTCGATATTAGAGAAGGTATTTCAAACCAATTAAAAACTGCTACGTCCTTACCATCTGAACTGGAAATTAGATATCCGGTGATAGGTATTAGTACCATTATTAGCAATAATACTTTATGCATCACATTAGCACTGATCCGTTCCCAGATCTTCAATCTCCCTGTTAGCTTTGGTACAGACGAATAAGATTGCCAGGCAACCTTTATCACCGCCATACCCAACACCAACATCCCTAATGATTTATGCCAGGTAAGTAATTTATGATACCACTTATCATAGTAAGACAAATCAACCATATACCAACCAAGACAAATTAGGCCAATGATCAAAATGGCAATAATCCAATGTAGAACCTTAGAAATTAAACCGAAATTATTTAAAGAGTTTTTTATTTGCATTAGTTAGTAAAAATCATATCGCTTTAGATTTATCTGAAGTTAATATGTAGCGGAAAATAATAAATATTATAAATAGTAGAGATGATATAAATAATGTGCCTGGTAATCCTTGAGGATCCCATATGTCCATTGCCACACCAGCAATCAATGGCCCGGTTAAACTACCTATACCCCAAACCATACCTATTGCTACAGTAGCAGTAACCAGTTCATTTCCTCGAAAATGTTGCCCTACCATTGTCAATGCGAGGGTATATAAGCCGGAAAAAGCACCCCCCAAAATAAATAGTAGTGGCCATAAAATTAATGGAACATTAAATATAAATGGTAATAATAAGGCTCCAATACATGCGGTACACCCGCATAATATGAGTATTATTAACCGATTAAATTTATCGGCCAACCATCCAATTAGGTAGGTCAAGAATACACCTCCCATTCCTGCAGCTGTTATCATTATTGCTGCTGTAGACGTACCCATTCCATTCTGCACACCATATACAGGCAATAAGGCTGAAAAAATAAATTCTTTCCAGGCAAAAAGTAATGTTGCAAAAACTATAATTGGAGCTATAAACATAAAAGAAACAATACTAAAAGATGACTCTGTATGGACATCCAGTTCTGTTACTGATGTTTGCAATAATGGTATTATCGACAGTGATATAAAAAACGCACCAACAAGAAACGGTGACCAGCCATGTATCCCTGTGATTGGAATGACAAGCGGACCCATCGACATGGACGCCGCCATAATTGCAGTATATAAACCTAATGTTCTACCTCTATTTTCATCATCTACAATTTCATTTATCCAGGCTTCACTTGTTGTTAATAATGCATTGGTTGATGCTCCCATTAGCAAACGAATAACGAACCACACATAAATATTGTCAAATAATGGGAACATTAGGAAAAACATTAAATCTGCGACGAAGCAACCTAATAGAAAGGGTTTAAGACCAAACCTTCTAACCATTGAAGGAATAGTGGGAGCTATCAATAACATCCCAATCGCGGGAGTAGCAGCTAATAAACCAATGATGCTAGGATGGACATTACGTGATTCAAGTATAAGTGCTATTAACGGGTGGTTCAGCCCAAGAGTAAGACCGTATATTGCTATACATGCAAAAATAGCATGCAATTGCTTTTTATTATTTTGTGAAGACATTAATTAACTTGAATCCGGAATAGTATTTTATTATCCATATGCTAATATTTACCTTTCTAGAAAGATAAATTATCATTCATATATCTTTCCAGCAAGATAAATATAAGCAATAATGAAAAAAATACCGATCCCTGAATTACTGGATAAAATACTACGTAACTGGCCAGATATATCTTCCAGAACAAACCCATTTATTCTACAAATGTACAGGGCAAGGGACTATTTTTTCGATATTTATTGTAAAGATATAGCTCCCTTTGGAATTCAATCCGGTGATTTTGAAGTACTAGCTTCACTTAGAGCATCTGGTGAGCCTTATGAATTAAGCCCTACTAATATATGTCGTTCGATAATTATCAGTTCTGGTGGATTAACAAAAATCTTAAATCGCCTTCAAAAATTGAAATTAATTAAACGTATCAGAAATAAGAATGATAATCGAAGTTCTTTAGTACGATTAACAACTAAAGGTAAAGATGTTATTGAAAAAGCAATGGATATTGTTCTAGATACTGAAAAAATACTATTTTCGAATTTAACAAAAAAAGAACAAAAACAACTCTATGAACTACTAAATAAACTTATCACGGAACCACTGGTAAATTAAATCTATAGATAATTATTTTTAATCAAAGGATACCTAGATATGGTTTATTTATACCTGGCTATTGCAATCATTGCCGAAGTAACCGCAACGAGTGCATTAAAGGCAACTGAAGAATTCACTAAACTGATCCCTTCTGTCATTGTCGTTGCTGGTTATGTTACTTCTTTTTATTTTCTGACGATCGTATTACGTACAATGTCTGTTGGAGTTGCCTATGCCATCTGGTCTGGGTATCGTCCTGGTTACATTAATTGCGATACCGTTGTACAAACAAATACCAGATACGCCAGCAATTATCGGCATGACATTTATTATAGCCGGTGCGGTAATCATTAATCTCTATTCGAAAACTGCTGTTCATTAATCATATAAATTAAAAAGCCCCTTAGTAAAGGGGCTTTGTCTCTTTCCTTATCTCACTCGCTGTACTGTTTTATAACCTCGTAGAGGTTGCCTTAAGTCAAACTCCTTTACTATTCCACTAGAGTAACGATTCTGTCCTTTTAATTCTTCCCAATCACCTGTTACACGTTCATCAATGACTGCCTCGGGCTCAATCCAGTTATAGTCGTTGACACTAACTTGATTTTTATCAACTTTAGAATCATTTACTCTGTCATTCGCATAGGTACGAGTTATAACTAAATCTGGTGTTTAGCACTTGAAAAGAAGCGGCGTATCTGGTTGATTTGAAGTTCGTAAAAACAATCAACCAACCAAAACGAGGATACGGCACTATGAACAAGAATAACGTTGTCGGTTTCAAAGATCGAGACACCATTACAGATGCATTAACTGAAATGTTACAAAGCGGGGCACAAGAATTGATCCAACAGGCCGTACAAGTTGAATTGGAAGAACTGCTTCAGCAGTATACAGCGCGTTTAACAACGGAGGGTAACGCTGCGGTAGTCCGTAATGGTTACCTGCCTGAACGAAAGATCCTGACAGGAATTGGGCCGGTGACGGTTAGGAGCCCCAAAGTACGCGCTAAATCAGGTGAACCCGTCCGCTTTCATTCAGCACTGGTGCCACCGTCTATACGGAAAACACAATCCATCGAAGCCGCCCTGCCCTGGCTTTATCTCAAAGGCATCTCCACAGGTGAAATGGAAGCGGCCTTAAAAGTATTGGTCGGTGACGAAGCACAGGATTTATCAGCCAGTACGGTCTCACGCTTAAAGCAAGAATGGGGACAACAATACCAACAGTGGCGAGAGACGCCATTAGACAAAGACCAATGGGTTTACATCTGGGCAGACGGTATCTATACTCAATCAACTTCAAGTTGCAGGATCGATGATCTGAAAGTTATCATTAATTCTATCGTTCAATGAGTCCGCGATATCCGGTAAAGTGTTTTTGAAAAAGTCATCGATTTGCTCACGAAATTCCTTGGCCGAATGGAAATAGTGGTTATTACGGACGTGTTCGTTCATCACTTTCCATAAACGTTCTATCGGATTCAAATTAGGACTATAAGGCGGCAGGATGTGTATCTTAATATTAAGTTCGTTTGCCTTTTCTTTAACACTCGCCGCCTTATGATAACCCGCCCCATCAACTATCCAGTGAAGGGTGTTTGCATCAACGTATTGCGCTCGTAATTTGGATAGAAAATCAACAATGCTGTCGGCATTAATCGTGTCATAGGTTTCTGTCACCGTGTTTGACAAGGCATTGAGTTCAATCGCACCTAATAGGTTAATCCGTGTGCGACTCGCGGTTGTTTTGATAAGCTTATTTGTCCCTCTCTTTATCCAACCGTGACTCAATTTCGTCGACTGTGTCGGATGCACGCCATCACCAAACAAAATAGGCTCATCAGCACCGACGTTTGCTTTCAATACGTCATACTGCTTGATAAAGGCATGTTGTTGTTCAACATCGGCTTTGGCGGGGATCCCTTTGGGTTGTTTATAAACAAATCCTTGACGATGCAACCATTTATGTAAACCCGATACCGTGTAGTCAACCCCATAACGGGTCTTGATGTAAGCCACAATTTGGTGGTTATGTTGATATAGATGTGCTGTCAGATGTGCGAGTAATTCGTCACATTGTCGCTTGCTTAATTTCTCCTCGGAACCGCCGTTTGCACAGTGCAATTTCTGCTCTCCGGTATAGTCCTTCAAGTGACGAAGTATACAGGTTTCATGTTTGCGCAAGGCTTGCGCTATCATCGTTGTGCTCCACCCTTCAGAATTCAGTAATACGGCTTTGATACGATCACCTTCCCGGATATCTCGCACTTGCTTATGTCGTGCTTCTAATTTCAATTTGTTTTCTGCGGTTAATTCAATCTTGCTCATAGGTGATAGACTGATCTCTTAATTCATAAACATCAAGCTCTTTCATCGATCTTGGGTATATTCGGGTCTCAGAGCAGAAGAGTCCAAACTCTGCGCCCTGGTGATTATCGGTGTCAATGAGCGAGGTCAAAAACACTTTCTGGCGATTGAAGATGGTATTCGTGAATCAACGCAGAGTTGGCGAGAAGTACTGCTCAAGCTCAAATCACGTGGCATGAACGTCCCCCAACTGGCGATTGGTGATGGTGCATTGGGGTTCTGGGCTGCGATGGACGAAGTCTATGCTGAAACACGACATCACGCTGTTGGGTGCACAAAACGGCGAATGTGTTGAACGCCCTACCGAAATCGTCACAGCCCAAGGCCAAGCAGGCACTCCATGATATCTGGCAGTCCGAGACAAAAGGAAATGCCGAGAAAGCCTTTGAACTGTTTATCCAGACCTATGACATAAAATACCCAAAAGCCACGGCGTGTTTACAAAAAGACCGTGAAGAATGGCTCGCTTTCTATGACTTCCCGGCACAACATTGGCAAAGCATTCGAACCCGTGATCCGATTGGATCTACCTTTGCCACAATCCGTCACAGGACGAAACGAGCAAGAGGCTGTCTGTCTCGTGATAGCCTGTTGCATATGATGTTTAAGCTTGGGGAATGCGCACAGGGCAAATGGAGAAGATTAAGGGGATTTGATCACCTGGCCAAGGTCATCAAAGGGGTTCAATTTAAAGACGGTATAGAAGTGTTAGATAACAAACAGGTCGCCGCTTGGGATTCAATTGGCCAAACACCAGATTTGACAATAACTGGTCAGAGGCTGCAAGAAGCCTTAGTATAAACTCAAATATGTTAGGTCGCTGGATGAAAGAAGCAGGCTCTGAAGATGGTTAGGTATTTCGGGGCAATGGCAAGCTCACGCCGGAGCAGGAAGAGGTGAGGCAACTCCGGACTTGAGTAAAACGCCTGTAGATAGGAAAAAATATATTAGAAAAAGCAACGGTATTCTTTGCAGCCCAAACGCAGTGAAATATGCGTTCATCACCCGGCATAAGAATACCTATCCAATTAGCCTGCAATGTCAGGTATTGGGGGTCAGGTGTCAGTGTTATAACATAATCATAATAATATAGCATAATACATGTCATGACATATTCACTCGATCTCCGCCAAAAAGTATTTCAACTCAAAGATAAAAAAGGACTGACATTTGAGGAAACCAGTGCCTATTTTGATATCGGGATAAGAACCTTGTTCCGATGGGAAAAAAAGCTTGAACCCTGCACAACACGAAATAAGCCTGCGAGTAAGGTAGATATGGCCGCGTTGGCGAAAGACATTGAGACATATCCTGATGACTATCAGTGGGAACGTGGTCAGCGTCTCGGCGTGGGGCAGTCAACGATCCACTATGCTTTAGCCCGTTTGGGGATCAGCTATAAAAAAAAACCTTAGAGTATCCAAAAGCCAACGTTCAAAAACGTCTCGATTTTCAAAAAAAGATTGAGGCATACCATCAATCAGGACGTGATATCGTTTACCTTGATGAAAGTGGCTTTGCTCAAGATAGTCCGCGTACCCGTGGCTACTCAACAAAGGGAGTCCGATGTTATGGCACTCAGGATTGGCATGCAAAAGGTCGGGTTAATGCCTTTGGTGCCATCATTGATTTTGCGTTTTTGACCGTCGCGCTATTTGATGGTACGACCAATTCCGATGTTTTTTGCGCGTGGCTGACACAAGATCTGCTTCCTAAAGTGCCCAACAATGCGGTCATTGTCATGGATAATGCGAGCTTCCATAAACGGGCGGATATGGCAGAAGCCATTCAACAACGAGGGATGACACTAGAGTTTCTTCCTCCTTACAGCCCGGATTTAAACCCCATTGAACATAAATGGGCTCAGGCGAAAGCCATTAGAAGAAAATACCGATGTGATCCGAGTGAATTATTTTCTAAGCATTCAGATTATGCTGTTTTATAATGATCCGGCTATATATGGTCTGACGGCGCACACATCACCCAGATAGGTAATCCTGCCTACTGTTTGCGCATCATCAGAACCGCTTTCAGTAGAAATTAAAGAAACTTTGTTATTAACGGATATGTTTTTAGTATGCTGTGCAATCGTGCTGATAAGGATTATGGGTTGTCCATCAGCACCTAGACAATAAGGAACCACAGAACCAAAAGGATAACCCTCTACTTCAAGTGAATGTGTACAAAGTATCCCCTGATATTCTGAATTGAGTAAATCTCTTGCCTGTTTTGCAGCCTTTATGACACCCACAGATTGTTTCTTTCCTTACAAACTTGTTAGCAGAAATTCACTATTTTATATTTTTAAATACTGTGAGTATCTCAGCATAACTCACCATAAACATTGGATATTTGTTAAAATAAGCCATGCAAAAGACCTTCAATAGCCAAACAGAATTATTCATCTCCAGTTCAGATATAGAGTATCCGATATTACATAGCTTGGATGATACGGAGTCCTTGTTGGACTGGGCACGGATAGAGCAGACACTTTCCGCGATTTATTCCTCCAGGACAGGTCGACCGAGTTATCCTTTATTGACCTTATTTCGTGGATTGTTATTAGGCCTATGGTATCGGCTGTCAGATGTCCAGTTGGCCCAGTGTTTATACCGAGATTTATTGTTTCGAAAGTTTTGCCGACTTGAGCTGGGTGGAGAAGTCCCTGAGGCCTCGACCTTGGGTCGCTTTCGGGATCAATTGGTTGAGCATGAGCTATGGGAAGCATTACTCGATGAAGTCAATGTTCAGCTTGAAGCAAAACACATCATCATGACGGAAGGCCGGATTAACATCATTGATGCAACACCGATTGAGGCGGCGCAATCGGGTTCTGGCAATGGTGTGGGTGGAGTCCCTAAAAAAGACGCGGATGCAGGTTGGCATGTGAAGAACGATCCTCGCGGCAGAAAGAAATCGACCTATGGTTACTCGGTTCATACGGGCGTGGATGAAGATGGGTTTATCCATCGCCAAAGCGTTACTCCTGGAAATGCCCATGATTCAAAAGAGCGTAATACCTTGTTACTGGGGTGATGAGAGCGCTTTATATGCCGATGCTGCCTATAGCTCAGAGGAAACACGTAAAACATTAAAACAACGAGGTATCAAAGATCAGGTACAACGCAAAGGCTATCGCAATCATCCCTTAAGCGATGAAGATAAAATACGTAACCGACAGATTGCCATCACACGTGCTGGGGGAGAGCGGCCCTTTGCCACCTACAAACGACACTATGGTATGGAGCGAACCCGATTCATGGGCTTGGCCAAAAATATTGTTGTTTATGGTTTAGCCGCCATTGCAGCCAATATCCGCAAAGGCACCAAGTTCTTAACCTTATATGGTTTGCCTGATCCCGGTTATGCAGGATAGGTGCGTCTGAAATACAGAGAAGATGGATAAAACAGAAATTTGAACCCATATGGAACATTTATATTGGCGAACTGAGCTGGATTTTTGTAAAAAATTCATTCTCAATTCAATTAAGAGAAAATAACTGAGTTATGCTGAGGTCTCTTGTTGTTATTTTGATTTCCTCTGTTAAGTAAATTATCCTTAACTGAGTTGTATTAATCAATTAGACCACGTCAGAAGCAGGCGTTTGGGTCAGCCCGTACGCCGTGACCGGCAAACATATCTAGCGGGTTAAAGTCCCGTCCGAGGAATTGCCCATACACCTCGGTAGTACCGCAAAGCAGTCTTTGAGTAATTGGAGGCTGTGAGTTTTGCAAGGGCAAATCGGCAGGCCGCAACGCAAGTGAATCTGTATTAGCCTCGTTAACCTATTGAGGATGTTGACCCTTTGGTCTGATGGGGAAAACTGACACCTTTCAATCGATATCAGCCGTAACAAGGCTGATAGAAATGGGCAGAACGAAAGGATCCTCCGGGGTTGTAAGAGTGGCATGTCGAGGAAGATAAGTTGTGCAGGACGGGAGATCCAATACGGTGGCATTGCAAACCAACAGATATCTATAAGCGAAGAGCGAAATGATGTCTGGCTGTATTGGAAGTCAGAGGGGCTAATAGTACTGATTGAAGGTGAGCGACAACAAAACGCCACCCGAGGGAAGAGGCCCTACTTTATTCAAGCAACCAAAGAGGAACAGGCGGAGATGATTGCGACATGCTACTAACATCATATGACTCGAAAGAGCGCGTCAGTGCCCTTCAGAGGAAGCTCTATCAAAAAGCCAAGCAACAATCTGAATTTCGTTTTTACACACTCTATGACAAAGTATACCGTAGTGACGTATTGTAGCGAGCCTATGACCTTGTCAAACAAAACAAAGGCGGCCCCGGTTTAGACGGGCGGACCTTTGAAAAGATAGAGGCAGAAAACGGAAAGCAAGATTATCTGCTGGCGTTACAGGCAAGACTGAAAGGAAACACTTACCAGGCTGGCCCAATTAAGCGTGTTGAAATTCCGAAAGGGAATGGCGAAACGCGACCATTGGGTATCCCCAATATTGAAGATCGGATCGTACAAATGGCAGTCAAGCTGATTATCGAACCGATATTTGAAGCGGGATTCAGCGACCACAGTTATGGATTTCGACCTAAACGGTCAGCACACGATGCCATGGGTAATATTACGGAAGCCTTACTAAAAGGACATACCCAAGTGATTGATGCTGATCTCTCCAAATACTTCGATAGCATTGAGCATGAAAAGCTACTGAAAACAGTGGCGGAAAAGATAGCGGATAAACGCCTTCTTGCGCTGCTGAATCAATGGCTTAAAGCGGTGATTATTAAAGTAAGAAAGGGTGGAAAGAAAACGGTGATTGGTGGCGGTAAGAAAAGCAAAAAAGGAACTCCTCAAGGAGGCGTTATCTCGCCGTTGCTGGCCAATATATATCTTAATATTCTGGATAGAATATGGGACAAGTATCAACTAGCGAAAAAGTACAAAGCAAGGATTATTCGCTATGCGGACGATCTGGTCATTCTTTGTGCTAACGGCACCGACACGCCATTCACGTTCTTAAAAACCATCCTCAACAAGTTAGCATTACAGCTTAATGAAGATAAAACAGAGATTAAGGATGCCATGGAAGAAAAATTTACTTTTCTCGGATTTCAGGTGGGTGTGGTGAAAAGTCAACGCTCGGGGAAACATTTTCCGCTTGTTGAACCATCATCAAAATCAATGAAATCAATCAAGCAGAAAATAAAATTTTACACCAGGCGAGATATGAATCCGGTACCGATCACTGACATCGTAAATCATCTTAACTCAACCGTTCGAGGTTGGAGCAATTACTTCCATTACGGACATGGCCATAAGAAGATAAAACAGGTCAAATACTATATGGAAGAGAGTTTACGAAGCCAATTAAGGTATCGGCATAAAGTGAAAAATAGAGGTGCGTCTTATCAACAATTCCCAAGGTCATACCTATATGATTATCTGGAATTATATAAACCACCCGTAACGCCATATTGGAAAGTTGTGCATGCTTGAGATGAAGAATATCGGAAAGCCGTATGCGGGAAAACCGCTTGTCCGGTTTGATGAGGGGGAGCTGTTAAACCCTATGTTTATAGGGGTTAGCTGCTCTCTACTCTATCGAATGATTTTGATCAAGGTTAAGAGGTGCCTCTATATTGAATGTGGCACCGCTTTTTTCTATTTTATCCTGCAAGGATATCTTCCCTTTTAAGCGTTGTGAAATAAGATTATAGACAATATTCAAACCCAGCCCCGTGCCACCCTTGTTACGTTTTGTGGTAACAAAGGGTTCAAAAATATTATCTTTTAATACCGGATCTACCCCTTTTCCATTATCTGAATAATTCAGAAAGAGTCTGCCGTCACTACTATGAGCACGAATTACTATTTTGCGTTCCATATTTTTCATATCATCAAATCCATGTGCGATTGAGTTAGTGATCAAATTACTAATTATTTGAAAGAATATACCCTCAAGACTTACAAGCCAGATATCATCGGGAATATCCAGGTTTATCTGAACATTAGTTTTTTTTAACCTTGGACTTAAAGTATGTACTATTCGTTCTATTGCTTCCCGTAGATTAAATTCTTCAACTTCTTCTAATTGCTGGTCAACAGATATTTTTTTGAAATCCCGGACCAAGTTAACAACTCGGTCAAGATTATTTTCAGTTATCTTAAGGCCTTCCATGATGTAGTCCAGTTTCTCAACAAGTTCCATTTTTTTCAAAGAAGCCCCGGCTAATTTCTTTTGTACATCTTCTATTTCGCTTTGAATGGATGAAATTGCTGTTATTGAGACCCCTAGAGGGGTATTGATTTCATGGGCGACACCCGCTACCAGACTGCCCAGGGAGGCCATCTTTTCACTCTCAACCAATATAGTTTGTGTTTGTTTTAATTTATCCAGGGCTGCAATAGCTTCATCCTTTAACTGCACAAGCTCAAACTCTGTATGTTTAATGTTACTAACGTCGGTCCAGATATGCATCATACCCCCTCGATTAGTTGCCTTTTGCCGCAACAATAACCATTCTCCGTTAATGGTCTCAAAGTAGGTTCCATTGTGATTAAACTCACCACATACAAGATTGTGGATCAACTCTTTCTTGCTTATGGAGTTTTCTGATTTTATATAATTTTCAACAACATATTCACAAAATGTTCGGTAGGGAAGCTTGATTGCAAGTAACTGGTGTTCATTCCATTTACCGAACATCTTATAGCAAAGCTGGTTACATAATTGTATGTGCTTAGTCCCGTCACAGAGTATGAATCCATCAGACATGTTTTCAACAGCTTCGATCATACTCTCGTAATTTAAGTCTGCTAATTCAGAGACTACCTTTAATTTTTTCTGAAAATTAATAATCAGGATAAAACATGAAAGTATAATTACGATAATCGATATAATTCCAAAGGCAAGGGATTGATTGTCCGCCCCAACGTTTTGCATCTCCCCCTCTGCCGGGAAAAAATACGCCGCAAACATCGCGGTGTAATGCATAGTGCCAACAGCCAAACCGATAAATATTGCACTGATGATCATAATGTATTTGAAATGCAAGTCCTCGATAAACTTGTGGGCATAAAACCGGACATAAAGAGCACAACTCGCCAACACCCATGCTACGAAAACGGACAAGAAAAATAGATAGGGATCATACACCATTAATGCATTGAGTCTCATAGCTGCCATGCCGGTATAATGCATAGCACCGATTCCGCCACCGAAGATAAGACCATTGAGTAACAATCTTCTCGGTGTCATCTCCTGAAAAGATATAAAATAGATCGCGATACCGGATGCGATAATGGCTGGTAAAACTGATACTAATGTAATTATTATGTCATAGTTGATTGCAATAGGTAGGTTATAGGCCAGCATGCCAACAAAATGCATTGCCCATATCCCGCATCCCATAACTATGCTACCGCTTATCAACCATAAATAGTTATGTTGAACAATTGAATCTTTTACAAATGACGAAATAGTCAGGGCTATATAACCAGCTAGGCTGGCTATAAAATAAGAGAAAATAACCAGTGGAATATTGTATTCGGGTGAATAGGCCTGGTTGATGTCAATACTGCCGTCAAGAAATTCCAGATGCCTCATTATTTATCAGTTCCAATTGTCCAGGAGAAATATGGCATAAAAACACTACCGATGGATTCAGTGTTAAATATCCAAGCAATGTTACAAAGAGGAGAAAAACTATCTGATATTCGCCAGGAGAATCCCATTCGTTTTATTGTTACAGTTATAAATATGTTTATTCCTGTACTAATCTCTGTCCATATGTCTGTCCTTTTGAAAATTTTAGCCATTTCAATTAGCAATTATAATCAAATAACAAATCCCAGGCTTTTTCAGCACTTACTGCCGGGCTATATAAATAGCCTTGAATAAGGCCGTTACAACACCGTTCATATAACCAGTTATGCACTTCTTTTTCTTCAACACCTTCAAATACGATGTTTCTAATGTCAAAAATTTTGACCATACTAATAATGGTCTCAACCAGCCTGCCTTTTTCCTTTGCAATCATAATGTCTTTGATGAAGCTCCTGTCCACCTTCAGTTCATCAAATGCAAATTTGTTTAGAAGACTTAATGATGAATATCCTGTACCAAAATCATCCATAGAGATCATGCAACCGATGGATTGTAATTTTTTCAATGTATCAACCACCAGATCGTTATAATCAACCAGGGCATTTTCTGTGATTTCAATGCTGAGAAATTCAGGATCTATACAGCTCTCTATCAGATCTTGCAGGTTTTCAAGAAACATTTTTTTAGTAAATAAATAAGGGGAAAAATTTATTGCCATATGGAAATTACCGCTCCCTGCTTTTTTCCATTGATGAAGTTGCTCACCCACTTTCTTGATCTGCCAGCTTGTTACCTGTTCAATCATACCGATCTCTTCGAGCATGGGGACAAATTGCGCAGGTGGAACAGATATCCCCTGTTCATTCTTCCAGCGCATAAGCACTTCAAATCCAGCAATCTTGTTGTTGCTTATATTCACCTTGGGTTGGTAAACAAGAGTTAATGCTCTTTTTTCTACGGCCTCACGCAATTGTGTCGATAAACTAACTTTTTCTTTAACCTTGCTGTCCATTTCCTGATCAAAATAATGGTAGGTATTACCACCTTTGTCTTTGGAGGCATACATTGCAATATCTGCTTCCTTGATAATTTGGCTAACGCTATTCTCAGTGTTGATACAGATACCAATGCTTGCACCTATGTGTGCAACCTGATTGTTAATTGTATATGGCTCACTTAATTTGCTTATAATCCGTTCTGAAATTTCTCTGACATTATCATATTCCGTCAAACCCTCTAAAACTATAAAGAATTCATCGCCGCCAAAACGAGCAAGTACATCAGTATCTCTGAGACATAGCTGTATGCGTTCCACCGTTTTTATTAGAAGCTCATCTCCCGCCTCGTGACCTAAAGTATCATTAATATTTTTAAAATTGTCCAAATCGATCATCATTCCTGAAAACTGTTCTCCTTTACGACGACTAAGAGCAATTGCTCTTTGTAAATAATTACGCAACATGGCCCGATTTGGCAATTTGGTTAAGGGATCGTGTGTTGCAAGAATATAATGTTCTTTCTTTTGTCTTTCCAATTGGTGAATCTGGGAATAGGCACGAAAAGATGTGTGAACAACAGAAAATAAATTCTCCACACGTAATTCTGTTTTTGTTTTAAAATCATTGATATCGTATTCCATGATCAACTTAGTCAAGGATATTTTTCCCTGCTCTCCAGTACGCACAACGATACGAGGCATTACCAGTTTTCGCACATTACGTATATATTTAATTACATCCAAACCGGCATGGTCAGTCTCCATGACCATATCCAATAGAATGAGAGCAGTATCCGGGTGAACATTTATAAGTGTTTTTGCTTCGGTTGCAGAATAGGCATGAATAATATCGATAGAATAATCAAGTTTTCTACTAACCGTTTTAAGTGCAAACTCGGTGACATCATGTACCGCTATATCATCATCAATAATCATAAGTTTATATATCTTTAGTTCATCATCTATGGTGCTACCATCTAAAACCAAGTTCGAATAAACATTATGATCATTAAACTGATGTGAGAATGTTATCATGCTATTATATGCACGCAATGCTACGATGGTTATCGTGTAGAGGGTCCTCTGGACACGTTCGTTTTTATTTAGATAACCGTTGATACTGTAGTCTAATATCATTTTATGTTCTGAGAATTTATCAGGCTGGCCGGTAATAAGTATGATCTGGACATTTTGATTAGTATTTTTTTCCCGAACGGCATTGATAACGTTAATACCACTTTCATCAGTGTCCATTATCATATCAAGGAAAATAATGGCCAGATCATCATGTTTATCTATCAGCTCAACAGTTTGTTTTTCATTATAACTATCAAGGATCTTTAACTCGCGACTATTATATTTGATATTGTTCAGTGCCATTTTCATAATTTTGTGGGTATCCTCGTCATCATCGACAATAAGGATTTTCCATTTGTCGTGGACAAGGGGCTGAGACAGCGATTTTATATTCTGTTCTGGATTATCTGCCTGTTCAGCGGTTTCAGGAAATGACTCTTCTTCCGGGAAGGCAAGTTCTTCATAATCTTGATTCAATACTCTATCCCCGTTTTGGCAGGAAGCAGGAAGGCGTTCGATATATAAATATCGGACTGTCTTGATTATTCTTTAGTCTTTTTAAGACTTTTGTATGGAATGCAAAATCTCACGTCACATGGATAGCTCGTGCAAATCCTTTTTTTACTAATTGAGAGAAGCTCCGTAACCCATTATCAGGCTGTCCCTGGCGAAATCCAAACTCAAGCTGGTTCCGGCGTGACAAACAAGCCATGGCAATGCGACTGCCAGGCAATGTTGTCAAAATCGACGACTTTTCAGCTGGCTTTATTGCCGTATTCGGCAGGCGGCACACCGTTTTAACGAGGAATGCACCCGGCAAGTGTTGTCAGCGGTGTTGTGACGACTGCGGCTGAAGCATCTGCAACATTGATTAATATTGGTTTAAATCAAAATAACAATAACAATGAATGTGGATGTGATAACCGGTAAGTATTGATGCTCTCTTTTTTTGGCTCTTCACTTGATCGAGTGGGTAGAAATGATACAGATTATGCTGATTACGAATATAAATAAGCTGATAAAACAAGTAAGTAACACGGATTTTACCGGTCCTGATCGACATTTTTCTCTTTAGCTGCTGATTTTGAGATCTCAGCATAACTCACCATAAACATTGGATATTTGTTAAAATAAGCCATGCAAAAGACCCAGTTATTGTCAAAACTGGTGTTTGGTCAATTGAATCCCAAGCGGCGACCTGTTTGTTATCTAACACTTCTATACCGTCTTTAAATTGAACCCCTTGATGACCTTGGCCAGGTGATCAAATCCCCTTAATCTTCTCCATTTGCCCTGTGCACATTCTCCGAGTTTAAACATCATATGCAACAGGCTATCACGAGACAGACAGCCTCTTGCTCGTTTCGTCCTGTGACGGATTGTGGCAAAGGTAGATCCAATCGGATCACGGGTTCGAATGCTTTGCCAATGTTGTGCCGGGAAGTCATAGAAAGCGAGCCATTCTTCACGGTCTTTTTGTAAACACGCCGTGGCTTTTGGGTATTTTATGTCATAGGTCTGGATAAACAGTTCAAAGGCTTTCTCGGCATTTCCTTTTGTCTCGGACTGCCAGATATCATGGAGTGCCTGCTTGGCCTTGGGCTGTGACGATTTCGGTAGGGCGTTCAACACATTCGCCGTTTTGTGCACCCAACAGCGTGATGTCGTGTTTCAGCATAGACTTCGTCCATCGCAGCCCAGAACCCCAATGCACTATCACCAATCGCCAGTTGGGGGACGTTCATGCCACGTGATTTGAGCTTGAGCAGTACTTCTCGCCAGCTCTGCGTTGATTCACGAATACCATCTTCAATCGCCAGAAAGTGTTTTTGACCTCGCTCATTGACACCGATAATCACCAGGGCGCAGAGTTTGGACTCTTCTGCTCTGAGACCCGAATAGATACCGTCTGCCCAGATGTAAACCCATTGGTCTTTGTCTAATGGCGTCTCTCGCCACTGTTGGTATTGTTGTCCCCATTCTTGCTTTAAGCGTGAGATCGTACTGGCTGATAAATCCTGTGCTTCGTGACCGACCAATACTTTTAAGGCCGCTTCCATTTCACCCGTGGAGATACCTTTGAGATAAAGCCAGGGCAGGGCGGCTTCGATGGATTGTGTTTTCCGTATATACTCAATCAACTTCAAGTTGCAGGATCGATGATCTGAAAGTTATCATTAATTCTATCGTTCAATGAGTCCGCGATATCCGGTAAAGTGTTTTTGAAAAAGTCATCGATTTGCTCACGAAATTCCTTGGCCGAATGGAAATAGTGGTTATTACGGACGTGTTCGTTCATCACTTTCCATAAACGTTCTATCGGATTCAAATTAGGACTATAAGGCGGCAGGATGTGTATCTTAATATTAAGTTCGTTTGCCTTTTCTTTAACACTCGCCGCCTTATGATAACCCGCCCCATCAACTATCCAGTGAAGGGTGTTTGCATCAACGTATTGCGCTCGTAATTTGGATAGAAAATCAACAATGCTGTCGGCATTAATCGTGTCATAGGTTTCTGTCACCGTGTTTGACAAGGCATTGAGTTCAATCGCACCTAATAGGTTAATCCGTGTGCGACTCGCGGTTGTTTTGATAAGCTTATTTGTCCCTCTCTTTATCCAACCGTGACTCAATTTCGTCGACTGTGTCGGATGCACGCCATCACCAAACAAAATAGGCTCATCAGCACCGACGTTTGCTTTCAATACGTCATACTGCTTGATAAAGGCATGTTGTTGTTCAACATCGGCTTTGGCGGGGATCCCTTTGGGTTGTTTATAAACAAATCCTTGACGATGCAACCATTTATGTAAACCCGATACCGTGTAGTCAACCCCATAACGGGTCTTGATGTAAGCCACAATTTGGTGGTTATGTTGATATAGATGTGCTGTCAGATGTGCGAGTAATTCGTCACATTGTCGCTTGCTTAATTTCTCCTCGGAACCGCCGTTTGCACAGTGCAATTTCTGCTCTCCGGTATAGTCCTTCAAGTGACGAAGTATACAGGTTTCATGTTTGCGCAAGGCTTGCGCTATCATCGTTGTGCTCCACCCTTCAGAATTCAGTAATACGGCTTTGATACGATCACCTTCCCGGATATCTCGCACTTGCTTATGTCGTGCTTCTAATTTCAATTTGTTTTCTGCGGTTAATTCAATCTTGCTCATAGGTGATAGACTGATCTCTTAATTCATAAACATCAAGCTCTTTCATCGATCTTGGGTATAGCCTGGAGTCCGGCGGCGCAAAATATTGCTGGCTTTGGATTTTTGGATAAAGCACAATGTGAACCGCAGACTGAAGTATCAGTTGAGTTTTATATTAATAATGTATCTAGTTTAGTAAATGCGAAAGTAGTTAACCTACCGTTTCTAGAATTACAACGCGCTAAATAGATTACATTAAAGATAAAAATTCCTATTGGATATATTTTCATTGCAATGAAACATGGTTGCATAGACAAATTTAAAATAAATTTTGATTTGGTATTAGCTTAGTGACAATACAAGAATATTGGAGATAAATATGGACGAAGTATTAGAACGACAATGGCACCCAGTTGGTCTGGCTAAAGACCTGACTGAAGATAAACCCATTAGTTCTATTGTTATGGGAGAAGATGTGGTTGTCTGGCGAGCAAAAGATAAAATTTGCGCCTGGAAAGATCTGTGTCCGCATAGAGGCACTGCATTATCACTCGGTTCGGTTCGTAATAACTGCATACGCTGTCCTTACCATGGTTGGGAATTCAATGCTGATGGACAATGCGAACATGTACCTGCAGATCCGAAAGGTAAAATACCAGCTAAAGCGAAAGCCGTCGCTATTTATCATGCGGAAGAATACGCCGGATTAATCTGGGTATCGCTAAGTGACAGTCCCGACCCATTACCAAAAATATCCCAGTTTGATGAACCAGATTTTCGCGTTATTCCCATAGGGCCTTTTGAGTTAAAGGCTTCTGTTACCCGCGTGATTGAAAATTTCCTGGATATTTCTCATCCTCCGATTGTACATGACGGTTATCTTGGTGATACTGAGCATGCTGAGATTGGCGATTTTGAAGTTGAGTTACTGGATGACGAAGGTCGTTTTATGTCAAAAAATATACCGTTGTACCAACCCGATCCGGATGGTACAGGAGGTGAAGGTGCAATGACCTACTATGATTTTTCAGTATTGGCACCGAATGTTGTTTATTTTTTAAAGCATATTGGTGATCGTGAAGAGAAAGAGAAGTATATCGTCATGTTTCCGATACGCGTTGTTGATGAATTCCATAGCGTTGCATACTTTTCTTCTGCTTATAATTATGCAGTTGATACGCCTGATCAAGACATTATAGATTTCCACACTACCATCATTATGCAAGATAAACCGATTGTAGAGTCTCAACGCCCGGAACTCGTACCGATGGATATGGGGAAAGAGGCATTGTTAAAAACTGATATCCCAATTACACGCTACCGTCGTTATCTGCAAAATATTGGTATGCAATGGGGAGTTGCCTAATTGTAATAAATAGGTCTATTTATTAATTATTGTGTAATTACCGAAATCTGTGATCACCATCTGCATCTATCATGACTAATATGTTTTCTTCGGAAATAATATCTATTGTTTGAAACTAAACCACTACCGGCTGATGCCGGTAGGTTTGTTTTCATGGGCTTCGATGTACTAAAGTATAACGTCATTCGTAACGTTACCACTGGTCGTTGAGAAATATCCTCTGGCCCAAAATCGTTGGCCCCAGTAACATTGGCGTAACTCTGGGAATTCCATTTGCAATTTCCTTGATGACCGACCTTTCACTCGTCTCATGAAATCACTCACTGATATATTCGGCGGGATTGAAACAAACATATGGGTAAGCCTTTGAAAAAACGTCGAAATGTGCTAATAACGGACCGTCGCCAAACGCAAAAAAGCCCCTCTTAGAGCGAGACTCTTATGTCTCAAATGCCAAAAGCATCGGTAATCGGGCTGGCGAGTACCGCCAGGCTCTCTATGCTACCTGAGTAGGTAGGCATTTAAGGAGTACTGGTTATGAAATACTACACAGCGCTTGATGCCAATCAGCCCCAGTAGCGCCGAACCGAATAACGGGTCTTGAGCGCATTTATCAATGCCTGGCATCTAACCCGATAAATAAATCACTTTCAGGCACACAACAACAAGGTAGGACTTCTCCGGCATTTAAATCCATACCGGGTTCAATGAGTTGTCTTATTTCGCCACGGTGTAATTTTATTTTACATTGACCACATTCACCGCTGCGGCATTCACTTTCTATATCAATGCCTTGTTGTTCCAGTGCTTCCAGTAAGCTCCGTTGTTTTTGAAAAATGATGGTTTTGTTTGATCCTAGATTGACAGAGAATTCTTCATTACCAATGGATGTAATGCCAACCCCAAATCGCTCAAAATGAATTTTATCCAGTGGGATACCCTGCTGCATTAAATCGAGTTTCACATTATCCATCATATCCTGTGGTCCACATATATAATAATGGCTGGTTGTTTTGTCATCGAGATATTGTGTTAGTTGCTTAGCATCCAGGCGACCGGTCAATCCTTGCCAGGTTTTTTCAGCCTGAGAGAGCGTCGGATAAAAATAAAAATCAGCATGCTCATCCGCAAGTTTTATAAATTCATCCAGATAACACATCTTGTCTACAGATTTAGCAGAATAAAATAAACGCATGGTTTTTACAGGCGACATATTGTTGGATTTTTGATCTATGAATTTATGTATCATGGCACGTAATGGTGTAATACCAATACCACCGGCAACCAGTACAACATGCTCTGATTGGCATAGATTAAAAACAAAATCACCTTTAGGTGGCAGAGCGTCAATGATAGTGCCGGGCTTCAAATATTTATGGAGCCAATTTGAAACTTGTCCATGATTTTCTCGCTGGATACCCAGTTCATAAAAGTCTGCCTTTTCCTGCCAACTTGCTAATGAATAACAACGCTTTTGTATGTTGTCTTGGTCGGCTTGGGTCTGAATCAACAAGGTGACATATTGTCCCGGCCAAAAATCTTCCAAAACGCCATTATTGACAGCTTGCAAGCGAATACTGAAATGTTGGTCGGTCATATCCTGTCGATCAATAACCATTAAAGAAAGTGGTTTGGTTTTTGTGGGTCGCTTTCTATGCTTCTTTTTGTGCCTATAACTGCGCTTAATAACATCCGCCTGCAGCAGCACAACCCATATACCACCCAAAACAAAAATCGACAGTAACAATACTTTAATCATTAGAGAGCTTGCTTAGGCTGCCAGTTTACGTTTTTGGGTTTTCCACCACATGTAAATACCGGTAAGAGCAAGTATCACCAGTACCAGAGCCAGTAAATCGGCCCAGATCCATTCATAATGCTTGCCCATCAAGGCTTTGCCAGTATGTAAATCATGCATAAATTTACCCAGTTGCAGAGGTTGCTTGTCGGTCATCGTAGTAAGTGACAGCATTATGCTTGACTCATTTTCCCAGTTCATCCCTTGATCCTTGCTGATCAGTACACCTTGTTCTTTGGTGATCAGATACCAGCTTTGTGATTGAATCTGCATGCCATGAACATCGGCATCATACAGTTTTGCCCAGTGCCCATCAGCACTGCCCAACCATAAGCCATGCTTGCCCGCTGCCAGAATCCGGCCATCACTGAGTAATTCAAGGGTTCTTATTTCATAATTTTGTAAAGCGTCAACGGACTCTATTTTATTATCAAGCAGTTGAAAAACCCCATTCTTGGTCGCCAGAAATTGGCGACCATCCGGTGTGTAAAGCAGATCTTTTAATTCAAGGGGTGCGTCAGTATAAGCAATAACAAAACTACCCAGTGATTTTTCATGAGACATAAAAAATGTACTCATGCCGACAATAAATAGCGGCAGAACCAGAGCAACGCTGACCCAGTTATGCAATACACGTGAACCGAATGAAGTTTTCACAATGATTACCACCTACCTGTAATTGTCAAATAATAAGCACGATTTGATTGATCACGTTCGTATTCCGTTTTGTTAATACTGCCATTGGTATTAAAGATGGTTTTTTGTTTGTCCTTTCCAGCTTCCAGTAGATTTTGTGCAGAGAACTGTAATTCAAAATCCTTACCTAAAGATTTTTTAATATACAGATCCAGGTGCTCTTCTGGTTCAAGTAATTCCAGTGTGCGTTTTCCATCTTTAATTTCATCGGTTTCACGTTTTGAAATCTTATTGTAATTCATTCCCCAACTGATACCTGCACTAGACAATTTGTGATCAAATCCCAGATTGTAGACATAGTCAACTTGTTCTTTGAAAGGCCTTTTAGCCCCTGTGTCTTTATCTGTAACCTCACCATCCAGAAATGTTACATTACCGTTTAAAGTCAGGTTGTTAATACCAATGAAAGCCATATTGTGACTTGCATCCAGTTCAATTCCTTTCAACATGGCTTCACCCACATTTTCAGGGGTTTCTTCAAAGCGCCCGGTTGTTGGATTGGTATTTAAACGGGTTTCAATTTTATCGTCGATGTCTCGGTAAAATACATTAATGCTTATATTGCCTGCATGTTGGGCAAAATAATGCTCCATCCCCACATCAATGCCGGTGGCTATTTCAGGCAGTAGATCAGGGTTTCCTGTTTTATCAGGTTTGCTGAGTGTGCCATCTTTTGAATCGACAAATGGTGAGATTTCATCAAATTTTGGGCGCCGTATAGTACGTGCAATACTGGCCCGCACATTGGTTTGATCTGACCACTTAAATAAATAATGCAGGGAGGGATTCCATAGCGCATCATTATTCTTACTGTTGATACCGGTACTGCCGGTAACATCCGTATCGGTCCATTCATAGCGTATACCAGGTGTAAACAGGTGGCGGTCATTCACACTGTATTCATCCAGTATATAGGCATTGAAGCGTTGCTCCGTTATCTTATATTTATCATTGCCTTCTGTTTTCTCGGAGGTTATGCCATTTTTAGTTTCTAGTTTTAGTTTGTCTTTTTTTCGATCTTTATCCGAAAAATCAATTCCGGTTTTTAATGTGTGTTGGTCACCAATAAAACTTTCCCCTTTCAGGCTTAATTGCCATTCTTTATCTGATTTGTCTTCAGTTTCATTTTCTACCTTATCTAAGGAGCCATCACCTTTGAAAGACTGTTTTAACTTTTCTTTATCCTCCTGGCTTTCCTGTATATTCAGCCCCAACGTTAATTTATTACCTGAAGTATAGGTGTGTTGCCATTCTGTATTGAGCCCCCAATTCAACCGTTCTTTATTTTCATCTTCCAGTTCTTTGCCATCACTACTGCCATCGGCTTTGAATTTTAGTTTTTCTTTATCTTTTTCTTCATCTGAAAAAAAGCAATAAAGGTTCGATGGTTAGTTGATCCCGTTTCGATAATTCCCAGTTAAATCTCGGCGCTAATTGCAATTCATCGAACTGTTTATCTTCCGTTTCTTTTTCTGATTTATCCGCACTGCCATCCGCCTTAAAACTTTTCTTTGTTTTATCTTTTAATAGTTGGCGTTGTTGGGGCGTTTAAATTAAGCAAATAACCAAAATTATCTTTTTGTTTACCATAGCTTAGGACTGACGTTCGGTTTAGTATCGTCACCCTGTAATTGGCTTGCGCCAACAGCAAAACTGAAAGATGAGTTTTCAGGTATTTTCTTCAAAATAATATTGATGGTACCCGCGATGCCCTGTGAATCCATATCGGCGGTGGGCGCACGGATAACCTCTATGCGCTCTATTAAATCTACCGGTAGCTGATCAAGCTGGAATTCACGTTTTTCACCACCACCTGGTATGCGACGACCATTGATTAATACCTGACTGTATTCCTTATCCAGACCACGAATACGTACATCTTTACTTTCACCAGGCTCGCCGCCAAATAAAACACCGGGTAAACGGCGCAGAACATCACCTGCAGTACGGTCATTAAAACGTTCAATCTCTGTTTGACCGACTACGATCATGCTATTGGGCGCCTGCTGTCTCTCTTGCAAACTGCTTTGTTCACCATAACTGGTTACGGTTTGTAGTGAAGTAACCGTTTCCGCCATCGATGTGGGTAAATAAACACTGCTTAGCAACGTTATTGTGACCAAGGATGTTTTGTGACACTTTTTCATAGTACTACCTTAAAAAAATAAAATGGTCTGTTCATAACAGAGGTAAGGTTGAGTTTTCGACACAGATTTATTGATGCTACTGATTGATTGCGGCATCCATACGAATTTGTGCTGCCTGCAAATTTTGTTGTTTCAGAAAGGCCATCACTTCAAGTAAACGTTCGACGGAGGCATCTTTTTCGGTTGCAATAATAATTTCAGTTTCGGGCGCTTTATTGATGGCTTGTTTGAAGGCCCGTTGTGTATCCTGCCAGTCGGTAAATATTTCATCATTCAATGCCCATTGTTGTTTGGCAAACAGCGTAAGTTGCAGACGTGTTTGGGGGGTTAATGCCTCAGCCTGTTCTGCGCCTTTTGCGGGTAACTCAACTTGCAGAGCATGCATTGCCGGGTTAGCAGTGAGCATAAAAAATACCAGCACAATAAATAAAATATCCAGCATGGGTGTTAGATCAACCGCCAGGGCTTCAAAACTACCGATTTGTTCTGTATCGACTTGAATCATGCCAATTTAACCGGTGCCACTTTATTTTGATTTGATGGCGCGGCTACAGTAGGGCCTTGTAAATCAATACCATCGAGTAATAAATTAACTGCATTTAAGGCTTCAGCTAACGCAGTTAATCGACCATTGGCCCATATACGTAAACTGTGCAGTGCCACTAGCACAGGTAACGCAATAATCAATCCTGCTGCAGTGGTTAACATGGCTTGCCCCAGACCATCGGCTAACAAGGCGGGATACACTGGGCCGGTGTGGACTGGCAATAGAGGTAAATACATTAATAATGCCAAGCACTGTGCCCAGCAACCCCAGCATAGGGCTGATAACTGCCAACAGGACAAACCAGCCGAAATGCTGAAACAGTTGATTGCGCTCCAAAGTCAGCCAGTGATTGATGATTTCCTCGCGCAGTAGGCGAGGTTTTTGTGCGTGATGCAGTAACAGACGAGTGCCTTTGACCAGTCGATTTTGACCATACAAAGCTTCTGACTGGGCAACTGATTTATCCAGCGACCGAACCAGAACCAGGATCTGTTGTACATTGCCGCCTGATTTCCACATCATAAAGAAAATCAGTCGCTCAACGAGAAGCATGAGACTCATGAATGAACACGCCAATAAAGGGAAGGCAACTGGACCGAAAGCATCAAAGGAGATCGACATAAGTTAACTGACTTTTTTAGGGTTTAAGATAAATTGTACGGGGACTTCGACCCATACCTGCTTATTACCGCGGGCATCCACTCCCGGCATAAAACCCCAGCCATGTATAGCCTTTAAAGCGGCTTTGTCCAAAAGTGAAAACCCGGATGATTTGGCCATGCGTGTTTTTATAACTTCACCTTTAGCATTTAATCGGGCATGTATTAGCGCTGTGCCCTGTTGTCCTCGTAATCGTGCTTGCCTGGGGTAAACAGGGGCTGGAGGCAAGCTTTTAAATCGAGGCTCTTGTAAAAAAACAACATTTTTATCACGAACAACCGATGTGACTTTTATTTTATTAGGTTGTGTCCGTGCGCTGGGTGTAGGCTTTACTGATTTTTCGAGTTGTATCGAATCATCTCTTTTCTTTATTTTGATTGGCTCTTCAACAGCCGTTTTAGTAATTACAGGCTTTTTAATTTCTGGCTTTCGGCTTTTTTTCTTCATTACAGGTGAAGGTTTTAACGCTGATTTCACAGGTTCCACTGCTTGCACCTGTTTCGGCGTAATAGGCTCTGCCTGAGCTACGGAGAACAGATTGAATTGCATCACCGTGGAAATCTGATTTGCGTCCGTATTAGTGACCGCTTGCCCTGCATTGAACAAGAGACCGATATGCGCTGTTATGGCCAATACAGCGGATAACACTAAACGAGAAGGCTGTTTCATAAAAACTCTTTATTAATGACATACAGATAGTGAGGTATTACTGCAGGAATTATATGCACCTCTAATCTAAATGTAAATACAAATCATTATCATTATTAATAATATTAATTTAGCGTAATATAAATTAGTTGCCAGGTTCAGCTCGTAAGCTTGGAGAGGCCATTGACGAAATTCGTCAATGCAGAAAAGATCCGCCATTTGCA
The DNA here is from genome assembly GCA_965250225.1 of Gammaproteobacteria bacterium. Classification (GTDB taxonomy): domain Bacteria; phylum Pseudomonadota; class Gammaproteobacteria; order Eutrophobiales; family Eutrophobiaceae; genus CBDEUK01. Next base: position 35,332 of record CBDFNQ010000020.1, read on the forward strand.
GTGAGAAGTTGTCAAATACAACCGGTTGATGGCCAGCATAGTCATTGTTCACAATGCAGAGCATTGTTGAGAAACTGAGCCAACTTAAGCTCTATGGTATGGCTGAGACATTGCCAGAGTTACTTTCAAAACCGCGTGTAACAGCAACGCTGGATACCGTGTTCACATCAGTTGATCAGGGTCGAACAGGTGGATCACAAGGTGCGCAGTCTCCAGTGCCAGTTGAAGGTTGCACGTTTCCCGCACCCACGTGACTTAGCGGGATTCAACTTCGCGGAATCACCGCTGCAAGCTGAACAACTGCAGGTGCTGGCCGGTGGGGACTTTGCCTGGCAGGCCCATAACCTGATCATGATTGGTGGCACAGGTACCGGCAAGACATACCTGAGTATTGCCGTTGGTACAGCGCTGGTTTATCGAGGTAAGCGGGTACGCTTTTATAGCGTGGTGGATCTCGTTAACTTGCTCATTAAAGAACAAACGGCAGGCAACCCGGGCAATCTGGCTCGAAGACTAAGCCAGGTGGATGCTGTGGTACTGGATGAATTGGGCTATATGGCATTCCCGGAATCGGGTGGGGCTTTACTGTTCCATCTTATTAGCCAGTTGTATGAGAAAAGCAGTCTCATCATCACTACCAACCTGAATTTCGGTGAATGGATACTCATGGTAGTTCTGTCAGTGTCACGGGTATAGGTCGTGGTCTATCAAATACTGCCCTGGAAAAACATAAAATAAAACGGGCTGACCGACTTTGTTCGAACCAGAAATTGCAGTTGGAATATCAAACGATTTATCAAGCCATGGTGGTTCAGTTCGGTCATTTGAGTTCAACCCCGGTCATCCTGATTGATTGGTCTGATTTAGACGACCGACAAGACAAATTTCTGCTGCGAGCATCATTAGCCATTGAAGGACGTTCAATGACACTGTATCAGGAAGTTCATACAGTTAAAACAAAAGACAAACCGAGCAGCCATCAACAGTTTTTAATCCGCCTTAAAGCGATGTTTGCTGAGTCTGTCAAAGTGATTATTGTCACCGATGCAGGCTTTCGTTGTCCTTGGTTTCAAGCAGTTCGAGGGCTGGGTTGGGATTTCGTTGGTCGTGTTAGAAACCGTACGCAATGTCAGCTTGAGCCTGAGTCAGACAGGGTATCCATAAAAACACTGTATTGTAATGCGACACAAACCCCAAAACTTATTGGCTCGACCATATTAGCGAAAGCCAATCCGACCAACGTCAATCTAGTGCTGTTTAAAAAGCCTCTTAAATGGTGTCACAAACGGACACGCCAGGGTCAGGTTGCTCAGTGGAAGCAGAGCCAACAGATAGCGAAACGAGAGCGGGAGCCCCGGTTATTGGCAACTTCATTAAAATGTTCTTCGAAATTGGCAAAACGTATCGTGAAAATTTACCGTTCAAGAATGCAAATAGAACAGACCTTTCGGGACACCAAAAATCTTTACTATGGGATTGGCTTGAGTGTGAACCAGACACGAAAAATTGAACGACTCAAAGTTTTATTGTTACTTGCAGCCATTGCCTCTTTGATCCTTCTTATTATCGGTTTACTGGCAGAACAACAGGGACTTCATCAACAGTTTCAGGCAAATACGGTGAATAATAGACGGGTATTATCGTTTCATTATTTGGGATTGCGTATTTATCAAAATGAAGGCTTTCGATTACAAGAGGTGGGGTGGGCAAATATAAAAATAGGGTTTAAGAATTATGTCTGTGCTTTCAATGAGGATGCTGTGTGAGTATTAGTTTTGTGGGGATCCCTCAGGCTTTGACCCCTTTTTCCGATTCGCATTTCATGGTCTTTTCTCCCTTGCGAGATTTCTTGCCAACCCCCATAGCTGCGTATGAGTCCACCCCCGGACAAATTAATCTCAGACGTATTATCCAATCCCGAATAAATAAACGCCCGATACCCTTGTCTTGCTCTCGTCTTCTGTTTGCCAAAATACTGAAGAACAGCCTGAGTATTCTACCAGGGATAGTCCTGCTCCCCCATTCAAAGCCGTATGCCCTGTCCAGGGATATTGCTCCAGGGCGTTGACCGTCTTGATGAGTCTTGCCTTGACCGGGTTTAGATGGATGTAACGAACGAGTTGCAAAAAATAGCTGTCTGTATCGCAAAGGATGGATTTATAACGGTTTTGAAAAACATACCCAACACGACGGTGACGACGATTGTAATCGGTAGCATAACCGCTGAGCAGTTTCCGCATTAGCTCACTCAAAGGCGTGTCACCAACCCAGACAAGAAGGTGATAGTGGTTAGTCATCAGTGACCACGCCAGACATTCTGTCCCGGTTTCTGCGAGACTATCAGACAGGCGATTTAAAAAGTCTTGTTTGTCAGTATCACTGTTAAATATCCGCCGCCGTTCCAACCCACGGCCCATAACGTGATAACACCCGCCGGTGATATGTAATCGTCCTCTCCTTGGCATGCAGAAAAGAATAGGCGCTGACTTATCCTTGTCAACTAAATCATTAAATCATCAGTGTCCCCTCCGGGCTTGTTCAACAATGGGATAGGTCGCGGCAAGCGCGACATATCTTTATTCGTTAAGTTTAGTGATATTTTGACCCTAAATTAATACATATTCCTTAATAATTAGTAAAGAAAGCTAACTCTGAATTAAGTTTCAATCGCCAGAATATCTTCAACCGCATCAAATTGATAATTATCAACAACATGGGTTAACTGTAGCTTAATCGGGGCTTGTTCATCAGCCAATTCGTCAAGTAAGCGATAGAGTTTATCGATATCCCCCTCAAGTGCTGCCTCTTGGAACAGGGAGATCCAGTTATCAGGTAAAGTAGCACGTTGGTCAGCTGATAACTTATTAATGTCAGTGGATGGGGTGGTGTCGTTAGCGACTTCCTCCCGGTAGATAAAATCAACACCAAGCAATTGGTTGATTAATGTGTAAAGCGAGCTTATTTGTAAAGGTTTGAACAGGATGTCATCACAGCCACAGGCAATGATTTCACTCCGTTCATCCTCAAAAGCACTGGCGGTGACTGCAATGATCTTAACCTTGTCACCGCCTGGGAGTTGACGAATCTTCTTTGTCGCTGTCCTACCATCCATGATGGGCATGAGAATGTCCATTAAGATGAGGTCGGGCTGGATATCGTTAAATAACTGCACGCCTTCATGGCCATTGATGGCGGTGTGAACCGTAAAGCCTGTCTTTTCCAGTTGGTTGATGAGTAATAAACGGTTGTACTCCATATCTTCGACAACCAGTACCGTTGGCGCAACCTGATTTGGTGCAAGATGTTTGACGACTTGTTCGACAGGATTGGCTTTGCCAGTCTCGACAATCGTGGTGGGGATGGCAAAGCTAAAGACACTACCCTGTCCCGGTGTGGAGTTAACTTCAATTTTTCCACCCATAATCTCGACGAAATGCTGGGAGATGGAGAGGCCAAGTCCCGTTCCTGAGGCACTGCGTCGACCTGATTCAGTTTGAGTAAAAGGCTGGAAGAGTTTTTGTTCTTCGTCAGGTTTGATGCCGACCCCAGTATCGTGAACTGCAAAATTAAGTAAACCTTGTTTATCTTCTTGTAATTCGAAATTAACCTTGAGGGTGACGTTACCTTTGTCGGTGAATTTAATGGCATTACCGATCAGGTTGATGAGGACTTGTCGTAGTTTGAGGCTATCGATGGAGATAAACTCCGGGAGCTTATCAGCATAGTCTGCAATCAATAGAAGATCTCTTTTCTGGGCACGTATAGAGAGCATGGAGAGGATAGTTTCGAGGAAATTGAGTAAGTCGATTTCATTTTCTTCCAGGGAGATTCGGTCAGCTTCTATTTTGGCGATGTCGAGGATGTCATTGATAAGAGCCAGTAGATGGTCGCCACTATCATTAATGATGTTGATGTAGTCGCTGTGCTCTTTATCCAGTTTAAGACTGTGTTTCATAATATCGGTGAAACCGATGATGGCATTCAAGGGGGTGCGAAGTTCATGACTCATACTGGCCAGGAACTGGCTCTTTGCCCGATTCGCTGATTCAGCAGCTTCTTTGGTTTTTAGAAGTGTTTGCTCGGTGAGCTTTCGTTCGGTGATATCGAGTATGAAACCGTCTAGTAGTTTATAATTCCCGTGTTTATCGAAAATCGCCTGCATCTGTTCTTGTACCCAGCGAATACTGCCATTGGCATGTAATATTCTGTATTCAAAGATATAGCTGCCGCGCTCTATGGCGGTATTAATATAATTTTGTATTTTCGGACGATCATCAGGATGCGTAATAGCAGACATTGATAGCGTCTTCTTATAAGAAAAATCGTTCTGTGAATAACCACTCAATTGTTCGATATAATCACTGATATAAGTGAGTTCCCATTTATTATTATATTGATAACGATAGACTACGCCAGGGAGATTACTCACCAGAGTACGGAAGCGTTTTTCATTTTCCTGGAGCGCGACCGTGGTGTGCCGTAATTCTTCTTCTGCCAATTGTCGTTCGGCAAACTGACCTAATTGTGCGCCGACGTTCTGAAACAGAATGAATAAATCAGGATCCGGTTCAGCGATACGTTCGTTGAAGAAATCTAATACAGCATAAATCTGATTGTTAACGATAATAGGGAATGCAATAGCTGCATGCAGGCCCTCTTTGGCTGCAGTTTTTCCACGAGGGTGGTTTTTTTGTTGAGGTAGGTCGGCGACCCAAATAAGCGTCTGTTTTTCCCAAGCTTCCCCGGAAATGCCGATGCCTTTCTCAAGAGTCATACTATGCGTCATCTTCACAAAATCTGAATGATTATTTTGGTCGTTTTTCTCATAGACAGTATGGCAGACCAGAACATCTCGATTTGCATCGTGTAGCCATAATGTCCCTAATGTCCAATCCAGGCCGATACAGAGACCCTCTAAAATATCCTGGGCATTCTCTGTGAGTGAGGTGATATTGTGTGCCAGTAAGGTGTTTAAGTGATTCTCTATATAAGTACGACGTTGTTTCTTGTCACGTTCAGTGATGTCTCTGAATGTGACCACAGCTCCCTGGATTTTGTCACTTTCAATGATGGGGGTACTGGTATATTCCACAGGGAAGCAACTGCCGTCCTTACGCCAAAAAACTTCATTGTCTATGTGATGTGTTTCTCCGTGGTTAATGGTGGCGTAAACGAAGCAATCATCGTGTGGGTAAGGCTTACCATCAGGGTAGCTATGATGGATAAGCTCATGTTGCAGTTTCCCTAACAATTCCTCTGTTTCAAATCCTAGCATTCTGGTGGCAGCCTGATTGGTAAAGGTTCCGCATCCTTCAAGATCTATTCCATAGACACCATCCGTGGCAGTTTTAAGGATTAAATCCTGCAGATGATGGCTTTGTTTCAAATTTTCTTCTGCCAATTTACGTTTGGTAATATCCAGAACCAGTGCCAGGACATAATCAATAGAACCATCTGCTTTTCGGGTACATTCAACTGAAATAATGGTATGGATGATATTTCCTGCTTTATGCAGGAAGCGTTTCTCCATGGAATAACCCTCTTGTTCTTCTGAAAGCACCTTATCAAATTCGGCGAGATCTGCGGCGAGATCTTCGGGATGCGTTATTTTATCCCAGGGTGTTTGTTGGAGTTCTTCCCGTGAGTATCCGAACATGTCGCAGATGGTATCGTTGAATTGCAACCAACCTTTGTCAAGCGAAGTGAGGGACATACCGATTAGGCCTGCATCGAAATATTTTTGTAATTGTTCTTTTTGTTCAAAGAGCAAATTATCTGCCTCTTTGCGTTCAGTGGTATCGTGCCAGACAAAGCGGTTTTCCAGGATCGTCCCTTTCTTATCCTTGATAGATGTGACGTTAAGATTGACTTCAAGTGGGGTGCCATCCTTTTTCATTAATTTTTGTTCTGCATGCTGGATCTCTTCATCTGTAGCAGATCGTTTGATTGTTTGATTAGCTTCATCATGTGAATCAGGGTGGTACAGATTTAAGAACTGCCGACCAATGATTTCTTCCTTTGAATAACCAAGGTTATCTGCAAGGGTTTTGTTACATAAAATAATCTTCCTGGTTTGGAAATCCACGGAGGCATACATGTCCGGGGCATTATCGTATAAGTCTAAATATTGTTGTTCGCTCTCCCTTAAAGCATCGTCTGCCCGTTTGCCTTCGGTAATATCATGGATTAGCCCGATTGTGCTAATTGCTATACCTGTTGACGTATAAAGTGTTTGACTAAAATGTTTTACAATTTTAATTTTGCTATTATTGAGTTTAAACCTATGCTCCGTCTCAAAGGGTTGATGAAGATTAATTGAATCGCCTATAATTTTATTAAGGGGGTCTTGATCATCAGGATGCACATGCTGCATAAAATCATCCCGTGTGGATATTAATTCAGGTTTAATTTCCAATATCTCTGCTAATTCATCGGAACACTTAAACTGGGTGGTAACTTCATTGAGTTCATAATTACCAATAGAGGCGATTCGTTGAACCCCAATCAGTTTGGCTTCATGCGATTCGTAACTTTTGGCTTCCTGTATTAAAAGATTATTCTCCAACTCAAGTTGAATCAATTCATTTTCTAATTGCTCGATTTTTTCTTCGAAGTCTAATTTATTTTTTGTATTCATTGAATTTTTTATTATTGGATGAATTTTCAATTAAACAATATTTCTTCAGCCATTGCTGTTCCTTTTACCCTGGATTGAATTTTTTCAAATACCAAATCACGTGAAGTAGACGGGTCATCTATAAACGGAGAAAATCCACAGTCATCAGATATTCCTAACTGTTCGATCGGGATAAGTTTAGCCGCTTGTAAGACCCTGTCCCTGACCAGCTCAGGACTTTCCACCGTGGGATCCGTTGGATCAATCACTCCAACAAATACTCTGTGATGGGGTTTTATCAATGTTTTAATCAAGCGAAGCACCTTTTCAGGTTTCTTTTCCATTGCCAGGGCGATATAAAAATTACCTGCATTAATATCAAAAAGAGTAGGTAAGAAATATTTATAATCAATATCCGCACTATGCGTGGCACCCTTGTCGCTACCGGGACAAGTATGGATGCCAATTCTTTTTCGTTCTTCCTCGTTGAATTGCGCCAGCCCCATGTTGATTAATTCAGCAAAACTCTTCAAGAGTTGACCCGATGGATCTAACTTGAGTGATAAGCGACCTTCGGTAAAATCTATCTGTACTTTATGCGCGCCTTTTTGCAAACAACGCCTGACTTCATTTGTATGCTGTTCAATAACATCCTTAATAAATTGCTCACGGTGATAATCTTTAATCCCTACATCAAGATATATGAGACTTAGCAAGGATGGAGAAACAACTGCCTGTTTAACAGGGACACGAGCATGTTTTAGTGCAATTTCAAGAAACTCATCAGCAAAATGTTGAAAGCGAAAAGGCCCTTTCGTCAGGCGAGGTAAATAGCGGCTATGATTGTGGTTTTGGCGGTCAGTAAACTTTATTTCTATGCCGTCTGGTGCAATATTTTTGGCACCATGTAGGCAATATGAAGCGAAACCAGAAAATTTGAATTGTTCTCCATCACTAATACAGGGAGAACCAGTCTCTTCAAGCAGCTTAATGGTGGCAATGGTATCTTTTAATGCAATTTCGGCCAATGTTTGCTCATCAATCTCTCCTGAGTCAAATTTTTGGTAAGCTTCTATTAGTTCTGCAGTACGAGGAATTGAACCGATCTGCTCTGTTGGTATTTTATTATTCACTGGACTAATTTAAATAATCCTTCATAACTATCCTCCAGCTTCTACTAGTTTTGTGAGTTTAAGTTTAATATCTATCGGCCTAACTTAGCCTAACTTAAGCGGTGATCCCCATTGATGCGGGGTCTGTGACAATGTGGTGACGATGCTGCGCATTCGGTGCATCAAGGCGATCAGGACAGACAGAAAGGGGTTTACCACATCAATGCCGTTGATGAGGTCACGCAGTTTCAGATCATTGTCACGGTAGAACGGATAAGTGAACGTTATATGCTGCCGGCATTAGAGCAATTGCTGGCCGCCTTCCCGTTCAAAATAAAGGATTTCCATGCTGATAATGGTGGCGAGTACATCAACTATACCGTGGCTAAATTACTCGAAAAACTGCGGATTGAATTCACTAAATCACGCCCTCGACACAGTAACGATAATGCCCTGGCTGAGAGCAAGAATGGCTCGGTCGTGCGTAAACTCTATGGCTATAGGCGCATCCCGCAGCAGTATGCCGATGACTTTGCCAGGCTCAATTAAGGCGAGGTCTATCGCTACGTTAATTTTCATCGACCTTGTTATTTCCCCTCTACCATCACCGACAAGAAAGGCAAAGAGCGGAAACGTTATCGCTATGAAGACATGATGACACCCTATGAAAAGTTTCGCTCAGTACAAAGACCCAGTCAGTATTTGAAACAAGGGGTCACCTTCAAACAACTGGATGCATTTGCTAACGAAATGAATGACAATGAAGCGGCTGAACAATTGAACTCAGCTAAAAACCAACTCTTTAAACAACTTCATGAGCGACTGAAACTCGGGGCTTGAGAAAGAATGATCACCCCCTCTCTACAGGCTCATTTCTGGATTGGAATATACTAGGACAAGCAATTTTGATTATTTCAGGCATGTTTCGACGCATTTTTTCTGATAATTCTTCAATAAGTGCTTTAATACTTCGGCCAGAATCAAATACATCATCTACGACAAGCAATTCATCATCAGCATTTATATTTTCAATAATGTAATGTAAGCCGTGAACGCGTATTTCTTTCGATTGTTTGTTTATTCCGTAATATGAAGAAGTTCTAATCGCAATATGATCTGTCTTTACATCCATATACTCAAGATATTCCTGTACTGCTATACCAACAGGTGTGCCTCCACGCCAAACTCCGATAATAAAATGCGGCCTAAAACCACTATCATATATTTGCGCTGCAAGTTTAAATGAATCCTTAAGCAGATCTTGTGCGTTAATAAATATTTTATCCATAGCGTTTTTCCCGATTAAATATAGGACAGATGTCTGAAATAAGATGGTTTGTATTTTTAATATTTTAAATTAGCGGCTTGGTTTATTATTTTATCAGTTGTTTGAAACCAATTCATTTTTCTTAGTTTACTCGGAGAATAACCAAACTTATCTTTTATATGCCTTGAAAAATGAAACTGATTTTTAAATCCGCATTGTTCTGATATTTCATTAAGTGTGAGACCAGAGTATTTCAAAAGATATGCACCTCTTTCTGTTCTAGCCCGCCAGATGTAGGTTTGAGGTGTTACGTCAAAATATTTTCGAAAAAGTTTTATTAAATGCGAAGTACTCAATGATGCAATTTCTGCTAGTGTTATCGTACTAATGGGTTTTCTATAATTCTCATCTATATAGAGCTTCACTTTTAAGATAGCTTTTGGGAGAGGTCGTTCTGTTTTAATTAGGTTGGATTCATATAAATATGCATTGAATAATGCAACTCCCAAAGAGTTAATTAACTCTTTTGATCCAGAATGACTATTATTACTTAATCTATTACTTAATCTTAATCCCAGATCATGAATATCATGAATATTATTTTTTAACGGCAGTGCACTAGGTAATGATCCTAGAATTTCTCTTTTAAGATTACTAAAAGAAATATCGTAGGATTCACACCAGGCGACATGTGAGTAAAGATGCTCAAGCATGTCTAACTTTATCGATTCTTGATGGAAAATTATTGTTGCCTGACCAGCTTTTACAACTCGCTGATGATTATCTGCTGTAATAATAATTTCACCTTTATAAACAAGAAACATAACAATGTACGAATGATTTACAGGACCGAATACCCCACCATCTGGGTACGATAATTCCCCAAAATCAAACCTTGGATTTGAATCAAAAATCGACATCTATGCTTATCTGTTAAGTAAAAAATATTATCTTGAGATATATCTATATCTACTTTGCCATGCTGATCTTTTGACAGATTACCATTATTGAATAGCTATAATATAGTTATAAATTAAAGAATATGATGTATTTTGTAAAATTATTTTATGTTGCGCTGCACATTAATAATCTCAATTACAGATATAAAATGAATTAGCTCGGGTATGATAATTGTCAACAAGGTAATTATATTTATGTGCACAATATTAAAGCGTTTGAATTTAAATATTATAGGGTTGAACTTATGTTTCTAGCAACTGATAACTCAAAGCATAATATGTCTCAGTGTCCTAGTAATTCTACATTCCGGGAAAGTGATTGGCATATCCTAGCTGCTTATTGGCATCCAATCGCCTATGCACATGAAATAGAAGACAAACCTGTCGCCACCAAATTGTTGGATGTTAAATTAGTGATTTATCGAACAAATAAAGGTATCACTGTGGCAAAAGATTTATGTATGCATCGTGGTGCACAGATCAGCATGGGCTGGATGGATAACGATAATATCGTATGTCCGATGCATGGATTAAACTACAACGCAGAAGGAACATGTACCAAGATACCTTGTATGGGAACGGATGCACGCATACCAGACAAACTCCGCTTAAAAAAATATTTGAGTGAGGAAAAATACGGGATTATTTGGGTATGTCTGCAAGATGAACCCGTACAAAACTTGGTCAACTGGGAAGCATTAAATGACAGTAAACTAAAGCGGGTTTTTATTCCCTCCGGAACTTGGCATGCCTCAGCCAGTCGACATGTAGAAAATTTTAATGATCTTGCCCATTTTCCGTGGGTTCATCCCGAGACATTTGGAGGAAATAAAGAGGCGACGCTGCCTATATATGAAGTTGAACGTACCGATTATGGACTGACATTTCAAATACCTTATGAAGAACGTACCCGAATGGCGACAGATGCCACGAGCCATGATGATGACGCAACGAAATACTTGCCGGAAACACGTAATGTTATCTACACCTACGAACTGACTCTTCCTTTTACCAGCTACATCAAGGTTGATTGCCAGGATTATGAATTTATTAACCATGTCTATGATACCGTTTGCCCTGTTTCAGCCAGGGAAACCAAAATATTTCAAATTATGACGGATACGACAGGTGATACTAGCGATGAATTCTGGATAAAAGATTCACTTCAAATCAATAATGAGGACGCCCCCATTGTAGAAGGGCAATGTCCGGAAGAGATCCCACTGGATCTGAGAGAAGAGATTCATCTACCCTGTGATCGATTTTCCCTTGAGTTTCGCAGATTATTAGCCAGTCTTGGTCTAGGCGCGGCACTGATAAGTTAAACAGAATAATGATTAAGTACTAGAGAAATTAAAATGATTACTGATCCTGTTGTTCTCAATGATTGGCACGCTGTTGCTAAATCAGATGATATATATGAAGGTAAGGCGACACCGGTTCGTCTGCTTGAAGAAAACGTTGTTTTATGGCGAACAGGAGGGATAGTTAGTGCATTGCTTGATCGCTGCCCACATCGCGGAACACGTTTATCCTTAGGTGAAATACATGATGGCGAAAGATTAGTATGCCCTTATCATGGTTGGCAATTTGATGGCGCAGGCAAATGTAAATATCAGCCGGCTCATCCTGATATTACACCACCGGATAAAGCAGGGGTTCAGGTTTTTCATGCAAAGGAAAAATATAGTTTAGTTTGGGTTTGCATGGGGGAACCAGAAAAAGATGTGCCTGAAATAGTGGGTTGTGATGATGATTATACGCTTGTGATTACAGGTCCATACGATGTAGACACCAGCGCCCCCAGGGGGATAGAAAATTTTCTTGATATGTCCCATTTCCCTTTTGTACACACGGGATATTTAGGTGTAGAGTCAAATACCGCTGTAAAAGACTATGATATTGAAACAACGGATGAGGGTATCATTGCAAGAAATTGTCGCGCATATCAACCTCAGCCATCTTCAATATGTAAAGAGCCTGCCGAAGTTGCATATACTTATAGAGTATTGCGGCCTTATACAGCGATGTTAGCGAAAGAACTTGGTGCTAAAGGTGAAAAGCCGACGGATCTAATTATGCTAACCATTGCTCCCAAAGAAGAAACACAAATTCGTGCATGGATAGTGATGGCCATGACTTATGCAAAAGGACAAGCTGAAGGTTCCTTTAGAGATTACCAGGATATGATTTTTGGCCAGGATAGAACCGTACTAGAATCACAACGGCCTCAATGTTTACCATTAGATGTAACAGCTGAATTTCATCAACGTTCTGATCGAACTTCGATTACATACCGTAAATGGTTAAAGGATTTAAATCTAACTTATGGCACAATTTCAGGATAAATTTTAATATATAAGTTGTTGACAATTATATGAATAATTGTAAACTTATTTCTGTATTTATAAGCATTAATGAGATTACTCAGCAATATCCTCTTTATATCTCTCTAAGTCTGTTCTGCCTTATTGCCCCTCCCCTTTATAGGTGGTATTTTTTTAACATATACTATTATAAGTTGATATGAAAACAGCAATTCGTGCAGATATCTTACATTTTCTTAGGGACCCATCAATAAAAGAAGCATCTGAGTCATTCGAATATTATGAAGATGGTTTAATGCTAATAGAAAATGGCTATGTAACTCAGTTGGGTAAAGCAGACGAATTATTAAAAAGCTTAAATAACGAGTATGAGTTTATTGATTATTCTGGCAAGTTAATTGTTCCTGGGTTTATCGACACACATATCCATTATGTACAGACGGATATTATAGCATCTTATGGTGCTCGATTACTTGAGTGGTTAGAAAAATATACATTCCCAGCTGAACGGCAATTTGAAGATGCTGAACATGCAGAAAAAATTTCCCGTTTCTTTATAAGGGAGTTACTTCGAAATGGTACGACATCTGCCTTAATACTGGGCAGTGTTCACAAACAAAGTGTTGATGCAATTTTCCAAGCTGCGGCAGATAAAAAAATGAGGATGATTGCCGGGAAAGTCATGATGGATCGAAATTGTCCTGACTATCTGCGTGATACTCCCGAGTCCAGTTATGATGATTCAAAAGCATTGATAGAACAATGGCATAACCATGAGCGTTTATTGTATGCCGTCACACCACGGTTTGCGCCTACATCGACTGAAGCCCAATTGAAGATGGCAGGGAAATTAGTAGAAGAACATCCAGATGTTTTTATGCATACACATGTTGCCGAAAATAAGGAAGAAGTCTCTTGGGTAACTGATTTATTTCCAGATAGTCGTAGTTATTTAGATGTTTATGACAACTATGGCCTATTAAGAAAACGTTCAGTTATGGCACATAGCATATGGCTCAATGAAGAAGACAGAATGCGTATGGCTGAAACTGGTTCAGCAATAGCACATTGTCCAACGTGTAATCTTTTTATAGGTAGTGGATTATTTGATATTAATGAAGCGAGAGAGCGGGGCATTCGAGTTGGGATGGGTAGTGATGTAGGTGGCGGTACAACATTTAATATGCTGCAAGTATTGAATGAAGCCTATAAAGTTGCTCAATTGAAACAGTACAACTTACCTGTTATGAGAGCATTTTATTTTGCTACATTAGGAGGGGCAGAAGCATTATACATTGACGAGAAAGTGGGTAATTTCCAAAAAGGTAAAGAAGCCGACCTCCTTGTTCTTGATTATGCTGCAACACCATTAATAGAAAGACGAATGTTAGTAGCTGAAACACTCCAGGAAAAGTTATTCACATTAATGATGCTTGGGGACGACCGGGTTATTGAACACACTTATATTATGGGTAACAAAGTGTATTCAAAAGCCAGTTAAATAAAGCAGACGCTGGTTTATGGTAGATTATCAATTGTAATGACTTGTTCTTTATCAAAGAGATATTCATCACAATTTTTTCCAGAACCACCACGGTCAACAATTAAAAAATCTGATACTTCATGCAACGATATAAGAGGGTGATGCCAAACTCCTTTATTATAATTTACTCCTTGTTGCCCGTTACTAACGAAAGCTATTAATTGGTTTGGGCTTAGCTCATCACACTCTTTTGCTACGACAATAAGATAAGGCGCTTTGCTAAGAGGGATAAATGCCTGGCTAGAAAGTGGGTGCCGTTCCATGAGTTTAATCTGTACAGGTAGTTTAAAAGGTTGGCCTCTAAATATATTGATAAGAGGCCGTCCCTTTTTATCTAGCACATCGACGTTGGCAAGATCATGGTAACGTTCAGTTGTTCCATTATTGACAGGGTAATGATGATTATTGTCATCAACTTCAATGACATCGCCAAAAGGTTTAAAATCAATTTGGTTAAGTGTATTTACTTTTATCGATATATTTTCCATTGTAGTGACTCAGTATTTCCGTACATCGCTATAGGTTTTTCTAAACGGCCTCAGCTAGAGCTGGAGTCATAATAGCCATTATAACTATGACCACGGTGGTAATTGTAATATTTCATATAAGCGGCAATATCGGCCGCCGTCTCTGCATAATTTGAATAGCCCTCAATGGGCATCCATTCCGCCTTATAACTTAGAAAGAAACGTTCCATCACCGCATTATCCCAACAGTTACCTCGTCGACTCATGCTCTGTGTGATGTGATAACGTCACAATTGTTGTCTAAAAGCTCGGCTCGTGTAATGACAACCCTGATCGGAATGAAACAATAACTGTTTTGGGCAACCTCTCGATTCATAGGCCATCCGGAGGGCGTCAATCGTCAATCGTGTATCCGGGCTGTTTGAACAAGCCCAACCAACAACACGACGTTTATAACAATCCAATACCACGGCCAAATAAAGCCATCGCCGTCCTGACCAAACATAAGTCACATCACCATACCAAACCTGGTTCGCACCAGAAGCATTAAATTGTCGTTCCAGTTTATTCTCGACAATGAATGACTTATCCTTCGCTAATTGATAACGGTGTCGCTTCAATTGTTTACTGACCAAACCTGCTTCTTTCATCAAACTCGCAGCCAGATAACGTCCCACCGATTCGCCTTGCCGTTTCAGCATGCCTGATATCGACCGTGTCTCTGCCGCTCCTCGACTCGCCGTATGGATCTCTTTGAGCATTTGTTTCAATCGTTCGCGCTCAGGTTTGATACGCTTTACCTGTTTGCACCGGTAATGATAACTGCTACGGGGTAGTTCAAAAGCTGTTAACAATTCATGCTGTTGATAACGCGCTCCTAATTGTTCGATTATATCAAAGACTTCATCGGATCCGACATTACCTACAGGACGTAGGTAAGAGGCGTGAGCAGGAGCGGAAGCTTCAAGAGCGCGGTAGCCTTTTTTAGAATTTCTTTCTCCCGTTCAATACGTTTTACCTGCGCTTCTAATTCCTGAATGCGTTGTTGCTCGGGTGTCAGCGCTTTACTGCCTATCGGTGTCACGCCTTGATACTCAGACGTAAGTTGGTCGACCCAACGGCGCAATACCGTTTGCCCGACACCCACTGCTAAACTAGCTTCTGGAATACTATATCCTTGCTCAATAACCAGATTAGCTGTTTCTCGTTTAAATTCTGTTGTGAAACTTCTTCGTTGTCTTCTCATTTCCATACCTCATTAATTGATGTATTTTAACACCTATCGGAAGGTACGAACTTACTGGGCCACTACACATACGTAGATTACTTCTTATGATAAATTTTTCCTAAAAAACGTACGCGACTTAAACCACCATCAGGATAAATATTCACTCGAACATGAGTAATTGGTCCGAGCTCAATAATTTCTTTTTCAAAAAAATGCTGTTTATCCATTTGAAGTGCCTGCGGAGGTATTAACTCTTTCCAATACAAACTTCTCGGAGCTAGATTTTCATTACAATCATTGGGTAGAAAGGCTGCATTAACTGAAGTCTGATATGGAAAATTACCTTTAAAGTAAGCCGTATCTATTTCAATTTTATTTATTATACCTGGATGAGCAAGGCTAATAATAACCCAATCAAAGTTCGGTTTTCGTGCACGACGCGTTTCCCAACCATCGCCCATATTGATAC
Organism: Gammaproteobacteria bacterium; assembly: GCA_965250225.1. Taxonomy (GTDB): domain Bacteria; phylum Pseudomonadota; class Gammaproteobacteria; order Eutrophobiales; family Eutrophobiaceae; genus CBDEUK01. The sequence continues at coordinate 51,320 of CBDFNQ010000020.1, forward strand.
CTCGGCCAGGTTTAAGTAAGTTATGCATTTGTCCAAAATGTTCATCACTGCACTCAAGTGCGCGGCCGCCATTTTCATAAGCACTTAACTCAATAATTTCACCACTATGATCTTTACTATTGATATACTTGGTTGCAACATGAACTTGATTTACCTCTATGATACTAAATGAACCTTCGGTTAAATCAATATTAGTATCATAAACTTGCAGCCGTGCAATACCGCCATCAGGAAAAATATTTAGTCGTAAATGTGTATAACTATATTCGTTTTCTAACATGAAGAAGTTATGATTATCACCTTCTAATGGTGACGAAGGAATAATTTCTATCCAGCTTGTATCATCATCTGGAACACTATCAGATGAACAAGCTTCAACAGAACAAACAGGCGCGTAATTGCCGGTAAAATAACGTGTGTATAAATCAATAACTTTAATTTTCCCCGGATTGGCCAATTTTATAATACAATAATCATTACCTTCAAAGCGCTTCCTTCGAGTTTCCCAACCGTCCATCCATTTGCCATTATCATCATAGACAGCTTCTTTCCAAACAGGTTCTTCCGGATTTAACATCCTTTCTGCTGCTGCAAAAAAATCATCTGAAACAAATAATACCTCGGCGCCTAATTTTGCATCAGCCAGATTAGTATGGCCTTTTGTTAATTTTTCTACTTTCATTACTCTCTATTAATCTCCAGTTATTGCTGTTACGGTATTTTTGCGATGCGTAATAAATTTGTACTACCTGATTGACCAAATGGCATACCCATCGTAATAACAATTCGTTCTCCTGATTTTGCAAAGCCTTCATTTTCAGTTACTTTGCATGCTTGTTCGACAATTTCTTCTAGTGTGTTTTCTTGAGATAGTTCATCAACATGCACAGTATGAATACCCCAAACCAAACCCAGCCTACGTGCAATACAAATATCCGGGGTTAAACTTAATATAGGCGCTTCAGGTCTTTCTCTAGCAGCTCTTATACTGGTTGAACCAGTAGATGTAAAAGTTATCATTGCCGGCATATGCAATAGGTTAGATATATGACGTAATGATGAGCAGATCGCATCAGCACTAGTACTCTTTGGTTCTGGATGATTTGTGTCAGTAATTCTGCGGTAATGTGTATCAGATTCGATTGACGTAATAATCTTGTCCATCATTGTCGTTGCATCTACAGGGTAATGCCCAGCGGCTGTTTCTGCTGAAAGCATAACTGCATCAGCACCATCGTACATTGCAGCTGCAACATCCTGGACTTCGGCTCGAGTAGGCACAGGGGAATGAACCATTGATTCCAGCATTTGAGTTGCAACAACTACCGGCATTCCAACTTTACGACAGGCCCGGCAGATATTCTTCTGGATCGTCGGAACTTTCTCTGGAGGAAGTTCTACTCCAAGGTCACCTCTTGCTATCATAATGGCATCAGCGGCATTAATTACTTCTTCGAGGTCATCAATTGCGGAAGGTTTTTCAAGTTTCGCAATTAATGGTGGTTTGATTACCCACCAGTTCTCGTAATTCTTCAACATCGTTGGCACGCTGAACAAATGACAGGGCCACCCAGTCGACGCCCATTTGAAGCCCGTATTTAAGATCAGCACGATCTTTTTTCGTCAAAGCAGAGAGTGGTAGTACGACATCAGGTACATTAACTCCTTTATGATCATCGATCTCTCCACCGATAAGGATCTTGCATGTGGCAGAATCACTATCACATTTAACAATTTCAAGTCGAACACGGCCATCATTGATCATTAATCGTGTGCCCGTTTTAAGCACAGCAAAAATTTCCGGATGAGGAAGCGGAGCTCTGGACTGATCACCAGGCTTGTTATTTAAATCAAGGCGAAAATAATCTCCTGTACTTAATTGAACAGGACCATTTTCAAAATTACCCAGACGCAGTTTTGGTCCTTGTAGATCCATTAAAATACCAATAGGGCGGCCAAGTTGTTTTTCTATTTCACGTATGATTTGTATGCGCTTTACCTGAATTTTATGAGAATCATGACTAAAATTGAGACGAAATACGTCTGCGCCAGCTTTAAAAAGCTCTTCTATTTTCTCGGTAGTCTGTGATGTCGGTCCCAAGGTTGCGATAATTTTGGCTTTTCTTTCTCTTCTCATTTTATATAGTCGCCCGAATTAAATATGCATCAAATTATTGGCTTGTAGATTTTAGACAAAAAAAATAATTAATTGTATACAATAAATTATAATGATTGTATACTAAATAGATATTATCTTAGTTTATAAATATTAATTAGAATTATGTTATAATCATTTGTTTTTATTAACTAATATCAATCATATTACTGTAAACTAGATATTTAATATAAAGTCTAAAATAGACTATTGTTATTATTACAAATATAAATATTGTTTAATAAATGATAGTAATTATGTAAACTATTAATATATAATGATTATACAACTATTTGGTTAACTGAGATACAAACTGAATGTGAATGTAGCAAGATGTCAATATTAAATAATCAAACTGAAGCGATTGATGACTATGGGGACATACCCACGCGATCTAAGGGGATATGGCGCAATTGTGCCAAATGTGAGTTGGCCAAATGGTGCAAAATTGGCCTTACAAATTGTACTCAATTATGAAGAGGGTGCTGAAAATTGTGTTTTGCATGGTGACAAGGCTTCGGAAACATTTTTGTCAGAAATCATCGGTGCGCAAGCCTTTGAAGGTATGCGCCATAAAAGTATGGAATCGATCTATGAATATGGTAGTAGATCAGGTGTATGGCGATTACTCAGAATCTTTGCAGAACGTGATATTAAAATCACGGTGTTTGGTGTAGCGATGGCATTGCAACGTCATCCTGAAGTTGCCGAGGCAATATTGAAAGCTGGACATGAGATCGCAGGTCATGGTTGGCGCTGGGTAAATTATCAAGAAGTCGACAAGGAAATTGAGAGAGAACATTTAAATCTTGCTATAGAGACGATTGAGGATATCACCGGCAGCACATTATTAGGCTGGTATACGGGACGAGATAGCCCAAACACCCGCCACTTACTCGTAGAGCAGGGAAATTTTCTCTACGACTCTGATTCTTATAGTGATGATCTTCCTTATTGGGAAGTGGTCAATGACAAACCTCATTTAGTCATACCTTACACCCTTGATTGTAATGATATGCGATTTGCAACACCGCAGGGATTTAATAGTGGAGAACAATTTTTTAATTATTTAAAAGACAGTTTTGATGTACTTTATGCCGAGGGTGATTCAACACCTAAAATGATGTCTGTCGGTTTGCATTGTCGAATCATTGGTCGGCCCGGCCGCGCAGCGGCACTACAACGTTTTCTTGATTATGTACAGCAACATGATGATGTTTGGATTTGTCGACGCGATGAAATAGCCATGCATTGGCATAAACATTATCCTTATCCTTATCCTTATCCTTATCATTAACACCTAAAAATTATGGCACACGTATTGATGGCAGCAACGATTGAAGCAGTGAAAGAAATATCGATAAAAGAGATAAATGAACTCGACGCTAATGAGTTTATCGATCTTCTGGGTGAAATCTATGAACATTCTTCCTGGGTAGCTGAAAAGACCTTCCAACAAAAGCCCTTTAATGACCTTGATTTCCTCCATAAGGTCATGAGTCAGATCGTCAAAGAATCAGGTCAGGACAGGCAAAGGGAGCTTATCAGAAGTCACCCTGAATTAGCAGGTAAAGCTGTATTAACGACTTATTCAAATAATGAGCAGCAAAGTGCAGGTTTAGCTTCTTGTAATGCAGAGCAAATTCATAAAATCAACGAATTCAGTAAAAAGTACCTTGATAAATTTAATTTCCCGTTTGTAATGGTCGTAAAGGGACGGGATGTTGATACGATATTGAGCGCTTTTTCACAACGACTAGAAAACAGTCAAGAAGATGAATTTGAACGGGCACTTGCAGAGATAGATAAAATCGCTCGTTTCAGGTTGGAAGAATTAATCAATGGATAATATTTATAGTATGAGCTTTCGAGCTCGTAAAAAGTAGGTTTAATTTTTATCTAGTTTGTAGTTTGTAGTATGGGGATAGTTTAACAGTAGCCAATAATAGAGAGAGGTATGACATGTTTAAGTCACGCATAAGACATTTATTAATAATAATTTTAATGACAGCACTGCCAATGCAAGTATTTGCTTGGGCGGATTGGCATGAATCATCTTTTGAATTAGTTTGGGGTGATTCATACAACCAGTTCGGTAATCAGGCTGATCCAGTTTTTGGTGGTCCTGTAACAGGTAGTGCTGGTGAATCTGAAGTCACAACATTCACTTTTGAGTACTCGAATGGTTGGAAATACGGCGAAACTTATTTGTATTTTGATATATTCTTTGATTCAGATAGTTTCAATGGACAGGACGAAGTCGCATTTTTTACACAGGGTTGGGAGAACTTGAGCCTGAATAAGATTTTCAAGACAAAAGCATTTCAGCTAGGTGATGGTACCTTTGTTAAGGATCTGCGTGCTTCGTTTGGATGGCAATTCTTTACCCTGGATGATTTTCAGGCAGGGACATCAACACAAGCGGCTTGTGCTGCGGCATCTTTTGGTAAGTGTGTATTTGAAGCACACGATACGATTGATGTCTTTACTGGTATAGATATAGCTTTTGGTAATTTCGGTTGGGATGGTATGCAATTCCATGGCTTAAATGTTGGTTATTATCATGATGTAAATGATGAAACCGATTTTGATGCACAATTTACAGTAAGCTACTATGCGCGTGCAAACTGGTATTGGGGTCCAACCCGCTGGCAATATGATGGGTATGTTCAATGGTATGATAACCGAACTTCTGGTACCGGCGTGGCTTCATATCTCTCTAATGTGTTCTCCCAACATCAAATCAAATGGGATGCAGGATTAACACTAGCTGGCCGACCAAATACCTTTTTTATAGGTACTGAAATTCAATGGACTGTAAATTCTTTTGGTGTTGATGATGTGCCATTCGTATCTACGTCAACAGATGAGTTTTTTCCAGCACTGTTAGTTGAATGGGTATTTTAATTAACTGAATATTAGGAACTCAGTGTTACTTTTAGCATCCAAAATCAAGAGTAAACATCTGTATATATAGTTAGAGGCTGCACTGGAATGTCAAATTTTTTTTGCCATTCCGATTGTGGCAATGTCGAGGAGGTAAAGATGAGAATATTTAATAAAACGGTAATAGGCGCCATGTTCTTGATGGTTCTGTCGTGGAGTGGTTTCGCTATTGCGGAAACACCTACCACGGTAAAAATGGCAGCGATATTGGCTGTCGGCCCGGATGAACCCTGGGATGGTTCATTCTTGGATTCATGGGAAAAAGTGCGGGCAGAAAAACCACACGGACTTGAACTGAATGAACTTGTTTATACAGAAGGGGTTTGGGGTGATAGTGCTGAGGCAGTTGCACGGCTATATGCCAGAAATTACGATATCGTCTGGCTACATAGTACCTATTCTGATCAAGTTAAACGAATTCAGAAGAAGTTTCCAGATACCCTATTCGTTGTTGTCGGGTCGGGTAATGTGGGTCATGGTGGTAATCAATATTGGGTTTACAATCGTATACACGAGCCCGCTTATGTCTTGGGTGTCATCGCCGGGCTAACGACAAAAACCAATGTCATCGGCGCTGTCGGCGGATTTGCTGCTGACGATGTTAATGACGTTATTAATGCCTTTTTTGAAGGTGCTAAGAGCGTTAATCCCGCTGTCAAACAGAAGGCAGCGTTTATAGACAGCTGGTGGGATCCACCAATGGCTTTTGAAGCTTCCAAAGCTCAAATCGCTACGGGTGCAGATCAAATCTTGATGATAAGTGCAGCATTTGAAGCCTGCAAGCAACATAATGCAGTTTGCTATGGTACCTACCGTGACTGGTATGAATTTGCCCCTGATGTAATGGGTGGCAGTACGGTTTCACATTGGGAACCACACATACGCTGGATTCTTGACGAATGGTATCAGGCAAAATCAAGCGGTCAGCCATTTAATGGAAATACAGAAAAGAAATGGTTCTCCATGAAAGATGGCGCATCAAGCCTCGCGCTTGGTCAATATCCACATTCACCAGAAATAAAAGCGAAGGCTGAAGAAGTCATTACAAAAATAAAAGCAGGTGAATTTGAAGTGCCCATAATCACAACATTACCAGTATCTAACTAGATGCAATAAAAGTCTTAAAATAACAATGACGTAGCATGAGCATGCTACGTCATTTTCTTAGATTATTTAAAGTATGCTAGTTCACTGCTGTCTCGTTAACAGTTAAGAAAACAGGCCTGATCCAGCCTTGATTTGATACAATGTGTTTTGCAGAACTCATTGTATCAAATAGGAGGATCATACCATGGCTCATGGTAATACGATCTTCTCACAAATACTAAAATGGGTACCGAGACATGAGTTTGAGACGCTGGCAAATCAGTATCGTCGTGGTCGGTCGTTTCGGACTGCCTCTCGTTGGTCGCAATTTGTGACACTCGCCATGACACAACTGTCAGGTCGAAACAGCCTGCGTGACATCGTTGAAAATATGTCGGCACAAGCCCCCCATCGGCTCTATCATTTGGGGAGTGCCAAACTCACCCGCTCGAATCTGTCTCGTATCAATGAAGACAAACCTTATGCTTTGTATGAAGCATTGTTTAGTAAGTTATTGAACCGTGATGGTTATTTGCCTGAGTTTGTTACTGTCACGGAAGGTAAAATTGCCGATATTACCGTAGGGAGAGCACTGGCCTTTCCGAAAGACAGCCTGGTTGTCATTGATCGAGCTTATATTGACTATGTATGGTTTAAACAGTTGACTGAGAAAGGAATATTCTTTGTGACGCGAATTAAATTCAATGCAAAATATCGGATTATCTGCCGTCGAGCCGGGTATCGCTGTCCTGAAACAGGCAAGCATTATGTTTTCCTGACCAATCATTTTAAACTGGCGGCCAAAACGATTGCTGATATTTATAAGGCGCGTTGGCAGGTCGAACTCTTCTTTAAGTGGATAAAGCAAAACCTGAAAATCAAATCATTCATTGGCACCAGCAAGAACCCAGTATTGACGCAGATATGGATCACTTTGTGTGTTTATTTATTGTTGGCCTTTATTAAATTCCAGTCGAAACTAACAAAAATCATGCAGCAGATTTTACGCGTATTGCAACTTAATCACTTTGAAAAACGAGAGCTGTTTACTTTATTACGAGGCGCCCCGCTTCCCGATAAACTGCACGCAGCTCAGTAGTTGGGCTTGGTGTGAAAGTTAACGGGACAGCAGTGAATTTATATGCTAAATAAAAAATAAATTAATTACGAGTCGCTATTTAATATAAGCAAACAAGATTTTTATGAAATCTCCACTCTTAAAAGTTGATGAATTAACAAAGTGCTTTGGTGACGTTATAGCAAACGAACGAATTTCTTTTGATGTAAACAAAGGAGAGATAGTCTGTTTGCTTGGTGAGAATGGTGCCGGCAAATCAACAATCACTGAATGCATCTATGGTTTTTATAAGCCGGACAGTGGCAGTATTTATCTCGATGGAAAAAAAATTGAACATTCCTCTCCCAGTGACAGTATTCGTGCGGGAATTGGTATGGTTCATCAGCATTTTGTCTTGGTAGAGCCATTATCGGTCATAGAAAACGTCATCGTTGGAACACCAGGTGCATCTATATTACTTGACATGAAGAAAGCAGAGAGAAAATTATCAGATCTGTGTGAACATTATGGTGTCGATCTGGATATATCTGCGAAAATTTGGGATTTGTCTGTTGGGCAACAGCAATGGGTGGAGATATTAAAAATGTTATATCTCGATGCCAAGCTGCTGATCCTTGATGAACCCACCGCAGTACTGACACCTCAAGAATCTGAAAAATTATTCAAGATAATTCACCAGATGACAGAAGAAGGTATTTCTATCATTCTGATTAGCCACAAGTTAAACGAGGTAATGCAATCAGATAGAGTAACAGTCTTAAGGAAAGGTAAATTAGTCGGTACAGTGAATACCAGGGAAACTACTAAACAGGAATTGACCAACATGATGGTTGGACGGGAAGTGTTATTTAAGGTTGATAAAGAAGACATTCCTGCTACTGATG
>CBDFNQ010000021.1:0-51938 GCA_965250225.1 Gammaproteobacteria bacterium
TAAAAACTTTCGGTTGTCAGATGAATGAATACGACTCTGACAAGATACGCGATGTGCTCGGTGAATCTGAGCAGATGATCGAGACTAGCTCGCCGGATGAGGCTGATGTGCTGCTGGTGAATACCTGTTCGATCCGGGAAAATGCTCAGGAAAAACTGTTTTCTCAGTTAGGTCGCTGGCGTAAGTTGAAAATGTCCAGGCCGGATCTGATTATTGGTGTCGGCGGCTGCGTGGCAAGTCAGGAAGGCGAATTGATCTGGCAGCGTGCACCGTATGTTGACATTATTTTTGGACCTCAAACCTTGCATCGCTTGCCCGAGATGTTCAGGCAGCTTGTTGAAAAAAAGAAACAGGTGGTAGATATCAGCTTTCCGGAAATTGAAAAATTTGATCGCCTGCCAGAACCCAGAGCCGATGGGCCAAGTGCTTTTCTTTCTATCATGGAGGGTTGCAGTAAATATTGCACTTTTTTGCGTTGTGCCCTACACGCGTGGCGAAGAAATTAGCCGATCGTTTGATGATGTCTTGACCGAAGCTGCACAATTGGCAGAACAAGGTGTGCGTGAATTAAATCTTTTAGGCCAGAATGTAAATGCCTATCGAGGCGTAATGCACACCGGCGAGATCGCAGATTTGGCCATGTTAATTGAATATATCTCAGCTATTGATGGTATTGATCGCATACGCTTTACCACATCGCATCCTACGGAATTTTCAGACAACTTGATTGAGGTATACGGCCGAGTACCAGAACTCGTGGATCATTTACATTTACCGGTGCAAAGTGGTTCTGATCGCATTCTTGCCTTGATGAAGCGTGGTCATACAGGGCTTGAATACAAATCCAAAATTCGCAAATTACGTGAAATTCGCCCGAACATTTCTCTTTCATCAGACTTTATCATTGGCTTTCCGGGTGAAACCGATAAGGACTTTGAAGACACAATGGATCTGATCATAGAGATTGGCTTTGATCAGTGCTTTAGTTTTATCTATAGCCAACGTCCCGGAACACCGGCTGCGAGTCTGCCTGACGATGTGCCAATGGAAATCAAAAAACAACGTTTACAAATTCTACAAAATCGTATCAAACAAATGGCTTTTGAGATCAGTGAAAACATGGTTGGTTCAGTGCAGAAAGTTTTGGTTGACGGTGTCTCGAAAAAAGATCCACATCAAATTCGTGGACGCAGTGAAAATAATCGCACGGTAAATTTTACTGGTTCTGAAAGCTTGATCGGCGGTTTTGTCGATGTGCGTATTACCGAAGCCTTACCCAATTCTTTACGTGGTGATATTGTGATTGCCAATCTGCCCAGTACACAATCTTCAAATTACGCAGCAATTTAACCCATTGACCGGCTCTAACCTCTCTTTCCATACGTCTAGACTGGAACTCACACCCGCCGACAACAAACGTCTGGCTAATCTCTGTGGTGCCCTGGATGAACATCTGCGGCAAATAGAATTACGTCTCGGTGTTGAGGTCAAAAATCGTGGCAATGAATTTCAGATCATGGGCTCTGTCGAGACTGTAGCGATTGCTGAAAATTTAATTACCGCACTTTATGAAAGTACAGAAAATAATACTCTCTCTCCGGCACAGGTTCATTTGTTTTTGCAGGAAGCGGGAATAGAAGAAACAGCTAATGAAAAACAGATTGCTGATGTGAGTGTGAATACCCGACGCAATGTGATCCGAGGTCGTAGTCCAAACCAGAAACGTTATCTGAATAACATTCTTAACAACGATATCAATTTTGGTATTGGTCCTGCAGGTACTGGCAAAACGTATCTTGCAGTTGCCTGTGCAGTTGCAGCTCTTGAGGCTGACAAAGTACGCCGACTGATACTTGTCAGGCCGGCAGTCGAAGCGGGGGAACGTCTGGGCTTTCTCCCGGGCGATCTGGTACAAAAGGTCGATCCGTATTTGCGTCCTTTATATGATGCGCTCTATGAGATGTTGGGTTTTGAACGTGTTGGAAAATATATTGAACGTAATGTCATAGAAATTGCACCGTTGGCATTTATGCGCGGGCGTACATTAAACGAGTCTTTTATTCTTCTTGATGAAGCGCAAAATACAACGACAGAACAGATGAAAATGTTTCTGACCCGGATCGGTTTTGGTTCAACAGCGGTAATTACTGGTGATGTTACTCAAATTGATTTGCCTCGAGCAAAAGACTCTGGATTAAAACATGTAATAGATGTACTTGAGGAACAGGAGGGCATCAGTTTTTCTTTTTTTAAATCGATTGATGTCGTTCGCCATCCGCTGGTAGCACGTATTTTAAATGCCTATGAAAAATACGAAAATGCTCAAGCAAAATAACCCAGGACAAACTCCAAGGCACAACGTGATAATGAAACCTGAGGTGGTAATTCAGATTGCCAGTAAAGAAGACCATATTCCTGATGCAAAGAAATTTATCAGATGGGTTCACCAAAGCATTACGGCGCTTGAAAAAAAAATGGAAATGACTATCAGGGTTGTTGATGAAGAAGAAGGCGCCGAGCTTAACTATAAATGGCGACATAAAACATGTGCGACGAATGTGCTCTCATTTCCATACCAGGATGACCAGATAGAAAAAATTCTTCTGCTTGGGGACATTATTATTTGTGCACCGATAGTCAAACGAGAGGCGGCTGCACAAAATAAATCCCTTGAATCCCATTGGGCACACCTAGTTGTGCATGGCAGTTTGCATTTATTAGGCTATGATCATATTAATGAGGTTGATGCAAAAAAAATGGAATCACGTGAACGTCATATTTTAACTGATCTGGGTCATGCTGATCCGTATCAACAGGAAAAATTGTAATGTCAAACGATAAGCCTCCATCGACAAGCGGTCGTCGATCACTCAAAGACTGGTTAAGCAAGAAACTTTCCTGCTCTCCCGACGACCGGGAATCCTTGATCGAACTGGTTCGATCAGCTGAAGAAAATAACATACTCGACCCTGACGCACTTGCCATGATAGAAGGCGCGTTGCAAGTTTGTGATATGCGCGTCCGGGACATTATGATCCCCAGAGTGCAAATGGTGGTGCTGGAAAGTGACGCTGACATAAATGATATAGTGAAAACCGTTATTGAATCTGGCCATTCACGTTTCCCTGTCATCAATGACAATAAAGATGAAGTCCTCGGTATCTTGTTGGCAAAGGATCTACTTCAATATTTTGTAGAGCATAAGGGCAATGGAAAATTTCATATCAAGGATATATTACGGCCTGCAGTATTTGTCCCTGAAAGTAAACGATTGAATATCTTGTTGCGTGAATTTCGTTCAAATCGTAATCACATGGCTATGATAGTCGATGAATATGTGAACCTGGCTGGTCTTGTCACCATTGAAGACGTACTCGAAGAGATTGTGGGTGAAATCGAAGATGAACATGATAGTGAAGAAGAAGAACATATTCAGCAGCATACGCGAAATCGTTTCACCGTTCAGGCGATGACACCAATAGATGATTTCAATGAATATTTTAACCTTGAATTCAGTGATGGTGAATACGATACCATTGGCGGTTTGATCCTGAATGCATTTGGACACGTACCAAAGCGAGGAGAATCAATGCGATTGGATAATTTCAACGTAAAAATTTTACGCTCTGATAAACGACGGATTCACCTCATGCGTTTTACCAGGCTTGATGAAAGTGACGATATTCTTGAAGATACGAATTAGAATAAACCACGTCATTTATTTTTATAATACGGACACATTGTTCTGAATCATCATAAAGCCTTCCTGCTGCAATTTATTTCATGTCTGGTTGCTGGCGGAGCCGCCAGTTTCTCTTTTGCACCCTTCACACAAGATTGGCTGATTTTCATAAGCCTGGCAATATTCTTTTACTGTTTATTCATAAATAAAAATCCTAAACAATCATTTCTCATTGGTTTTGCCTATGGCCTGGGTTTCTTTGGTATGGGAGTCAACTGGTTATACATCAGTATCAATTTATTTGGTGGGGTCAATTTAATTGGCTCTTACCTAATTACATTTGTGATGGTTATAATTCTTTCATTTTTTCCTGCAATCACAGGATACATTACTACTCGTTATTTTCAGTCTTCCTCCAGAATAGTTTTGTTGTTTCTGATCCCGGCTCTATGGACATTATTTGAATGGTCACGCACCTGGGTTTTAACCGGTTTCCCCTGGTTGAGTATTGGTTACACACAGACAGATACTGTGCTCTCTGCCTATGCTCCGGTATCAGGTGTGTTTGGAATAAGTTTTCTAGTTGCATTAATAGCGGCATCAATTGTGTTATTGATACAAGGTATTTTTAAGGAAAAAATACTAAGTTTAATAACCATTATATCGATTATTTTCATAGCGTTCATTATTCAACCTATAAATTGGACGAAAGAAAAAGAAAAATTTTTCAAGGTGGCCATGATCCAGGGCGGTATTCCACAGGAATTAAAATGGACAAAAGAATACAAACAAAAAACGATCGATCTGTATTCATCATTAAGTAGTCAGTTTTGGGGTTATGATCTGATCATCTGGCCAGAAACCGCCATGCCTTTTTTTTATCATGATGAAAAACCTTTCATTAATGCCTTACGAAACAAGGCAATTAAAACTAAAACTGGATTGCTCCTTGGTATTCCTTACCGTGAGCCAAATGCAGCTGATTATTACAATACGGTCGTGGCTCTTGGTAAAACAACGGGTGTTTATCGTAAAAAACATTTAGTGCCGTTCGGTGAATATTTACCGTTTAACAGCATCACCAGACCGGTTCTTCACTTTCTAAAAATACCTATGTCGGATTTCAGTAAAGGCGATCAGATGAAGCCATTACTGAATATTGCTGATGAAAAAATAGGCATTTCAATTTGTTATGAAGATGTTTATGGAGGAGAAGTTGTTCAGGCTCTGCCAGAGGCCAGCCTGCTGGTTAATGTAAGTAATGACGCATGGTTTGGTGATTCATCAGCACCACACCAGCATTTACAAATGGCGCGCATGCGTTCGATAGAAACGGGCCGTTATATGTTGAGAGCAACGAATAATGGTATCAGTGCGATTATTGATCATAAAGGACGGATCGTAGAAAAATCACCACAGTTTAAATCTTATGCTTTATCAGGAGAGGCAAAACTCTTTATCGGTAATACCCTATATGCAAGGACAGGTAATTATGGAATCATTGCGCCGTTGTTTATCCTGTTGATTGTGAGTTTTCTCAAAGGAAGAAATTCTAATTTATCTAAAGCTTCCTGAATTTCTATTGCCTCGTCGTTTGAATTTCCTCAAGACGTCGTTTGAGTTCAGGGTCATCCTCAGCCAGTTCCAGTACATCCTTACGACTTAATCGTAACAGGGTTGAAGTGATCACTGCCTTGGCTGTTGCTGATCGTTTCTGGTTTCCCAACAAGGCCATCTCTCCAAAGAAATCTCCTGCGCGTAATTCGGCAATCGCATCAAGGCTGTTATCTTTATACACGTTAACCTGTCCTCTATTAATAATATAAAGAGCATCCCCTCGTTCTCCTGACCCGATGACAACGTCACCAACTAAAAACGTAACAGCTTTTGCTCGGCTTGCTAAACGTTCTAAAACCGCAACAGAAAGGCCATTTAACAAAGGCACAGTGCCAATCAAATCACTGGTCGTCAGTTTTACGGATGGACTGGAAATTTTTGGTAACTGAACGACAGCTTCACGAACACGTCGTTCAATATTGGAGTAAATTTTTGCGCCAATCTCCCCATGCAAATGTGCCTGTTCAGCATAATATTTTGCAGCTTGCAACGAAACTGTTGCTAATAAACGTGTTTCATAACGAAGATAAAAATCAGGAAACTCTTCAACGATTTCATCGATGCGTCGTTTACGCCGTTGTAGACGCAGTTGATATACTTCACGTACCTGATGAAGTAATTTTTCATCGAAACTATCTTGTTTTTTCCCAAGCATTTCCAGAACCGCGTGACAAATTAAAACGCCGGCGATATCACGTTGTAATCTTTGTGATAAACGCAGAGATTGATATCGTGCCAGGATACCCGCAGCCCAATCATGTTCACGCAAACGTCGAATCAAGATGCTTTCAAGTTGTAAAAAAATATTTTTTTTGCTTTGGTAAGGATCTGTTTCGTATTTATCCGTCTCAGAGAACCAGAGATCTCTGTCGTGTTGCAAAGAATTTTTTATGTCAAGGTAAGTGTAATGTTGGATCAGACCAATATCGTACAGTTGTTTTACTTCATCCAGTTCGATACGCAGAGCAGTCATATAAAGATGTCGTACATCCTGCTCTTTCCGAATCACAGTACCGGATGATTCAAATACCTGTGTTGTTTTCTTCTCTACCAGTTGTCGTGTGCTATTGTTGACTAAATTTACGGCATGCAACTTATCTAATATGGAATGTGCGTGCTGTTTAGCACTGGCAAGAGCATGTTTTAATTCTGCTTGTTCGTCGCCCGTTAGACGATCAATGCCCAGTTTACGCAACAATGGACGAATGGTTGGTGCATTGATTAATAATGAAAAAAGAACAACACCCAAAGTCATATTCAATAATAAATCTCGACCTGGTAAATCTGCTGGAATAGACAGGACAATAGCGATAGCCAGACCACCTTTCAAACCACCCCACCACATAATGTGACGTTCGCCGATAGTTATATGTGGTAAATGAAAGACACGAGTAGTCGCAGGTACCATTGTGTAAACAGCGCAAGCCCGTGCAAGCAGCACAAGCATTATAGCAATTAAAATACTATCCAGATGACCAAGTAATTGCACTAGATCAACTGATAAACCAACCAATAAAAATAATAGTGAGTTACAAACCAGGGAAATGACTTCCCAGGCTTCTTTCACAAAATGCGTTGCTGCCTGGGGGATACGACTGACACCAAAGGCTCCCATACTAATCGCTGCAGCAACAACGGCCATAACACCGGATACATGTAATATATGTTCTGCTATCGTAAAACTGGCATAGGCAAGAACTATGGACATGATCAAGTAGGCACTTATACCGGCTCGCATGCGAAATAATAATTCGCACATAAACAAACCGAACAAACTTCCCACTATAATTCCACCGATAAATACTCTGAAAAATTCAATAACAGCCAGGCCTACTCCAGATATGTCCAGGACAGTGCTACCCAGTGCAAGACCCAGTATTATAGTGAAGAGCACAATTGCGGTTGCATCATTGAGTAAAGATTCACCTTCTACTAAAATGGTCAAACGTTGTGGTGCGCCCAGTTCTTTAAACAATGCAATGACTGCCACAGGGTCGGTTGCTGAGATCAAGGCGCCAAACAACAAAGCTAAAATAAAAGACATGTCTAATATCAGCCACAAACCAAGTCCTATGACAAAACTGGAGATCAATAGGGCTGGAATAGCCAAAACCATAACCGGTGCCAGGTCTTTAATTAATTTTCTTGCATCAAGATTAAAGGCCGATTCAAAGATCAAGGCGGGCAAAAACAGAAACAAAACCAGTTCAGGTGTTAGCTGAAACTCAAGCAAGGGTTCCAGTTGTTCCCATGTGCGTGCTGACCAGCCGAACAGTACACCGAGGATGACAAGGAAAACGGTATAAGGTATGGGTATGTTATGAGAAATAGCTGTAGCCAACATAGCCACAGTCAACAAACCCATAACGATGAGTATTATTTCTGATAAGGGCATTGTTTTCTTTCTCTTTTCATCTAAATATTATCATATTTGTGATATTTTTTTGCCAGGAGATCGATCAGTAATACCAGTGCAAAACCTGTTAAGGCAAACAAAAAAGATTGCGATACTATTTCATTTAATTGATCCGGAACAAAGGGCGTGGATTTGATCAAATATTCTTTATCGCGTAAGGATCCATACACACGATTTTGAAACGGCCATATCACCCATAAAGACGCGGCTAAAATGCCTACAATAAAAAGTAAAGTGACTTTATAAAAACGACTTAATAAATAGGAAAGAAAACGACTGAACAACATTAAACTGATGCCTGCACCGAGTGCAAACGGAATAATAACTGAAAATTCGAAATGTCCGATCGCATCGAGAATATAAGAATATTTTTTCAACATCAATAGAATAAAAGAACCGGAAATACCAGGCAGGATCATTGCGCAGATAGCAATAGCCCCGCTAACAAAAATAAACCAGCTATCATCCGGGGTTGTTGCTGGGACCAGATTGAATACATATAGACCCAAAGCAAGGCCAGAAAACATCGCGACATAACATGACAAGTTGTAACCTTTGATCTCTCTTAACAAAAGAAGGATGGAGGCGAGAATTAAACCAAAAAACAAACCATAAACCTGTTCGGGATGTGTTTTGATCAAAACAGGTAAAGGAATAGCACGAGTAAAAATAATGATGGATACAAAGATGCCGATAAATAGTGGCATGATAAACGCGAAATGTGGTCTTTGTATTACAGTTTTTATATCGAAAGTTATAATGCTTTTGAACCAGATAAGATCGAAGGA
Organism: Gammaproteobacteria bacterium; assembly: GCA_965250225.1. Lineage (GTDB taxonomy): Bacteria > Pseudomonadota > Gammaproteobacteria > Eutrophobiales > Eutrophobiaceae > CBDEUK01. The sequence continues at coordinate 8,504 of CBDFNQ010000021.1, forward strand.
TTTGATCGCGTTAATCAACTGCTGATATATACGTAGAATCAAGGCCATGGTTCCGCCACTTACACCAGGTACCACATCGGCTGCCCCCATGCACATACCTTTTAAAACCAGTATCAGTTTGTCCATCTCTTAATGATATTGTTGACTTAACTCATGTACCGCATCGATTAACACAGCCATCTTTTCAGGTTCAATTCCTGGATGGATACCATGCCCCAGGTTGAAGACATGACCACTCCCTTTTCCATAGCTTTCAAGGATGCGCGCAACTTCTTTCCTGATCACGTCTTCTGATGCATAGAGTACTGAAGGATCCATATTTCCTTGTAAAGCAACCTTGTCGCCTACTTGTTGCCTGACCTGACCGATATCCTGGTTCCAGTCCAGGCCAATCGCATCACTACCAGAAGCTGCTATATCATCAACCCATAAACCAGCACCTTTACTGAACAAAATAATCGGGATGGTTTGACCTTTATATTTACGCTGTAATTGTGTAACAATTTTTTGCATATATTGTAGCGAAAATTCTTTGTAAGCCGGGCCAGATAATATCCCGCCCCAGGTATCAAAGATCATGACTACTTGCACGCCCGCAGCAATCTGGGCATTGAGGTATGCCGTCACCGATTCAGCGAGCATCGCTAGCAATTGATGCAATAGAGAAGGCTCATCGTACAACATTTTTTTTATCTGTTCGTATTGTTTGGATGGACCACCTTCCACCATATAGGTTGCCAATGTCCACGGACTGCCGGAAAAACCAATTAAAGGAACCCGGTTATCCAGTTCATTGCGGACTGTGCGTATAGCCGCCATGACATAATCCAGATCGTCTTCTGGATCTGGTACTCCAATAGCTTGCAGATCACTTATGGAGCGAATGGTCTTAGCAAACTTGGGTCCAACCTTTTCTACTAGTGTGAGTTCCAGGCCCATGGCATCGGGAATGGTTAATATGTCAGAGAATAAGATAGCAGCATCAAGCGGAAATCGTTCCAGTGGTTGGAGAGTTACTTCACAGGCAAGTTCAGGTGTCTTACACAGAGTCATAAAGTCACCAGCTTTTTTCCGTGTTTGTCGATACTCTGGAAGATAACGTCCTGCCTGGCGCATTACCCAGATTGGTGTTTGATCAACTGGCTCTCTGAGCAATGCTCTTATTAAACGATCGTTTTTTAATTTGTTCGACATAAGTAATATCTTGAAATAATTAATGTTGGCAATCATACCTTAAAAGACGATAATACACATCAGACCGGATTGCTTAAAACGATTGAATAAACCTTGTGGAAACCTAGAATAACAAATAGTTAATTATTCAACATTTAGTGTCGTTACCTTATGTTTACAATACCTCAGAATCGTTACCAGGCATTTGCTGTTCATTTACTGATCAGTGCCGTTATTTTTATTCTTCTGTCACTAATCATTATTTTTATATGGTATCCAGGTTTTTTATTCACAGCCGATGGGGGTTGGCAGGGGATTCGTTTGATTGCTGGGGTCGATTTCATTATCGGTCCGACACTAACATTATTTGTTTATAAACTCGGCAAACCAAGTCTGAAATTTGATCTCACGGTTATTGCCTTGATCCAGTTTGCCTGTTTAGCAGCAGGTACCTGGCTTGTCTATCAGGAAAGACCGCTGGCAGTGATCTATGCGAATGGTAGTTTTTATACCATGTCAGAAAATTCTTACGAATTTCATGATCACAACAGTGCTGAGGCTTTGAAACTGGATGATCAGGTGCCTGCCTGGATCTTTGTTGAATTACCAGAAGATAAAAAAGAACGATCACAATTATTAATGGATCAGCTGAGAGATGGGCCAATCCACTCCAGAATTGATTTGTACCAGCCTTATGAAGATAATATTACTACTGTTCTTGAGGGTGGCATAGATCCTGATCACCTTGCTGAAACAACTAGAAATGAATTATCAGAAAACGGTAGTATGTATTTTTTCAAGGCTCGTTATTCCAGCTCCTACATCGAGATTGATAAAGATAGCGGTGAATTTATCGCCTTACATGAAAAGCCGAAACCAAAATTCCAGGACATGAAGCCTTTGGTGTTGCCTTCTACAAATGAGAATTCATCGGAAGAAGTTACTGATGAAACCGCAACAGAATAGCTCCCTGGAAAATTCAGAGAGCATCAGTTCAAAATCATTACCACTTTAGAGGAAAAATTAAACTAACTTTTTTCTGATAGTTTTTATAGGTCTCACCAAAATGATCCATCAGATCCCGTTCCTCAAACTGCAAGGCAATAAAAATATAGGCTGTTGTTGCAAAGGCAAACAATAAATGTCCTGCTGTCATCACAGGTGTTGCCCAGAAGGCGATGATAAACCCCAACATGATTGGATGGCGGACAAGCTTATATAAACCAATGATTCTGAAATCCAGATCCGTGTATTCTACTTCACGATAGTTCAAATACACTTGCCTTAAACCAAATAGATCGAAGTGATTAATCATGAAGGTGGAGAACAGTACAATTAACCAACCAACCCAGAACAGACCTTGTAAAATCATGCTGCCGGTTGAAGATTCCACATTCCAGACAATGTCCGTCATGGGTTGCCATTGACAATAGAGCAAGAATAGTAGCAGGCTGGATATCAAAACATAGGTGCTGCGTTCCATGGATTTCGGAATGATAGTAATAAACCACTGTTTGATACCTGGTCGTGCCATGACACTGTGATGAATTGCAAATACACCGAGCAATAGCAAATTGATTACCAGAGACATAACGAATGTACCTTGTTCTCCAGAATCTATCGTTTTGGGTACAATAATGTTCCCGACAAAACCAATGGCATACAGAAAGGAAGCCAGGAAAACAAAATAACTAAAAACACCATAAAGTGAAATAAATAACTTAGCCATAAACACCCCTCGAAATCCGTTACTTGTTTATAATTTTTCAGAAATAAAATAACTTCAACTTGTCTATTTTGCCCCTTTATTAGGTCTTGATTCAACCGAAATCAAGCGTATATTCAATATAATTTTAACAGCATCTAAATAATTAGATCTCTTAAATATTTATATTTAACTACATACAATTAATAATTTTTTAACATTACTATGACACAAAAAATCGAACTCTCTGATTTCTCAGATATTTTCTGCGTTTGGTTCTATGTTTCAGAAATCCGTCTTTAAGTGTGGTGGCTATGGGTCGCCTACAAGGATAATGGTATGGACCCACTCCACTTTTTAATCGGCCTCATAATGGGCCAAAATGGAAATTAATAACAACCATTTAAACAAAAGCGGAGTGGATCACCAATGAAGATTACAACAATCGGGTTAGATATAGCACCAACAGTAGGCGCTTTAGGCGAAATCAGTTTTTCACCTTTACGCAGTTAACAAAACAGGACGGTTAGTGAGAAAGAAACAACTCAAGCGAAAACAACTCTTGTCAACAGTGGCGAATATAGAATCCTGTCTGATCGTGATGGAGGCTTGTGGTGGCGCGCATTATTGGGCAAGAGAATTTATTGCCTTGGGACATCGTGTAAAACTCATCGCCCCCCAATATGTTAAACCCTTTGTGAAGGGCAACAAGAACGACTATAACGATGCCGAGGGCATCGCAGAAGCAGCGCAACGGCCCAACATGCGTTTTGTGCCGATTAAATCGATTGAACAGCAAGATATTCAGAATTTTCATCGCCACCGCGAACGTATCAAAAAAGAACGTAATGCCTTGGTGGATCAGATACGTGGGTTATTAGCGGAGTACGGACTCGTCATCAATCAAGGCGTGGCTGCTGTACGTAAGAGTTTACCTGAGGTGCTGGAAGACGCGGACAATGGCTTAAGCAGCCTGGCTCGAGAATGTTTTGCCGAACAGCTTGACGAATTACGGACGCTCGACCAACAGCTTAAGCAATGTAGTCAACGGATAAATTCCCTTAATCAGGACAACGAGGTGTGCCAGCGCTTGGATGAAGTATTAGGCATTGGGCCACTCACCGCCAGTGCGACCTTTGCTGCGGCAGGCAACGGTAAAGAGTTTGTCAATGGTCGTCATTTTTCAGCGTGGTTAGGCTTGGTGCCGGGACAGCATTCGAGTGGCGGCAAGACAGTCTTGCTGGGGATCAGTAAACGCGGTAATGCCTATCTGAGGACACTGTATATTCACGGTGCTCGGGCGGTACTACGACACTCGGCGAAGAAGACGGATCGCTTTAGTTTATGGGCGCAAGAGCTGTTAGTACGCAGAGGGCACAATAAAGCCTGTGTTGCTGTTGCCAACAAGATGGCACGCATGGCCTGGGTCATTATGGCAAAAGGAGAGACGTATCGCGTGGTCGCATGAACAGAACAAATGAATTGAATAAGAGATAAACCCCTTGCTTCAGTTGCGAAAGATAATTTGATTTGATGATAAGAGTGGTCAGACCAGCTCACTCAGAACCTGCCACCTGCATTGGCCATTGAATAGGCCGTAAGGATGATGAGGAGTGTGAGCGCAAATAACCATCAGGGCCAGGAAGACAAAAGCTTCCACAAACAGGCCGGATATATGAGAGCAATGATTTCCTCTCACATCAATGTCAAAGTGTCTTGCAAACGGAGTGGGTCCATATATGTAGGTGGTAGAGCAACGCAGGAGCAGTTGCCGAGGACTTGACAATTTTGTCCAGAACAAAAATGGACAACCGTAGGTTGCAGGTAGTGTGAAATACAGGGATGTATTTCATCAGCCTCAACATTGTTAACCCGAATTCTTTAAAAATCAAAGTAAATAAACGTAGGAGAATTAATTATGGCAAATGAAGGTTATCATGAATCAATTGACGAACTGTCAGATGAAACGAGAGACATGCACAGAGCAATTACTTCGCTCATGGAAGAACTCGAAGCTGTAGATTGGTACAACCAAAGAGTCGATGCATGTAAAGATGAAGACTTAAAGGCTATTCTCGCGCATAACCGGGATGAAGAAAAAGAACATGCAGCAATGGTTCTTGAATGGATACGACGCCAGGATGCTCTATTTGATAAAGAATTAAAAGATTATTTATTCACTGAGAGAAATATTGCCCATAAATAATTCACCAAAAATTAGCAATAATATTTGGTTGGAATAATTAATCGATAAAATCGATTAATATGATAAAAATATAGTATTTTACTAATAGACAGCTTATTCCTAAGCTACTCCATAAGAATAAGGAAAAATTTATATCTTATTCTCTTTCACTAAAATATGGAGTAAGTAAAATGAGCAAAAATATTTTAACGACAGCCACAGGTTCTCCCGTCCCTGATGATGATAATAGTATCAGTGTAGGGGAGCGTGGTGCCTTAACCTTTGATAATCACTATACTTTTGAAAAATTAGCGCATTTTAATCGTGAGCGAATCCCTGAACGTGTGGTGCATGCCAGAGGGACAGGAGCCTATGGAACGTTTACCGTTAGCCGTTCACTGAAAGACTTTACCATCGCAAAGTTTCTGCAGGATGCAGGAAAACAGACTGAAGTATTTTTACGTTTTTCTACTGTTGGTGGAGGACAGGACTCAAGTGATTATGCACGTGACCCCCGCGGCTTTGCGTTGAAGTTTTATACCGAGCAAGGTAACTACGACATGGTCGGCAATAATACACCTGTTTTCTTTTTGCGTGATGCTATTAAGTTTCCAGATTTCATTCATTCGCAGAAAAAGAACCCAAGAACTAATCTGCCTGATCCGGCTGCAATCTATGAATTTTGGGCAAATCATCCACAATCATTGCATCAGGTTACGATACTGATGTCTGACCGGGGAATCCCTGCCTCTTATCGTCATATGCATGGTTTTAGTTCACATACATTTAGTTTCTGGAATGAGAAAGGTGAGCGTTTCTGGTTTAAGTGGCATTTTAAATCAAATCAAGGCATCAAGAATTTGACCAATGAAGAGGTGGCCTCGGCTTCACTTGTCGGCGCGCAACAAGATTTGATTGAAGCGATTGATCGTGACGATTTTCCAAGCTGGGCTGTCAAAGTACAAATCATGACTGAGGTTGAAGCCAGGGAATATTCAATTAATCCTTTTGACCTCACTAAAGTCTGGCCTCATGAAGACTTCCCTTTGACAGATGTCGGTGAGCTTGAACTTAATCGCAATGTTGAAAATTATTTTGCTGAAACAGAACAAGCCTGTTTTGCGCCCAGTAACCTGGTGCCAGGCATCGGTGTTTCTCCAGATAAAATGTTGCAAGGACGTTTGTTGTCTTATCAAGATGCACATCGTTATCGTGTGGGTGCGAATGCAAACCAACTCCCGGTGAATGCAGGAAAGTGCCCTGTGAATCATTATCAAAGAGATGGTTCGATGGCAGGGATGTGCCCAGCTCGTGGTGACCAAAAAAATCTTATTTCTGATAACCAAAGCTCAGGTGTTAATTATTATCCGAATGATCAGATTAACCAGGGAGCACCCGTGCCAGAACCATCAGTTGCAGAACCGCCCATGCCGATTGAAGCAGATGCGTGGATTAAACGACATGGCTTATCTGATGATGAAGATCACTATAGTCAGGCTGGCGATTTATTCCGTCTCATGAATGATTCACAAAAGAGTCAATTGACTACGACAATTGCGGAAGGGCTTGTTCAGGCAACTGAGTCTGTTCAACAACGGATGCTTGAGCAGTTTGGAAGAGCAGATCCAGATTACGCCAAGCGTATTGCATCAGCCATGGATAATCTTAGGTAGTATTCTTTGCATGGGCAGTAAGCCCTTCAGTATTTTTATTGTTTCGGTAAGAATACTGAAAGGGTTAGCTGTTGTTAGATTTGTAAATAATTGAATGGATTGGTGGCTATGGGTGGACTTGAACCACCGACCTCAGCATTATGAATGCCGCGCTCTAACCAACTGAGCTACATAGCCATTAAATGTGTATTTGAGCAGTGTGATGCTCGAAAAGAACGGCGATTTTCCAGATTGGTTAACGACTTGTCAAGCCGAGAGCGGTGCTAATATAGTAATTAACGTGTGCCAAATACCACGATCGTTTTGCCTGCTACCGAGATCAGGTCATCTTCTTCCAGATATTTCAAAACACGGCCAACCATTTCGCGCGAACAACCGACGATTCGACCCAGTTCCTGACGGGTTATCTTGATTTGCATGCCATCTGGATGAGTCATAGCATCTGGTTCCTTGCATAAATCCAGTAATGTCCGTGCAATTCGACCTTGAACGTCCGTGAATGCGAGATCGCTGACTTTAATACTGGTTTTTCTTAGCCGGTTTGCCATTTGTGTTGCTATGGCAAACAATAAATCAGGGAACAGGGTGCTCATATTTTTCAAGCGTTCGTAGCTGATTTGAGCAATTTCGCATTTTGACTTTGCTCGTACAAAGGCGCTACGGGTATGATCGTCTTCGAACAGACCAAATTCACCAAAGAAATCACCAGGGTTTAGATAGGCCAAGACTATTTCACGGCCTCTATCATCCTCGATTAACACACTAACGGATCCTTCGATAATGTAATATAGGTGGTTGCTGGGATCACCTTCTTTCACGATTGAGCTTTTGGCATTAAATTGGCGTGTATGACATTGTTCTAAAAACCTCGAAATTGTTTCATCTCGATTCTTAAAAGTCGTTCTGTTCATTGTTCTATTGTCCCGATGCCCTAACTCGACCATTATTGTCACCTGTTTTTTCCATCCTAAGCGCGAACTATGGTACTCTTTTTTCAGAAAATCAACTATTTGGAGCAGGTTAATGCAAACAAGGGTTAAATGGCTGGGAGATGTGGCATTCGAAGCCGAATCCTCTTCAGGCCATAAGATAAAACTGGATGGCCCTCCAGAGGTCGGCGGTAGGAATCAAGGTGCAAGGCCTATGGAAATGTTGTTGATTGGAATGGGGGCTTGCAGCTCGGTCGATGTCATTTCTATTTTGAAAAAGTCACGCCTTGATCTGAAAGATTGTATGGTGGAAGTCACCGCAGTACGGGCTGATGATTATCCTAAGGTTTTCACAGAGATTCATTTACATTTTATTGTCACCGGATCAAACCTGAAGGAAAAAACAGTCGAACGCGCAATACAGTTATCGGCCGAGAAATATTGTTCAGCTTCAATAATGCTTGGTGCAACAGCAAAGATCACACACGATTTTAAAATTATAGAAACTTAAGGAACCTCTGATTAAGTCAGAGGTTTCACTAAAGGGCTGGTCAGTCTTCTTTCAGACTGACAAGAATTGGTTCACCATCCCGTACCGGAGCAAATTCTCTTACATCCGTAATCGCTTTGGCCCAAATATTAGTTTTGTCGGCCAGACGGATTTCTTCTCCCTGTGAAGTTGGTGTGGGGCCAAAGCCAATGGCGATGCATTGTCCTTCAGTCCAGAAGGCAATTTCACCGGGGGTAACGATATCACGGGCATCCTCTTCCAGTTCGGCCACGACGGGTACTGGAAAATACACTTCTTCGCCCCAGGTTCTGGCGTTTGAGCTAAATGGTAGTTGTTCTAGGATTGCTTTTGCGGTTGGTGTGTCGAGTGTTTCTATTACGGCTTTTACGTTTCCGACGGCGATTTGAATTTTTGGCATACCTTTTCCATTTGTTGTTAACTTGTTCCTGTTTTGATGATCAAGCCAGCAGGGCCACTGACTATGTGGTTGATTAAAGAGGATTGACGGTCAGTGCCAGTTTTTTGAAAAATCTTTTTCAAGTGGCTGCGAGCCGTATTGACTTTGATACCAATAGAATTTGCAGCCTGTTCTAGCCTTGGGTCTTGTATTAGTGCAGAGGCCAAACGGGCTTCGGCGTTGGAGAAATGATAAAGAGCTTTGAGGATTTCTTCAAATCGTTGCGTGTCTTTGTGTGCATGGAATATAAAAATAATGGCGATAGGCGATGAGGTGGAGGTTTCATTCTGATTGATATCGATAGGTGAAATTAATAACTCAGTAGAAGAATCCATATTGTGTTTTTTCATCGAGATCACGCCACCACTGGAAGAGGACACTAGATCCAACAATTCTGCATCAAGTTCGGGTGTGGATAATGTCAGGACGTCATCAACGATCTCCAGACTGTCACTCTGCCCAAGAGAGAGCTTTGCGGCCTGGTTGACAAATGTGGGCTCAAGTTTTTTATTGATCAGCATTACGCCAATCGAAAGATAATTCAGTGTCTGTTTGAAGGCTTCTTCATTGGAATGATTGTGTGACAAGTGGCGGTTATCCGTCATATCTTCACAAACCACTCTAGCTGTATCGTTTGAATTATTCGGTATGTATTCCCATGAAAAAATTCTGTCCATAAGACGGCCGGCAACCAGGTAAGAATTTCCGATCCTTAATGAATATTCGATAATTTGTCTGTGATTATGCGGTAGCAATTCCTCGATAGTTGCGAGTTCCATCGTTTTCATTGCATGTCTGGCACCAATATTATAATCTCGAATAGAGCCATTTGATTGACATACTATTTCAATAGCATTTGTATCGTTCTCTTTGTTTTTTTCAGTGTTAGTTTCTTGTTTGGATAGGGTTTTAAGTTTATCGAGAGCAAGTGCGACAGTCGTTTTTAAATCATCGTCCCTGAGAGGTTTGTTGATATAACCCAGGGGTGCAGCGTTTTTGGCTCTTTCGAGAGTTTTTTTATCGGAGTGAGATGTCACAAAGACAACAGGAATTTTATATCGGTCTTTGATGATGGCGGCTGCTTCAATGCCATCGCCTCCTTTTCCTAACCGAATATCCATCAGGATTAATTCTGGTTTGAATGAAGCGGCTTGTTCAATGGCTTCATCGGCAGTGGATGCTAGTGAAGAAACTTCGTAACCGAAGCGTTGCAGTTTTAACTGCATAATACTTGCCGTTGTGCTGTCATCCTCGACAACTAATAACTTGGCTCCTGACATAATACGACCTCAAGAATAGGTTAGGATGCATTCCATGCTTTCATGACAATGCACAATGTCAATATTAGAGCCATTGTATATGAACGAGACAGGTTTAACAGCAGAAATAAATTGAGCAGACTCAGATTTTTTGTGGGTTTTCTGCGCGCTTGATGGTGAAAATAGTGACGTTTTCATTTTCCTCGATCTTGAGAATGTCATGGCCAGTACGGGCGCAATAGGCTTCAAAATCAATGCGGGAATGTGGGTCGGTTGATTCAACAAGCAACAGTTCACCTGCTTGCATCTTGCTCAATGCCAGTTTCGATTTCAGAATAGGTAAGGGGCAATTTAGTCCTTTGGCGTCGAGAAAAACTGAAATCTCATTGTTTATAGGTGCTTGTATTGACATAATTTAATGGATTATAAAAGCAAAACTACGTAACTTATGGTGGAGTGTAACACTGAATTGTATATTCAGAACCTGCTAGTTATGTTATATTATAACATAACATAATCTGGCTTGAGTAAAAATGTCTTCCGTTTCGTTTCAGTCACATAATCACAAGCTTTGCCTGAAGTCTGCGCTTCAGGTAGCAGAGGATATCTGTCAAGCACAAGGAGAACGTTTGACGCCATTGCGTAAGACCGTGCTTGAATTTGTCTGGTCTAATCATGAACCTGTAAAAGCCTATGATTTGCTCGATAAATTAAAGGCGGTACATTCTTCATCGGCTCCTCCCACCGTTTATCGAGCTCTGGATTTTTTACAATCTTTAGGCCTGGTCCATAAAATCGAATCACTCAATGCTTATCTAGGTTGTGGTGAACCAGGGGAGAAGCATCGTTGTCAGTTTTTAATCTGTCGGATTTGTGGCTCTGCTGCCGAATTAGACAGCGATCAACTCTATAAAAATATTGCCGAAGATGTCAGTTCCGTTGAATTTAGCGTGGAAGATATTACGCTGGAGATACAAGGTGTGTGCAGACAGTGCAAGGTGTAATTTGATAATGAGTCAGAAAAAAAATAGATTTGCATGGTGCTTTCTCTTGGCTCTCTTGTTTGTTAATAACAGCGTTATGTCAGTCGAGAGGAAAAAAACAATTATTGTCAGTATTCCACCCATGCAATATTTAATGCAAAGGATAGTTGGTGACGAAATAACTGTTCACAGTCTGATATCCGGTAATGATAATGCTGAATTATTTGAGCCAGGCCCGAAACAATTACTTTCGATTAAAGATGCTAGTCTGTATTTTCCTGTCGGTTTGCCTTTCGAGGAAAAGTGGTTGCCAGTAATACAGGAAAATAATAGAGGGCTTGTTGTAGCAGATTGTTGTCAGGATTTAATGAAGGATCTTATAGATGAAGATTTGTCAGATGAAGAACTGGTAGATATAGATCACGATGAAGGAGAGCACCATCATTTATCGTCGACTCAAAAAGATCCGCACCTCTGGACCGATCCGGTTTTAAACAGAGAAATTGTAAATAGGATGAAAGATTATTTGCTCAATATCTTTCCTGAAAATAAACAACAAATAATAAAAAACCATAAAGTACTTGATGATGAATTAGACTCGATTGATAGAGAAATAAAAGCGCTGATAAAAAATTTGGATAAAAGAATATTTATTGTATCGCATCCAGCCTGGTCGTATTTTTCTGATCGATACTCCCTTGAGCAGATTTCTATCGAACAAGAAGGAAAGGAGATTGGGATTCGTGCAACGATAGCATTAGCAGAGTTAGCAAAAAAAGAAAATATAAAAAAAATATTTATTCAAAAACAGATAAAATCAAAATCTTCTATAGCGTTTGCTAAAGAAATAAATGCAGAAGTGATAGAAATAGACCCATTGGAATATGATCATTTAAAGAACCTTTTGATGACAGCGAAATTAATTTTTAATTCGTTAGATGAATAATTATGAAACCTGTTATTGAAATAAATAACCTCAATTTATCTTATGGGCAGAATCTAGTGCTAGATAATGTGTCATTGAAAGTTGATGCAGAAGAATTTATCGGTGTGATAGGTCCAAACGCTGCAGGAAAAACCACATTGATGAAAATTATTTTAGGATTAATACATGCGGATTCTGGCTCAGTCAGTGTGCTAGGTAAAAATCCTGGAGAAGTCAGAAGCCAAATTGGTTATGTTTCTCAGAAACCAGAAGTTAATCATAATTTTCCAATCACTGTAAAAGATGCTGTTTTATTGGGGCGAATGGGAGTGAGCCATAGTTTTGGTGCATTTGCAAAACAGGATAAGAAAATTACAGAAGAGATATTATCTGTACTAGAGATTGATAATATTGCGAAGAAACAAATTAATGAATTATCGGGCGGTCAATTACAAAGAGTATGGATAGCCAGGGCGCTGGTTTGCCAGCCAGAGATATTGATACTTGATGAGCCAACAGCAAATATTGATTTAATCACAGAGGAAGATATTTTTGCTTTACTGAAAAAATATAACACGCATATGACAATTTTGGTGGTCTCTCATGATATAGCGTTTATTTCTTCTTATGTTGACAGAGTGGCTTGTATCAATAAAAAACTGGTCTGTCATGACGTTGAGTCAATAAATGGTAAGACCATAGAAGAGTTATATGGTATTGATGTCAATATGATCCATCATTCGCATTGATCATGTACGAATTCATTTTAGCTATTTCACAACACACATTTTTACAGAATGCTATTTATGCCTGTCTGCTCGCAAGTCTTGGTTGTGGTTTGATGGGCAGTTATGTGGTGGTGAAACGTATGGGATTTTTAGTTGGTGGTATTTCACATGCTGTGTTGTCTGGTATGGGAATAGCCTATTTTTATGGTCAATCACCATTAGCCGGCGCAATTATTGCCGCACTTATCTCGGCAATGTTAATTGCACTGATAAAACTTCGTCTTAAGCAAGATGAAGATATATTAATAGCGGCGTTCTGGTCTTCGGGCATGGCTGTTGGCATTCTGTTCATTGCGAAAACACCAGGATATAACGTTGACTTAATGAGCTATCTGTTTGGAAATATCTTGTTGGTTAACAAACAAGATCTGATGTTGATGTTGTGTCTTGACGGTTTATTATTGTTCAGCATATTTATGTTGTACAAACAATTTTTAATCATTACTTTCGATGAGGAGTTTGCACGGTTGCGTGGTGTGGATGTCGAAATCTATTACACATTGCTGTTGTGTTTAATTGCATTGAGTATTGTATTAATGATACAGATGGTCGGATTGATACTGGTTCTTGCCTTATTAGTATTGCCTGCAGCCACGGCAGCATTGTTTGCCCGATCTTTTATTGTGATGATGGTTGTTGCTGTTCTGATCAGTTTGGCTTCAACGCTGGGCGGTTTGGTTTTATCTTACCAACCGGATCTTCCTTCAGGTGCATTAATGGTGATCATGGCAACAGTAATTTATATGCTTGGTTTGATATATCAAAAATTGAAAATAAAAAATTCTTCAACATGTTTGAAAAAAAATAGTAAACCTGCATAGCATTACAGGAAATATGGTCTCTCTGCAGAAAACAAGAGTTCTTTGACGGCATCCCGCCATTCAACAGGTGCAGACTTTCCCTGAATAATGAGTCCCATGGAGTAGGCGTGGCCACGTAATCTTGGACTCAGACCTGCCAGTATTTTCTCGGCATTGTTATATTCGACTGGCTTTTCTATAGCTTTTAAAAATGTGAGCAGAATCTTTGATTCTTTAGCCGGATTATTTTTTATCAATTCAAGCAAAGGCCCCGTATCAGCCTTGTTTTTTATTGCCAGCGCAAGTATTTGCCAATAAGTGTCAGTAGTAATGCTTTGTTCTAATGTTAAAGCGTTTGCAGTTTTTATTATTTTTTCACTGGTGCCGTCAGATGCTGCAGCCAATCTCAAGATATAGTGTAATGTATATTCATCAAGGCTTTCGGCTAACTCAACTGCTTTGTCCAGTTCTCCAATCGCTAATAAATGATATGCTTTAATGTAATCATCCGTAATATCTTCTCCAGTTTCAATCTGGGTCATATCTCTTAAATATTTTGATTCATCCAGTAATTTTCTGGTTTCTAAAGGTTTATCTTTTCCTGAAATGCGAAGTATGCGGATCATGGGATCAGCAATGACATATCCTAATGCAGGTTGATCAGCATAAATAATTTTCAGGTTGCTGAGTGCTTGATCCCAATTACCCATTTCCGCTTGTGTAAAACCGGCAGCGAGTCCAAACCATGGGTGTTCTGGATGTTGCTTGTTGTAAGATAAATACTGTTTTAACTTTTTACTTTCATCTTGAATACAACGAGTAGAAAGATACTGCCAGTCAAGATTTTCAGGTAAAGATTTTGCTTGAGTAATATGACTATCACATATTTCATTACTGTTATTTTTTTCTGCTATATCCTGTGCGACACGTAATGTAATAATTTCATCAGGGTTTCTCTGTAAACGTTGCTTCATTATTTCTGGAATTTCAGGATATGAAATAGCACTTTCAAGCCATTGTAAGAATTGTGTCGATTTTGAATCATCCCAGGTAGCATGTGTCACTACTAATGGTTGTATATCGGTGTCTTCAGGTAAATATTGCTGCACTATGTCTGGTGAGATCTCGCCAAAGCCAGTTAGGATATCCCTGGTTGTACCCTTGCTACTAGTTTCTACAGATTTAGGTGGTTCAGTAAATAAATGATCTGCTTTAGTGGCCACCCATCGAGTAGCACCAAGATATCGTGCTGGTTTTTCTGTTGCCTCACCATATATCTCTGTCCATTCGATAAGAGGCCCTGCGCTAGCAACGTTATAAACATATTCAATCAAACTATTAGAAGCATCTGTATTGAATTTTTCAATCAGCTCACCCTCTAGTGTGGTAGTAGTAATTTTAAGTAACTCATCAGCAGTTACTTCTAATACTGAGGTTGAAAAAGGCCTGACGTTTGTATTCATTTTGTTACTGCTGACAGTAACAGGAATAGAAAGCCCATTATAGATTGTTACATTAGCGGTTCCTGCAAAAATACCAAAAAAGAAAATACTGCCAAAGACAGCTCCGGCAACTGTCAGACGTGCAACGCCAGGGAAAAAACCATCAGCTGTTTGAAAACGATCCCACCAACCCAGTTTTGTCTGTAATTTGCGTTCGGCCTCAGGTAATAAAACCTTATAATGTTTTGGAACTACAGCTGCAGCTGGAGCGTCACCCGGATCAATTTTGTTTAGATAGCATTGTTCGACATGGGCTTCGGAAACGAGTAGTGTTTCCAATGTGTCATGACGTAATGTATCGAATGCATTACCAAAATAGTTAAACCAACTATCGACGACATTTAACCAATCGTTTATATTTTCATTTGTAGGGGGAGTTAATTTTAACTCTTCATTTAGCAGGTCAGTCCATTTATCGATCTGCATCGTTTTTGCAACTTCAGGACATAGTGTCACTTCAATTTTTTTCCCATCAATTTCCTTCAGAGTGTCATAAACATCATTTGCCGATACAAGCAAACGTTTTAGTTCTTTTTTACTGATATTCCCATCGGCAATAATGACAGCCCAAACATTATTAATATGGGCTCGCACATCCTGGATTTCATCTTTGTTGTGCTCCGCATAGTGAAGTAATGCGCCTGCCCTACAAGATGTTGTTCCCAACCCTTACCAAGTTGTCTGGCTGCGGCTCGATGAACGCCGCGAATACGCATGTCTTGTTTATTGATTTTATCTCTGGCGTGATTGCACTCCTCTTTTAGTTCTTCTATTACAGGTGGCAATTCTTTACGTTTCATGACAGTGCCACGATGTCGGATAATGCCATCAGGGATAGTCATACTGCCATCAGATAATGCTTCGAGTATTCCTTTTTCGTTTTCCAGATTTCGCCATTGTTCCAATTCATCAGAAAATGATTCGGTATAAATGCTATTAAACTCGGAACTCAGATCCTGATTTTGATCAAAATGATGGTACATGGCAGCAGAAGATTCGAAGTTGCGCACAGTTGATCGATTTAAATAAGTACCACGATAACGTTGATCATACATTTGTTGTTTATAATGCTTATCAAGTGTCGATAATATGCCTTTGGCATCAACCTTCTGTATTTCTTGTGAGGATGGATCTGTTGTCAACAGATTGGTTGTTACTTCTTCTCGTAAGGTTTTAGGGTCTGTAAAAAGTTCCCATGAGGATCGGTTATCAAGTGGTGCAGGTATATAGATTTTTTTGGCATTGTTTTTACGGGCATCATTGGCAGGATGTGTGGATCACATGCGCGGAGGATGCGCCGTTTCAGTTTTAAATATTCTATGTTCTTCTGGTTTTAATTCGGGCAAAGGTAGGGGAACATCGTAGGTTTCATCATCCAGAATTCTCTTAATATTCATAGAGACTAATTTTTGAATGACAAATATATCTTCAATAGCTTTGCCTTCATTGAGTTCGGCACCGGCTATCTGAAGTGCACGATCCCATGCATCATCAGCTGCGTGTAATTGATGTAGTGCATGTATAAGAGCATCGCTGCCTGTTAATGACACTGAAACACGGTCTGCGTGAAATTCCATTTCTCTGGACAATGAACGCTCGGCTAAAATAACCAAACTAAAAGCCGTATCTATAATTACTCTTAAAGACCAGACTATTATCCTTAATATCCAGCCTACCCATGCAATGCGTAAATCAAAACGAGAAAGACCGGATAAAAATTTATCCAGTGCGCCACGTTCCTGTATGATATGTGTTGCGATTTGTTGTGCTATGTATATCCATCGGCCAATAGCCATGGAACCTTGTCTGAAATGTCCAAACTCATGGGCCAACACTGCTTTTAGTTCCCCAAGCGGCCTCTGAATTAACCAGAGGCAAGCCAATTTCAAGATTCTTTTTCGATGGGAATATTAAATTTAATAAAGTCAGATTATAGAAAACGGCTGCATTTACTCGTGAGGATAAAAATACTCGGTGTGGACGTGGGGCACCGGCTTCATCTGCCAATGTATATAAAAAATCAAATAATTTCGGTTCTTGTTCTTTGGTGATTTCCATATCATTAGTTTCACCATCTTGTTTAACAAAGAATAATGCTTTAACAAGAAACAAAGCCAAAAAAGCCGCGGCTATACCAAAGCCATATCCAAACAGCGAATCACTTCCGCCTGCCATGGCATTTGAAATTAGGGTATAGGCTTTCCAGATAAACCAACTGGTCAGTGAAGCATATAAGATGATAAACAAAATAAGACTAGAAAATGTAATCCAGGGACGGCGTTTATAAACTGGCGTTGCTTGCATTAAATCATCAGAGAGTGATGCTGGTCCTGCGGGATACAAATTTTCCATAAACTAATCCTTCATGAAATTATTGTGTTGTTTTATTTTTCTGGCGTATCTATTGAATATTATATGTCCTGATAGTTAACTTTCTGTGTCGAAGGTCAAATTTTTAAAATCACACTTAGCCAGCCATTCTTTTTTGGGCCGCATCGGCTAATTCCATCATTAATTTTTCACTATCATTCCAGCCAAGACAGGAATCAGTGATGCTTTGGCCATAGATTAGTTCTTTGCCTTCAACAATATTTTGTCTGCCTTCTGTAATATTACTTTCAATCATGACACCAAAAATTCGGTCTTCAGAATTAACCAGCTGTTGACAAATATCCTCACCAACATCTAACTGTCGTTTGTGTTCCTTAAGGCTGTTTGCATGACTCAGGTCAACCATTATACGAGGTTCAAGTCCTGCCGCTTCCAGTTCTTTTGCGACACGATCAATGCTGTCTGCATTATAATTTGGTTCTTTCCCGCCACGTAAAATAATATGACAAAAAGGATTGCCTGTGGTTTTAAAGATCGCAGAATTACCTTCTTTTCGTAACGATAAAAAATTATGCGGTCTTGTGGCTGAACCGATTGCATCGACAGCAACTCTGGTTGTGCCATCAGTGCCATTTTTAAAACCTACTGGACAAGATAAACCAGAAGCTAATTCTCTATGTACCTGGCTTTCGGTTGTCCTGGCTCCAATTGCTCCCCATGAGATCAAATCGGTGACGTATTGTGGAGTGATCAGATCAAGGTACTCAGTTCCTGCAGGGACACCCATGTTATTTAATTCAAGCAGCAGGTTTCTGGCTAGTCGTAAACCTTTATTAATTTGAAAACTGTTATCCAGATCCGGATCATTGATCAAACCTTTCCAACCAACAGTGGTACGTGGTTTTTCGAAATAGACACGCATTACGATTAATAAGCTATCCTGATGTTTTTTTATCAGTGGTAATAATCGATTGGCGTAATCAAGGGCCGCATCTGTATCATGAATTGAGCACGGTCCGGCTATGACGAGTAGTCTTTTATCATTGCCAGATATAATATTTTGTATTGCTGTTCTGGTATTGAAAACGGTTTTAGCAGCATTAGAAGAAATTGGGATCTCCTCTAGGATCTCAGCCGGAGGTGTGACAGCCTTGATAGATTCGATACGTAGGTCATCTGTTTTTAAAGTCATTTTTTATTTTTTTATCGTTAATTAACCTGGCGGCCAGGCAAATTCCCTGCCACCGAGGATGTGAATGTGTAAGTGAAAAACGCTTTGGCCAACATCAGCACCATTATTAACAACAGTACGAAAGGCATCGCCATAACCTTGTTCTCGTGCAATATCAGCAGTCTTCAGCAACATGTGTCCGAGCAGTTTTTGATGCTCTTCATTTGCATCGACCAAACGCTCGATATGTATTTTTGGAATGACCAAAATATGCATTGGCGCTTGTGGGACAATGTCTTTAAATGCAAGACATTCATCGTCTTCATAAACAATATCCGCGGGTATCTCACGCTGGATTATCTTACAGAATAAATCATCTGACACTTTAGCTACCCTCCTTCTTAATGCACAATTCTATCTTTCACAAAAAGGCGGCTATTATAGAGTCATAATTTCAAAGATTAAATCGGAATTTAGCTTTTATTCGTGTATAAGCCCGTAACAATGGGTACTTGAGGAAATTAAATGATTTTTCTAACGAAGAGAGAAAGGTTAATGAGTGTTCACTGCATAAGCGCTTTGATCGTAATACAGCGTATTATTTGCATAATTGACATAGGCGCCGAGCATAGGAAAATCAAAGTAATACTGTGAAGCCGTATCAGGATAAAAGTTAACAAAATTTGTTCTGGATTCATTGGTTTTTGCGTAATGTTGAACGCGTAGCTTGCGCGCAGCATTGATGGTATTTAATATGGATGATGATACCAATTCGGGTTGATCCAGATGGATGGAATGGCCACTTTCTTTTGCAACGACCTGGATAGAGATGGTTGACAGATAACTTAATTCAGCCTGCATTGCTTCCCACGCTGCTTCCATCTGATCTCCTCGCTCATCATTAGGCCATACTCGTTTGCCGCGGGTCAACACAAGAAGAGGAACATTCGGGATAGCATTTGCCAGCGCAACTTGTTTCGCACTGACCCTGAAATTTTCGAGTTCATTCAGGCGGGTAGTATGCGATTTGTAATTTGTCAGTAAACGAAAGGCGAGATTTTTGATCGATTTCGGATAGTTAGCATGCATAACAGGCTGAGAAACTGTATAGGAAAATGTTTTTGGATGATTCACTTTTCTTATGACAGTCTCTTTTAAATGAAGTCGTTCGAATTGATCTGGGTGTGAAGAATCTACCAATACTATTCCAGCTACTAACTCAGGGTGTTCATTGGCAAAATAACGCATGTTGTAACCACCAAATGAATGACCTACCAGGATATAAGGATCAGGTAATTTTTTTGCATCTATCAGAAAATACAATTCATCAGCAATTTGTTTGGAGGTTCTTGGTAATGGGCCTACGTCACTCCAGCCATAACCTGCACGATCATAAATACAAATTCTAACATTTTGTGATATGCCATCGTGGATGTTTTTCCATTCCAGGGATGAGCTGCCTAGTCCAGCATCAATAATCACAGTGGGTGAGCCTGTGCCTTTGCAGTAGATATGCAAACGATGGGTTCCGATGGGAACCAGTTCGCCCGGTGGCTTAAAGAGTCCATAGTTAATCTCTTCAGCCAGAGTGCTGTTTGAGAAGATAAATGGAAGCAGAGTAAGGAGAGGGCAGATTGATTTCAATAACCAACCCTTGCCTGACAGGCAACGCAGAAAACGAATTTGACAACAAAATCTTATTAGCATCATTCTACACTCCTTAAATTTAAGGTTCTGAATCGATTGAGATCCAGGTTAATTCGATGCTCTCTAATACTGCTATCGGTGTATTCGTATAAATGTTGAGTAAAAAATTTTGCTATTTGTTCATTTAATAGAGGAAATTTGGTGATAAAACCATGAAATACGTCACAATTTGACGATGTGGGGCAGATTACATGAGGTTTCTGCGAATTATTGTCGCGGACTTGTTTCGACATTTTTCAGTCCCTATATTGAAGTAATTACAGTTTTAACTCCAGGATATTGTTAAGTTATTATTGTAATTAGATCACAGCAATGCTTGTGCCATAATTAATCATTTTCAGTATAGTGACAGGGGATCTGGAAACGAATACCTAAAACATGCATCAAAACAGTAGTATTTTATTTAATGAGCGAATCAAATGAATAATATGAATCGATTTTTGTTTATCACTATTATCGTGGGTCTTATACCAGCTTGCCAGCAAGCACTGACACCCGAACAAGTTGCAATGAAATTCTGGACAGCGGTGATAAATAAAAATACACAGTCAATTAATCGTTTAATCTCAGAGATTCCTGATTCGGTTGAGATCGGCATGGAACAATTACCAGAGTTAAGCGCGGTCACATTTGGAAAAATTATCATAGACAAGAATCTGTCAGAAATAGAAACACACGTGACCTATCATCAAGATAGTATACAAGCAGAACAATTGGTGACCTATCTGGTGTTGGAGGATGAACAGTGGAAAATCGATTATAGTCGCACGCTCTCTGAACTTAATAAAGATGATGAAATTAGTGATGCCCTTGAACAGTTCTCCGAACTTGGAGAAGCAATTACTGAAGGGTTAAATCAATCTATCGATGAACTCAACGAAGCCTTGCCAAAGATCGAAGAAGAACTGGATGAGATGGAAGAAAAGATCGAAACAGGCTTACCTGAAATTCTGAAAAAGCTTGAAGAGTTTTCTCGCAAGCTGGAAGAATTATTTAATGAAAAAAAAGAAAATGAAGAAACTGAAACGACTGAAATTTAATCTCACCACATTTTTCTTGTTCGACGTTTCTCACGTTCAATCTTTTTCCCGACCAATCGATCCCAAAGTGATAGGCCTGAGTATTGTTCAATGATTGTTGTTGGGACTAAAAAATCCTCCAGCGGTTTACTGATAGATTGATTAGGTATCATGAATGACCACATATGTAGAGCGCCTTTATTGTTCTCAGTCAGTATGGCTTTAAAGTATGCATGAGGGATTGGCAGTGTTACGCCATTGTCATCTTCTGAACCAATGGTTTTTACTGTCTTGCTAAAGTCAAATAATGGTCCGGATATCACATAGGTTTCGTAGATATTATTTTTATCGTTGAGTGTTCTGACTTCATGTTCCAGTTTCTTCCAGATTTGACGATTGAAACGGGGTCTTTGAGGAGACATGTTGGAAAGCAGGAACGTCTCACTGTTCTGGATTTCCATTTCTCGTTGATTGGCACTGGCAACAAGATGACCTCGATCATAACCGGAACCTTCATAATCGGCTAAGTCTGCCCGAAACATAGGAGGAATGCGATAATCTGGACGGAAGTTGTCAGCTCTTTCTAAATCAGATTTATCTGGGTCAACAATTTCCAGAGCCCATTTTGCCTGCCTGAAGTGATAGGAATAACCAATAATATAAAAGCGATTGAACAGAATGTGATCAGCGGCTGGTATTCCATAACGCGTTTCACGTTTTAAGCTAGGTATATCCATAAGTCGTCGCCCCTGTTAATTAATGATTACGAGCATAGATAAAAACACCTATTCAGTTTCCAGTATAATCATAAAATAGTAATAGAATAGTGTTTTTTGAAAAACGTCACGTTTAAACAATGACTGGCAGGAAAAGATAAGGAACATGAAATGAAAATATGGGTAGATGCGGATGCCTGTCCTGTGGTGATCAAAGATATTTTGTTTAGAGCAGCAGACCGTACCGGTGTGCAGACAACGCTTGTGGCAAATCAATCTATACGTATACCGCCATCTCCCCACATTAAATTTATCCAGGTCGCATCTGGTTTTGATGTGGCTGATAATGAGATTGTAAAAAGAGTAATCTCAGGTGATCTTGTGATCACAGGCGATATTCCTCTGGCAGCAGAGGCGATTGAAAAAGGAGCTTATGCCCTCAATCCTCGAGGCGAGTTGTATACAGACGAAAAATATTAAGGCACGTCTTACGATGCGAGACTTTATGGATACTTTGCGTGGTAGCGGTATTGATACCGGTGGTCCACCGGCATTGAATCAAAGTGATCGGAAATCGTTTGCAAATAATCTGGATAAACTACTGACGAAATATGCAGGAAGTGCGTAACATTATCGAATTCATTTCTTTTCTGTTTTCTTCTTCTTGCTCCTTTTTGGTCTTGCTTTAGATTTACTGCGTCCTTTTCTTTTTTCGCTGTCCCCGTCTGTTTTTTTCTTCTTACGGGGATGGCTATCCTTATTTTTTGATCTGTCAGCTTTGGTAAATTGAGAAATTTTTAACTGTTGTCCTGACACCCAGACTTTTTTTAAATCGTGGAAAATTTCTTTCGGCATCTCATCGGGTAAATCAACCAGACTGTAGTCATCATGAATATCAATGCGGCCGATGTACTTACTATCAAGTCCCGCTTCATTGGCAATAGCACCAACAATATTATTCGGTTTCACCTCGTGGTTATGGCCGACTTCAATGCGGTAGCGAAGCATACCTTCTTCCGGCGGTGCACTTTTCCTTGATGCGTGATCGACTTGTTTTCGTCCTTGTTTGTTCCGTGAAGGTCTTTCTTCTCTGTCCTTGTAATCTTTTATTTTGCGTGAAGGTTTTTTTTGTAACAGGAAAGGGGTATCGCCTTGCATCATTTGGGCAAGAGCAGCGGCTATATCCTGTGCCGGGATGTTATGTTCTTGTTGGTATTGTTCAACAAGTTGCGTGAACAAACCTAAATCTTCATTTGCCAGGGTGTCAGTAATGCGTTGTTTGAATTTAGCAATGCGTTGATCATTGATCAATTCGGTTGAGGGTAGCTCCATGAGATCAATTTTTTGCCGGGTTGCTTTTTCAATGGCAGCAAGCATGCGTTTTTCGCGTGGGGCAACAAACAAGATGGCATCGCCTTGTTTCCCAGCACGACCTGTTCTTCCAATGCGATGTACATAGGCTTCTGTATCGTAGGGGATGTCGTAATTCACAACATGACTGATACGCTGTACATCAAGGCCACGTGCGGCAACATCTGTGGCAACCAGAATATCCAGTTTACCATTTTTTAACTGAGCAATAGTGCGCTCACGCTGTTTTTGTACAATATCGCCGCTGATGGGTGCAGCGGTATAACCGCGTGCTTCAAGTTTGTTTGCCAACTCTGCTGTCGAAGTTTTGGTGCGCACGAAAATAAGCATAGCATCAAAGGACTCGGCTTCCAGGATACGAGTTAAGGCATCCAGTTTATGTGCGCCACTGACGGGCCAATAACGTTGGTGAATAGTTTCGGCGGTGGTGGTTTTTACCTTGATGGTAATTTGTGCCGGATCATTTAAATATCGAGTTGCAATGCGGCGGATTTGTTGGGGCATAGTGGCCGAGAACAATGCAATTTGTCTGTCTTTCGGTATTTGCTCCAATATCCATTCGACATCATCAATAAAACCCATACGTAACATTTCATCGGCCTCGTCCAGTACTAATGTACTGAGCTTGCCCAGTTTTAAGGTACCCTTACGCATGTGATCCATTACCCGTCCTGGAGTTCCTACGATCACATGGACGCCGCGTTTTAATGCCTGAATTTGTCCACGGTAATCCTGGCCACCATAAACCGGTAACACGTGAAAACTCTTCATGTTCATGGCATATTTTTTAAAGGCTTCAGCCACCTGAATAGCCAGTTCACGAGTTGGTGCTAGAACCAGGATTTGAGGATCTTTTTGTTTCAGATCGAGGTTGGACAAGATCGGCAGGGCAAACGCTGCTGTTTTGCCAGTGCCGGTCTGTGCCTGACCAATGATATCTTTGCCTTCCAGCAGCAGAGGGATAGTTTGCGCTTGTATGGGCGAGGGGGTTTCATAACCGACTTTATCCAATGCGCTTAGAAGTGATTCTTTCAGCGCCATATCATGAAACGCGGTTACTGTGTCGGTGGTCATGTGCATTACCTGGAAATAGAAGGAACGGACGGATGCCCCGGGTCTTGTGACTCTGGGTCACTGGCCGGGAGGCTGCGTAGTGTAACGGTTTGTGCCTGGATAGCAAAGAGTAACTATGCCTGGAATCAGTAAATATTCCCTTTATGATGAATTTGAAGATTTAGTACAAAGCGAGTTTTTCAATAACGAGAATAGGTGAATAAAAATGGAATGTAATGTCGGTAAAACAGATCGCATCATAAGAGTAATATTCGGCGCCAGTATTATTGCGGCTGGGATCTATTTTCAATCATGGTGGGGAGCGATAGGGCTTGTTCCACTTTTAACAGCGACTATCGGAGGGTGCCCAGCTTATATGCCATTTGGCCTACCGAGTTGTAAGAAGTCATGATTTGATTTCCTCGTCTATTTTCTGGTTCATCATATGGTTAGCTGTTTGAGTGAACGAAATCATTAATCGTGATTGAAACATAGTGTCCAGTTCCATGCCATCCAGGGCTTTTTCCATACACATTAACCACTGATCACGTTCATGCATGCCTATCGAGAAAGGTAAATGTCTTGCCCTTAAACGTGGATGGCCAAAGGCAGCAATATAGCGATCTGGCCCACCCACCCACCCACTTAAAAACATAAATAATTTTTCCCGGGCACTGCGAAGATCTTTGGGATGTAATGATCGAATGGTTTCTGCTTCGGGCAAAGACTCCATGTAATCATAAAACTGTGTGACCAGTTTCTTGAGGCCTTCATCGCCGCCGATCATTTCAAAGTTATTCCGTTCTTGCATAGTTACATTTCATTAATAATGACTTTTGTGTTTTTAGGCACAGATTCAAAAAGTTCTACAATATCTTTGTTACGCATCCGAACACAGCCACGTGATCCGGGTTTGCCCATAGCCACATCATCCGGTGCGCCATGAATATAAATATAGCGTTCGTGGCTATCAACATTATCACCTTGATTGCATCCGCTATCTGTACCACTTAACCAGAGTATGCGTGTGAGTATCCAGTCTCGATCAGGAAATTGAGAACGCAAATCGGGAGTATAAATTTCTCCTGTTGATTTACGGCCAACAAAAACAGTATTTACATCTGCTTCCGCACCTATCTTTTCTGCAATAATATGTTCTCCACGTGGCGTGCATTCGCTATCCAACAATTCACCAGGGCCATTCTTCGCCGTTGATATAGAATATTGTTTGAGCACCTTATCTGTATTACGCAAACAAAGTGTTTGTTTGGCAATATTAATTTCAATGAAGATTTTTAGGTTCATTTTTTAAACAATGCGATCGATTCAACATGTGCAGTATGTGGAAACATGTCCATCACACCGGTTTTGATTAATCTAAAATCTTTTTCATGCACAAGAATTTTGCTGTCTCTTGCAAGAGTAGCAGGATTGCATGAAACATAAACTATGATATCCACTTTATCCAATGGCAAGCGTTGGAGAATTTTATCTGCCCCGGAACGTGTAGGATCAAGTAATAATTTGTTAAACGGTTTTTGAATGAATTCGGCTTCTAGTGCTTCCTGAGCAAGATCCATAGCAACAAATTCGGCATTTTGGATGTTATTAAACATGGCATTGGCTTTTGCACGTTCTATCAGCGCATGGTCGCCTTCAACTCCGGTTATTTTTTTGCAATAGCGGGCGATGGGCAAGGTAAAATTACCGAGCCCACAAAACAGGTCGAGTACAATATCTTCCTGTGATAATTCCAGCATGGAAATAACTCTATCAATCATGGCGCGATTAATGTCCATATTAACTTGTGTGAAGTCCGATGCACTGAATTGTATGTTGATATCATGGTTCGGCAGGTTGTAACTCAAACCTATATTCTGTTCGGTGCTTAATTTAACAATCGAATCAGGGCCGCCCGACTGTAGAAAAAATTCAAGATTATGTTGCTGTTCAAATTGTTTGAGTTTTTGTTTATCTTGTTCAGATAGATCGGATAAGTGACGAAGGATTAACACAACATTATTATCTCCAATTGCAACTTCAATTTGTGGGATCTTGTTGTAGATGGAGAGATCAGCAACCAGTGTTTGTAATTCGGTTAGTTTTAATCCGACGGCTGGATGCAATACCTCACATTGTGAAATATCGGCAATGAATGATGAATTAACTTCTCTGAAACCAATCAGTACTCGACCTTTCTTTTCTACATATTTGACACCTAGCCTGGCTTTACGTCGATAACCCCATTCAGGACTTCGTAATGGGCTGAGTATCTCTTCGGCACTGATCTCACCGATGTGTTGCAGTTGTTCAATTAAAACGGATTGTTTATGCGAGATCTGTGCTGTGCTATCCATATGTTGCAGGCTACAACCACCACAAATATCAAAATGCTGGCAAAACGCATCGACACGATCATTGGAAGCTGAGACGATCTCGGTTACATAACCCTCATCAAACTTTGAACGTTGACCTGTGTATTTGAATAAAATTTCTTCGTTGGGTAATGCACCATGGATAAAGGTTGTTTTCTTGTTGATATGCGCGATACCACGACCTTCGTGTGATAAGGATTCAATCTTTGCAGGAAAAGCCTCCGTCGGGAGCTTTTTACGACGACGTCCCATTGATTAAAAGATCAGCCTTGCCAGGCCTGAAGAAATTCATGGAAGTGTGGTTTGTCTTCGTCTTCAAGATAATCTTTGACACGCTGACATTCCATTTCATGGCTGGTTGGATTTTTATTGCCACGCATTAATTCATAACGTAAATAGATTAAATAGGTGTTTAACACATCAGATTCACAATAATTTCGGATAGCTTCGATCTTATTGTCCTGATAATAATCCCAGACCTTGTCGCCGCCCATACCCATTTTCCCGGGGAAACCAAGCATGGTCGCTATTTCTGTAAGAGGCGCATTGGCTCGCATTTGATAGGCAGCCAGTACATCCATTAAGTCAGTATGGCGTTCATGAAAACGGCTGAGATAATTATTCCAGCGAAAGCTCTGATCATCTTTACCATTTTCCCAGTAACGGGCAGCGGTTATGCCATGATACAACGCCCGGTAATGAAGAACGGGTAGATCAAAACCACCACCATTCCACGATACCAGGGTTGGCGTATATTTTTCAATGCCATCAAAAAAACGCTGAATGATTTCTTTCTCATCCGAATCAACATCACCGATAGACCAGACACTGAGATTATCGTGACTGGCTAATACCACAGAAATTGCAACGATCCTGTGTAGATAATGACGCAAAAAATCCGACCGCCCATCAGTTTCCTGACGCCGTTGAGTAAACATGACACGCGCGACATCTTCATCACTCAGGCCATCCAGGTTATTAAGCTTTCGACCCGTTTCAACGTCAGGAATGGTTTCTATATCAAAAACTAAAATACTCATGCTTAGTATTATTTAATGACTGAAGGTACGCGATAAAAAAGGTATTTTCGCCAGGACATTTACTTTTGTTTCCAACTACCAGCATTGTACCACCAACCAGCTGGGGCATTGGCAATCCAGCGTCTGGCAAAGGTGTCACGGATCTCCGCTTCCCATTCAGGATGCCCATTGGCGTTTGCGATCTCGGCATACAAGGCATTGCGATCACGATTTTCATCACTGACTAATTTTTTGACTGTATTGCGGTTTTTTAAATCAACGGCCTTGATGTCTTTTATGGTGATTAATCCATTGCCATCCATACCCACAGCACCAATATTGTAGAAAGGAGTTAATTGTTGGTGTCTTGCAGTCATCAATGATTTCAATTGATTGATAGCCGGAGAAGAAATATTGATATTCGCCTGTTGTGCCTGCGCAGCAGGGATGAAAAAATCCAGGACAACCAGAAAGAAAGAATCATTCTGTTGCAGCTGACTGCTTTCAGGCATGTCATCTTTGGGCATAGTTTCTGCCTCTTCACTGGGATTTTCAATGCCATAGACTTCTTTGATCAATTTATCAGCAGCACTTTCCGCGGCGGCAGCAGGGAAATACACATTAATCGTTACACAGGCTGCGAGACCAAGAAATACTATAAAAGGTGGAATTCTTTGTATCTTTTTCATGGATGTTTCCTCATTCATTTCATTATTCAATTCTATCGATAATTACTCTGACCTGCGATAGCTTATTGGGTTTACTTTTTTTATTCTGTTTATTCAATAGCAACTTCGCCTTCAGCAATCTGTTTCAAACCATCAATCAAATGATCCCATTTAATCGAACGGCCAGTACCCATGACATCGACCCAGGGTGGGAATAGTCCGCCCTTGGTCAGGATGTAAAAGCCGTGTTCTGTTTCTTTTACGCCACCCAGGTTACAGATCCCATTTGATAATCGGCAACTGAACCCTAATTGTCCATAGGAATATTCGGGTATGAATTTTAGCAGGCTGTTTGACAATACCCCGGTAATACCACCACCTAATTCACTGAGGTTATCAAGCGCTTTTTGGCTGATTCTGTGTGGTCTCGCATCGTCTTCAGGTGTAGAAAATGCAGCATCAAAATATACAGGTTGCCAATTTTCTAATGTGAATTCGTGCATCTTCCCGTTCAATGTCCCTTTAATCTCGCCAAAGGTAAATGTTTTGCTCAGTTGTTGGAGATCCAGATTGGTCAAATCAATATGTGTTCTGAGACGGGAATAGTTACTGAATAAATTTTCGATAGAAAAATCACTTAAAATAATATCGCCATCAAATACCTTGAACTTAATATCACCGTCTAATATTAAATTATTATTAGAATATTGAAAGCCGCTGATTTCCCCTGCCAGTGTTCCTGACATCAGTGGCCATCCCATAACTTGGGTAAATATTGACAGAGAGATGGGCTTTAATTCACCATCCAGTACCAGCTTGAAATCTTCCTGTCCCAGATTGTTCAGAGAGAGCTTATTAATGCTCAAACCACCATCAAGCAAATTAACATCCTGCCATTTTTGCACCTGGAAATTTTTTCCTAGTGATGAAAAATCCATGTCTCCTGCACCAAACAAAATTTTATAAACACTCATGCCATCCCATGATACAGATGAGCTTTGTGTTCGGTTTGATTCTTCCAAATTTATTTCACTGTTTAATCCAGAAATACTAAAACGGTTAAATTGATCATCTATATAAATATCATCAAACTCCAATTGTAATGATTGAAGTTGATTATGTTGATGATCAATATTCACTCTTATACCACCACTCAGTTCAAGATCGGAGTAGTTGGTAGGCAATAATATAGGCTGGATATAAATCGGATAAATATCTTTCAGGTTAGGCGCATTCACCTGCAAACTCAAAGACTCAATGATCTGATCAGCAGTTAGATCGATTTTTCCGAGTCCATTGACCTCGATTAAATCACCTTGTTGGTATTCAAATTGATTAATTTCATAAGAAGTAAATTCGAGATCAGATTTGCCTGAGATATTCATGTTCAGCGGCTGATCATTTATATCAAGATAAAAACCGGGTTTTTCCTTAAATACGTCAAAGCCCGGAACCAGGTATAAAGCGCCGGATAGAAACTGTGTTGTGTTGGAAAAAACCCAGGTCTGTTGTTTTTGTATTAATTCCAGTTTTGTTTTAAGTGTGACATTTTCCATTACCTGCTCGGCATCCATCGACAGATTTTCAAAGCTCGTTTCGACTTGTGCTGATTGCACCCTGCTTTGATCAAAGTGGATGCTAGCATTTAAATTCATAGTGCCATTTTCGACAGGGTAGTTTGACAGGGTTTCATTGCTGGTTTCCACAAGATTGAACAATGTGGGCAGATCAATATTCTGGCTGTTAATTGTTACAGACCAGTTCTTTCCTTTTTTCTGTGCATCAACTGTATGTTGGCCTTGTGAAAATATTAGTTTGGTTATGGAAAATGACTTTAATCCTTGCGTGAGGTGATAGGAAAATGTGATGGGTGAGCCAGCGTCGTCAAATAAAGGATGCTCAATAATTAGTTTGCCGTCCGTGCAATCATAGGTTTGATTACTCAGTTTGATCGAATTGCATTGTGCCGTAATAGATTTTATGTCGCTGATATATTCGGATGAAATATCTTCGGTGTGGAGATTAATAGCGATCTCATCTGTGCTCTTAAATGAAATAGAGATTGAGATGTCATTAATGGAAAAATACTTTGACTGAAACGATTCAACCTTATTAACACTCAGTCGAATATCATTCATTGCCCAGATTTGAGTGAACAACAGTAAGGCCAGGGATAAAACACCAAAGCCTTTGAGCACAGGAAAAATCTTCACATAAAATAATTTATTGCGTGAAGACATCCGTCGATAGATAGCGATCACCTCGGTCACATACTATGCTGACAATCACGGCGTTTTCAAGTTCATCGGACAGCTTCAATGCACTGGCTATTGCACCACCTGAGGAAACCCCGGCAAAGATACCTTCTTCTTTTGCCATCCGTCTTGTCATGTCTTCAGATTCCTTTTGTGTAATATCAATGATCCGATCGACACGTTGTCGTTGGAATATCTTGGGCAGGTATTCTTCTGGCCAGCGGCGGATCCCCGGAATACTGTCATTGCCCGCAGGTTGCACACCAATGATTTGTATATCCGGATCTTTTTCTTTTAAATAGTTTGAAACGCCCATGATGGTGCCGGTTGTTCCCATTGCACTGACAAAATGTGTGATCTTGCCATGGGTATCCTGCCATATTTCCGGGCCAGTACCATTTATGTGTGCCAGAGGGTTATCTGAATTCGCAAACTGATCCAGTACAATGCCCTTTCCTTCTTTTTGCATTTGTTCTGCCAGGTCACGGGCACCTTCCATGCCTTCTTCTTTACTGACTAGAACAATCTCAGCACCGTAGGCTAACATGGCTGCGCGACGTTCCATCGTCATATGAGAAGGCATGATCAATAGCATCTTGTATCCTTTAATGGCTGCGGCCATTGCCAATGCGATTCCGGTGTTACCACTGGTGGCCTCGATTAAGGTATCCCCGGCTTTGATATCGCCACGAGTTTCAGCTTCTTTAATCATGCTCATTGCTGGGCGATCTTTGACTGAACCAGCTGGGTTGTTACCTTCAAGTTTGGCGAGAATAGTATTGCTGCTGTTACCCGGAATACGTTGCAGACGTACCAATGGTGTGTTGCCGACAAAGGACTCAATAGTAGGAAATTCGTTATTCATAATTATTCAGGTTTTAATAATGTTTTCGCCAGGATCAGTCCGTCTTCACGCCCTGTTGTTGCCGGGTAATAACCCTTGCGTATTCCAACTTCATCAAATCCTGCCTCAAGATAAAGTTGTATTGCACTGGTATTCGAAGGACGCACTTCCAGAAAGGCCGTATCGGAATGAAATCGCATGGCCGTGTCGAGAAGAAACTCCAGCATCACTTTACCATAGCCCTGATTTTGTCGTTGTGGTTCAACACACAGATTTAATATATGACATTCGCCAACAGCGATCGACATGATGCCATAGCTGATAATGGTATTAAATTCTTCCAGTAACCAACAGTTATAACCAACCCGCAGACAATCACGAAAAATATTCTTCGACCAGGGAAATTCATAAACTCGATCTTCAATGTTGAGTACTTGCTCAAGATCATCTTCACAGACAGGCCTGAAATTTAATGTGGGTTCAACAACGGCGCTCATGATGTTTGCTCATAAATCCGTTTAGCCAATAATAAATCCTGCCAGGATTTCCGCTTCTCTCGCGGTGAACGCAATAAGTAGGCTGGATGATAGGTTACAATAACTGGTGTCTTTAATTTCGGATGTTGATATTGATTACCACGCATGCGCCCAATTGGTGTATCGACTTTCAATAAATTTTGCGCTGCGACCCGACCAAGCGCAAGGATCACTTTTGGTTGTATCATTTCAATTTGTTTTTGCAGATAGCTTTCGCAACAGGTGACTTCTTCCGGTTCTGGATCGCGGTTATTGGGAGGACGGCATTTCAGAATATTTGCGATAAATACCTTGTCACGCTCAAGCCCTACCGCTTTCAACATATTGTTCAGTAACTGACCAGCGCGCCCAACAAAGGGCTCACCCTGTCTATCCTCTTCCGCACCCGGTGCTTCGCCAATGATCATCCAGTCAGCATGATTATCACCCACACCAAAAACGGTTTGTTTACGACTTTTATGCAGTTCGCACTGGGTACACGCAGCAACCGTTAGACGCAGGCTTAGCCATTCGGGTGAGTCGTCCGTCTGTGTGCTCGAAGAGTCTCTGTTTTCTGTTAGAGCAGGGAGCGCCTGTTCCATCTGAAATCCTTGTTCGCGCCAGATATCAATCCCCATTGCCTGAAGATAAACAGATTGTCGAGTCGATAGTCTCATAGTTGCGGGTGTTTTCTTTCTATCGGTTCCAGTGCCTTGTTCAAGGCATTAATATAGGCTTTCGCCGAGGCAATGACGATGTCAGTGTCTGCTCCCTGTCCATTGATAATGCGGCCGGCTTTATCAAGGCGTACAGTGACTTCACCTTGCGAGTCTGTACCAGTCGTGATGTTATTAACGGAATATAATTGCAGTTCACAGTCGCTGTTGACCAGTGATTCAATTGCCTTGAAGGTTGCATCAACCTGACCACTGCCTTCGGACGTTGCCTGTTTTTCTTCGTCATCAACCGATAAGGTGATGGAAGCACTGGGTATTTCCCCGGTTTCGCTGTTGGATTTCATGGCGATTAATTTGACGCGTTCCTGTTCACTATTGTGTTGACTTTCGAGCACAAGAGCAGTGAGGTCTTCATCAAATATTTCGTGTTTTTTATCAGCAAGATCCTTGAAGCGAGAGAACGCCGCATTCAAATCTTCTTCCTTTTCGAAATCGATATTGAGTTCCTGCAAACGGGTCTTGAAGGCATTGCGGCCAGAGTGTTTACCCATCACCATTTTATTTGCCTGCCAACCCACATCTTGAGCCGACATGATTTCATAGGTCTCACGATTTTTCAGTACACCATCTTGATGTATCCCTGACTCATGGGCAAAGGCGTTAGCTCCAACAATAGCCTTGTTGGGCTGGACAGGAAAACCGGTGATGTTCGATACCAGCTTTGAGCAGCTTACTATCTGGGTGGTATCGAGTCTGGTATCACAGGGAAAAACATCCTGACGTGTTTTCACCGTCATGACGATTTCCTCAAGCGCTGCATTACCGGCACGTTCACCCAAACCATTAATTGTACATTCCACCTGACGAGCACCGTTGATGACGGCAGATAAGGAATTGGCAACAGCAAGTCCGAGGTCATTGTGGCAATGAACGGAAAAAATAGCCTTGTCAGAATTGGGTATACGTTCCATTAATTCACTTATCAAGTCACCAAAGCGATGCGGCAAGTTGTAACCAACCGTGTCGGGTATGTTCAAAGTGGTAGCGCCTGCATCAATCACTGCTTCAAGAATACGACAGAGGAAATCCGGTTCAGAGCGACCGGCATCTTCCGGAGAAAACTCGACATTATCGGTATGGTTGCGCGCACGTTTCACCGAGTGTATTGCCTGAGCGATCACATCCTCTGGTTCCATACATAATTTCTCACGCATATGAATTGGCGAGGTTGCAATGAAGGTGTGGATACGACCAGATGCAGCTGGTTTGATCGCCTCCGCAGCAGCATCGATGTCTTTATCCAGTGCACGGGCAAGGCCGCAAACGGTACTCTCTTTAATGATCCCAGCAATGGCCTTGACTGATTCAAAATCGCCTGGACTGGCGATAGGAAAACCCGCCTCGATAACGTCCACCTTCATTTTTTCCAGTGCTCTGGCAATACGAAGTTTTTCGTCTTTGGTCATAGAGGCGCCGGGGCTCTGTTCACCGTCGCGTAATGTCGTATCAAAAATAATTAATCTGTCTTGCATTGTAAAATGGCTCCAAACTGAGCATGAATAGTAACTGTCTAGACATGCGACAACAACTTATTAGCCTTTGGCTAAAAGGGGATAGAAAAAACGGAAATGTGAGTGTGAGAAGTTTGCCCTAGCAGGGCAGTAGGCGCAGTGAAGCAACGTGCAAAGTGCAGCGTGAGGTGAAATCTGTGTTGTTAGAAAATGAACTCATTGGGTAAATATAAACGGGATTCTGATTTTTGCAAGGTTTAGATCTTACATAACCGATATTTCTTTTACCAATACAGCAGGTTATAGGCAACTGACAGATTCTATTTATCTGCCTTTTCTGTAGTGGATGGCCAGTTTTGTTTGCTATGTATGACTCGCAAAATTTGCAATGTGTCATTCTTTATCAAATATACGAGTAAGTAAGGTGTGTGTTTGACGATCCATTCATATGTTCCCTTCACACGGCCTTGCCGCCCCATCCGTGGTTGCGTGAGTAATAGATGTGCAGCTTGCGCAATACTTTTTGCTACTTCAGAGGCAGCGGTAGGATTATCTTCTGCGATGTAGTTTTGTGCGTCTTCCAGTTGTTGTAATGCTCGATTAGTCCATTTCAGTTTCAATCTGTACGCCCCACTTTGCAAATATTTTTTTTACTTGTTCGTCACTTGCAAATTCCCCTCGGTTAGCTTCTTCTAAACCTGCCTGAACTTCCTGATGCACATAAGCCTCGTAAAGCACATCTTTCCATGTTGCACTTTCCGGCAATTGATCAGCTAAATTATGTAAAGCTTCTTTGAGATTTGCAGCCATACGTTCGCCTCTTAACAATGGTGAGTTACAATGGGTAAGTGTAGCAATTCTATTAGTGGGAATCGATCCGAAGATGAAACTAAATCAGATTTGAAACGAAGAGTACGGTCAGGAATAACTTAGTATGCCCCAGAACACTTGAAATGTAGCGTGTTTTTCAAGTGTTCTGACCCCTTGATTTTGCTCTTGATTATTGCGTTGACCAGTGATTCAATTGCCTTGAAGGTTGCATCAACCTGACCACTGCCTTCGGACGTTGCCTGTTTTTCTTCGTCATCAACCGATAAGGTGATGGAAGCACTGGGTATTTCCCCGGTTTCGCTGTTGGATTTCATGGCGATTAATTTGACGCGTTCCTGTTCACTATTGTGTTGACTTTCGAGCACAAGAGCAGTGAGGTCTTCATCAAATATTTCGTGTTTTTTATCAGCAAGATCCTTGAAGCGAGAGAACGCCGCATTCAAATCTTCTTCCTTTTCGAAATCGATATTGAGTTCCTGCAAACGGGTCTTGAAGGCATTGCGGCCAGAGTGTTTACCCATCACCATTTTATTTGCCTGCCAACCCACATCTTGTACATTCAAAGGTGCCGGAGTGATTTAATTTTAACCACTCTGGTACCTTTAAGAGTCAGTTTCTTCTTCAATAATTCGTTTTCTTTCTTGGCGGCGTTTTCGTAGCATCATAAGAGTTAACACCGGGCCGGATGCGGCAAAAATAACGGCAATACTGAACAGGACGACCGGTGGTGAGCTGGCGACCAGAATAAAAATCAGCAGTAATATTAGAATGGTGACGAAAGGGACTTTCCCTCTGGGGTCAAATTGTTTAAAGCTGTGAAAGCGGACGTTACTAACCATCAATATTCCGCCAATGATGGTGATTGGAAAGGCCAGGTATTCAAGGTCAATGTTGCTGCTTAAGGATAGATCCTCGCCTACCCAGATCATTCCTGCGATCAGGGCAGCCGCAGCCGGGCTGGGCAGTCCCTGGAAATAACGTTTGTCAGCACTTTCCGCCTGAGTATTGAAACGGGCCAGACGTAACGCAGTAGCAGCAGCATAAAGAAATGCAGCAAGCCAACCCAGTTTACCCATATTGACCAATGACCATTGGTAAACAACCAGAGATGGCGCGAGGCCAAATGAAACCATGTCAGACAGGGAATCGTATTGAACGCCAAAGTCACTTTGGGTATTGGTCAGGCGTGCTACGCGTCCATCAAGTCCATCAAGGATCATCGCGATAAAAATGGCAACAGCAGCGGCTTCGAAACGATCGTTCATAGCTGCAATGATGGCATAGAAACCAGCGAACAGAGCTGAGCTGGTAAACAGGT
This sequence comes from Gammaproteobacteria bacterium, assembly GCA_965250225.1. Classification (GTDB taxonomy): domain Bacteria; phylum Pseudomonadota; class Gammaproteobacteria; order Eutrophobiales; family Eutrophobiaceae; genus CBDEUK01. Next base: position 44,775 of record CBDFNQ010000021.1, read on the forward strand.
TCGGTAATAGATAGATACCGCGATGACGTTTCTTTTCGTTCACAATTTAAAGTCAATCTTTTTCAGTGAAGGTTCGTCACTGTAACGTGAAAGAGTTAGAACTGGAAATGGTTTATCGTTTTCTCAGGTGATTGGTTTTTTCATCATTAATACTGACTTTCTCGGTGTGTACCAGTAGTGCAAGAACATCCGAACCAGAATTAATGTGTTGTCCTGTTTTAACTTTAATTTGACTGTTGGCAGGAACATAGACATCGACCGTCGATCCGAAAAATAAATAACCACAACGTTGCCCCTGGCCTATACGGTGACCTGACTGAAGATAGAGACGATAAAAGAATTTATTTTTGGTCAGATGTAATGCAGTCACCACATCATCATCTTCATCCGTTTTTATCCAGTAGGCATATTCACGCGAATGTGTTCCGTTCTGTACCGCTTTACTCCATTGGTCGATGATTTTCCCCTCCGTTGGACTACGCAGTGAGTAGATATCCAATGGAGACATTTTGATGCGTATTCGTTTTGCCTGTCTATCCAGCCATGGGCTTTCAACTTCTTCTACTGAGCTGACTGTGCCATGTACTGGGCTGACGATAGCTAGCGGCATTGAAGGAATTATTCGTGTTGGGTCTCGAAACAAATACAGGCAAACACAAAAGACCACAATCAGTAATGCAACCCAGATGGATTCTAAAGGCCAATCAAAATAGAAATGAAAGACGCAATAAAAGAAGACCAATATAAATAATATTGGCCAGGCTTCTTTCGCGATGACAGGATATCGATTACTTAGCACTTTAAAACCCTGGCAATAGGTGTGTCAGGTTTATGGTTATGTACTGATGATAAAATCAGATGAATCAGTTTTTATCGTGATCGACGAGTTTGTTTTCCTTGATCCAGGGCATCATAGAACGCAATTTTTCACCGACTTGTTCAATCGGATGTTCTGCACTCAAACGACGCATGGCTTTCATGCTGGCCACGCCACTCTGATTTTCCAGGATAAATTCCTTGGCAAATTGTCCGGTCTGGATCTCTTTAAGGATTTCTTTCATGGCGCGTTTTGATTTGTCATTGATCACACGTGGACCACGAGTGAAATCACCATACTCTGCGGTATTCGATATGGAATAACGCATGTTGGCGATACCGCCTTCGTAGATCAGATCAACAATCAACTTGGTTTCATGCAGACATTCAAAATAGGCCATCTCTGGTGCATAACCGGCTTCGACCAGGGTTTCAAATCCTGCCTGTATGAGGGAAGTGATTCCGCCACATAAAACGGCTTGTTCACCGAACAAATCGGTTTCGGTTTCTTCACGGAAATTGGTTTCAATAATTCCCGCACGACCGCCGCCGTTTGCAGATGCGTATGAAAGCGCAATCTCTTTGGCTTTACCAGAAGCATCTTGATGAATCGCGATCAAGCTGGGGACACCGCCACCTTGTGTATAGGTAGCACGAACCATATGGCCTGGTCCTTTTGGAGCAATCATGATCACATCGAGATCCGCTTTTGGTTCGATTTGTTGAAAGTGAATATTAAAACCATGGGCGAAGGCTAACGCCGCGCCTTTTTTGATGTTTGGTGCAATATGATCTTTATATAGCGCAGCTTGATGTTCGTCCGGTGCGAGTACCATCACCACATCGGCTCCTGCTACGGCATCATCAATTGATTTTACTTTAAGACCGGCAGCTTTCGCTTTCGCTGCGGATGCAGAGCCTTCGCGTAATCCGACACAAACCTTAACACCTGAATCCTGCAGGTTGTTGGCGTGGGCGTGGCCCTGTGAGCCATAACCAATAATGGCAACTTGTTTTCCTTTGATTAAGGATAAATCAGCGTCTTTATCATAATAAATATTCATTGTTAGTTCTCTCTAATGCTTGATTTTTGATTTATATACTTTTGTCGCCACGGGCGATACCGGAAACACCGGTACGGACGACTTCAAGAATGGATTTATTGTCCAGTGCATGGATAAAGGCATCGAGCTTTTTACCATCACCGGTCAGTTCAATGGTGTAGGACGAATCGGTAACATCAATGATTTGGCCACGGAATATCTCCACCAGACGTTTGACTTCTTCACGACCGCTTCCTTTGGCTGTGACCTTGATCAACATGAGTTCACGCTCGATATGATTGTTCTCACTCAGATCAATCACCTTAATAACATCGATAAGCTTGTTTACCTGTTTGGTAATTTGTTCAATGATTTCATCGGAACCACTGGTGACCAGTGTCATACGCGAGATGCTTGGGTCTTCGGTGGGCGCAACGGTTATTGATTCTATATTAAATGATCGGGCAGAGAATAAACCTGAAACCCTTGACAGTGCTCCGGCCTCATTTTCAAGAAGCAGTGATAAGATATGGCGCATGATCAGGCTGGCTCCTTTACGTCAGTTTCTGGTGAAAGTTCCATTTCATGGTGGCCTTTACCCGCTGCGATCATCGGATAGACATTCTCCGTGGGATCGGTGATGAAATCGATAAAGGTCAAGCGTTTTTTATTTTTCAGTGCTTTCTTCAAAGCCCCTTCCACATCTCTGGTTTGTTCAACAAGAATGCCTTCATGACCATAAGCCTCTGCCAACTTAACAAAGTCCGGAATGGTTTCCATATAAGAATGCGAATAGCGTTTGTCGTAAAAGAACTCCTGCCATTGCCTTACCATACCCATGTATCGGTTATTTAGATTTACCACAATGACTGGCAGGTCGTATTGTAAACAGGTGGAGAGTTCCTGGATGCACATGACAATACTGGCATCACCGGTAATGCAGACAACGGTTTCTTTCGGGAACGCGAGTTTCACGCCCATGGCCGCAGGCAATCCAAAACCCATTGTTCCCAAGCCACCAGAATTGATCCAGCGTCGCGGTTTATCAAACAGGTAATACTGGGCAGCCCACATCTGATGCTGACCCACGTCGGAACAAATATAAGCATCACCTTTGGTCAATTCGTAAATTTTTTCGATCACGTATTGAGGTTTAATGGTCTTGCTGGTTTTGTCATAACGCAGACAGTCAATATTTTGCCATTGCCTGATCTGATCCCACCAGGGCTTGATTGCCTTGCTATCTGGTTTTTCAGAGATTGCTTTCACAGCTTTATACAAATCAGCTAGTACATGTTTGGTGTCGCCAACAATAGGAATATCCACTGGAACGTTTTTACCAATGGAAGAGGGATCCACATCGATATGAATGATTTTGGCATGGGGACAGAATTTTGCGAGGTCGCCAGTAATGCGATCATCAAAGCGTGCGCCGATGGCGATCAGAACATCACATTGATGCATGGCCATATTGGCTTCATAGGTTCCGTGCATGCCAAGCATGCCGATGAACTGTTTGTCTGTAGCAGGGTACGCGCCAAGACCCATCAAGGTATTGGTGATTGGGTAGCCTAATAATTTCGTAAACTTGGTCAGTTCACTACTTGCTTCGCCGAGGATCACGCCGCCACCCGAATAGATGATCGGTTTTTTGGCTGACAGGATCAGTTTTGCCGCGCGTTTAATTTGTCCGGGATGACCCTTGACAACCGGTTTGTAGGAACGCATATCAACAGTTTTTGGATAATCGTAAACGCAGCTATCCGCCGTGATGTCTTTAGGGACATCCACCACAACCGGGCCGGGTCGGCCAGTGGTTGCAACATAGAATGCCTGCTTGATCGTCCTGGCTAAATCCTTAACGTCTTTGACCAGAAAGTTATGCTTCACGCAAGGGCGAGTGATGCCAACCGCATCGGCTTCCTGAAACGCGTCGTTACCAATTAAATGGGTGTGAACCTGGCCGGAAAAAACCACCAGTGGAATGGAATCCATATAAGCCGTGGCAATGCCGGTGACACAGTTGGTGATACCAGGGCCGGAGGTGACTAGTACCACACCAGGCTTACCGGTCGCACGGGCATAACCGTCTGCTGCGTGACAGGCACCTTGTTCGTGACGCACCAGAATATGCTCTACTGCGGTTTGCTTGTAGAGTTCGTCATAAATGTGCAGCACGGCGCCACCCGGATAGCCGAACAGGTGTTCAACATCTTCGTCTGCCAGGGCACGACATAAAATTTCTGCGCCACGTAATGTTTCTTTTGCTTTTACCACAATCGACCTGCTTTTTATGGAATTATAGTATTAATATGTATCTCAAACACAGCCGACGAAAGTTACTGGGAATCATGCCCTAGGTCAAGCCCGTACAAGGTGAATTATCTATGCTTTCAGGGTTATTCAATTACGTCAGCTTAGGCTAAGATAGCCGCCCTGAAGTCGCAATGAAAAAAGATCTGAATAGATAACTATGAAAACCTCACAATACTTGCTCGCCACCGTGCGAGAAACCCCAGCGGATGTTGAAATTATAAGCCATCAATTAATGATCCGCGCAGGCATGATCCGCATGTTGGCTGCTGGGATCTACACCTGGTTGCCGATGGGTTTACGAGTGTTACGAAAGGTGGAAGGTATTGTCCGTGACGAAATGGATAAGGCAGGTGCCCAGGAAATTCTGATGTCAGGTGTTCAGCCCGCCGAGCTATGGCAGGAATCCGCTCGTTGGGAGCAATACGGGCCTGAATTATTGCGCATAAAAGATAGACATGAACGGGAATTTTGTCTCGGGCCCACTCATGAGGAAATCATTACTGATCTTGTGCGCCGCGAAATCCGTAGTTACAAACAACTGCCGGTGAACTTTTACCAGATTCAAACGAAATTTCGCGATGAGATTCGTCCACGATTCGGCATTATGCGTGCGCGTGAATTTCTCATGAAGGATGCCTATTCCTTTCACCTTACTGAAGAATCATTACAGCAAACCTACGATGTTATGTTTCAAACTTATTCGCAGATCTTTAATCGTCTGGGTCTGAATTTTCGATCAGTATTGGCAGACAGTGGCAACATCGGCGGAGCTACCTCACATGAATTTCATGTGTTGGCCGATTCTGGCGAAGACGAAATCGTCTTTAGTTCAAAAGGCGATTATGCCGCCAACATTGAACGTGCCGAAGCACCGATGCCAGAAGGTGAACGCAGGAAACCCGATCAAGCTATGGAAACGGTAGAGACGCCCGGGCAACACAGCATTGAAGAAGTTAGCCAATTTTTAAAAGTCGATGCTAAGCAATGTGTGAAAACTCTGATTGTGGATGGTGAAGAGGGTGGTCTTGTGGCCTTAGTCTTGCGCGGCGATCATGAGCTCAATGCTGTTAAGGCAGAAAAGCTGGAACAGGTCGCTTCTCCATTACGCATGGCCGATGAAAAAATCATTCAGCAACAACTTGGTTGCAAGGTGGGTTCGATTGGACCTGTTGGTTTGAAGATTTCAGTGATTGCTGATCACAGTGCTGCCCAGCTTGCCGATTTTGTGTGTGGTGCGAATGAAGAGGGCAAACATTTAACCGGTGTGAACTGGTCACGTGATGTTACTGAACCCGTGAGCGCAGATATTCGTAATGTTCAACAAGGTGAGATGGCTGCCGATGGGTCTGGCACTCTGGAGACTGCGCGCGGTATTGAGGTCGGTCATATCTTTCAGTTGGGCACAAAATACAGCGCAGCGATGAAAGCAACTTGCCTGAATGAAAAAGGCGAGGCACAAACCCTGACCATGGGTTGTTATGGTATTGGTGTGTCGCGTGTCGTGGCTGCGGCCATAGAACAGAATTATGATGACCAAGGTATTATCTGGCCTGAGGCCATTGCGCCATTTCAAGTTTCTCTGGTACCGATCAATATGCACAAATCGCAACGTCTGCGCGAAGCGGTTGAAACACTCTATGAGCAATTACTGGAAAACGGGATTGAGGTGTTGCTTGATGATCGCAAAGAACGACCGGGTGTGATGTTCGCCGATGCAGAATTGATTGGTATACCTCACAGACTCACCTTCAGTGAAAGAGGACTGGATGCTGGCACGATTGAATACAAGGGCCGGCGTGATGCAGATAATCAGGATATTAAACTGGATCAGGTGATGAAATTTCTAAAGGATAAATTTAGGTAACTTCGGAATACGAAATAAGTTGTACCTGACACGGATGGCACTTACTTAAGTTAGGAACTCCGTCATCCCGGCGTAGGCCGGGATCCATGCGCACCAAATTCGTTTACTTTTACTGGATTCCGGTCTACGCCGGAACGATAGTTGTGTTTTCATAGAATGACTCCGCCTAAGGTAAGTGCTATTCGTACCTGACCCTACTTAATTGCCGTTGGCGTCAACTGCATTTGTATTGTTAGGTATCATTTTCTACAAGCACCTTTTCTAATTTTTCTATCAATTTATTTCGATCCTCTATATGAATTGTTCCCGCGGGAATAACGTTCTGGGTCTGCATAGACAGGTCGGTTTTTACCTGAACCAACGTGCATAATGCGTTCAGTTTTGCTGCCTCTTGTAACTCTTTTACTTGTTGAATCTGGGCCTCGCTTGTTTTAGCAAGCTCCTTCCTCGTCAATTTTAATTCTTCTCTCTGGAGATTGAGGTCTTCTTTCTGCATTTTTAGTTGTTTAGATTGGAGAATCAAAGTCACAATTAGACCTGAAAAAGCAAGGCCAGAAAATAACGCTGTTAAGATTCCAAAACTGTCACCAAAAACTCCTGCTTTTTCAATCGATAATTCTGAAACTGGCCAGGTTAAATACATTAATATTGCCAAGTACCCAAAAACAAGCACTAGAACAAATGAAATCGCACTAAGTAATAGTTTGTTTATTTCCATCTTATTATTTGATACCTAACGACTAAGCTGTGCGGCGTGAACGAAGCGCAGCGTAGTGAACGTCCGAACGAGCGCCTTGTTATGTTTCATTTTTTCAGGTCTCTATGTGCTTCTTCAATAAACTCTTTCATATATCGAGTTACTATTGACCATGAAAGATCAAGGTGTTCATACCATGTATCTTGCCTTGGCATGTTCTCAGACTCTGCTTCATACTTAGCCAGTATTTTTAACGCTTCTTCTGATAACACAAAACTACCAATATCTGAGGCTTTTAATATTTCATCTCTTGCTGCTTTAGCCAATGACCTTAGTTCAGCATCTCTTACCTCATCTACTTCACTGCCACGTTCTTCGGCAGTCATATGCTCAGTGTCAAACTTCTTGGAATTGTGGAAAGCCTCAAT
>CBDFNQ010000022.1:0-79023 GCA_965250225.1 Gammaproteobacteria bacterium
CAGAAGTCTTGTCGACTCTGGCAAGGCTCAGAGATCCTATCGATAAATTTTTTGATGATGTTATGGTCATGACAGATGATGCCCCACTCAGAATAAATCGTTTATGCCTGCTACAATCCGTCAGTCAATTATTTCTTCAAACTGCGGACATTTCAAAATTGCAGGCAAGCAAATGAAACTGACTCATTCAGTAACGGAATAAACCTTTCTTCCTCATGCTGGTTCTTCGCTCACTACTCTTTTATCTAGGCCTTACAATTTCCACCATTATCTTTACACCTGTTGGCTTGGTTTTATTCCCCCTGCCTTTTCGTTTGCGCTACCGACTCTTGACCTGGTGGACACACTTTAATCTACGGTGGTTAGCCATAAGCTGCAACCTTCATTACCGCGTTGAAGGCAAGGAAAATATTCCGGCTCAAGCGGCCATTATTATGTCCAAGCACCAATCAGCATTCGAAACACTCGCGATACAAATCATCTTCCCAGCTCAGGTCTGGATAGTGAAACGTGAACTGTTATGGATACCTATCTTTGGTTGGGGGCTGGCTTCAATGCAACCTATTGCGATCGATCGTAGCTCTGCCATGAAAGCCTTTCGCCAAATTGTCGAACAAGGTACCGAGCGCATCAAACAAGGTCTCTGGGTAGTGATCTATCCTGAAGGAACTCGGGTCGCACCCAGCGATAAAAAACCCTATCTCCCTGGTGGGGGTATGCTAGCGGCCAAAAGTGGTTACCCTATTGTACCTGTCGCACACAATTCGGGAAATTATTGGCCACGCAACAGTTTCATCAAATACCCGGGAACCATTACAATAACCATCGGCCCTGTGATAGAAAGTAACGGGAAATCAGCTAAACAGATCACCCAGGAAGTGGAAAACTGGATTGTGAAACGGAATGTCAGCTATATTTTGAATAGGTTGAGTTTGTCATTTCGAGCATAGCGAGAAATCCATGTCTCGACCACAGGCAGAGATCTTTATGAGATCCCTCACGTCCGTTCGGGACACAACCGCGGATTTCTTCTAAGTTTAGATAGGAGTCGAAATGACAAATCGGTCAGAGTTGACCTGATACCAGATAAAATGCTTTTGATAAACTGCTTAAATAAATTATGGACAAACCTAATGTACTAATCGTCGACGACGAACCCGACATCCTCGAACTACTGGAGATCACGCTTGAGCGCATGGAAATAAAATGTGCCTGTGCCAGTGACCTTAGTACTGCCAATATGCTGTTAAAAGAAAATTCCTTTCAACTTTGTCTGACTGACATGCGACTACCTGATGGTGATGGCCTGGATCTGGTCAAGGCTGTACAAACAAAATATCCCAAAATGCCCATTGCTGTCATCAGTGCCCATGGCAATATGGATACTGCAATAAAAGCATTAAAGAATGGTGCATTTGACTTTTTGACCAAACCTATCGATCTGGAGGTGTTGCGCAAAACTGGTCAGATCCGCACTTAAACTGGACGAACCCATGACGAGTAGTCGGGTTGAGATGATCGGCGACTCCAGACAAATTCATGATCTCAAATTGAAAATCACCAAACTGGCTCGTAGCCAGGCACCTGTTTATATCAGTGGTGAATCCGGTACGGGTAAAGAACTGGTTGCACGTTTGATCCATTCCAACAGTAATCGAAGCGCCAAACCTTTCGTCCCGGTCAATTGCAGCGCTATCCCGAGTGAGCTGATGGAAAGTGAATTATTTGGTCATAAAAAAGGCAGCTTCACTGGTGCGATTAACGACAAAAAGGGTTTATTCCAGGCTGCCAATGGCGGAACATTATTTTTGGATGAGATTGCTGATTTACCATTAACCATGCAGGTGAAACTCTTGCGTGCGATTCAGGAAAAAAAGATTCGACCAGTTGGTGCAGAAGAAGAGAGCCAAACCGATGTACGCATCCTCAGTGCGACTCATAAGAACCTGTCGGCTATGGTAACCAATAATGAGTTTCGGCAGGATCTATATTACCGCATTAATGTCATTGAACTCGATATACCGCCATTAAGAGAACGGCCCGAAGACATTCCTGAATTAATCGACCACATCTTAAAGAAAATCTCTGAACAACCATTAGACAAAACCCATTTATCCGACCAGGCTCTTACTGCGCTCGGGCAATATTCCTTCCCGGGCAATATACGTGAACTGGAAAACATCCTTGAACGGGCGTTAACCATGAGTGATCAAAATCTCATCGAGGTGGATGATCTTCAGTTACCAGAGTCCGAATCACTTGATAATGAATCGTCTTCATTGGATGGTCTGAAAGACGAACTGGAAAAACAAACTATTATTGATACACTGGAACAGACTAAATGGAATAAAACAGCAGCCGCTAAAAAACTCGGCATCTCTTTTCGTGCATTACGCTATCGATTGGAAAAGCTGGATATAAAGTGACGGATTGTTCTATCTACTTTTTCTATCTTCATAAATTACACTACTCATTTATTTTAAAATCATATTTTAATTGCCCTACAATCCGTCATACCGGCGAACGCCGGTATCCAGCATTTTATCTCCACGACTGAAGGCCAGAAACTATAATAAACAAATGGATTGCGGCTTTCGCCACAATGACGGACTTTATCTATATGCCTCACCCTCGTCATTGCGGCGAAAGCCGCAATCCATAATTTTATAATTAAGTATGAATTTGTCAGGTGTCACACTTACCCAGAAAATTACTTTGCGCGTTTAGTAAGAAACGCACACGACCAAAAAAGGGGCTTGGCAGGGTAGAAAAAACGTAGCAGGATAAAGTAGTATATATTCTTACTTTATGGAGACCAAAAAATGGCAATGGTGAAAAAAAGCATTACCGTAACGGATCAACAAGAGAGTTGGATACAATCTCAAATGGCTACAGGTAATTATGGCACTGATAGCGAACTGATCCGCGAGGCATTACGCGAGAAGCAAAACCGAACCGTTGAGATTGAAGCGATCCGTGCCGCGCTCATCGAGGGCGAGGAAAGCGGAACAAGTGACCGATCGCCGGACGATATTATCAACGCTGTCATCGGGGCAAAATTATACTTTCCTAAGCTGTAATAGATCTGACTTGATCAAACATTGAAAGAATCTGGTTTTGATGTAATCTGAGAAATATTAATCCTGCTGAGACAATTCAAACACGTCGTCATTCCCGCGTCGGTCTGTTTCTTCAACACAAATCCCGCTACTTCGACGTCATACTGGCGAATGCCAGTATCCAGTCAATTCAATTCTTCATACAGATCATGCCAATCAGGATTCATTGCTTCAATGCTGTTCAATTTCCACTCTCTTTTCCAGTATTTCATTGCCTTTTCTCGTTGAATCGCCGATATCATCGTTTCGTGACCCTCATACCAGACTAGTTTCTTTAAGTCGTATTTTTCGGTGAAGCCTTTGACAACGTTAGTCTTATGCTCCCAAATACGTTTGGGTAAATTTGAAGTCACTCCTATGTATAATGTGCCATTACGTTTGTTAGTAAGAATATACACACAAGGATGTTTTTCCATAGTGACTTTATTATTAAACTGGATACTGGCATTCGCCAGTATGACGTTATGAGTTCCTTTATAATCAGCCTTATTTGATATTTTATATCATCCTGCTGATTTGTGTAGAAGAAACAGACCTACGCGGGAATGACAAAGGAGAAATTACGGATGTCTGCCATTATCATAGTCTCTTCCAGACTGCAAGATCAGGTTAAACTCTGTTTTGAGAAATTGCCAGATTTAAGTCTGAGCTACTACATTTAATCAACCTGAACTCAGGATAAGAAAATTCAACACAAAATTGTCATTCCCGCATGATTTTAGCGGGAATCTAAAGTTTGTAACATGGATTCCCGACAAAACATTTCGGGAATGACGGACTATCGATGGATTTCTGATAAGTTTGTGCTCAGTTTAACTGGATAAACCTACTTGAATGACACTATTTCATTGAATTTATAAACTTAATTCTTTATCCCGAGTTCAGGTTATTCAGTAAAACCGTTAATACAAAAGGCTTTCCCTAATACCTTCTGAACATCACCACGAAAAAGAAACTAAACCCAACTCAAAGTGACGCTCTACGTCATATTGTGACGTAATCAACCCATGCCCCCAAATAGAGGATCGTGAAACCCATCACATTAACTTCTATAAGCCATTGTTTTTTATAGGTGCAATTACTATAACTAGTGCTGGCACGCTATGTGCTCTGTAGCTAAGCAAGTCTTATACATCTCTGGCTTTCGTTTTAATAGAGAAGAACAGGATTGAATATTACTAAACTTACAATTTTTTACATTGAGGAAATAGAAATGAAAAAACAGGTTCAAAAAGGTTTTACATTAATCGAGCTCATGATCGTGGTTGCGATCATTGGTATTCTGGCCGCAGTGGCTATCCCTGCATATCAGGATTACACCATCCGTGCGAAAGTCACAGAAGGCTTATCAGTGGCTGCTGCTGCAAAAATTGGTGTCGCTGAGGCCTTTGCATCAAACGACATGGCTGGTATAGGTACATTTCTTCTTGATTACAATGCCAATGCCGGCGCAGCGAATGTATCTAAATACGTCACATCCGTTCAGATTGTAGCTGCTGGTGTGATTACTATCACATACAGAGCTCCAGCACAAATTGCTGGTCTAACAATAAATCTGTCACCTTTTGCTCCTCTAACATCTGGTGCAGCTGCAACTCCATTACAAGCAGGGGCTGTCGGAAACATTGACTGGGCCTGTACCTCTGTAGGTACCGCTACTGCAACTGCAAACGGCTATGGTGCTGCTGCTGCAGGTACCGTACTAGCACGCTACACTCCAACCGAATGTAAATAAACTCTATTTACAATCAAGTTAAACAAAAGCCCCGTCCAGCGGGGCTTTTTTTATGCCTGAGAGTTTTATCCTCTTAATCATATAAGGAACTTCTGATTAAGTTGAATTTGTCATTTCGAGCGCAGCGAGAAATCCATGTCTCGACCAAAGGGAGAGATCCAAAAGAGATCCTAAAGAGATCCCTCACAAATGTTCGGGACGCCTACCGCGGATTTCTCCCAAGTTCCCTCCCTTTGGTTCGAGACGGGAGTCGAAATGACAACTCAACCAAAGGTTCCCTAATTTATTCAATCACATGATGCTGTTTTTCCGGGTGTGAAAATACAATCCGAAAACAACACCCAGTATCAGAATTCAGCTGTAGCTGTAAACTGGCCTGGTTCATCTCACACAACTCTCGGGCGATGTACAAACCCAGACCCGTGCCTTCTTTTTCCGTGGTAAAAAACGGTTCGAATAATTGTTCTTCCTGTGTTTTATCAATACCAGGGCCCGTGTCGACCACATCAATATAAGGCCTGTCTGTTGACTCCTGAATAGCGCAGTGAATTTTCAATAACGGATCGCTTCGGCTGTAACGCACTGCATTCTGGCTCAGGTTCCATAACACTTGATACAATTGTGTGCTGTCCATAAACACAGTTAACTCTTTTGGTGCTAGTGTTATCTCCAGTTGCCCGGCTTCTATGGATACATTCTCAAGCAGATCCAATTTGAATTTTTCCAACCATGTTCTCAAATGAATTTCTTCAATACTGGGTAGTTGCCTGCGTGAAATATTCATCACATTCTCAATGATGTTATTCACCCTTAATGATTGCGTTTTAATGATCTCTGTTAGTCGAGAATCACTTTTGGCCAGGTCTTTTGATTCGAATAATAATTGGCCTGCGTGACTGATCGCTCCGAGGGGGTTACGAATCTCATGGGCGATACTGGCGGTTAATCGGCCCAGTGATTCCAGTTTCAAACTCTGTGCCTGTTGGCGCATCTTGCTTGCATCATCGAGAAAAATAAGTTGTATTTTTTGACTACTATTATTTTTCCCTTGTTCGATAGCTGAGCCTATTTCGGTCATACCGACTTTAATCTCATTATTGTTGTTACCAATTCGGATTAAGGATGAAAATAATTCTTTATTGTTTTGCCAATCAGTAAACACCTGGGCCAACTCAGGACTTACCTGTTCCAGAGTCTGAGTCATTTGCGATTCAATATCATCAGATTCATAAGCCAACATCTGTTTTGCAGAATCGTTCATCAAACGAATATTGTGATCTTTATCAACGGCAATAATACCCGATTGCAACCGTTCAACGATTTGTTCGTTCAACTTGCCCAGATTTTGTAAATCAAGTGCCCTGCTCTCGGCCAGGGCCTCACTGGCTTTTAATCGGGATGACAGAAAATTACCAGCGATGGATGTAATGAAAAAAGCGAGCCCCAGTATGGCAGCCGGCGTGTAACTCTCACTCAGGCTCGGTTCAAAAAAGTGAGTATAAACTTGCAGCCCTAACACCATAATACTGGCCATCGCTGCGAAAAAAATAGCAAGCTTCCTCCTGCTTAGGATACTGCCACCGGCGACCGTAATCACCAGCAACAGTCCAAAACCACTTTTCAAACCGCCGCTGGCATACATCAACAAACCCAGAATTATAATGTCGATAATGACGTTAAAAATGACTTGTAGCTGATGCGGTAATAATCGATATTGAGTTGTGTAGAGTGCGAACAGAGAAAACAATAGATAGATATAAGAAAGAAGGCTGAACAGGTTTTTATTATGTTCCCCCAGCGGTTCAGGAAGATATTTTGTCACGACTAATACAACAAAGAACAAAGCAATAAAAATCCGATATGAATTAAAATACTGTAGAGCTTTCCAGTCAGTATTTGTTTCAAGTTGTTCGATTTTTTCGTTCATCTAATTCAAAATTATCTCAAAGAGATTAAAAGACTGGATACCGGCTCGTAGGCCGGCATGACGGCTTCTCGTCATATTCTAAATACTTGAACCTAAACAACCGCTGTCATTGGGCGCTAGATTAAACACTTCCCGGGCAAGCTGCGACCGTAATCCACCATTAATATAAAAGAATGGATACTGGTCTTCACCAGTATGACAATCCCTCGTCATTGTGGCCCCGAATTAAACACTTCCCGAGCAAGCTGCGGCCGCAATAACCACCATGGATGGTGGAAATGCAATAGGATTGTCAGGAACAATCCTTGCCCAGTAACCTTTAAAATACTGGATATCGGCCTCGGCTTTGGCTCCCTGCGTCGCTCTACCACCTACATCCTATAGGTGTACGCCGACATGACAAGTCAGGTTAATATATGCCATCATAATCCATAATCGGAAAAATTTGAGTTAAACATTGAAAGAACAGGAAAAAATCAATTGAATATCCACGAATACCAGGCCAAACAACTACTTGAAAATTACTCTATTCCAACACCGGAATCACACCCCGCTCATTCGGTCAAAGAAGCAGTGAGCATTGCACAGCAACTGGGTGGTGATACCTGGGTGGTAAAGGCTCAGGTTCATGCCGGCGGTCGCGGCAAAGCCGGTGGTGTCAAAATAGTCAGCAGCCCAGGTCAACTTGAACAGACGGCCAAAAATCTACTAGGGCAACAACTGATCACCAAACAATCTGCACCGGATGGTCAACCCGTTAATTGCCTCCTTGTGCAGAAAACCGCCGCTATCCGTTCTGAGTTTTATCTTGCTCTGTTGATTGATCGCTCGACACGGCGGGTCACCCTGATTGCCTCCAGTCAGGGTGGAATGGATATTGAAACCGTTGCCAGTAAAGAACCTGAATCAATCACCCAGATTACAATCGATCCGATACTCGGCGTGCAAGACTATCAAGTACGGCGAATCGCGGATTGTTACAATCTGGAAAAACAACATCAAAAAACACTCGCACAGATAGTCCATGCGCTGTACTCGTTATTCCTTGAAAAAGATCTATCTCTGCTCGAGATCAATCCCTTCATTCTCAGCAAAGAAGACACGCTTATAGCGCTCGATGCTAAAATCAGTATTGATGACAATGCCCTGTTTCGACACCCCGATCTACATGCACTGTATGACCCAACGCAGGAAGACACAAAAGAAAACAAGGCCAGAAAGTTTGATCTGAATTATATCGCTTTGTCTGGAAATATTGCCTGCATGGTTAATGGTGCAGGTCTTGCCATGGCAACCATGGACATTATTAAATTGCATGGTGGCGATCCGGCTAATTTTCTCGATGTGGGTGGTAATGCAACGACTGAAAAAGTCTCTGAAGCCTTTAAGTTGATCCTGTCAGATCCAGGTGTAGAAGCAATTTTGATCAATATATTTGGTGGTATTGTTCGATGTGACCTCATTGCAGAGGGCATTATACAAGCTGTTTCTGAAATTGGCGTAGCGGTTCCCATTGTCATACGCCTTGAAGGTACCAATGCTCAGCAAGGCAAGGATTTACTGCTCAAGAGTGCGCTTGATTTGATTACAGCAGATGATCTGGATGATGCTGCCGAGAAGGCAGTGAATGCTGCCAAAGGAAACCACTAATGGCCGTGTTACTTGATCGCAATACAAAGGTGCTGGTACAGGGTTTCACTGGGAAACAGGCAAGCTTTCACTCGCAACAGGCCATTGATTACGGCACAAATATTGTCGCTGGCGTCACACCGGGGAAAGCCGGTCAGACCCATCTTGACCAACCCATGTTTGATACTGTCATTGATGCGAAAAAGGCAACCGATGCCAATGCCAGTATGATCATGGTGCCTCCTGCATTCGCAGCCGAAGCCATTTCAGAAGCTATTGAGGCAGGAATTGAGCTGATCGTGTGTATTACGGAAGGTATCCCTGTAATCGATATGCTCAGAGTCAGAGCCTATCTCGATCAATTTCCGAATACCTGTCTTATCGGCCCTAACTGCCCGGGTATTATCACACCGGGGCAGGCTAAAATAGGTATTATGCCAGCCAGCATCCATCAACCAGGATGCATCGGTATCGTGTCCCGTTCCGGCACACTAACCTATGAAGCAGTCCACCAAACCACGCTGAATGGCCTTGGACAAAGTACCTGCATTGGTATCGGTGGCGATCCAATACATGGAATGAATTTTATTGATTGTCTAACATTATTTGAACAGGATAAAGCGACAAAAGGTATTATCATGGTTGGTGAAATTGGCGGCAGTGCGGAAGAAGAAGCCGCAGCATTTATCAATGGCCATGTCACAAAACCGGTAGTTTCTTACATTGCTGGTGTGACCGCGCCCTCGGGTAAACGCATGGGACATGCAGGTGCTATTATCTCTGGTGGTAAAGGTACGGCTGTGGAAAAATTCAAGGCATTAGAAGAAGCGGGTGTTACGACTGTTCAATCACCGGCCAGGCTCGGCATGACCATCAAAAAACTCCTGGAATAACTAACGCTCTTGATTATTTATTGTCACTATGCCTTCAGATAACACTATCCGCATCGCACTGGCCCAGGTAAATCTACACGTTGGGGCAATCCAGTCAAACCAACAAATCATCATTGATACAATCAATGAGATTCAAAATAAAGACCATGTCGATGTGCTTATCTTTCCCGAACTCACACTCACATCATATCCACCAGAAGATTTATTGTTACGTGATGCATTATATCAACAAATTGGTGAAGCACTGATCGCAATTATACAACAGGTTGGTGAACTCACTGTTATCATTGGCTATCCACAGCGTGATGGTAAGAAACTCTTCAACGCCTGTTGTGTAATTCATCAACAAACCATTGTTCACATCTATCATAAACAACGTCTGCCTAATTATGGTGTGTTCGATGAAAAACGATATTTTGACGATGATAATAAAGACTGTGTTTTTAACATTAAAGGGACGGCCGTTGCACTGAGTATCTGTGAGGACATCTGGTTCAGTGGTCCAAGTGAAAAGGCAAAGGCAGCTGGCGCTGAATTGATATTAAACATCAATGCCTCACCGTTTCACAAAACGAAACAGCAACAACGTCAGGAAATACTCAAACAACGAGCCAGTGAAACCGATCTGGATATCGTCTATGTCAATCTGGTGGGCGGTCAGGATGATTTAATCTTTGATGGCTGTTCAATGGCCATTAATCGTCATGGTGATATCGATTTTGAAGCGCCCGCCTTCAACGAAAAAACATATATTATTGATTATCATCCAGACAAGCGCTGCTTTACCCATACTTATACCAATCAAACTACGCAAAGTGATCATGAATTGATCTACCAGGCCCTGACACTGGGCGTAAAAGATTATGTGAACAAGAATAGTTTCAAGGGCGTGTTACTTGGACTTTCCGGCGGCATAGACTCGGCCCTGACACTTTGTCTCGCGGTGGATGCACTGGGCGCAGAAAATGTCGAAGTATTATTACTCCCATCGAAATATACCGCTAATATGAGTAATGAAGATGCCGTATTACAGGCTTCAATATTAGCGGTGTCTCATCATATCGTTCCGATTGAAAAACCGTTTAAAGCCTTTTTAGAGACCCTTGCTCCCTGGTTAAGTAAATCATCATCGGACACAACAGAGGAAAACATACAGGCTCGTTGTCGTGGTACTTTGCTTATGGCCTTATCCAATAAATCTGGAAAACTCCTACTCACTACCGGCAATAAAAGTGAAATGGCCGTTGGCTACGCCACTTTATATGGTGATATGGCTGGTGGCTTTGCGCCATTAAAAGATGTGCCCAAGCTGCTGGTCTTTGAACTTGCCCGATGGCGCAATACGTCGGCTGAGGTCATCCCTCAAAGAGTGATCGATCGGCCGCCCAGTGCAGAATTACGCCCGGATCAAAAAGATGAAGATTCACTACCCGGTTATGAGGTGTTGGATCCCATACTGGAACGATATATTGAAAAGGATCAAAGTCCGGAAATAATCATTAGGGCCGGGTTTCGTGAGGAAGATGTACTCCATGTCGTTCAACTGGTTGATAGAAATGAATACAAACGCCGCCAGTCTGCTCCCGGAGTGAGGATCACCAAACGTGCCTTTGGCCGTGATCGGCGCTATCCAATCACTTCCGGTTATCGAGAAAAATAGTGATGCCTATTCCCATAAAATTTTGCATGGAAAACTCTAAGCGAAAAAAAGTTTTTTTATTGGACAACGATCTCCTGAACTTCCTCAATACCAGGATAATTCGGATAATTCAGTTGTAGTACACGTAACGCATCCCTGGATAAATCATCCAGACCAAGGATCTTGTATGATCTTGCCAGTAACGACAATGCATCGGGAATAGCCGGTGTACGTTCATATTGCTCTACCACATGACGGGCGCGATTGGCTGCGGCCAGGAAAGCACCTCGACGTAAATAATACTGTGCTACATAAATCTCATGTTGAGCCAGAACATTGCGTAAATAGACCATACGCTGCCGTGCATCCGGGGAATATTGACTGTCTGGGAAACGATTTGTTAATGAAGAAAAATCCTTAAAGGCCTGATCTGCTGAATCGATACTACGCTGAGAACTATCAGTGTCTAATATGCGATCGGTAAACCCCTTGCCTCGTCCAAAATTGACCAGGCCACGTAAATAATACGCGTAATCAACATGCGTGTTCTGAGGATAGAGTTTAATGAAACGATTACAGGCGGAAATTGCCTGGTCTGGCTCGTCATTTTTAAAATACGTGTACGCCAAATCGAGTAGAGACTGTTGCCCATAGACACCGAATGGATAACGGGATTCCAACCTTTCGTAATGTTTCACCGCATCGTCCCAATTACCAGAATCCAACGCGCCTTTCGCTTCTGCATAGAGTCGCTCCGCATTCCAGTTCAGGGTTTCATCTTCTTTTTCTTCAAAAAAAGAACAGCTACTGATGAATACCGTTACAATGATTATCTTGAATATTCGCATGGCGAGAGGGTATCCCAATACAAACCTGAGAGCAAAAAAACCGCTACTAATTTTACTAAAAATTTTTTTATGACACGCACTATCTCACTGACCGCAACCGTCCCTGAAGAATTGTCTGGCAAGCGCCTGGATCAGGCATTAGCCAGTTTATTTAATGAACATTCACGTTCACGTCTACAAGACTGGATCCGCCAGGGAAAAGTTCAACTCGATCAACAAATTGTTACTCAACGATTCAAACTCAAGGGTGGTGAACACATCGAGATTAAAGCCGAACTCGAAGCACAAATAGAACATACTCCAGAAGATATACCTTTAAATATTGTTTATGAAGATGAGCATATTTTAGTGGTAAATAAAATCGCGGGAATGGTCACACATCCCGGAGCAGGAAACCAGTCAAGTACCTTGCTCAACGCACTATTACATCACCAGCCTAAACTTAAACTAGTATCACGCGCCGGGATCGTCCATCGTCTTGATAAAGAGACCACGGGTTTGATGATCATTGCCAAAACACCTGAATCTCACACCCGTCTGGTAGAAGCAATGCAGGAACGTGCCATCAAACGCGAATACCAGGCTCTGGTGAAGGGTCATATCACCGCCGGTGCGACTGTGGATCAACCGATAGGACGTCATCCAAAACACAGAACACGCATGGCAGTGATACACACAGGAAAGGAAGCCGTTACCCATTATCGCGTAATCAAAAAATTCCGTGACTTTACGTTAGTAAATTGCCAATTGGAAACCGGTAGAACACATCAAATCCGTGTCCATATGGCACACATTCTTCACCCTATTATTGGCGACCCGGTCTATGGTGGTCGTTTTACACGTCCGAAAGGTTGTAGTGATGCACTTGCTGATCGTTTACGAAGCTTCAAGCGTCAGGCCTTACATGCCTGGCAATTAAGCCTGGAACATCCAGAAACTGGTGAGCCCATGCATTGGCAAGCACCTTTACCAGATGATTTTCTATCCCTGCTGGAAGCTATTACAAATGAGACAGCTGTAAAGTAAATCTTTGAAAAAATGAACAGTTGGATCGAGGCTGACTGGCCAGCACCCGGGTGGTTACACGCTGGAACCACCACAAGGCTTGGTGGCGTCAGCCAGAGAATATTCGACAGCTTTAATCTGGCCACGCATGTCGGTGATAACATTCAAGATGTCAGGCAAAACCGCAAACTCCTCAACACGCAACTAAACCTGCCCACCAATCCTTTTTGGCTAAATCAAATCCACGGCAGCACCATTGTCTGCGCAGATGATTTGACAGAAACACCCTATGCAGATGGTGCTTTTACCGATAAAACAGGCATGGTTGTTGCAGTTCTAACCGCAGACTGTTTGCCATTATTACTTTGTGACATCCGACATAAACGTATCGCAGCAATACACGTAGGCTGGCGAGGTTTTAGTCAAGGTATCGTCAGAAACGCACTGAGCGTATTTGCAGATTCTCGAGATCACATCATGGCATGGCTTGGACCAAGTATCAGTGCACGGAATTATGAGGTCGATGACGCAGTGAAAAAGGCCTGCCTGAAGGAAGCGGATCTGGCACACGTAGCTGAGGCACAAACATCCGACCAGGGATCTTTATTTGAACCCAGCCGAAAGGGCCATTACCTGGCAGATATAAAAAAACTGGTGGTCGCGAGTCTACGCACCGAAGGTGTTAACACCTTTATTACAAAAGAGTTTTGTACTTATGCCGATAAGGATAAATGGTATTCATTCCGACGTGATGGCGAGACAGGTCGAATGGCAACATTGATATGGATGGATAAAGAAACCCCTTAGGCTCACTGGTTTGGGCCTTTTTTTAGGTCATTAAACAAAGACAGTGAGCACAACTAACATGTCGAATAACAACAAGCAACTTTCCTTTAGTGAAAGCGTAAACCATATGGCGGACCGTGCTTTTAAAGCGCTGGACATGGATGAAGATATTGCCAAAGCCATTAAAGCCTGTAATGCTACATTGGAGGTGCAATTTCCGGTAAACATACGTGGAAAAGTTGAAATTTTCACTGGTTGGCGTTCCGTCCACAGCAATCACCGATTACCGGCCAAAGGTGGTATACGCTTTGCCACGATAGTGAATCAGGATGAAGTAGAGGCCCTGGCTGCTTTAATGACCTACAAGTGCGCTATCGTAGATGTCCCCTTTGGTGGTTCAAAAGGCGGTCTATTAATTGATCCAGGTCAATATACCCGGGATGAAATGCAATCGATAACAAGGCGTTTTGCCCGTGAGTTAATCAGGAAGGGGTTTTTAAGCCCTGCCATGAATGTACCAGCACCCGATATGGGTACGGGTGAACGGGAAATGGCCTGGATAACTGACACCTATAAGCATTTACACCCTGAAGATATTAACTATCAAGGCTGTGTTACCGGTAAACCTGTAGCACACGGCGGTATTCGTGGTCGTAAAGAAGCTACTGGTCGTGGTGTGGTTTATGCGATGCGAGAATTCTTTCGCCATTCTGAAGAAGTAAAGGCAGCCAGTTTAACGCCAGGACTCGGTGGGAAAAAAATCGTCATACAGGGCCTGGGGAATGTGGGTTATTACGCGGCCAAGCTACTCGATGAAGAAGATAATGCAAAGATTACCGCATTGATCGAACGTGATGGCGCTTTGGTAAATGACAATGGCCTGCCGATCGAGAAAATTTATCAATATATGGTTGAACATAAAACCATTAAGGGTTTTCCCGATGCCGAGTTTATTAAAGATGGTCGTTCTCAACTGGAAAAAGAATGCGATATATTAATCCCTGCTGCACTAGAGGCTCAAATCCACGCTGAGAATGCAGACAATATCAATACCAGGTTAATAGTAGAAGCTGCTAACGGCCCAGTGACATTCGAAGCGGATGAAATTCTCAAAAAACGTGGCGTTACCATATTACCGGATGCCTATGTCAATGCAGGCGGCGTTACCGTTTCCTACTTTGAATGGGTTAGAAATCTCTCTCACATACGTTTTGGTCGTATGGAGAGACGTTATACCGAAGCAAAAGGTCAACAAATTATTTCTGCCATTGAGAAAACAACGGGACAGGCTGTGCCAGAAGCAATTCATACGAGTATCACCAGTGGTGCTGAAGAGCTCGATCTGGTTCGTTCAGGACTTGATGACACAATGCGCCTGGCCTTTCAGGAAATGCTGGATGTCCTGAAGAATAATACGAAAGTTGATGATTTTCGAACCGCCGCTTATGTCGTTGCTGTGAATAAAATATCTCGCTCATATATTGATATTGGTGTTTATTAAAAATTTGAACTTTGACCAGTTTCTTTCCAGTCAATGCGTCCAGAAGTCTATCGGATTTAAAGCCGACACTGCTTGAATAGCGGCATCGCGCCCATATCTAACCTTAATATGAAATTCACTTTAATTAAGGAGCAAACATGAGGCCTGATAAACTCACGACTAAATTCCAGATGGCTCTGGCAGATGCCCAGAGCATTGCTGTTGGTCGCGATCATCAATTCATAGAACCCGTGCATGTGTTGTCTGCGATGCTGGCACAAGACGGAGCCACAATCTCACAGCTATTAAAGAATGCCGGATCTGATCTTACTCAATTAAAAGATCAGCTAAACACAGCACTGGGACGGATCCCGACTGTTTCTGGCAACGAAGGCAACATCCACATATCAAAAAACCTTGAGCGCATGCTCAATATCACCGACAAAATGGCACAGGAAAGAGGCGATCAATATATCTCCAGTGAATTATTTATTCTGGCTGCGATGGGTGACAAAAATGAACTCGGTGAACTGATCAAAAAAAGTGGTACCACACAAAAACGCATTGAAGATGCCATTCAAAAAATCCGTGGCGGGGAATCGGTAACCGATCCCAATGCCGAAGAACATCGCCAGGCCCTGGAAAAATATACCATAGACCTCACTGCGCGCGCTGAATCCGGCAAACTCGATCCGGTCATTGGCCGTGATGAGGAAATCCGTCGAACGATTCAGGTCCTGCAACGACGCACGAAAAATAATCCTGTCTTGATTGGCGAACCCGGTGTTGGAAAAACAGCCATCGTAGAAGGCCTGGCGCAACGTATCATCAATGGCGAGGTACCAGACGCTTTAAAGAGTAAACGCTTACTTTCACTAGACTTGTCAGCACTTATAGCTGGAGCAAAGTTTCGTGGTGAATTTGAGGAACGTTTAAAAGCAGTTTTAAACGATCTTTCTAAACAGGAAGGCCAGATTATTCTATTCATCGATGAGGTTCATACGATGGTGGGTGCTGGCGCTGCCGAAGGTGCGATGGACGCAGGGAATATGCTTAAACCGGCTCTGGCACGTGGTGAGTTACATTGTGTTGGTGCCACAACACTGAATGAATATCGCGATAATATTGAAAAGGACGCTGCGCTCGAAAGACGTTTTCAGAAAATCCTGGTCAATGAGCCGAGTGTGGAAGATACCATTGCTATCTTGCGCGGACTCAAAGAACGTTACGAAGTGCATCATAATGTTCAAATCACCGATCCTGCCATTGTTGCGGCTGCTACCTTGTCTCATCGGTATATCTCCGATCGTCAACTGCCTGACAAGGCAATTGATCTGATTGATGAATCTGCCAGTCGTATCAGTATTGAAATTGATTCCAAACCGGAAAGTATGGATCGACTGGAACGGCGATTGATCCAGATGAAAATAGAGCGTGAAGCCTTAAAAAAAGAAACCGATGCAGCCTCAAAAAAACGTCTCGATGATCTACAGGAAGAAATTAAAAAAATAGAACGTGAATTTTCTGATCTGGAAGAGATCTGGATTTCTGAAAAAGCCGCTTTGCAAGGCACTCACAATATTAAGGAAAAACTCGAAAAAACCCGTCAGGAATTTGAAGCCGCACAAAGAGCCGGTGATTTAAGTCGAATGTCTGAACTGCAGTACGGAGTGATCCCGGGACTGGAAAAACAACTCGATATGGCAGCTCAAGCTGAGATGCAGGATATGAAGCTATTGAGAAACAAGGTCACTGAAAATGAAATTGCTGAGGTTGTTTCAAAATGGACCGGTATTCCAGTTGCCAAGATGTTGTCTGGTGAAAAAGAAAAATTACTGCATCTGGAAGATGCCTTACACCAACGTGTCGTTGGTCAGGACGAAGCAATCAATGCTGTTGCTGATGCGATCCGACGTTCCAGAGCAGGGTTATCCGATCCCAATCGTCCGAATGGTTCCTTCATGTTTCTAGGGCCTACCGGGGTTGGTAAAACCGAGCTTTGTAAGAGTCTGGCGGAATTTTTATTCGACACAGAAGAGGCCATGGTGCGTATCGATATGTCGGAATATATGGAAAAACACTCTGTTGCCCGTCTGATTGGCGCACCACCTGGCTATGTGGGTTACGATGCCGGTGGGCTCCTGACTGAGGCGATCCGTCGACGTCCCTATTCTCTGGTATTACTCGATGAAGTTGAAAAGGCTCATCCTGATATCTTCAATGTCCTGTTACAGGTACTTGATGATGGACGTTTGACCGATGGCCAGGGACGAACAGTAGATTTTCGTAATACGATCATTGTCATGACGTCAAATCTTGGTTCGGAATTAATCCATACCATGTCGAATAATGATGAGTATGGAACAATGAAAGAGACCGTTTTAGAGGTCGTTGGCCAGCATTTTCGGCCTGAATTTATTAATAGAATCGATGAACTTGTAGTCTTCCATGCATTACAAAAAAATCAAATCAGGGCGATAACCGATGTCCAGATCCAACGACTTGAAAAACGCCTGTCAGAACAGGAAATACAGATCCAGATCTCGGAAAAAGCCAGGGATTTCATCGGTGATGCTGGCTTCGATCCGGTTTATGGTGCCAGGCCCTTAAAAAGAGCAATTCAAAATTATCTTGAGTCACCATTGGCCAGAGCAATACTGTCTGGACAATACGTTCCTGGTGACAATATTAATGTCGATTTGAAAGGCGGTAAATTACTCTTTGACTAAATATATACTTAAAATATTTGCTAAATAATGAGTATAAACAATTGAAATAACTTATAATTTTTGCTTTAATTTATGAGTTAAATGAATGCTGTTCCAATACCCTACATTTATACAGCTGGCCACGGGGCGGTATGTGATGTGAGCTGCAATTATTAAGACCGGGAATTGGTAATTTTACCGGGATACACTAAGATTTAGCATCTGTCTGAGGAGTACAGAATCAGTCATGGTAGCATCAGCAAAACAAACACATCTGAGCGGATTGGCTCGCAAGCTGGTTACTGACGGCTTACTAGAGGAAGCTGTCGCACTGGATGCCTATAAAAATGCACAAAAAGCTAAACAACCCTTCGTTGCTTATCTGGTAGAACATGGCCTGGCTCCGAGCGATAAGATTGCCCTGGCGGCGGCTAATGAATTTGGCGCGCCATTAGTTGATATTAATTGTTTTGACATCGATCCGGACGTTACTACCTTACTCAAAGAAGAGATGATTCAAAAACACCATGCCTTGCCGTTATTCAAACGCGGTTCACGACTGTTCATCGCTCTGTCTGATCCAACGAATCTACAGGCCCTGGATGAAATCAAGTTTGCTGTTGGTATGGCTACCGAGGCCATCCTGGTTGAAGAAGATAAGCTGGCAAAAGTCATTGTAAAAGCTCTGGATGATGCCGATGGTGGCCTGGTTGATCTGGATGCGGATGATTTTGACGATCTCGACGGGCTTGAGGTTGCCGATGAAGGTGGGAATCAGAAAGATGATGACAGTGATGTTGATGATGCACCGGTAGTACGTTTTATTAATAAACTGTTACTGGATGCGATTAAAAAAGGCGCTTCTGATCTCCACTTTGAACCTTATGAAAAATACTATCGCGTCCGTCTTCGTATTGATGGTGTGTTGGAAGAAGTCGCCAAACCACCCTTGGCAATGTCAAACAAAATGACGGCTCGTATCAAAGTCATGTCACGTCTAGATGTCTCTGAACGCCGTGTTCCTCAGGATGGCCGCATAAAATTAAAGTTATCAAAAAACAAATCCATCGATTTCCGTGTGAGTACCTGTCCAACTTTGTTTGGTGAAAAAACCGTTATGCGTATTCTGGATTCGGATGCCGCTGCACTACAAATTGACCAACTCGGATATGAAGATTTCCAGAAAGAACTATTTCTGAAAAATCTAATGAAACCCTACGGCATGTTCCTGGTCACTGGACCCACTGGCAGTGGTAAAACGGTTTCGCTGTATACCGGCATTAATATCCTGAATAAAGTTGATATAAATATTTCAACCGCCGAAGACCCAGTGGAAATTAACCTTGCTGGTGTCAATCAGGTTCAGGTCGATGAACGTACTGGTATGACATTTCCAAAGGCACTTAAGGCTTTTTTACGACAGGATCCGGATATTATTCTAGTTGGTGAGATTCGAGATATAGAAACTGCATCAATTGCTGTAAAAGCAGCACAAACAGGGCACATGGTTATGTCTACACTGCATACCAATGATGGTCCTCAAACACTCACACGTTTGCAAGACATGGGCATACAGGCTTTTGCAGTAGCTACAACAATCAACCTAATAACGGCACAACGTCTCTGTCGGCGACTCCATCCAGACTACAGAGTCCCTGTTGAAATGCCAGAGGATGCCTTGCTTAAAGAAGGTTTTAGCAAAAAAGATATCAAAGAAGGATTTACCATTTTCGAACCAGGTGAAGGAAGTGACTGTCCAAGTGGCTACAAAGGTCGTGCTGGTATTTATCAAGTCATGCCCATTTCGGATGCTATGAAACGTTTAATCATAGAAGGTTCCAATTCCGTGCAACTGGCGGATCAAGCACTAACTGAAGGTTTTTGGGATATTCGAAAATCCGGGCTTGAAAAGGTGAAAACTGGCGTCACAAGCCTGACTGAAATCAATCGCGTAACCGTCGAGTAAAAATTATGGCTAAGGCAGTAATCAAGAAAAATATGTTCCTGTGGGAAGGACAGGATAAATCAGGTAAACGGGTCAAGGGAGAAATGACGGGGCAAAGCGATGCCCTTGTCAAAGCCACATTGAGACGTCAAGGGATCAAGCCACTTAAGGTCAAAAAGAAGCCCAAACCACTGTTTGCTAAAAAACAGAAAATCACCTCAAAAGACATCACGGTTTTTAGTCGCCAACTGGCAACCATGATTTCATCTGGCGTACCTTTAGTACAGGCTTTTGAAATTGTCGGTCGTGGTCATGAAAATCTCAGTATGCAAGAACTCATACTCGGAGTAAAAACAGACGTTGAAGCAGGTAATAACCTGACAGAGGCCTTGCGTAAACATCCCCTTCAATTTAATGATCTCTACTGTAACCTGGTTCAGGCAGGTGAACAGGCCGGTATTCTGGAAGCCATACTACACAAGATTGCAATATACATGGAAAAAACCGAGGCTTTGAAATCCAAAATTAAATCTGCGCTATTTTATCCAACAGCGGTGATTGTCGTTGCTTTTATCATTGTCTCTATCCTTATGATCTTTGTGATCCCAATGTTCAAGACATTATTTGATGACTTTGGTGCAGATCTACCGGCACTAACACAAATACTGATAGATATGTCTAACTGGTTTGTAAATTACTGGTGGCTAATGCTGGCAATAATTATCGGAGTGGTAGTCGGTTTCATAGAGGGTAAAAGACGCTCACAAAAATTTGCCCATTTCCTGGATCGGTGGTCGTTAAAATTACCTGTCATTGGCCTAATTCTGGAAAAATCTGCTATCGCCAGATTTTCCCGCACACTGGAAACCATGTTTGCAGCAGGTACCCCTCTGGTTGAATCCATGACCTCAGTGGCGGGGGCTTGTGGCAATATTGTCTTTCACGATGCCACGTTGAAAATGCGTGATGAAATCTCTACCGGAACCCAATTACAATCCGCAATGAGAGATTCCCAGCTATTTCCAAACATGGTTGTACAAATGGTTGCGATTGGTGAAGAATCCGGTGCCATAGATACTATGCTGGGTAAAGTAGCTGACTGGTATGAGCAGGAAGTGGATGATGCTGTTGAGGCCTTAACGAGTTTGCTCGAACCAATGATCATGGCATTTCTTGGTGTGGTCATCGGTGGTATTGTTGTTGGTATGTATTTACCAATATTCAAACTGGGCTCCGTTGTATAAGCATTCAACTTGTCCAAATTTTTTACGGATGATCGTCAATCATGGCTTTGTTAAGTCTGCTTGAGAACTCCACAGTATTCCTTTTGAGTATGATATTTGTTGTCGGCCTTCTTGTCGGCAGTTTCCTCAATGTCGTTATATATCGTTTGCCTGTTATGCTAAACAGGCAATGGCGGGAAGAATGTTGTGACTTTCTGGCTATTGATAATCCTGAGAATACAGATAACGGAAGTTTTAATTTAAGCATACCTCGCTCCACGTGTCCCGGCTGCGGGCATAAAATTACCGCACTTGAAAACATACCGATCCTAAGCTATCTATTTTTAAAAGGGCGTTGCTCTAACTGTTCAACAAAGATTTCAATTCGTTATCCTGCCATTGAATTGCTCAGTGGTATTCTCTCATTGGTTTGTGCCTGGTATTTTGGATTCAGCTATCAGACACTACTATTAATGATCCTCTCCTGGACTTTGATATGTTTGACGATGATCGATTATGAACATCAGTTATTGCCAGACGATCTCACCTTACCTGTGCTTTGGTTGGGAATCATCTGTAATTATTTCGGTATATTTACCGATCTAAATTCATCCATTCTCGGCGCTGTTTTTGGTTACCTCGCTTTTTGGTCTGTTTACATGGGATTCAAATTACTCACAGGAAAAGAAGGCATGGGACATGGTGATTTTAAATTATTAGCCATGCTGGGTGCCTGGCTTGGATGGCAACTCTTACCAGTCATTATTATTCTTTCTTCATTAATCGGTGCTGTGGTAGGTATTTCACTCATATCATTTACTTCTCATACAAAATCTAAACCCATACCTTTTGGGCCATACATAGCGATTGCCGGTTGGGTAGCTATCTTTTGGGGCAAACAAATTACAGATATCTACCTTAATTGGTCGCAACTTGGATGAACAAACTCTTGCGAGTCGGCTTAACTGGCGGAATTGGCAGTGGGAAAACAACTGTATGCAATTACTTTATCAAACACGATGTACCTATTATTGATGCGGATATCATTTCAAGGAAGGTAGTTGAACCCGGAGCACCAGGACTGAATAATATTATCAAAGAATTTGGCACTTCTGTTCTTACAAAAAATCATCAGTTGGATCGGGTGCTTCTGCGTAAACTTATCTTTAATAATTTTGAACAGCGTGAAAAATTAAATTCAATCTTGCATCCACTTATTTACAAAGAAATAGATCGGCAAATCTACACTCTTTCAGCTCCCTACTGTATTATTTCGATTCCGCTATTGATTGAAACCGGAGGGGATAAATATGTAGACAGAATACTGCTGGTTGATACAGAAGTAGAGTCTCAGTTAGAACGAGCAAGCGCTCGTGATGACTCTGATCAGACACAGATCGGCAAGATTGTTCACTCACAAACCAGTCGGGAATCTCGTCTCAGTGTTGTAGATGACATCATTAACAATGATGGAAACCTTGAAGAATTAGAGAAGTGTGTTGACAATTTACACCAGTTTTATCTTGATTTAGCCAAAAAGACTGCGCATTAAATCACATATGGATTTGCCAGTTTTGTTTAAAAAGCTGGAAAATATGTTAATTTCCCGATATTTTAACCATCGTGCAAAAACATATCATTTATGAACAACCACTGAACGAGCGGATCCGCACTTTTCTTCGGCTTGAATTTCTGTTCGACACCATAAAACAGCGCCGCGACGGAACAACTCAAATCGATAGCCGCGATACTATCGAAGCAATGATTGATGTTATTGAATTGCTCTCTCGTTTCGATATTAAAAGAGAACTCATCAAGGAACTCGAAAGGCATATTAATTCATTGACATTATTGGTTGAAAATCCAAATGTCGATCAGAAACAATTAAATACATTCCTGACAGAAATACATCAACATCTTAGTCGATTACACGATCCTGGTTTCCAACCAGGCAAACTGTTTTCAAAACATGAACTCCTCGTTTCGGTAAAACAACGGAGTGTCATAACAGGCGGATGTTGTAATTTTGATTTACCCAATTATCACCACTGGTTAAATAAGCCTGTTGCTACACGGATGGAACTGATGGATGAATTATATACTGATATTGAAGTTTTAGATAAATCCATAATACTTTCACTGCATATTTTAAGAAACAGCAGTTCTCCTACTGACGAAACAGCTGAATCAGGTTTCTTTCAAAAGAACATTGGTCCAAAACTCTTTTGTCGAATGTTGCAAATAATATTACCGAAAGATTCTGATTGTTACCCTGAAATAAGTGCCGGGAAACATCGTTTTTCAATCCGCTTTATGAAACAGGATAATACTGCTGAAAGACCGACTCAAACAGATGATGATGTGGAATTTAAACTATCTTGTTGCTTATCATCGTAATATTATGAAAAAATCCTGCCCTACTTGCTCTCAAGAAACAAACATCAAGCCGGATAATAAATTTCGTCCTTTTTGTTCTGAACGATGTCGTCTAATCGATCTCGGAGATTGGCTGACGGAAAATAATAGTATACCTACTGATGAACAGGAAGTTCAGGAAACTGATTTTAGTTCGCAAATTGAACATTAATAATAGAAGAAACAACATTGTCTCTAATTATTTAGGAAAACTCTGATTAAGTCAGAATTTCCTGTGGTACATAGGCAAGGATTGCTCGGCTTTGGCTGAAAAATTTGTTCCAGACATTTTTACCCGAATATCTCCTATATTCGTCCCGACGTCACTCTACCCCATCCTTGGGGTCGTCCGGACAATCCTGTTGCATTTCCTCCTTCCATGGAGGTCATATGCCGACATTATCAATACGTTATTGATAATGAAAGAAAACTAAAAATCACATTTATCTCAACGGATGGAGTGTATGCAATGCAATCGCCCGGAGCGATTGCTGCGTTAGTTTTCGCTCTCTGACAAGCCATGAATGGCCTTGTTCAGAGGTTCCTCAGTGCGATTCCAAAACCCACTGATCATAGCCAAACCCTGCCCACCATGGCTCCAGCAATCCTGAAGGTCATCCAATGTCATTCCACCCAGAGCATAAACGGGCAAATTGACACTTTCCACGAACTCATTAAAACGTTCCCAACCAATACCTTTTGACTCGGGATGTGTATTTGTTACTTTTACTGGCCCAAGCAATATCACATCAACATCGATTTCGATTGCTTTATTAATTTCTTGTTCATTATGGCAAGAAGCACTTAGTAACTTTTGATTATTTACTGGACGTTGTTGTTGCTCCAATAATAATTTACTCGTTAAATGCAATCCATCAAATTCTATATTCGCTACAACAGTTGGCTCTGCATTAATAATTAGACTGGTCTTATATTGATTACAAATAATAGTTATTTTATCAATCAATTGTTTATAACAATTAGCGGGTTTTTGTTTGCTACGAAATTGCATGAGTTTACAACCAGATTTCAAAATATCTTCTAGTCTGGACATGAATAAATCCTCATCATATAAAGCAGGGTCAGGTGTAATAAAGTAGAGTGCTGGTAAATTTATCGCTGAAATTATTGGAATATTTGCAGCTGGAAATTGTGTTGGATCGAGTAAATTTTTATTTAACCATAGGATATCTTGCCCTTCACATCCTTTAACCTCTCCAGACCACGAATCTATTTTCCATACATCTAATAACACTGAATAATCGGGATAATCGTGTTTAATTTTAATTAATGGTCTTTTCGATATAACCTTTATGTCAAGCTCTTCATTAATCTCACGTATGAGTGCCTGACTGACAGTTTCGTAAGATTTTAATTTTCCGCCGGGAAATTCCCACAGGCCTCCCTGATCTTTATGTAAGTGGCGTTTTGATATTAATATCTCATTATTATTATTTTCTATAACACCCACTGCGACATGAAGATAAGCATTTTGTTTACTCATATTCTCATGTAGTTATGTACGATATTCCGCATTAATTTTGACATAATCATAAGATAAATCAGTCGTCCAGATGTCTACTTTTTTAATTCCGCGATGTAGTACTACCTTGATTGTAATTTCGTCTTTGTTCATTACCTGCTGACCTTTATCTTCTGTGTATTTTGTAGATAATTCACCTTGTTTAATAATACACACTTCATCTAAATATATATCCACTCTATTGACATCAAGATCTTCTATTCCACTCCTACCAACAGCGGCCAGGATGCGCCCCCAATTAGGGTCGGATGCAAACAATGCTGTTTTCACTAATGGTGAATGTGCTATCGTGTACGCAACAATCAGGCATTCACTTTGAGTTACACCTTTATCAATATTAATAGTAATAAATTTTGTTGCACCCTCGCCGTCTCTGATTATGGCTTGTGCTAAAAAACAAAAAACTTCTGTTAAGTTTTGTTTAAACTCAATATAAAGCGAATTATTTTTTTCTATCTCTGGTGCATCACTTTGTCCGGTCGCAAGCAACATGCAGGCATCATTTGTCGAAGTATCCCCATCGACAGTGATACGATTGAAACTTAGCTCAACAAGCTCAGTCAATAAAGATTTTAACAATTCCTTTTCTATTTTAGCATCTGTTGCAATATAGGCTAACATCGTAGCCATATCTGGCCTGATCATACCAGACCCTTTTGCAATCCCCGTTATAGTAATTGTTTCGCCATTCACAACAAGCTGTTTGCTGATCGCTTTGGGAACTGTGTCTGTTGTCATGATCGCTTCGGCAGATTTCAGACAGGAACTCTCATCAAGTTCTTTATAAAGATCGGGCAAAATCCTTATGATACTTTCCACGGGCAATTGCTCTCCAATAACACCTGTAGAAAATGGCAAGACTTCATCAGTTTGACAATTTGCTATCTGGGCTAGTGATTCACAACAGGATAATGAGTTAGTAAGGCCTTGAGATCCTGTTCCAGCATTTGCATTTCCTGCATTAATAATAAACATACGAGATTCGGAAATTGACAAATGTGATTTAGCTAGCCTCACCGGTGCAGCACAAAATGCATTTTTCGTAAAGACGCCAGAAACCATGCTACCTTTAGCTATCTCGATCAACACCAGGTCATCTCTATCTTTATTGCTGTAAATACCAGCGCTGCCAGCAGCAAAACGAACACCTTTAACAGGCAATAGATTGGATAGGGAGTAGAGGCCAACAGTCATGTAATATTTACAAAGCGTGAGATTTATTTGAAATTTGGTTTCTTAATTAATTTAATTTTCCATGGCATTGTTTGTATTTTTTACCCGAACCACATGGGCAAGGTTCATTACGGCCTATTTTCTTTTTATCTCGTACAAAGGGTGTTTTTTCTGATTGAGTATTAGGATCTTGTTGTTTTGATTGCAATGCACTTCCTGAATCAGGATGATTATACTTAATATTTTGTTTAGGTTGTTGCCTTTGCTCTGCTGCTTCCACATCGTTTTCATTACGTATATGGACTTTATATAAAAAACCAATAATATCTTTTTTTATACTTTCCAGCATATCAACAAACATTTCAAAAGCTTCTCTTTTATATTCCTGTTTAGGATTCTTTGCCGCATAACTACGTAAGTGTATACCCTGCCGCAAATGATCCATGCCAACAATATGTTCTTTCCAATGTCTATCTAGCACATCCATCATAATCTGTTTTTCCAGACGACGCATAAATTCAGTGGGTATTACAGACTCTTTCTCTTGTCTTGATGCATCCAGTTCATTCCAAATTTTATTTCTTAACTGATCTTCGTCTACGTCATTATCTTGTTCCAACCATGAAATGATATTGATATTTTGACCCAACTCATGGGAAAAGGTCTCTGACAAACCCTGTGGATCCCACATCTCATCAACACTGCCTGGTGGAATGTATGCATCAATGATGTTGTTGATTACATCTTCTCTCATTGCGCCAATATTTTCTGATACATCTTCAGAGCTTAATAGTTCGTCACGCTGTTCATAGATAACTTTTCTTTGATCATTAGCAACATCATCAAACTCCAGAAGATGTTTACGTATATCAAAATTATGCGCCTCGACTTTACGCTGTGCATTTTCAATAGCTCTGGATACTAAAGTAGACTCAATCGCTTCACCATCTTCCATGCCGAGCTTACCCATCATATTGCTCACCCAGTCTGAAGCAAAAATTCGCATGAGACTATCTTCAAGTGACAGGTAAAAACGACTAGATCCAGGATCACCCTGGCGACCTGAACGGCCTCTCAGCTGATTATCAATACGTCTTGATTCATGACGTTCGGTACCAGTGATATGCAAACCACCGCTTTCCAACACCTTATTATGTTTTTCTTCCCATTCCTGTTTTATTGATTCTATTTTGTCTGAATCTGCTTCCGGATCTAATGTCTTTATTTTTGCTTCATAATTACCACCCAGAACAATATCAGTACCACGGCCCGCCATATTCGTGGCAATAGTTATTGTCCCAGGCAAACCAGCATTAATAATAATATCAGCTTCTTTCTCGTGAAATTTAGCATTTAAAACCTGATGTTTAATATTTTCTTTTTTCAAAAGATTAGAAATATATTCCGAAACTTCGATAGATGCAGTACCAACTAACACAGGTTGCCCACGCAACTGACAATCTTTTATATCTTCGACAATCGCCTTGAATTTATCCTCTTCTTTCAGGAAGATCATGTCACTCATATCGTTCCTGATCATTTCAATATTTGTCGGGATCACGATAACTTCTAAATTATAAATTGTCTGAAACTCAAATGCCTCTGTATCAGCTGTACCGGTCATGCCGGAAAGTTTTTCATATAAACGGAAATAATTTTGATAGGTGATCGTTGCCAGGGTCTGATTTTCATTTTGTATGGGTACGCCCTCCTTTGCCTCTATGGCCTGATGCAATCCATCTGACCAGCGACGTCCTGGCATGGCACGACCAGTAAATTCATCAACGATCATTACTTCATTATCTTGCACAAGATATTCCACATCGTTTTGAAACAAAGTGTGTGCCCTGAGCGCGGCATTCAAATGATGTAATACAGAAATATTAACCGGGTCGTACAAACTTTGTTGTTGTTCAATAATTCCAGCTTCTAACAATAGTTTTTCAATATTTTCATTGCCTTCTTCGGTCAAATAGGCCTGCTTGCTTTTTTCATCAAGGGTATAATCTCCAGGGCCGTCTTCTGTTTCCTGCTTAACCAATTTTGGAATAATCTTGTTAATGCTCAGATAAAGATCAGAACGATCATCAATTGGACCTGAGATTATTAATGGTGTTCTGGCTTCATCGATTAATATCGAATCAACTTCGTCAACGATGGCAAAATACTTTTCACGTTGTACACGATCCTCATTACTAAATGTCATGTTGTCCCTGAGATAATCAAAACCAAATTCATTATTTGTACCATAGGTAATATCTGACATATATGCGGCACGGCGTTCACCCGAACTCAAACCTGAAACGATCACCCCCGTCGTCATTCCTAAAAACGAATACAATTTTCCCATC
This sequence comes from Gammaproteobacteria bacterium, assembly GCA_965250225.1. Classification (GTDB taxonomy): domain Bacteria; phylum Pseudomonadota; class Gammaproteobacteria; order Eutrophobiales; family Eutrophobiaceae; genus CBDEUK01. The sequence continues at coordinate 28,420 of CBDFNQ010000022.1, forward strand.
CATTCCGCATCACGTTTGGCAAGATAATCATTAACCGTAACAACATGCACACCTTTAGCTGGTAAGGCATTCAGGTAAGCGGCTAGTGTCGCAACAAGTGTTTTACCTTCCCCAGTTCGCATTTCAGCGATATTTCCTTCATTCAGTACCATCCCACCTATCAGCTGAACATCAAAATGGCGCATCGACATAACACGTTTACTAGCTTCCCGAACAAGCGCAAAGGCTTCCGGTAATAATTCATTCAGACTGCTGCCATTTTGCAAACGATCACGGAATTCCTGAGTTTTTTTTCGGAAAATCTTCATTGCTAAGTTGACTGGTCTTTTCTTCAAGTGCATTAATTGAAATAACAATTTTACGCATCCGTTTTAGGACGCGCTCATTACGACTTCCAAAAAGTTTTTTGAGGATATTTGCAAACATAGTTAGGGTATTAGAATGGAGGTATTAAAAGCTGAATAACAGCCTTTACTCATCTAATGAAATGACAATTAATGACTAGATACAATAAATTTCTTTGGATTAACCGGTTTGCCATTATGCAAAACTTCAAAATGAACGTGTAAGCCGGTTGATCGACCAGTTGAACCAAGTACAGCAATAGCCTGTCCCTTTTCTATTCTTGCACCTACATTTACCAGATTTTCCTTATTGTGCGCATAGCGGGTAACATATCCATTCCCATGATCAATTTCGATCATCTCACCATAGCCGTATCGCTTATCTGACCAGGTCACAATTCCTGCACCGGCAGCTGAAACAAGTAAGCCCGATTTCCCTGCAAAATCCAGCCCTTCATGGAACTCTTTTTTGCCCGTAATCGGGTCAGTACGCCAGCCGAATGCTGATGATACCCAGCCTTTCTTAAGTGGTGTGCCCTGTGGCAAAGTTTCAGATTCGAGAGATCGATTAATCAGCAAGGTTTCCAGAGCAATTAATTTATCTTCACGATCTTTAATCTCGAGAGCCAGCTGGTCAAGACTTTCAAGAAAATCAGGAACCGAATTGGCTTTAGCCAACGTTGGAGATGGGCCACCAACCCCTGGCTCGTTCATACTATCGAACTCAAGCTCATCCAGTTCGGCCATTTTAGCCAGGCGCGACCCAAGTGCATTCAAACGTAAAATATGTGACTGTAGGCTACTCACTCTCGAAGCCATCGCATCCAGATGCTTTTCGGCACTCAACCGCGCAACATCTACCATTTCCTGTTGTTTATCAAATTCCTCTTCCCACAAACCACCAGCTTCGTTCTGAAAATTATTAAATACAGTATTAGAACGCTCGAAACCGTGTTGGCTTCCCAGATGAAAAGTCCCACCAAATAATAATGCAGCTGAAACCACGGCCAATAGAATAAATATGGCTGGGTTACAGTTAATGTCAAACCGTTTGCGGTTATTGCTTAAAAATATGAATTCCATACGAATTATTAACTGTTCTCTTAGCCTTATTTGTTAGAATGCGATCCACTATGAAACGAAATTCAAAACCAGCGTCCCTGCGCGAGATGATGAACGTACCCGGCTCGACACTTAAAAGTATATTACTACATACTGAATCGCTTAAATTATTTCAGAGAATTGTTTCACAAAAAATCAAACCAGAACTGGCTAAACACTGCCAGGTAGCCAATATACGTGCCGAGACATTAACACTCAGCACTGATCATGCGAATTGGGCAACAAAACTGCGTTACTCCACCCCTGAACTACTCAGAGTCTTACAATCAACTCCTGATATACCATTTATCAGCACTATCAGAGTAATCACAAGCCCTAAAACAAATCTCTTCAATCGCGCAAAGAAGAACAAATTGTCTTTAAGTGACAAGACATCAACCGAACTATGCGAAATTGCAAAGACAATAAATGACCCAGAGATCAGCATTTGCCTTGAACGTCTCAGCAAACACACAAAATCAGAGTCAAACTACTGATTTTATTATAATAATTAAGTATTTATGTAGACGGAAGCGCCTGCATAAAGGAAATCGGTAAGGTCTTTTGATCTTTAAAACTCACCAATTCCCAAGCGGCCTCATCGGCCAGTAATTCTTTTAATAAACGATTGTTCAATGCATGACCGGACTTGTAACCTTCAAACGCCCCTATCAAACTGTATCCCAATAAATACAGATCTCCAATCGCATCAAGTATTTTATGTTTTACACACTCGTCTTCATAACGCAGGCCATCTTCATTAACGATCCGATAATCATCCACTACCACCGCATTATCCAGGCTACCACCCAGAACGAGATTACGCTCTCTTAGCAGCTCAACATCACGCATAAAACCGAAGGTACGAGCACGGCTCACTTCTTTTACATAAGAAGTTGTCGAAAAATCAATTTCTGCATGACAATTATTTTTGTTGAAAAACTGGATGATCAAAATTAATGGTGAACCCGACTTTAAAACCTTCAAAAGGCTTGAAACCGACCCATTTATCATCTTCTTTTACCGTTACTTTCTTTTTGATCCTGATAAAGCGTTTCGGTGCATTTTGCTCTTCAACACCAGCCGACTGAATAAGAAAAACAAAAGGACCAGCGCTGCCATCCATAATAGGCACTTCATCAGAACTCAGATCAATGCATGCATTATCAATCCCAAAACCAGCAAGAGCCGAAAGCAGATGTTCAACGGTGGATATCCTCACATCACCATTAACCAACGTGGTAGAAAGACGAGTGTCACCTACATTTCCTGGTTTTGCTGGGATTTCGACAGGCGGATCTAGATCTATTCTACGAAAAATAATGCCGCTATTTTCAGCACCATGTCGTAATGTCAGGTAGATCTTCTTGCCTGTGTGAAGCCCGACACCTGTTGCTCTGATCACATTCTTAAGAGTACGTTGCCTTATCATTTTCTAATTATTGGCCTAAATTACATCAATACGAGTATTAACCCGTGATTCTCATGTGCTAGCCCCCTGCTGTCAAGCAGCAATATTGGTCGCCAATAACTGAAAATAGAGATATCAAGCCAACTAGTTTTAATTTAGTCAGCTTGCCTGCGTAAAAAAGCAGGGATATCAAGATAATCCGGATTGGTTTCGATGTCATTCTGCTCACTGTCAGGAGCCTGCTTACGAATTACCGTAGGCTGGTCAAAATCACGATAATCAACTGAATCACCACTATTTTTTATCAATTGAACACGTGATTCGGCATCCTGTTTGGCTGAATTACCAAGCCCGGTCGCGACAATCGTCACGCGCATTTCGCCGGACATTTCTGGATCAATTACTGTACCTATCACCACGGTAGCATTATCCGAGGCAAATTCCTTAACCACATTACCGACTTCATCAAATTCACCAATGGATAAATCCATACCAGCGGTGATATTCACCAATATCCCACGTGCACCCGATAAATTGACATCTTCGAGCAGCGGGCTTGAAACAGCAGCTTCGGCTGATAATTTCGCACGATCATCGCCATGTGCCTTACCAGAACCCATCATTGCCATCCCCATCTCAGACATAACAGTCCTGACATCGGCAAAGTCAACATTGATTAAACCTGGACAGGTAATCAACTGAGCAATTCCTTGTACTGCACCTAACAAGACATCATTGGCCGCACTGAACGCATTAAGCAGACTCATGTCAGGCCCTAACACACTCATAAGCTTTTCATTCGGTATGGTAATCAGTGAATCTACGAATTGAGTTAATTCCTGAATACCCGCATCTGCAACGGCAGAACGCTTTTTACCCTCGAAGCTAAATGGACGCGTTACCACAGCTACCGTCAAGATCCCCATTTCTTTTGCTACCTGTGCAACGACGGGTGCCGCACCAGTCCCGGTTCCACCACCCATACCTGCGGTGATAAACACCATATCCGAACCTTCGAGCACATCCATAATGCGATCCCGATCTTCCAGCGCTGCCTGACGACCGACTTCAGGATCTGCACCCGCTCCCAGCCCCTTGGTCATATCGCTGCCTAACTGCAAGACGATTTTAGCCGATGAATTTTTTAATGCCTGTGAATCAGTATTGGCACAAATAAAATCAACACCTTCAATATTCGTTGACAACATATGTTCAACAGCGTTTCCGCCGCCACCGCCAACACCAACTACCTTAATGATTGCCGCGTTATTTGCAGCATCTACGAGTTCAAACATGCCCTTATCCTCCAGTTTGTCTTCATAATATAAATGTTATAAAAAATTAAAAATTACCTTGAAACCAACTCTTCATTCTTTCCCAAACACCTTTCATCCCCCCATCGACTTTAATATTTGGTAATGATTCAGTTACCTGACGTCGGCCAAACAACAACAAGCCAACACCTGTGGAATAAATCGGATTTTTCACCACATCTGCCAGACCACTGACATATTGCGGCAAAGCCAAACGTACTGGCATATGAAAAATTTCTTCTGCAAGCTCAACAGCGCCTTCCATTTTTGAACTACCACCGGTCAGTACAATTCCGGCAGCGACACGGTCTTCAAAACCACTGCGACGTAATTCAGCTTGTACTAAAGAGAACAATTCTTCGTATCTTGGCCCTACGACTTCAGCCAGATTTTGTCTTGCTAATTGTCGTGATGGACGATCGCCAACACTTGGAACCTCGATACTATCCTCTGATGAAACTAACTGCGTCAGTGCACAAGCGTATTGCACCTTAATATCTTCTGCGTGTTGTGTAGGGGTTCTAAATGCAACGGCGATATCATTAGTCACTTGATCACCGGCAATGGGGATCACTGCAGTATGATGAATGGCACCATCAGTAAATATAGCAATATCCGTAGTTCCTCCACCTATATCAACCATACAAACACCCAGTTCTTTTTCATCATCGGTGAGCACGGAATGACTTGATGCAAGTTGTTCTAAAATGATGTCATCAACTTCCAAACCACAACGACGAACACATTTAATAATATTCTGTGCTGCGCTAACGGCACCGGTCACCATATGAACCTTTGCTTCAAGTCTGACACCTGACATGCCAATAGGCTCTTTAACACCTTCCTGATTATCAATAATGAATTCCTGTGGCAGTATATGCAGAATTTTTTGATCGGCTGGAATAGCGACAGCCTTTGCCGCATCAATAACGCGATCGACATCCGATACTGACACTTCATTATCGCGAATCGCAACGATGCCATGTGAATTCAGACTGCGAATATGATTACCTGCAATCCCGGTATAAACCGAATGTACTTCACAACCGGCCATGAGCTCCGCTTCTTCAACAGCTCGTTGAATAGATTGAACCGTCGACTCAATATTGACTACCACACCTTTTTTAAGGCCACGTGATCGACTTGATCCTATCCCAATGATTTCAACTTCCTCATCGAAAGAAATCTCGCCGACAATTGCCACAACTTTGGATGTACCAATATCCAGTCCAACAATTAAATTTTTATCTGTTTTCTTAGCCATCAGGCATTACTCCAGCTTTATACTGAATCTCCTTTTCTCCACTCTATTGCGAAACCATTGGTATAACGCATGTCAATTTTTTCAACTTTGTCTAATTGACCAACCATTGCTTTCACAACCACTTCTGAAAATCGTCTGACGCGTTGTTCATAATCCATACGACCGATCACGACAGTAAAACCGGTTTGTACCGTGAAACTCCACGCCCTGCGTTCATTGAGTGTTAACTCAACAACTTTCAACCCTGTATGTTTCAATACCTGATTCAATTCGTTAAATTTACTCAATACCAGTTCATAACTACCCTGAGGACCATTTAATAAAGGTAAATCACGCGGGATGGTCGCTGCTGGCGGAACAAAATAGGTAGCATCACTATTCAACAAGGCTTTATCTCCCCAACGAACGACTGCTACACGTTCTTTCACATTAACTCTTAAGGTGTCGGGCCAAATTCGATTGACAGAAATATGTTCTACCCAGGGAGCTTTTAATAACTCATTACGCACTTCAGTCACATTCACATTAAAAAATCCACCGCGAACCTCTTCCGTCACCAATGTTTGCAATCGTGAAGGAGATAAATGTCTAAACTCACCAACGATGCGTACTTGTTTTATGGGTAATGTTTCAGGACGAGAAAGAGAATAAACACCCCAGACTGAAAGACTAACCAATGTTAGCAACATAAAAATACCAAACGCCGTATTGAACTGTGACGGTTTGGCAGAGACAGAACGCACAAACGATTGATCTTGAAATCTCATCATGTCTCCTCTTGCAACAGTACTCATGACAATAGATCCTCAACATCATTAAATGTGTCAGCAAGAATATTCAAAACCAGTTCATCAAATTCAATGCCTTTATGCTTGGCACCCATAGGCACCAGACTATGATTGGTCATACCAGGCACTGTATTCGCCTCAATTAACCAAACGTTATGATCGGCATCCAGTATTACATCGACACGACCCCATCCTTCACAGGCAAGTGCTTTAAAAGCCTTGAGCGCTAACTGGCCAATTTTATCTTCTTTCTCGACACCCAAACCACAGGGGCAAATATATTCAGTCGTATCGGATTCATATTTGGCCTCATAGTCATAAAATTCTCTTGGTGTTTTTAACTGAATCATTGGAAACACCTCGTCACCCAGGATTGGTATGGTGTATTCACCACCACCTTCAATCCAGCACTCAGCTATCACCTGTTCATCAAAAGCAAATGCCGCTTCAAAAGCTGATTGTAAAACATCTAAATCCTTGACTTTAGTGGCACCAAAACTAGAACCTTCACGTGCCGGTTTTACCATCAAAGGTAAACCCAGTTTTTCGACAACCATTTGCCAGTCAGTATCTTTTTCCAACACTATAAAATCAGGCGTTGCCAGACCCATGCTTATCCAAATCTGTTTGCTGCGTATTTTATCCATCGCCAATGCAGAGCCCAGGATGCCACTACCAGTGTATGGCATTGAAATAGATTCCAGTGCACCCTGTATCGAACCATCTTCTCCACCACGACCATGAAGCATGATGAAGACCCGATTAAAATTCTCTGCCGTTAGCACATTTATATTTTGATCCCTGGTGTCAAAAGCATAAGCATCGACATGACTATCTTTTAGTGCTGACAAAACAGCCTGACCACTTTCAAGCGAAATAAGACGCTCTGCAGAATTGCCACCCATCATCACGGCAACCTTTCCAAAACGTTCTGGCTTGATTTGTTTCGCATCAATCAACACCTTGCTTTGTTTACCTTATTCATAAATCACCTATCACACGAACTTCAGTGATTAATTCAACATCAAATTTTTCTTTGACTATCTGCCTTGCTTTTTCGATCAAATTCTCAATGTCACTGGCTGTAGCATTTCCCAGATTAATAATAAAATTTGCATGTTTTGTTGAGATGCAGGCTCCACCTATGGTTTCTCCTTTCAGGCCGCTGGCCTCGATCAAGCGGGCTGCATGATCCTCTGGTGGATTACGAAAAACGGATCCACAACTGGACAAACCCATAGGTTGTGATTCACTACGTTTTGCCAATAAAATTTTAATGGTTTGAAGTGCGAGTCCGTCTTTGTCTTCAGATAATTGTAAATTTGCTGATAAAAACCATTCTTCGTTTTTCTGTTTTACTGAACGGTATGAAATTTCAAAATCATCAATACTACGTTGATGTATTTCACCGTTACGGTTAATGGTTTCTACACTATTAACAATGTTCCAGGTTTCGCCACCAAAAGCACCCGCATTCATTGCCAACGCCCCACCAATCGTACCAGGAATGCCAGCAAAGAATTCTGCACCCATCATTCCTTGTTGTGCGCTATAACGTGCAACTTTCGGACAGGCAACACCTGCACCTGTATATAATGAAAATTCTTCATTGACACGAATATCACCCGGCAACTTCACAGTTGAAATAACGGTGCCATCAAAACCGCCATCTCGGATCAATAGGTTGCTACCCAGTCCAAGCCACAACAATGACTCATTACTATCAAGCTGTTGAAGAAAGTGACAGAGATCATCAACATCTTCAGGCACAAAAAATTGCCGGGCTATACCACCTGCACGCCATGAAGTATGCCTGGACATAGCTTCATTTTGTTTTATATCGCCTTTCAATGTTGTTACAGTCTCACTCATACTTTCTTCATCACAACTGTTGTCAATCTTTCTATCTTCAAACATTCCTTCTTTCAACCTCAGCAGACAGTCCCAGACATGCCTGAGCGTAGTTCATTTACTAATTGGCCCACATTCCCTGCACCAAGTACCAACAGAATATCGTCATCATTCGCAATGCTCGGCAAAAGATCTTTAATCTCATCGATATCTTCAATAAACATTGGATCGACATGACCACGCAATCTGATCGCACGACACAGTGATCGACTGTCAGCACCGGGGATTGGGTCTTCACCTGCGGAATACACTTCTAACATTAACAAAGCATCGAGTTCAGATAACACATGAACGAAATCTTCAAAAAGATCTCGCGTACGCGTGAAACGATGAGGTTGAAATACAACATTAATATTTTTGCCTGGCCAGCCTTTACGAATAGCCTTGATTGTGGCAGCTATTTCTCTTGGGTGATGGGCATAGTCATCAATCAATAATACTGTTTTATTTGAAACAATAATTTCACCAACAACCTCACAACGTCGACTAATCCCCTGGAAATTTGATAATGCTGTTTGTATTGCCTTATCATTTATTCCAAGTTCATGTGCAACACTAACTGCTGCAAGCGCATTAAGTACATTATGCTCTCCAGGCATATTCAACTCTATTTCCATCACTTGATCAGAATCTACTGTTGTAACGGTGAACACAGTACGGTGTTCTTCCTGTTTTATAATATGACCACAAACATCAGCATCACAATCAAGACCATAGGTAATAAATGGTTTTGTAATAGAGGGTAATATTTCTTTAACACCGGTGTCATTCAAGCAAACAATCGCCAAACCATAAAATGGTAAGCGGTGCAAAAACTCAATAAAATTATCTTTTAAACAACGAAAATCACCGTTATACGTCTCCAAGTGATCAGAATCCACGTTAGTCAGCACGGCTATGATCGGTTGCAAGTGTAGAAATGATGCATCGCTTTCATCTGCTTCTGCTACCAAATATTTCCCACCACCGAGTTGTGCATTTCTTCCTGAACTTGTTAGCAAACCACCGATAACATAAGTGGGATCACAACCACCTTCTGCTAAGACACTTGCTACCAAACTGGTTGTTGTCGTCTTGCCATGCGTTCCAGCAATGGCAATACCCACTCTAAAACGCATTAACTCAGCCAACATTTCAGCACGAGGAATAGTTGGAATACGATGCTGACGAGCAGCTTCCAGTTCTGAATTTTCTGATTTAATTGCACTGGAATAAACAACCACATCACTACCATTAATATGTTCTGCTTTATGACCTATTTGAATATCTATACCCAATGACTTTAAGTAAGTGGCATTCGAATTCATATTCATGTCAGAACCTGATACTGTATAGCCAAGATTATTCATCACCTCGGCAATACCACTCATGCCTGCTCCACCAACACCTACAAAATGGATATGCTGAACCCGACGCATCAGTTCATGGCTTAACTCAGACATGAGCCACCTCCATGCATAACTCTGCAACATTTTGTGTTGCCTGTGACTGACCCAACTTACGTGCAGATTCTGCCATTTCAATCAAGGTTTTTCTGGAACTACACAGTTTAGAAATAACAGCAGATAATTTGTCTGTTGTTAACTCAGGTTCTGGAATTAATATTGCACTGGCATTGTCGCTCAAGAATCGTGCATTTGCGCTTTGGTGATCATCTACGGCATACGGGTACGGAATTAATATTGATGCAACACCAACAATTGCTAACTCCGCAATCGTCATTGCACCTGAACGACATATTACAATATCAGCCCAGGCATATGCTTCAGCCATATCTTCAATATAAGGAACAACATCGACACTAAAATTTACATCAGTATAATATTGTCTGGCTTCAATAATATTTCCTGGACCACTTTGATGACGAACATTGAAATCAATTTTGTCACACAATCCTTTTAACGCTTCTGGTACTATCTCGTTGAGTTTTTTAGCTCCGAGACTACCGCCTATTACCAAGACGTTAAATTCATTTGTTCTGCTTTCAAACCGTTCTGCTGGTGAAATAATATTTAGAATAGTATTACGCACCGGATTACCTGTGTGATACAACCTGGTTGAATTATCGAATGTGTTTGGAAACGCCTGCATAATCACTGTTGCTATACGAGATAACAGCTTATTGGTTAAACCCGCAATGGCATTTTGTTCATGTATACAGACTGGAATACGTAACAAGAATGCTGCTAATCCCCCTGGACCACTAGCAAACCCTCCCATACCTAACATAACCCCAGGGTTATGTTTCATTAAAATACCAAGAGCCTGAAATAAGGCACACAGCATAACGAACGGAGCAATTAATTTTTTTAATAATCTCTTACCACGAACACCCGTGACATCAATAGTTAATAGTGTATAACCATTTTCAGGTACCACTCGCGCTTCAAGTCCCTTTCTTGTTCCCAACCACAAAACCGGTAAACCTTTGTCTTTCAGATAATCAGCAACGGCCAGAGCAGGATAAACATGCCCCCCTGTTCCGCCAGCCATGATCATGATAGGTCTAGGCGACATAATGTGTCACCGGCTGGGGAACTTGTTTATTTTCGTGTTCACGGTTTTCGTACTCAACACGTAATAATATTGCTAACAGCACACAATTAACGATGACACTGTTACTGCCGTAACTTATTAGAGGTAAAGTCAAACCTTTGGTTGGTAACAAGCCCATATTCACACCAATATTTATGAATGCCTGTATCCCGATGATCAAACCAATACCAAATGCAAAATACGCTGAAAAGAAACGACCATTAATTTGCGCAGTTTGTGCGATGATAAACGCTCTTAATACAAGAAAACTATATAAAAGAATAATGATAACAACACCGAACAGTCCCAATTCTTCTGCAAACACGGCGAATATAAAATCAGTGTGAGCCTCTGGCAAATAAAATAATTTTTGTATGCTGCCGCCTAAACCAACGCCAAACCAGTCACCTCTACCAAAAGCAATCAATGCTTGTGTCAATTGAAAGCCGCTATCGAATGGGTCTTGCCAGGGGTCAAGAAAACTCGTCAACCGTTGTAACCTATACGGTGAAATCATAGCAAGCGTTCCCAAAGTAGCAAAAGCCACCAGACCCCAGGAAAAAAATCGTTTAACCGGAACTCCCGCTAAAAACAACATGCCTAGGGTTGTCATGAAGAGCACCACACTGGCACCAAAATCCGGTTCAAGTAACAACAAGCCCGATACAATCGTTAAAATACCTATCGGAATAATAAAACCAGTAAAATTATTACAAACCTGTTCTTTTTGTCTCACAAGATAACCCGCTATATATGCGATCACACAAATTTTTATGGGTTCTGAAGCCTGGAAAGAAAACGGCCCAATTTGAATCCAACGCATACTGCCGTTCACTTCTTTTCCGATACCTGGAATTAAAATTATAATTAACAGGCCAATACCTAACATCAACATTGGCACACTGAAAAATTGCCAGAATTTCATAGGTAATTTTAATGTTACTAATGCCACCATCAAGCCCAGGACTACGGCGAAACCCTGGCGCCAGAAATAGTACAGAGCCTCTTTGGATTCTCCTTCTGCTATCGCCATTGAGGATGATGCGACCATGACCAAACCCAAGCCGAGTAATAATAATGTCACTGTAATTAACCAACCATCGTAACCAAAGAACAATGTCTTTTGCCCCAGCACATTGGCCTTAATACTGGCTTGTTTACGTTTGTTCACGATTGTATTGCCTTTAATTGCAATACTTCGTCAATGAAAGTGCAGCCACGTTCTTCATAATTTTTAAACATATCGAAGCTGGCACATGCTGGTGATAACAACACAACATCATCTTTTTTACATCTTTCAAATGCCATAGAGACAGAAGCTGACAAATTATCAACAACCTTTACATCGATTGGTTTTTCTAACGCAGCTTCAATCAATTTCGCATCGCGACCAAACGCTATCACCATCTTGACTCGACCTTTTGCTGCATCTGCCAAAGGAGAAAAATCTGCATCTTTGCCCACACCACCAGCAATTAAAATTACATTATTATTCCTGGCCAGGCCTGTAATAGCCGCAACACTGGCTCCAACATTCGTTCCTTTAGAATCGTTATACCAGTCTGCACCGTTGATCCGGGCAACCCATTCACAACGATGTCTTAACCCTTTAAATTCTTTTAGCGTTTTTAATATGACATGTTTCGGTAAATGAATCACTTCAGCCATTGCGTAAGCAGCCAATGCATTGAGTTGGTTATGCAAACCTTTTATTTTCATTTCATCAACAAACAACAAACATTCATCACCCCTCAACAAACAATCTCTGTTATCTATTTTTCCCAGGCCAAAATGATTTTCTTTCGGGGCATCGCTACCAAAGCTAATATAATTTCTGTTGAGTTGCTGATACTGCATTGTTAATTTATCATCACGATTCAAGATCATGTGACCATCACCAGCATAAACGCGCGCTTTTGTTTTGGCATAAGAATCAATATCAGGATAACGATCCATGTGATCTTCAGATATATTTAAAACCACAGCCGCCGCCGCATTCAACGAACTTAAGGTTTCCAGTTGAAAACTGGACAACTCCAGGACATAAATATCAGGCTCATTATCTTCTAGTAACTCAAGCACCGGTGTGCCTATATTTCCGCCAAGACCAATATGCAAATTTGCTGCTCTTGCCATATCAGCAATCAAACTCACTACCGTACTTTTCCCATTTGATCCGGTTACCGCAAGAATAGGAGATGTAGCAACTCGACAAAATAATTCAACATCACCAACAACAGGTATGTTTTGTGATAGCGCTTTCTGTATCACTGGTTCCAGAGAAGAAACGCCGGGGCTGATCACTATCTCTTTTGCCGAGCAAATCAATTCCTCATCCAGTACACCCAGAGATAATTTGCAATCAGGCATTTCTTTCCTGAAGGTATCTAGTAAAGGCGGTTGTTTACGACTATCTGTCACTGCAATTTGCAAACCCTGCTTAATTAAATAACGAGCGCAGGCCAGCCCTGTCTTACCCAAACCAACAATCACCTTGTCATATGTCTGTTGATACTCGTTCATATTAATATTGTTTATCGCGAAATTTGCCACGTTCATTTCTCACTAACGGATCTTAAGACTGGCCAAACCAATCAACACCAGAATAACGGTAATGATCCAGAAACGAACAATCACTCTGGGTTCTGGCCAGCCCTTTAATTCATAGTGATGATGTAAAGGTGCCATATGAAAAATTCGTCGGCCGATTAATTTATAAGAACCAACTTGTAGAATGACGGAGATTGTCTCAATCACAAACACACCGCCCATGATCAATAAAACCAGTTCTTCTCGAACTACAACAGCGACTATGCCAAGCGCAGCGCCTAAGGCTAAAGCGCCGATGTCACCCATAAATACCATTGCTGGATAGGTATTGAACCAAAGGAAACCAAGGCCAGCACCTACGATAGCCCCACAAAACACAGCCACTTCACCAATGCCCGCAATGTACGGAATGCCCAGGTAATCCGCGAAGTACACATGTCCTGTGACATAGGCAAAGATAGCCAGCGCTCCAGCAACCATCACGGTTGGTAAGATGGCAAGACCATCAAGCCCATCGGTCAAATTCACCGCGTTACTAGTGCCTACAATGACAAAATAACTTAAGACAACATAGAACCAACCCATGTCGACAACGATTCCTTTAACAAAGGGGATAATAAGTTGTGTTTCCGCAGGGGAACTCGCGCTGTTGTATAAATAAACCGCTGCCACTATGGCAATAACCGATTGCCAGAAATATTTATATTTGGCAGGTAAACCGCGAGGATTTTGTTGTACTACCTTGCGATAGTCATCAACCCAACCGACAACACCATAAAACAAAGTCACCAATATCACGACCCAGACAAAACGATTGTGTAAATCAGACCAACACAGTGTACTGATCATGATGGAGATCAGAATTAGTAAACCACCCATTGTCGGTGTGCCTGCTTTTTTCAAATGCGTTTCTGGACCATCATCACGAATACTTTGTTCAATTTGTTGTGCGGATAAACGTCTGATTAAACCTGGGCCGATCACAAAGGCAATAAACAAAGAAGTCAGCGCACCCAAAATAGTTCTCAGAGTAATATATTGAAAAACACTAAAGCCACTGTGAAAATTCGACAAGTAATCAGCCAACCAGATCAACATGATTCACACCCCTGATCCAACAAAGCTTCAACAATCTTCTCCATTTGCATGGCACGCGATCCTTTGACCAGCACGATGGTTTCTTTTGATGTCCTTGATTTTACACTGGTGATTAATTTATCTTTCTCGGAAAAATGCTCACCACCTGCTCCAAAACCATTTACTACTTCTTCAGCCATAGCACCCAAAGTGTATAATTTCCTGACACCTTGTTGTCTGGCATATTCACCTGCTTGATAATGAATACGAGCTGAGTCTGCACCAAGCTCACCCATTTCACCCAAAATCAGGCAGGTATCTTTTCCACGTGAGACTAAAAACTGAATCGCCGCATTTAACGATGCCGGGTTTGCGTTATAGGTATCATCAATAATCGTCGAACCACTCCCGCCTGTTTTGACTTGCAAACGCCCTTTCACGCCTTGAAAAGATTCAAGTCCATCACGGATTGTCTCAAGATCGATATTCAGTGCCAAAGCACAACTGGTTGCAGCCAGTGCATTCATTACGTTATGTTGACCAACAACATTTAGATGAATTTCGATTACCCCTTGCTTACAAACTAATTGAAATTCACAGGCATGAGTATCTAACTTTGATACTATCTTGCATGCATAGATATCCGCTGGATTTTGAATAGCGAATAAGATCTGTTTTTGACTATGAGTCATGTCTTTCCAGTACTCTGCATATTCATCATCCGCATTTATAACAGCAATTCCTTTTTCACTTAACCCGTCATATATTTCTGATTTAGCTTTTGCAACACCTTCTATACTGCCAAAACCTTCAAGATGTGCCGGAGCGCATTGTGTGATCACAGCAACATCAGGCTGAACCAGATCAGTTAATAGTCTGATTTCGCCAGGATGGTTTGCACCCATTTCGATAACCGCATAATGATGCTCTTTATCAAGGCCAAATAAAGTTAGTGGTACGCCGATGTCATTATTCAGATTACCGGGCGTTGATAAGACATTTGTCTTTTGCATAAGAATCGAGGTCAGCATTTCCTTAACCGTTGTCTTGCCATTGCTGCCAGTAATCGCAACCACCGGAATGCCGAATTTTTCACGCCATGATTTCGCTAATTGCCCCATGGCTTTCTTCGTATCGCTAACGACTATCGATGGCAAAGTAGTTTTTATATTCTGTTCCAGCATCACTGCAGCTGCGCCTGTTTGTTCTGCAGTTGAAATAAAATTATGTCCATCGAACCGTTCGCCTTTTAATGCAATAAATAATTCACCGGCTTTTAATGTGCGTGTATCGGTTGAACATCCGTTAAACAAAACATTTTCACCATGAATTGGGGCTTTCAGGGCTTCGGCAGCTTGCGTTAGCATCATTTGAATCACTCCCCAAGTCCCAGAAAATGTTTAACCCATTCTCTATCATCAAAGGAAATTTTTTGATCCGCTAACTGTTGATAGTTTTCATGGCCTTTACCAGCGATTAAAACAATATCCTCTGAACTGGTTGTTTCGATTGCTAACTGGATAGCCTTTGCACGATCCAGTTCAACATCAACAGAAGCCTGTTTTCTAATACCCGACAGGATGTCATTGATGATCAATTCGGGATCTTCTGTGCGCGGATTATCATTCGTAAGGATAATATGATCTGCATATTGCCCAACGACTTTACCCATTTGTGAGCGTTTACCTTGATCACGATCACCACCACAACCAAATACACAAATCAGTCTACCGCGACAACCCTTCACTAATGTCTGCAAGACCTTTTCTATGGCATCGGGAGTATGGGCGTAATCAACAACAACATTAGCTTTACTAGTTGCACTAAAGTGTTCCATCCGTCCTGGGACGCTTTCAAGACTCGTAACACGCTGCACCACTTGATCCAGACTTAAACCTGTTAAACATAAGGCAGTAATACTGGCTAATAAATTGTAGACATTAAATTCCCCCATCAAGCGGGTTTTAAAATTAGTATCGCCCCATGGGCTTGAAATATTTAATTCAAGCGAACTATCTTTTGTATGTATGATCTTTGCAAATACAAGCCTGTCATCTGGAAAACCATGATCGGGATTTAATGTGTAGATATATACATTTTCTAAACCCGAATCAATCAGCAGCCGACCAAGCGTGTCATCTGCATTAATGATTTGATACTGTGATTGATGATCAGTAAACAAGCGTTTTTTAGCGACCGCATAATCTTCCATTGAATGATGATAATCAAGATGATCTCGACTAATATTGGTGAAGATTACTGATTGGAAATTAACCCCATTAACCCTATGTTGCTCAAGGGCATGTGAGGACACTTCCATTACTACAGTCCTTGCACCATCATCTCTAAACGTTGCTAATGATTCATGAACCTGGATTGCATCTGGAGTGGTATTAACACCTTCTTCTAAATTATCAATATAGCCTTTACCCAAAGTGCCAATAAAACCAACCGGAGTTTTTTCACTGTGTAATGATTGTGCAAAAAACCAGGCAGTAGATGTTTTACCATTGGTGCCTGTAATTCCTATGACATTGATTTCTTCAGAAGGGCAATGATAAAAACGATGGGCAATTTCCCCAATCTTTGCAGAAAGTGCATCAATTGAAATTAATGGCACTTTTAATTTCGGTAATTGCAGTGTGTAATTTGCTTCAATAACGATGGCCGCTGCACCGGCTTCGATCGCAGCCGGAATAAAATTCGCACCATGCTGTTGGGTTCCTGAAAGCGCAATAAAGAGATCACCTTTTTTCACTTTACGACTATCCAGTGATAAACCACTTAGTTGAATCTCTAACGGTATTGCTTGTGTGGTTAAATCTGATAACAGAGTGTCTAGAGTGATCACGGTGTGTGTGTTTTCAGCGGCCATCATCAGTGCACCGCCTCAGCAATTTTTTCAACACCAGCAACTAATGGTGTATTGACTCCAGGGATATTATCCGGCGACAGATTCAATATACGTAACGCCCCATCCATTACACGAGAGAAAACCGGTGCCGCTACTTGACCACCATAATATTGTCCAAGCTGAGGCTCATCGATCATAATTATCAAAACCAGCCGCGGGTCACTGGCTGGAGCCATGCCAGCAAATAAGGAAAGGTAACGATTTTCTGCATAACCACCGCGTATAGATTTATGCACCGTTCCAGTCTTGCCAGCAACTCGATAACCTACGACCGCTGCTAGACGTCCTGTCCCTCCTGGTTTCACAACAGCCTCCATCATTGTACGAACCTGTTGAGCTACCTCTGGTGACATTGCTCTGGTAGCAGAGATGGTGCCGCTGACCTTGGTAAAAGAAACGGGCAAAACCAGACCATCAGCAGCAATCACACTATAAGCCTGTGCAAGCTGTAATGCGGTGACGGACAAACCATATCCAAATGACAGCGTTGCCAACTCAACTTCCGACCAGTTGTTATAACCATCAAGCCGACCACTTGACTCTCCAGGAAATCCACTACCGGTTGGTTGACCAAAACCAATTTTAGAAAGCATTTTCCATAGAAACTCTGGCTCAAGTGATAAAGCAATCTTTGAAGCACCGACATTACTGGATTTTTGTATTACTGTAGGCACATCAATCTCGCCATAATTTTTACTATCACGAATGGTATGACCACTCACTTGATAATAGCCCGGTGCTGTATCTATCAATGAGGATAAGTTGTATTGCCCTGACTCAAGTGCAGTCGCAATAGTAAATGGTTTCATTGTTGAACCAGGTTCAAACACATCAGTAATCGTACGATTACGAAAATGATCACTTTTAAGACCACTGCGATTATTCGGATTGTATGAAGGCTGACTCACCATCGCGACAACTTCACCGTTCCTGGTATCAAGCATGACCAACGAAGCTGACTTTGCCTTATGATGTTTGACCGCTGCTTTTAATTCACGATAGGCAAGATATTGAATACGTCGATCAATACTGAGTTGTAAATCCTTACCATTCGCTGCCGGCTCGATACTTTCTATATTTTGAATCACACGGCCAAGTCGATCTTTCAAGACACGTTTTTTCCCGTCTGTACCCTGTAACCATTCGTCATAGGCCAGTTCAAGTCCTTCCTGCCCCTGGTCATCAATATTCGTGAAACCGACCATATGTGCAGTGACTTCACTAGCAGGGTAATAACGACGATATTCACGTTGCCGATAAACACCGGATAAATTAAGCGCCATGATCTGTTCGTCCACTTCTGGAGTGACATGTCGTTTCAGATAAACAAATTTACGTCCAGTACGTTCCTTCAACAATCGCTTCAGAGAAACAGTTTTCATCTCTAATAACTCAGCAAGTTTTTTCAGATCCGAACCTGATTGTAATAATTCACTCGGCATCGTCCAGATTGAAAAAACGGGCGTGCTAATGGCAAGTGGTTCGCCGTTTCTATCAGTAATCATGCCTCTGTGCGCAGGGATTGTAACTATCCGTACCGAACGCGCATCACCATGATCACGAAGAAAATCCTTACGTAAAATTTGTAGCTCAATTCCACGCCACATCAAGACACAAACGATAATTCCAAATAAAGTCAAAATCATACCGCGACGAAACGGATAACTGTTGATTTTGTTAACATCACTCATTGTGCAACGACCACTTTGCTGTTGATATCTGGTGTTTTCATTTCCAGTTTGGATCGGGCGACATCCTCAACACGACCATCTGTTGCCCAGGTGCTTTGTTCGAGTTGCAACCTTCCCCATTCTTCATTTAACTCATCACGTTCTTTTTCTAGCGCCTGGATTTCTACAAATAATTTCCTCGACTCATGCTGTGCAACAACAATTTGTATTGCTGTTAAAAAAACAGCCGCTAATAAAATACAAAAGATGAAAGGTTTCACTATAATTTCTCCGCAATACGTAACACTGCACTACGTGATCTTGGATTGTTTTCTATCTCATTATTTGATGGTTTAACTTTTTTTACGATAATCTTTAAACGTGGGACTAACTGACCCTGTGCAATGGGTAAGGCCGAAGGAAATGGATCGCCTTTTACTTCTTCGCGAATAAAACGTTTTACAATACGATCTTCAAGAGAATGAAAACTGATGATTGCCAGGCGTCCACCAGGAGCGAGAACATCGACAACTCGATCCATCGTCTCGGTCAATTCATCGAGTTCCCGATTAATATAGATACGTATCGCCTGAAAAGTACGGGTAGCAGGATGTTTTTTCTTTTTCCTGAGTTGGAACAACTTTCTTTATTATTGCAGCCAAAAGCCCAGTAGAATTCAGAGCGATTTGCTGACGTGCAGATACGATTGCCCTGGCGATTCGGTTTGCGTAACGTTCCTCGCCATAATTACTGATAACATTTGCGATTTGTTTTTCTGATGCGTTGCTCAACCATTTTTCAGCGGTCACTCCACGTTCACGATCCATACGCATATCAAGCGGGCCATTTTTCATAAAGCTAAAACCCCTCTTTGGATCATCAAGCTGCGGCGATGAAACACCCAGGTCAAATAACACGCCATTGACCTTGGGATAAAAACCGAGTTTCTTGACCAAACTTTTTAACTCGTGAAAAGAACAATGTTCGAGATGTACACGCGGATCATTTCGAAAATGCTCCGCAGCACTATCGATCGCTTCTTTGTCCTGATCAATTGCTAGCAAACGACCTTTCTCACTTAAATGTTGTAAAATCATCGAACTGTGACCACCTCGACCATAGGTACAATCCACGTAGATCCCATCAGGCACAATCGCCAATCCTTCTTGCACTTCTTCTAACAATACCGGTGTGTGACTATAAGACTTTGAGTTCATACAGACACGTGAGCCTTTACAAAGAAAGTGACTTTAGCCTTTCTGAAGGCTCACTATCTTCATTGCCGAGTTCACTCAGCCATTGATCTCTTTGTTCATTCCAGGATATTTCGTCCCAGATCTCAAATTTGTTACCCTGACCGAGGATCACTGCCTGCTTGCCAATGTTCGAATATTCACGTAATTCCTGTGACAGAAGGATGCGTCCCTGTGTATCCAAATGGCAGTCAGTGGCATAACCCCGCATCATTTGCTTGGCTCGTCGAGATTGCTTATCGAAATCCGACAACTCAGCCAGTTTGCTCTCAATGATTTCCCATTCTGGAAGTGGATAAAGCCAGAGCGATCGATCCAGAGGATTTAGTGTAAGTACTAAACTCACCTTCAGCAAGGACGTGCAGACGCTCGCGGTAACGACTTGGGATTGCCAGTCGCCCCTTGTTATCGACACTTAATGTTGTGAACCCTCGAAACACAAAAACACTCCACTGAATACAAATTACCCACAATTACCCACAATTACCCACCTTTTGAACTATAGGTATTTGCGTATCTAGGGTCAAGCAGACTTTGTGTTTTTGTGACTGAAATCTGTCTTATTTAACAGATACTTATGATGATAAAGAGGGTGAAATTTCCAGGTAACAACATACTCAGCAATGATAACTTATTTTGATTCAGAAGCTTATATATGAAACCTAATGTATTTTGATAAATATTAAATAAAATACCTCTTCCATGGTATATCGTAAGAAATATTATTTCGTCGCCATGTATTTTTTGACTGACTCAATCCGTTTCAGGCGGATCTGCCTGGCAATCTCTTTACCGCCGAGCCCCTGATCGGCAATTTCTCGGGAATTCACCTGATTAGCAGCCTCTAACATAGCTAGAAAATAGCCCGCTTGCGGATAATCCTCATTTTCTTTACCACTACGGCCACGGGCATCCGCTTCGCAGGCAATGAGAAATTGCTGAAAGCGATCTGGCCGACGAAAAACGTCCATTTCCTCGAGTTTTTTGACAATGGTTTCGGCCTTCATCTCAGCTACTCGATGACAGATCAGATGATATCGAGACACCATCACCGCCAATTGACGATAACGATTTGGGATCTTGTAGCGCTCGCACAGCGATTCTATCAAGGCGACCCCTACTTCCTCATGGCCATGATGCTTCGGCCAGGATTCCTCGGGCGTTACACCCTTGCCCAAGTCGTGTACCAGAGCTGAAAAGCGAATTTCAACATCCTCTGTCAATCGGCTAGCCTGATTCAGTGTCATCAGAGTGTGCAGACCCGTATCAATCTCCGGGTGATACTCCCGAGTTTGTGGCACGCCAAATAAGCATTCAATTTCTGGAAATAACACCGCCAATGCATTGCAGGCACGTAACACCATCAGAAAACGCGTTGGATATTTTCCTGCCAGAGCCCGTTCGAGCTCTGACCAAACCCGTTCAGAAACAAGTGTTGATAATTCGCCCGAGGCAGTGAGCTCACGCATTAAGGCCATGGTTTCTGGTGTCACTTTAAAACCAAATCTGGCAGCAAATCGTGCCACTCGGAGTACACGTAAGGGGTCTTCTAAAAAAGCCGGTGAAACATGACGCAAAAGACCGTTCTTCAAATCATCCCGTCCACCATAGGGATCGATCAGATTACCCTGATCATCCATCGCGATCGCATTGATGGTTAAATCGCGACGTTTAAGATCGTCTTCCAGTGTCACTTCCTTGCTAGTATGAAACTTGAAGCCTTTATATCCTTCAGCGGTTTTGCGTTCAGTACGTGCCAGGGCATATTCTTCGTGTGTGTCCGGATGCAAAAAAACCGGGAAGTCTTTCCCAACGGCCTTGTAACCTTTCTCCAGCATCTCTCCCTCGCTGGCCCCGACCACCACCCAGTCACGATCTTTTTGTGGCAAGCCTAAAAGCTCATCTCTGACCGCCCCACCGACTTTATATATTTTCATAGAATATGTAATGCATGATGATTCGAAAAATACCCAATCAAACAGGATTTAATTCAAAGAAACCACTTCTCCTTTACAGGCCAATGTAGAGGCCACATTCCCCTGTGCATTCCTCGCATAGACATTCGACATCCTGTTACTAATCGGTACAATTTCCTGATTCATTCTCCAGTCATAAATACTTGCATAATAAAGGACACGTTTTACATAACGACGTGTTTCCAGAAAGGGGATCTGTTCAATCCATACATCAGCCTCAACACAACCCTGTTTTGGTAACCATGTATTCACTCTGTGAGGTCCTGCATTATAAGCAGCCGTTGCCAGGATCATGTTGCCATTAAACCGATCAAGCATTTGTTTTAAATAGGCACTACCAATCGGAATATTTTTTTCAGCTTCTAATAACATATTGGAATTAAAATGTTTCCAGCCAATTTTTTTAGCCGTCATTTTACCTGTCCTGGGCATGACTTGCATCAATCCCAACGCACCTGCCCCTGATCGAGCCGTTTCAACAAAGGCACTCTCTGTTCGAACCAGCGCATAGATCCAGGAAAGATCCAGCTGGTGTTTCGTACCATACCATTTCAATTCTTTTTCAAACGCAAGCGGGAAACGTAACTCAAGATCATCGTATAGCTTGCCATAACCCAGTGTGACAATAACCCGATCATTCCAGTCCCATTCGCTCGCTAGTAATGCAGCCATTTGAAGTTGTTCATGATCCAGGTGTTGTATTAATAACTGCCATTCTCTCTTAGCCAGATAAGGTTCATCCAAAACCAACAATTCCTTAGCACGTTGTACTGCTGGTATTGTTACAAATTCATTTCGAACAGTCTCTCTGACAGTTGTTGCTAAATGATTAATGCCATACTTTTCCTGCAGTTGATCTGCTGCAATAAATCCATAAAAATCACGTGTGTTTACGATCTGTCCCAGAGCTTGCTTAGCCTCAAATTCATGGCCAGTTGCAATGAGCGCTTTGGCTTTCCAGTAATACCAGGGGTTCCTGATCGATTCTTCATCAGGAGGAACACTATCCAGCCATTTCAGCAACTGCGACCAATTTTCATTTTTCAATGCTATTGTAAGTCGTGATAAAAACACATCCTTATCGATATATTCTGCAGGAATAGCGTCTAATAATTTCACACTGTCTGGATGCTCATCACTGACCGCTCGTAGTGCAATAATTCGTTCTATCTCTGCAATTTCATCATCCTTGAATTGATAATTTTTTTTGATAGAAGGCCATCGATTGATCACTTCAGACACATGGCGTTTTGCCAGACGTTTTATTCCGCTGAGTATGATCTCTCGCGAGTAATGATTATCTTCAGAAGACAGCCTAGACAATTCTTTCGATGGAGACTGGTGCATGTTTACCCAGTGTTTTTGCCAAATTGTTAACTCGGGTTTTAGCCTGCGACCCAGATAGTTTGCCAATCGAACATTACCCTCTTGCATGACCATACGAATCCGTTGCCAGACAAGTTCATCATTCATAAAATGACTGTTGTATAATAATTCAAACGCTGGATCACATTCAGCAGGCAATGATTTTCCGGCTAACCATTGATCCCTGATATCCTGCAATAAATTTTGAGTTAACCCCACATTGATACGCGCCTGCAATTCCAGGCAACGTAACTTAGTATCTTTCTGGCTAACATAGTTATCAAGATAACTCTGCCAACGATGTTGTTTCGCCATCAACTTAAGCCAACGTTGGCGTAAATCATTCGCGTTAGGAAAGTCCGCGTAACGCGTCAAAAAATCATTGGCCTCACTTTCAGTAATAGAACTCAATCGATCCTTCATATATTGATATTTAAGATAGGGGTGCAGCGGATAATCTTTCAGCTGTTTTTCCAGTCTATGATATTCACTAAATTTGCCTTTCTTAAGCGCGTTCATAGCCTCTTTGTAATGCTGACGTTGCATCTGAATATTCGCATCAGCAGAGACAGGATTGCTGCTTGCGTAAACACAAAACAGCAGGAGAGAGATAAACGGCTTAAGATAATAACTAGAAAACATGATCAAAATATCGGCATTGGATTACCACGAAAGAAGATAGCAACGAGATTTTCCAGTTTTCCACAACATTAGCAAGTTAAATCATCCCATAGAATTCAAAACAGTCAGAAACCAAAAATCACCAATAATGATACGTTTCATCCGCAGGCATGTGTAAAATACAGACAAATCCAGTTATCGAGAACCGTCAATAATTTTTTTGCTATGGAATTTATCAACGTTTACTTTTTTGCCTACTGCTTGCTTGGTATTGCAGCTGGTTTGATAGGTGGAGCACTCGGCCTGGGTGGAGGTATTGTCATTGTGCCAGCGTTGTATTTTCTGTTTAGCTGGCAAAACCTGCCAGCTGACATCATTATGCAAATGGCTGTCAGTACCTCACTCGCCACAATTGTCTTCACATCACTATCTGCCAGCTATGCCCATCATAAACGAGAGGCGGTGTTGTGGCAGACCACCTGGATGTTAATCCCAGGGATCTTTGTGGGTGCGATCATAGGTGCAAATATTGCTGATGCTTTACCAAGTGACACTCTGCGCATAAGCTTTGGCATATTTGAAATTCTGGTTGCCATTCAAATAGGGTTTCATTTAAGACCCAAAGCCCAACATTCATTACCTGAACGTGGTGGTTTGTTCGTCACAGGAACTCTCATTGGAAGCCTTTCTACCATACTGGGGATCGGTGGCGGAACGATCACAGTACCTTTTTTATTATGGTGCAATGTAAGCATTCGTCATGCCGTCGGCACTTCTTCGGCCTGTGGTTTACCCATTGCTTTGGTAGGGGTTGTATCGATGATAATCATCGGCTGGAGTCACGAAGAACTCCCCAAACTCAGCCTGGGTTATGTGTATTTACCGGCGGCATTGGGCATCACCATTACCAGTATGTTATTTGCTCCAATTGGCGCAAAGATTGCCCATAGTTTACCCACACCAACATTACAAAAAATGTTTGCTGTGATCGCCCTGATTGCTGGCCTGAACATATTGAGCTAATTCATCTAACAATTCTGTAAAAATTCATCAACAAATTAGCACCACACACTTGTGATTTTTGCTCACAAAATGAATACTAGAGCTATGCAGTACTCGAATCTCACGGATCATTTTTTGATAGCCATGCCCAGCCTTGGTGACCCTAACTTTCATAAAACTGTTACCTACATTTGCGAGCACAATGAAGAAGGCGCGATGGGTATCACCATCAACCGGCCCACGAATATGTACCTCAGTGAAGTACTCTCGCAGATGAAGCTTGAAATACATAATCCATCCGCCGAAAAAACTCTCGTGTTTAATGGTGGCCCTGTACAAACCGATCGTGGCTTTGTTTTGCATGGACATGACTATGATGGTGATTCATCCCTGTCTGTTAACGAACAAATTAAAATGACCACTTCGAAAGATGTTCTCGAAGCCATTGCCAAAGACGAAGGTCCAAAAGAGTTATTCGTAGCACTAGGTTATGCAGGATGGTCTCCTGGACAACTCGAAGATGAGATCCGTCTGAACGTCTGGCTTAATGGGCCAGCTAACAGTGACATTATTTTTCAAACACCAATTGAGGAGCGCTGGCAATCCGCAGCAGCCTTGCTGGGAGTTGAGATTGATAACATCAGTTCAGACATAGGCCACGCGTGAGCGAACAAACTCTGCTCGGTTTTGATTTTGGCGAATGGAAAATCGGCGTTGCAGTAGGCCAAACTCGCACTGCAACTGCAACCGCCTTGCATATATTAAAATCCCATAATAAAAAACCAGATTGGGAAAGTATTTCAACATTAATACAGGAATGGCAACCCGATGCGCTGGTAGTTGGGGTGCCGTTAACCTTGTACGGCGAAGAACAATTCATGACTATCGCTGCTAAACGTTTTGCACGTCAATTGCACGGACGCTATAAATTACCGGTACACGAAGCAGAAGAACGTCTTTCAACAAGAGAGGCACAAAATGAATTGGGCACAGATAAAAATGTCGATGCCGTAGCTGCACAAATCATTCTCGAAGATTGGTTATCAGAAAAATAAAATCAAACCTGAACTCATGCTAAACTATTTGTGACTTACCATTTTAGAATACTAGTTATATAAGCAATATGGCAAAACAAAAAGTCGAACTGAACCTCATCCTCGATAAAATGGCAAAGGATTTAAAATCCTATGTCACCCTGCATGGGCGTGATAATTTTGTGATCATAGGTATTCACACCGGTGGAGTCTGGGTCGCTAAAGAACTCAATCAACGATTGAAAATTAAATCACAATCTGGCGAACTGAATATCGCCTTCTATAGAGATGATTTCAGCCAGATAGGCATGCATCCAACTGTCGAACCATCGAAGTTACCTTTTTCTATCGAAGACAAACATATTGTCCTGGTAGATGATGTCTTGTATACCGGTCGTACAATTCGAGCAGCCATGAATGAGTTATTTGATTATGGTCGCCCATCATCTATCAGCCTGGCGGTACTCATCGATCGTAGTGGGCGTGAATTGCCAGTTCAGGCTGACGTGGTGGGAAAAACAATTACACTAAAAGCAACAGAACATGTTAAACTCTCTGGCCCAAGCCCACTGAGATTAGTTTTTAAGTAAGGTTGGTTTTTTAAACATTAATGACCGCGAATGACCGATAAGAACATTCAACTCGACAACACTGGCCATCTCAAACATTTCCTTTCTACTGAAGGACTACACCGCAATTTACTTCTCGATATATTAACCCACGCCGAATCCTTTACCGGTGTTGGAGAACGCGCAGTAAAAAAAGTACCGCTACTGCGCGGCAAAACTATTGTTAATTTATTTTTCGAACCCAGTACCCGAACACGCACAACCTTTGAACTTGCAGCCAAGCGTTTGTCGGCGGATGTACTCAACATTAACATTGCCACATCAGCCACAAAAAAAGGTGAAACTCTCACCGACACCTTGCACACACTGGAAGCGATGCATTGTGATATGTTTGTCGTGCGTCATGCTAATAGTGGCGCAGCTCATTTTATTGCGACACAGGTCGCCCCTCATATCAGTGTTATTAATGCCGGCGATGGTCGTCATGCCCACCCAACCCAGGCCATGCTGGATATGTTTACCATCAAACAACATAAAAAAGATTTCAACAAACTCAAAGTTGCCATCGTTGGTGATGTCTTACATTCACGTGTTGCGCGTTCAGAGATTAACGCCTTACTAACACTTGGTGTGAAAGAGCTACACATTATTGGACCTAAAACGCTTATTCCACCAAACATTGAAGAGCTTGGCTTGAAAATTTATCATGATCTCGAAGCCGGCCTAAATGGTGTTGATGTGGTCATGATGCTGAGACTTCAAAATGAACGTATGCGCAGTGCATTATTACCCTCTGCCGATGAATATTTTTCGCTCTATGGATTAACTGAAGAAAAACTTTCGGTTGCAAAAAAAGATGTGATCGTCATGCATCCTGGCCCCATCAATCGTGGTGTGGAAATAGATTCACAAGTCGCGGATGGAAAACACTCGGTCATTTTACAACAAGTCAGTCACGGGATCGCAATACGCATGGCAGTGATGGCAATGACTCTGGGTACATTAGCCAGTTCAGGATTAGAATCAGGTTCGGGAAATAACCATGCAAATTAAGATTTCCAATGGTCGATTCATTGACCCTGCAAATCAACTGGATAAAGTCACAGATATCTATATTCGTGATGACAGGATCGCTGCAATAGGCAAGCAACCTGCAAACTTCAAAGCGGATAAAAAAATCAGCGCCAAAAACTTAATCATTATCCCGGGTCTGGTGGATCTATGCACCCGCATGGGTGAACCTGGGCAGGAACATAAGGCAACCATAAAAAGCGAATCAGATGCTGCGGTCGCTGGTGGTGTTACAAGCGTTTGTTGTCCTCCCGATACTGATCCCATTATTGATACACCCGCTGTAGCAGAACTGATCCATCAACGCGCACAACATGCGGCAAAATGTCATGTCTATCCTGTTGCCGCCGCCACTCATGGGCTAAATGGGAAAACCTTGAGTGAAATGCAAACATTGAAAGACATTGGCTGTATTGCGATATCGAATGCCTATGCACCCATCGTTGACAGTGAAGTTTTGCGACGAGTGATGGAATATGCCTTTACAGTCGATATGACATTGATGTTGTTTTGCGAAGATGACTCTCTCAGAAACAAGGGCACCGCCCATGAAGGTAGTATGAGCATGTCTCTGGGTCTGCCGGGAATACCGGAAACCGCTGAAACAACTGCGATTAGCAGGGCAATCTTGCTGGCTGAACAAAGTGGCGTCAAGCTTCATGTCTGCCGCATATCCACAGCCAGAGGGGTTAATTTAATTAACGATGCCCAAGCCAGAGGCTTAAAGATCAGTGCCGATGTCAGTATTCAGCATCTGTATTTTACAGAACAGGATTTAGCCAATTTCAATTCCCAATGTCACTTAAGGCCACCACTTCGAACGGAAAGCGACAGACAAGCCTTGTTACAAGGTCTAAAAGATAAAGTGATAAGCTCTATTTGTTCTGATCATCAACCGCAGAATGATGACGCTAAAAGTGTACCGTTTAGTTTGACCGAACCAGGTGCTTCTTCAATAGAATTTCTCCTGCCATTAGCCTTGTCTCTGGAAAATCAAAGCGGACTGGACTTAGTGACATTGATAAAAACCATCACGTCTAACCCTGCTAATGTATTGAATATAGAAGCAGGTAATCTGGCTGTTGGTCATTTGGCAGACCTGTGTATCTTTGACCCCAACAAGAGTGTCACTATTAGCAGAGACACAATGATCAGTGCAGGAAAAAACACACCCTATCAAGGACTCACTTTGAATAACACGGTTATTCAAACCATAATGTCTGGTAATATTGTTTATTAGCATTTTTATTCTTTGCTCATGTCAGTAGTCAATCATCCAACCAGTCGCGGCACGATATTCTCAGAATCAGCCGAGATAATTTCACACACAAGCTATGCAGGTGAACAACAGATACTAAGACTGCATGCCGAAAAAACAGCACAATATGCAAAGGCAGGGTCCTTTGTACATCTTAAATGTAATACTCACCTACCAATGCGCCGTCCCATGTCCATTATGCGCGCAAGTCAACAACAAGGCTGGATAGACATTCTCTATAAAATACATGGCGAGGGGACTCGTTTACTCAGTGAACAAAAACCCGGCGACACGATTGAGCTATTAGGCCCTATCGGCAAACCTTTCAAACAGGAAGAGTACCGAAAAAAACCATTATTAATTGGCGGTGGCGTTGGCATCCCACCCATGATCTATCTGGCAGAACACATCAAGACGACAACAAAAAATATTCAACCATTTGTTATTATGGGTTCTGAAATTCCATTCCCATTTACCAGCAAGCCCTCACAGATCATGGTTCCAGCATTACCCAATGATGTAATCGCCAGCATGCCATTACTCGAAGATTGGGGGATCCCATCGCGCTTGGCCAGTCTACAATCTTATCCTGGTTGCTTTAATGGTTATGTTACCGATCTGGCTAGAACCTGGCTCGATTCATTAGATGATGGACGTAATAAGGTGGAAATATTTTCCTGCGGGCCTACATCGATGCTTAAAGCGGTTGCACATCTTGCACAGGAATATAGTTTACCCTGTCAGGTTTCACTGGAAGAATATATGGCCTGTGCCGTTGGCGGTTGTGCTGGCTGTGCCGTGTTACTTCAAACAAAACAGGGCCCGGCAATGAAACGAGTCTGTGTCGATGGCCCAGTGTTTGAAGGAGCCCAGGTTTTTCCTCTCTAATACTCTCGGTCATTTAAGACATGCAGGGCAATTCCCGCCAGATCATCAGCAATCAAACAGGGCCAAACCCGGGTCTCAAAAAGATTGTTTTGAAACACAAACAATCGGAGTATCGCCAGCCACTGAAATTATTCAGTCAGACAATCTTTGCACGAGTCAACCAAATCAAGGAACAATTTAATCGCCCACTAATCCTCGATGCCGGTTGTGGAACTGGTGAAAGCACACAGTTACTGGCCAAACGTTTTGTTGATCATCTGGTCATAGGCATTGATAAATCACAACATCGCTTGAAAAGCCATTTGTCGAATAGGCATTTTTATCAACAAGATAATTTTCTGATTGTGCGAGCTGAACTGATTGATTTCTGGCGACTTGCAGTCAAGGCAAACTGGCAAATTGATCGGCAATATCTCTTCTATCCAAACCCGTGGCCGAAAAAGAAACAAGAATCCCGCCGTTGGTATGCCCATCCTGTATTTCCGACCATTCTAAAACTCGGTGGCAGGCTCGAATGCCGTAGCAACTGGCCACTGTACATTGATGAGTTTTCCAGGGCACTAGGCTATCTGAATCAAAATGATCTCAAAATTAACTTGCTCAGACATAAAGAAGCTACAACGCCATTCGAATGGAAATACCAAAATAGCAGGCACTCACTGCACCAATTGGTGTGCCAATTGAGCTGATGGCTCCTTGTGATGGTTACAAAGAACCAAAAAACTGGTTTATAATAACCAGAACCAGCTAGAACCAGTCTGTATAACCAAGCCCAAAAACATTCTAAATATTTGTTTTGTATAATATTTATATTTTTTTACTGGCCTTGGCACACAAACTGCTTTTTGTATAACAGACTTAAATCTTTTCACTAAAAAAACAGAGGTAATTTATCATGAAATGGGAAACTCCAGCATACAACGACATCCGTTTTGGTTTTGAAGTAACAATGTACATCAACAACAAGTAATTATTACTGACAGTTGAGATACAGAAAAAAGGGCCGTAAGGCCTTTTTTTTGTTTACGATTTCCTCCTTCCTTATACTGCTTATTTTTACCTAAGCACCTGTTTTTAACTTATTTTGGAAAATCCACAGCAAATTTTTCTATCCACTCCCTGGCTGCTTCTTCGCTGCTTATTTCTCGTCCTCTGTTAGAATTCTGATCCTCTTTGTAATTTTCGATATGACATACTTGCTTCACCATGCGCATTAAAAATGGGTCATTTTCATCTAAAAACTGCAAACCGACTTCATAATGTTCCGAAAATTTCCGGCACCATGTGATTTTCCCAAGTAGTTCTGCAGGAGGGGTTACTAAATCTACGTTAATTGTTATTTCACTACCAATAGTGACCGGCCTGGGGAAACAACATGACAGGCCACCATGGCTGATATTGACTAACGGTAAAGTGAATTGTTGAGATATATCCGATTGGTAAAACTTAACAGGAATGCCAGTATCGTATCGATCATGTTTACGCATTTTGCATGAAACCTAAATTTATACGATCAATATTTATCCAAAGTTGATCCTGGCTTCCAGGTTAGTGCGTGAATCAGCATTATTTAATGCTTCTTCAAGTTCTATGCGCCCTTCCTTATATAAATTATACAAAGCTGTATCAAAAGTCTGCATACCCTTCTGACCACTTTCTTCCATGGCCACTTTAAGTTCATGCAATTCACCTTTTAATATTAATTCTGCAAGATGTGGCGTATTAATTAGAAGCTCAACTGCAGCAATACGTTTACCATCAACCCCTGTCACTAATCGTTGGGAGACAACCGCGCGCAAGTTTAAAGACAAATCCATAAATAACTGTTTATGATATTCCTGAGGAAACATGTTAATAACACGTTCCATCGCCTGGTTTGCATTATTCGCGTGCAATGTTGAAAGTGCCAGGTGACCGGTATTACACAATTCCAATGCCGTTTCCATCGTTTCACGTTCACGGATCTCACCAATCAAAATAACATCCGGCGCTTCACGTAAGGCAGATTTCAATGCATTGTGATAACTCTGCGTATCGACACCCACTTCACGTTGATTAACGATAGATTTTTTATTTGGATGACTGAATTCAATCGGATCCTCAATGGTTAAAATATGCCCGGACATATTCTCATTTCGGTGATGGATCATGGCAGCAAGTGTCGTCGATTTACCAGAACCCGTTGCACCGACCATGAGGATCAATCCCCGTTTATGTAATACCAGATCATTCAAAATATCTGGCAATAACAATTCATAAATAGTCGGTATCTCGGAAGGGACAAGGCGCAAAACCATACCGATTTCACCGCGCTGGCGAAATACATTGACACGAAAGCGGGAAGAATCATCAGGCATAGCGATAGCAAAGTCACATTCGAGTTTTTCATCAAACTGCTTCTTCTGAAAATCATTCATAATGCCATAGGCAGCAGCGGCACAAAGTTCCCCGGTAAGCATGGTTTTTCCAACGGAGGTGGCCTTGCCTTCAATTTTAATTTTGACCGGGCTATTGACTGTGAAAAACAAATCGGACGCAGATTTGTCGACCATCAATTTTAAATAGGGTGAAATATCCATTCAAGTTCTTCTCTGCTATTAACGAATGAAACCTTTTTCCTTATCATCTTCTTCCATAACGAGATGGTCGAGACCATCCATAACATCTCTGTTTTTTGAATCTTTACCTTCGAGTTTGATTCGCAAACGTAATTCATTCATGGAATCAGCGTTTCTCAAGGCATCTTCATAAGAAATCTTATCCGCTTCAAACAGATCAAACAGTGCCTGATCGAAGGTTTTCATACCTAGTTCATTAGATTTCCCCATGATCTCCTTGATTTCGTGTACTTCTCCTTTCAATATCAGATCAGAAATCAATGGTGAGTTCAATAAAATCTCAATTGCCGCGACTCGCCCTTTACCATCTACTGTCTTTAACAAGCGTTGTGAAATTACTGCCTTTAAGTTCAAAGACAAGTCCATCAATAACTGCATTCGACGTTCTTCGGAGAAGAAGTTAATAATACGATCCAGAGCCTGGTTTGCACTGTTAGCGTGCAGCGTTGCCATTGCCAGGTGACCCGTTTCCGCAAAGGCAATACCAAATTCCATGGTTTCACGATCCCGGATCTCTCCCAGTAAGATCACATCAGGTGCCTGACGCAAGGAATTTTTCAGAGCAATCTCCCAATCGTCTGTGTCCACACCCACCTCGCGTTGCATAATGATGCAATTTCTATGTGGGTGCACATACTCAATCGGATCTTCAATAGTAATGATGTGACCGTAACTATTCTGATTCCGGTGATCAACCATGGCAGCAAGTGACGTTGATTTACCTGAGCCGGTTCCGCCAACCATAATCACCAGACCATTTTTGGTCATACAAATATCTCTCATCACTTCAGGTAAGCCAAGTTTATCTATCGTTGGCACTTCTGTTTCAATGGTTCGCAGCACCAATCCACAATAGCCCTGCTGTATATACGAATTGGCGCGGAAACGTCCAATACCAACTGGTGCCACAGCAAAGTTACATTCCTTGGTGGCTTCATATTCCTTTAGTTGCTTATCGTTCATGATCGCATAAGCCATGGCTTTAGTATTTTCCGGCGTCAGTTCTGTTTTTGAAACCGGAGTCACCTTGCCATCAACCTTGATTGCCGGTGGAAAACCAACCGTGATAAATAAATCAGAGCCTTTCTTCTCAACCATTAGCTTGAGAAGATCTCGCATAAATTTTATCGCTTGATCTCTTTCCATTCAGCTATCTCCTCTGTTGCGTATGGTTATATATCATAATCAAAAATTGTCTTTGTTCACCGCTTTCGCCCGCGCGTCATTACGACTCACTGATCCTTTGGAGACCAGTTCCAGCAAGTTTTGATCCAGAGTCTGCATACCAAATTGTTGACCGGTCTGAATAGCAGAATACATCTGAGCAATTTTATTTTCCCGGATCAGGTTACGTATGGCTGCCGTACCAATCATGATCTCATGAGCAGCAATACGACCGCCGCCGTGCTTTTTCAATAGAGTCTGCGAAATAACTGCACGTAATGATTCTGATAACATTGCCCGGATCATGGCTTTTTCTTCCGATGGAAAGACATCCACAATACGATCGATAGTTTTAGCCGCGGAACTGGTATGCAGGGTTCCAAATACCAGATGGCCAGTTTCGGCCGCTGTCAAAGCCAGACGAATGGTTTCCAGGTCGCGCAATTCACCTACCAGGATCACATCAGGATCTTCACGTAAAGCAGAACGTAAGGCTTCATTAAAACCCAGTGTGTCACGA
The DNA here is from genome assembly GCA_965250225.1 of Gammaproteobacteria bacterium. Lineage (GTDB taxonomy): Bacteria > Pseudomonadota > Gammaproteobacteria > Eutrophobiales > Eutrophobiaceae > CBDEUK01. Next base: position 62,637 of record CBDFNQ010000022.1, read on the forward strand.
TGTACCTCACGCTGATTGATCAGGCATTTTTTTGATTCGTGTACAAATTCGATGGGATCTTCAACCGTCAAGATATGACCATATTCATTATCATTCTTATGATCAACCATCGCTGCGAGTGTCGTTGATTTACCGGAACCCGTGGGGCCAGTTACCAATACCACACCTCTCGGATAATCGGAAATATCCTTGAAAATGCCCGGACAATTAAGATCCTCAAGCGTCAGAATATCAGATGGAATGGTACGAAAGACCGCTCCTGAACCACGATTGTGATTAAAGGCATTAACACGAAAACGCGCCAAACTGGGAACCTCGAAAGAAAAATCACATTCGAGAAATTCCTCATAATCCTTACGTTGCTTATCGTTCATGATGTCATAGACCATGTCATGAACATCTTTGTGATCGAGAGATGGAACGTTGATGCGCCTGATGTCGCCGTCAACACGTATCATTGGTGGTAGACCAGCTGACAGGTGTAAATCGGAAGCACCATTTTTTACGCCAAAAGCGAGAAGTTCACCGATATCCATTGAGTACTCCTATATTGGATGTATCATCGTACAATTTGAGTGTCCTCAAATATTCATTATTATGTTATGGATACTAATCAAAAACTACTTTCATGATTGTGATTAAGATCCCAATATTACTGGCTTTTTTCGAATTAAACTACCGTAATTCTAATGAATAATATTAGCGGTCAACTTGCAACGCTACTTGAGCTAATTCGTCAGCTCGAACGAAAATATAATCGGCCGGAAAATTGTGTCAAATTACTCGCTGTCAGCAAGACTAAACCGCTCAGCGCTATTGAAACAGCATTTCAGCAGGGCCAACTGGATTTTGGTGAAAATTACCTTCAAGAGGCACTTGAAAAGATCCAGTCATTGAAGCTTCAGGGCCCTATCTGGCACTTTATTGGCCCGCTTCAATCAAACAAAACGAGGCCTGTTGCCGAGCATTTTCACTGGGTTCACAGCATTGATCGCCTGAAGATCGCAACGCGTCTTGAGGCATCTCGACCCAAAGAACTGCCCCCAATCAATGTCTGTATTCAGGTAAATATCAGTGCTGAATCCAGCAAATCCGGGCTTTACAAAGCCGAATTATTTGATCTTGCCAAAGCTATTTCCCAACTAAAAAAGGTGAAATTACGCGGTTTAATGGCATTACCACAGCCTTCAAAGAATTTTGAATTTCAAAGAAAGCAATGTCGACAACTTGCTGAGTATTACAACGAATTAAACCAGGAGGGATATCAACTCGACACCCTGTCGATGGGAACAAGCGATGATCTGGAAGCAGCAATTGCTGAAGGGGCAACAATGGTTCGGATCGGCACAACACTGTTTGGAAAGCGTGAGAGATAATGCCCCACTCACCCAAAACGGATACACTTAAGGAAATTCTGATTTAATCAGAGCTTTCTTAGACATGCATAGAACGGCAAAATAATTAATGAAACATCCAAGAATCACATTCATCGGTTGTGGGAATATGGGGGCTAGCCTAATAGGTGGGCTGATTGACAGTGGCTATCCGGCCTCTGCCATTCGTGGCGCTGAACCGGATGCTGAACAACGAAAGAAAGTAACCGATCAAATCGACATAGAGATTTTCAAAGATAATTCAATCGCCTGCCATGAAGCGAACGTTATTGTGCTTGCGGTCAAACCACAAACATTGCTCACCACCCTACAGGCACTGAAAGAAAAACTGGTTAATCATAACTGTCTGATTGTTTCCATAGCCGCAGGCATTACTTGTGCTAGCATTACCTCTTGTCTTGCAAAAGAAACTGCCATCGTCAGGGTTATGCCTAATACACCTGCCTTGATCGGGATGGGAGCATCCGGTTTATTCGCCAACCCATTTGTGTCTGATGATCAAAAACAACAAGCAGAGACCATCGTCAACTCGGTCGGGCTGTCAACCTGGGTTACGGATGAAGAGTTGATTGACACGGTTACAGCGGTTTCTGGCAGTGGCCCTGCGTACTATTTTTTATTCATGGAAATCATGGAGCAGGCCGCTATTGAAATGGGTTTAACCGTTGAACAAGCGCAAATGTTGGTCAATCAAACAGCACTCGGTGCCGCCCATATGGCAAAACAAAGTGATGATACGGTAGCAAGCTTGCGGCAAAAAATAACTTCCCCCAGCGGGACAACCGAAGCCGCTATAAAGACCATGAGTGAAGGTGATATCGAAAAAGTGATAAAAAAAGCATTAATAAGCGCAAAAGAACGTGCCATTGAAATGGCGAAAGAATTTGGTGAGGAGCAAGGCAAATGAGCTACCTGATGCAAGCCGGCGTAACCTTAGTGCAATTTGTTATCGGAATGTATCTCGTCCTGGTATTGATACGTTTTTTATTGCAATTAGCTCGTGCAGACTTTTATAACCCAATTTCACAGGCCATAGTCAAGATCACCAATCCACCGCTGCGTTTATTACGCAAGTTTATTCCTGGCTTTGGTGGAATTGACTGGCCTTCTATTATTTTATTGTTCTTGATACAGGCGCTGGAAATAACATTACTATCGCTATTGATTTTTGGTGGAATGCCTAAATTGGCGGGGTTATTATTGCTCTGCTTTGCAAAGTTATGCCAGCTAACAGTCTATGTTTATATCGTCATGATTTTTCTCACAGTTGTCATTAGCTGGGTCAACCCTGGTACTCATAATCCATTGACGGTGCTGGTACACCAACTGACTGACCCGATCATGCGCCCTGTCCGACGGATCATACCAACCACCGGCGGGCTTGACTGGTCTCCGATGCTTGTGCTGTTGATACTCTATCTTGCCTTGTCTCTGGTAGTAGCACCACTAATGGATTCAGGATATGTCCTTTCAGGTATAGCTTACCGATTACCTTAAAGCTCTAGATCGTATTCAATGATCAGTGGAGCATGATCAGAGAAACGTTGTTCCTTATAGACATCTACGCGTATCACTCGCTCACGTAATGTGGGTGAAATAACCTGATAATCTATGCGCCAACCGACATTCTTGGCCCAGGACTGCCCTCGATTGGACCACCAGGTGTATTGTTCTGACTCCTGATTCAATACTCGAAAGGCGTCCACCATTCCAACATCGTCAAATAATTCATCCATCCAGGCACGTTCTTCCGGTAAAAATCCAGAGTTTTTCCGATTGCCACGCCAGTTTTTCAAATCGATTTCCTTATGTGCAATATTCCAATCACCGCAAATAATGAAATTACGCCTTTGCCTGCGCATCTTTTTCAGTACGGGCATGAATTGATCCATAAACTCAAACTTGATCGCCTGACGTTCTTCACTGGAAGAGCCTGAAGGCATATAAAGCGAAATGACGCTGAGCTTGCCAAGGTCGACTTGTAGATAGCGACCCTCCTGATCGGCGACATCCCAACCTAACTTGTGCATGACTTTGTCGGGTTTTTTCCGACTGTAAATAGCAACACCACTATAGCCTTTCTTTTCCGCGTCATTAAAAAACGCATGATAGGATTCTGGTTTTATTAATTCATCAACGAGTTGGTGTACTTGTGCCTTGGTTTCCTGGAAACAAATGACATCCGGAGCCTCTTGATAGACCCAATCCAGGAAACCTTTTTTATACGCCGCCCGAATACCGTTTAGATTCAGGGAAATAATTTTCATATATAACCTATGACAATGTGTGTTTGCACGTTAAGATCGGGATCACAGACATTTATTAACAATGAGCATCATGCACGATTATCAATATGAATTCATAGAATTTGCCATTGAATATCAGGTTTTACGTTTTGGTGATTTCACACTCAAATCAGGTCGGCAAAGCCCTTATTTTTTTAATTCTGGCTTATTCAATGACGGCGCGAGCCTGACCAGGCTCGGTCAATACTATGCAAAGGCCTTACTATCCTCTTTAATAAACTTTGATATGGTATTTGGTCCGGCGTATAAAGGTATTCCATTGGGATCAGCCATTAGCATCGCATTGTTTCAGGATCATGATCGGAATGTGCCCTATTGCTTTAATCGAAAAGAAGCAAAGGATCATGGTGAAGGTGGTATCACTCTGGGTTCTGAACTCAAAGGCAATGTTATTATTGTTGATGATGTGATATCAGCAGGAACATCAGTAAACTTATCCGTTGATATCATTACTTCAGCGAGGGCAAATCCTGCTGGCGTTATTATCGCTCTTGATCGTCAAGAGCGTGGTCAAGGTGATTTCTCTGCAGTACAGGAAGTGAAACAAAAACATCATCTTGATGTCATAAGCATTATAAATTTAGAGAACCTGATCACGTATCTTGAATCTCTACCGGAAATGGCTAGCCAACTGGATAAGATTAATCTTTACAGAGAAAAATACGGTACTACTATTAGTTAGGATTGATTCATTAGATATTTTTTATACAGCATTTATTTATTATGCATTACAGATTAATTGTCACAAAATTTTTCATTATCAGCCTTCTATGCCTTTCGCCGTTTACAGCTTATGCACGCTTTAAATGCTGGAACAACTCTGACGGTATTCGAGAATGTGGTGAAAATGTGCCGCCTGAATATGTACAACAGGGTCATGAAGAAATCAACGATCTGGGTATTACTGTTAATAAACAGGAACGCGCAAAAACCATAGAAGAAATTGAAGAGGAAAAAATCGAAGCAGAGGTAATAGCACAAGAAAAAAAGATCAAAGCGGCGCAGGATCGCCAGGATCGCATCTTGCTTGAAACCTTCAGTAATGTTGGTGATATAGAAATGACTCGCGATGGGAAAATTGCTTCACTTGATACCGCTATTCATCTCACCGAAAAACGTAATGAAAAACTACAAAGTGAACTTGATGTTCTGATGATGCATGCCGCTTTCCAGGAAAGAAAGGGCCAGAAACCCTCTGATGTTTTGCTGAAGGATATTGAATATTATAAGAAACAAATGGACAACAATGCTCAATTCATCGTAGATAAAAGAAAGGAACAGGTGGTATTGCGGGAAACCTATGCAGAGGATATAGAACGCTTTAAAAAATTAACCCACAGATAGCGTTATCTAAATAATCCTGGTCGGATAGCAGCCCACTGTTCTTCCCAATATTTACTGGGCTTTTTCTCAAAAGAGCTACGGATATACTGGCTTATCCTGCCTTCAACCAGTGCCAACATAATATTTGCTGTTGAATCTATACTCTGTGCCGCGCGGTTACCATCGGAAAGATTAGCCTCTCGTAGTATTTGTTTAATTTGTGTTTCCAATCTTTCAAAAAACTGACTCACACGTTTTCGCAAACGTTCATTTTCGCCCACCAGGGCATCACCAATCAGCACACGACTGATACCCGGGTTTCGTTCAGAAAAAATCAGCAGGACAGATAATATTTTTTCACACCGTGTTACTGGATCTTTTTCCTGTTCCAGAATTTTATTCACCAAACCAAAGATTGCCTCTTCGGAAAAATCAATCAAAGCCTCAAACATTTTCGCCTTACTTGGAAAATGACGATAGAGCGCAGCTTCTGAAACACCAACAGCCTTGGCCAAACTTGCCGTAGTAATACGTGAGCCAGGATTTGTTTCAAGTTCATGAGTCAGTGTTTCAAGAATTTCCTGACGTCTGTTACTGCTTCTCTCTGCTCGACTCATAATGAATAGTAAACCTCAGATATTTTTTCCATGAATTAGTGTACCAACACCTTCATCCGTGAGTAGCTCTAGCATCAATGCGTGCTCAACTCGCCCGTCAATAATATGTGCTGACTGCACCCCACTACTAACAGCATCCAAAGCAGCAGTAATCTTGGGCAACATGCCACCATGGATAACACCTTCTTCTATCAACTCATCCACTTGCCTGGCTGATAGGCCTGTCAGTACATTATCGTCTTTATCAAGTATGCCGGTCGTGTTAGTTAACAATAGTAATTTTTCTGCCTTCATTACGACGGCTATTTTCCCGGCGACCAAATCCGCGTTAATGTTATACGATTGACCATTTTCACCAACCCCAATGGGTGCAATCACCGGGATAAAATCACCCTGCAATAACATATCAACAACAGATGTATCGATACTTTCTACATCACCCACATGACCAATATTCACAGCCTCAGATGATTTTTTGTCTTTTTTGCGAGCAAGGATCAGTTTTTTTGCACGAATTAAGCCACCATCCTTACCACTGAGACCGACAGCTTTGCCGCCATGATTATTGATAAGATTGACTATCTGCTTGTTGACTGAACCGCCGAGTACCATCTCAACCACGTCCATGGTTTCATTATCGGTCACGCGCATACCCTCGATAAATTCTGTTTCCTTACCAATACGCTTGAGGAGTTCGCCTATTTGTGGACCACCACCATGAACAATCACCGGGTTCATGCCAACCAGCTTCATAAGCACAACATCCCGGGCAAATGCATTTTTCAGATGTTCATCCAACATGGCATTGCCACCATATTTAATGACAATCGTTTTACCATAGAAACGCTGAATATAAGGCAAGGCTTCGGTGAGAACCCTGGCAATTCTGGATGCGTTATTCGGCGTATTCATAATATAAATTGGTGAATGGGTAATTTTGAGTGGCGCATTCTATGCCTGTTTTATCGATACAGGAAAATTTAGATGAGATATTAAAAAGGTAAATCCAGATCTGGTTTAATATTTAATAATTCCTCACGAAATTTTTCTTTAATACGTCCGAGTTCCTCTTCATCTTCTGCCTCAAAACGCAACACCAGATAAGGCGAGGTATTCGATGGACGAACCAGACCCCAACCATCGGTGTAATCTGCACGCAAACCATCGATGTTAACAACACTGGCACCAGAAAATTTTGCCCTGCTATGCAATTCTTCCATAAAGCCAACATGTTCTGTTTCATCCAGTCGCACACGTAATTCGGGGGTAGACACACCTTCAGGAATAAAGGCAAAGACTTCAGTGGGACTCAAATCATTATTGACAAGGATCTCAAGCATGCGTGCGCCAGTATATAAAGCATCATCAAAACCGTACCAACGCTCTTTGAAAAAAATATGTCCACTCAACTCACCTGCCAATGGAGAATCGACTTCTTTCATCTTCGACTTAATCAGTGAATGGCCGGTCTTCCACATCAAGGCCTTACCACCTGCCCCTTCGATGGCATCTTTCAAATAACGACTGCATTTCACATCGTAAATAATCGACGCACCGGGGTTACGTTGTAATACATCTTCAGCCAGCAAAATCAATTGTCTATCTGGCCAAATGATATTACCGACTTTATCCACCACACCAAGACGATCACCATCACCATCGAACGCAAAACCCAAATCCGCGTCTTCCTGTTTTACCCGATTAATTAAATCCTGCATGTTTTCTGGCTGGCTGGGATCAGGATGATGATTTGGAAAATTACCGTCCACTTCACAATATTGTTCAATGACCTCATGGCCTAATGCACGATATAACTGAGGTGCCATCTCGCCCGCGACACCATTGCCCGCATCAATCACCAGCTTGAATGATTTGCCCAGGGCAGCTGGAATGTCATCCGAGATACGACGAATGTAATCCGTTTTAACATCAACGCTTTTCACATTCCCCTGCCCGCTATTCAGATCATTAGTAGCGATTCGCTCATATAAAGACGTAATATCATTGCCTGACAAGGTATCGCCACCCAGTACGATCTTCATACCATTATAATCCGGCGGGTTATGACTGCCGGTTAACATGACCCCTGAATTCAACTCCAGGTGATAGGCTGCGAAGTAAAGCACTGGTGTTGGCACCATGCCCACATCGACCACATTCATACCGGAGGATACGATACCCTTTATTAACGATTCAGATAATTCAGGACCATGGGTTCTGCCATCACGCCCAACCGCAATTGCTGTTTGATTACGTGCGGCGGCCTCTGAGCCAATCGCGCGGCCTATTACCTCAACCACTTCATTGGTCAGTGTGTGGCCAACAATGCCACGAATATCATAAGCCCGAAAAAGTGACCGATCGATTTCTAACTTTGGTGGCTCGGGTTCAGGTGCTGATTCAGGCTCGGGGGCAGCGGTAATATCAAAGGTATCTTCCGTCAGAATATTATTTTCCTGTGTCTTATCCATACCAGCCATTAAATCAATACTTCTTGCCTGACCTCGCCTTGGTAAATTAGAAATCAATTTTTCCACTCCGGGATGTGCTCCCTCCATGATGGCTCTCACAGCTCCCTGATAAACAACTCCATCATCTTCATCGTCAATGTAATCAAAATCATCACCTTTCTGCTTTTTCCTGGATAAATACAACCAGAGAATCCCAATCACGGCAAGCACGGACAACGGGGCAGCGATCAACAATCCCTTGGAATACCCCATCCCAGAAGCACCACCTGAACTTGACCAATGTGCAAAATGCCATCCACTGCCTTTTACATTGACCTTACCATTAGGTTCACCTTGTTTTACGGAGGCATTACCAACCCCACCCAGCTCAACAGAACCACCAATCACCGCTTGCTGGAGTGCTGCATAACCGTCTTCAAGTTTGATGTTGCTAATCACATCCTGATAAAAAGAAGCCGGCATACTCAAGTGGATCAAACCTAGTAAACTCTTATCAGACCCGCTGACTGGCTCAACGAAAACAATATGTTCATCTTCCGTTCCAGGACTGTGAGCCTCAACCGGTGTACTGCTTTTATTTTTTTCTGCTTTTTTCAGCAAATCTATCGAAGCAAAGCCCAGGTTTGGCTTTGATTCATAATCCAGTTCATATTTACCAGGTAGAAAAAACCTGAGATTCATCGCTGACTCGAAATCAACCAAGTGAGTTTTCGATAGTTGTTTGAGTCTGGTTTCATCCGCTGCCTTGTAGGCTGAGACGATATCTTCTTGCCTGGAGAGTTGTTGTAACTGTTGCTGAATCTGGGCAATGGTTGGCGCCAACAAATCACTCATTTCACCAGCAATTTGCAATGATTTTTCTTCAGCCTCTTTTATCGCTTGCTCTGAACCAGACTGCATCAATTTGTTAACGGCCAGAAGAATCAGTGCCAATAACACAATTAATACGACTGTTATAATAGCCGTACGTAGAGTCCGCCGTTTTATCCGTCTATTTTTGACTGGACCTTCCGTCATTCAATTATCTCCTCATAATCAAAGACACAATTTTTCATAACAAATTGATGCATTCTGAGTGTGGATTCCAGTTAGTTTTATTTTTCCTCTACCCTGACAGCAATCAATTCGACAAGCTGTCTTGCCAACTTGTCTTTTGCTGCCTTTGGCAGATCTTGTTGACCATTTTTCCAATAGATCTGCAATGCATTATCATCACTATCAAACGCCAAACCATTACCAACCTGGTTCGCAGCTATCATATCGAGTTGTTTTGTTGCCAACTTGGCCTTTGCATTTTGTTCTAATTTTTGTGTTTCTGCAGCAAAACCCACGGTAAAGGGCGTTGAATGTCTTGCTGAAACAGCGGCCAGTATATCCGCTGTTTTGCTCAGTGTCAGGGTTAAATCATCTGTGGCTTTCTTGATCTTATGATCAGCTATCTCTCCGAGTGTATAATCTGCAACCGCTGCTGCGGAAATAAAAATACTCGATGTGTCTATCACTTCCATCACTGCTGTATACATCTCCCCTGCGCTCTCAATTTCCACATAGGAAACACGCTCGGGTTGTTCCAAAGCAGTCGGACCAGAAATTAATGTGACTTTAGCACCAGCCTCAACGGCTGCCTTGGCTATGGCATAACCCATCTTGCCGGAGCTGCGATTACTGAGATAACGGACGGGATCAATAGCTTCGCGCGTTGGACCTGCTGTGATCACCACATGATGGCCGGATAGAAGACCCGACGAGAAACTGGCATCAACTGCACGACAGATTTCCAATGGCTCAAGCATCCGTCCCGGGCCAACGTCGCCACAGGCCTGACTACCCTCATCAGGACCCAACAAGGTAAAGCCAAGCGTGTTCAATCGTTCTACATTCGTCTGGGTTGCCGTATCTAGCCACATCTGTTGATTCATCGATGGAGCCAGGAAAACAGGAGCCGATGCCGCTAAAACAAGGGTTGATAACAAATCATCCGCCTGGCCATTTGCCAACTTCGCCATAAAATTCGCACTGACAGGTGCAATCAAAATAACATCGGCCCAACGAGCTAATTCAATGTGTCCCATGGCCGCTTCAGCAGACTCATCAAGCAGCGAACGATAAACTGGATTGCCGGAAATCGCCTGAAAACTTAACGGCGTCACAAATTCACAGGCCGCATCGGTCATGACAACACGCACCTCTGCACCATTCTCGCGCAAACGCCGAACCAGATCGCAACTCTTGTAAGCCGCAATCCCACCAGTAACACCAAGCAAAACCCGTTTATTTGTTAAGTTATTCATAACTATCGCATTTTAACCTAAAACAACAGATTCTTCCTGTTCGATTCACATCAACATTCAGGTGGGTATTTCACCCATATGAAGGATATTCATTGCACATGCTTCCGTGATAGTCTCAACCTTGATTCAGGGAAATAAGAAATATCAAAAACAATCAAATAAGGGATTATGAAAAAATGAGTATTAATCATTGGCCTGAGGCGGAACGTCCACGGGAAAAATTATTACAAAAAGGACCATCTAGCTTATCCGATGCCGAGTTGCTGGCAATATTTTTGCGAACCGGCGTGCGAGGTATCAGTGCGGTTGATCTCGCACGTAAGCTACTGACAAAATTTCAAGCCTTAAAACCTCTGGTTGAAGCAACCCATGACGAATTCTGTCAAACCAACGGTCTTGGCACTGCAAAATACATCCAGCTTCAGGCAGCTATTGAATTGGGTAGACGCTACATCGAATCCAGCATCAAACGTCAGGATGCACTTTGTAATCCAGAAGACACACACAATTATCTCGCTCTCAGAATGAAATCCTATTCCTACGAAGTCTTTGCCTGTCTATTTCTCGATAACAAGAATCGGGTGATTGAATACAAAGAATTATTCCGTGGAACGATTAACGGCGCGAGTGTTCATGCTCGGGAAGTGGTCAAGGAAGCTATGCTACACAATGCAGCGGCGGTGATCTTTGCCCACAATCATCCATCGGGGGTTGCAGAACCCAGTGCCTCCGATATCGCCGTCACAGAGCGATTGAAAAAAGCATTGGCATTGATTGATATTAAAGTACTCGATCACATCATCGTCGGAGATGACAGATGTGTATCTTTCGCTGAACAAGGACTCCTATAAAAACTGGTGAAATCTATTGCGTGTGAAATCTATTACGCTTGTTTATGCGGCGCTAAAAATCGGTTCAAAATGCTCATTTATCATATATAAACTCCGCTTTTTCACCGATAGTTATCTAGCCTAAACTGCGCTCATAACGATTTCACGCAACCTTCTTAGTTTGAATCTTTTATTTTGCGAAAATATCCGCAATGGTCGCCTGAATAGATTCCGCCATTTGACGTGGGTTTTCGGCATCCTTAATCGGTCGACCGACAACAATATAATCCGCACCATTACGAAATGCCTGTTCTACATTCACCGTGCGTTTTTGATCGTCGTCATTGTCGACTGGACGAATCCCCGGCGTGATCACTAATAGTCGTTTATCGATGTTTTTACGTAAAGCTGGTGCTTCCAGACCCGAAGAAATCACTCCATCACAACCGGATTCCAGAGCACGACGCGCACGGGATAACACCAGGTCTTCTACATCACACTGAAAGCCCAGATCATCCAGATCACCTCGATCAAGACTGGTTAACGCGGTCACTGCCAGGATCTTCACATCACCCTTGGCTTCAGCCGCCGCACGCATGATGGCATCGTTACCATGAATGGTGGCAAAACTGGCGCCATATTGACTCAATTGCCGAACAGCTGATTGAACCGTTTGCGGCACATCAAAAAATTTCAGATCGACAAAGACCTTTTTGTCCTTATCCAGCAACCACTGCAATAATTCAAAATAATCACCTGCCATAAGCAGTTCCAGACCAATCTTATAGAAACTGACAGCCTCACCCAGTTCCTCAACCAGTGCTTTAGCACGGTCACTGTCGGACACATCCATGGCAAAAATAAGACGTTCATGGGCAGAGATGTTTTTATCGGATAAAAAATTTTCGTCAGACATAAAATATTTTCAACTCATGTGAATGAACATTGCTTTGTTTACAGAATAATATTAATTAATTTTTTGGCAATTAATTTTAGAGTGACCCTAACTAAAGCGATCCAGGATAAATCTGACTTCAGTCTAACACCGCATATGCTAGCTGCGCATTCTCGCTAGCTTCAATAAAAATTCAGGGTTCCCAACCGCCTGGCTCTTCTCTATTCCCCGGCTTATTTGAACAAGTGTTTTCCTGTCCAGTGCTTCCTGAAATAAAAGATCGATAGCATTCATAGCGTTTACCCTGTTCTTTTGACAAGGCCAAATAAACTGGATGTGGGGTTAAAAGACCTTGATTGGTGTCTGATTTCAGTCTGATACGTAAGGTATCGTGGTTATTCTCTCGACAGGTGTCTGACTTCAGCCTGACACCGATCAAGCCAACACCCGAATTCTCACAATAACTCGACCATGGATATTCTCCCAGTTGTTCAACCATGCTAGCGCGCACCGGATTCAATTCAATGTAACGGTAACATTTCAACAGATAATCATCTGAATCAATTAAGGAAATTTTATAACGTCCCTCCCAGGGTGAACCACTCCGTCGATAACACTTATTAAAATATCGTGCATAATGCCCACCTACGTACTGCATCATTTTAGGTAAACTGTCTTCAGATCCAGGACTTGCCAGAAGATGAATGTGATTGGTCATCAGCACCCATGCGTGAAGCGCAACACGGTATTCCTGGCAGGCCGAAGCCAGACACTCAACAAAATATTGATAATCAACCTTGCGGGCAACAATCGGAGCACGATTATGTCCACGCTTGACCAAATGTGGGTTGATCGGCAATGAACAAACGGGGCTTTCTCGGCATCCTTGCTTACTTCTTTGTTATTTTATTCTCAATTTTAACGCCAGTTTATCTCTGACACCAATAAAATTAGAAATGAATAAAAACAATGGTTTATCTTAAAAGGTGTCTGACGCGAATGCATCTGCAAACGTTTGCGGGGATCTTCCAGCAGATAGGCGTTTACACCATAGTGCACGCCAATTATTGAATATATAAACTGTTAAATTATTTCTGTGTGCTTATAGGCTATTCATAACCCTCGACGAAAGATTTTAATCCCTCTTGCACCAGGTCATAGGTCTTATCGATGTTAGCGGCAATTTCACCTTCCAAGACATTTAAGCCAGCTAAAATATTACGCGCCTCGGCAAAACCGGTTTCTATACCACTACGAATTATATCCGTGAAAGCGACCAGGGCTTCTTCTTGATCCATTTCGGGATGTTGTTGCAGATATTGGTCGAAAAATGCCGTACTCAATGAAACAATGCGTTCAGCTGTTGCCTCAGGACTGACATCTATTCCCGAATCATAAGCGGTTTGGATCGCATTATCGCCCAGCGTGCCTTTCAATGCCTCATTAATGCCTTCAAGTGCCGTTTTTAACACTAAAGACATTGATTCGTTACCGGTAGAAATGCTCATATCAACCGCTGATTGCAATATGGCAGCATTTTGCTGATTCTTCACGACCGCAGACATAGACGCATGGGGTTTTTCAGCATTTTTTGTATGCGCCATATCAGATACTTCACGACCCATGGGATCATTGACCTTTTTATTATCTGATTTAGCTAATGTGCGAACATCTTGACTGAATGTTTGGATATCCATTTTGACCTCTTCTGGATAGCAAGACTGGAACATCATGATATCGGCGGACTGAGTAAAAACTTGAGGAGTTTTTGCACGTATTGAGTTGCACTGGCTGCCTCAGATTCAGTGTGCCGGTGCTGCTTTAAAGGGTTCTGACCCTGAGGTATCCCCACGAATTACTTGAATGTTATGTGTAATTTCAATGAATTATAATAATACACTTAAATATAGCCATAAAATGATATGTGACTCTCCTTTAGAAAGTGTGACCTCATTTCATAGTAAATGATAGTCTCTGTCTCGACGTGTATTCACTCAAGCTGAAAGACAGCATAAGTATATCAACGGTATATTTGCCTATTTTTATAACTCATTGTTTTTGATCGAAAATTTATTAAAATTCGTGGGATACCTCAGGTTCTGACCCGAATGGCACTTACTTATTAATGGTACAAGCCGCGACGTTGCGCGATGTGTCGCCCAGACAAATAAGTTTTAAACATACTGTGCAGTTGTGGTTGGCCTGGAGCCAACAACCGGCTGCATTAAACATGGAGGCCAATCAGGTGATCCAATCACCAATTCAAAACGCTGTTGTAATTGCCTCACAGTGGGCAGCTATTCATTTTCTTGGGCAGGATAGAAGGCTAAGAGCCAGACCTGACCCCGTGGTTCTGTAGGAGTTATTTTCTTATAAATCAATAGGATAACATTGTAATCGGTGTGTTAATTGAGATGGGAAGTTTTAGGCATCAGGTAAATAACACTGTAAAAACAGTGATTGACGATTTTTACAAACCTATACTGCTCTTTACCGGAACAACTATAACTTATTGACTTTAAATGAGTTTATTTCTTAAGCCCAAGCATATGAAAAGAAAAGGCTGCTCCAATGATAAACTGATTGCGACTAAACAAATGAGCAATCACCGGAGGCAGCCTTAATGTTCATTAAATAACAAACTTGCACAGTGTGAACAACAACGAATCCAACATTATGTACAAAATAGCGATGCCTATCGCTTCTTTAATATACTGACAAGCCCTGAACTGTTGTCCACAGTTGAAGCTTTACTGCCTGAACATCGAGAGCGACTGTTTCCACCCACAGAAACATTATCAATGTTTTTAGCACAAGCATTGAGTCAAGATCGTTCTTGCCAGAATGCGGTTAACGATGCCGCCGTCAAAAGGCTTGTCGGGAGACTATCACCGTGCAGCACACAGACCGGCGGCTATTGTCGGGCGAGACAACGCTTGCCGTTAACACTCGTGTCTTCGTTGACACATCAAACAGGTCAACTCATTGATAATCAGGTGCCTGTTGAATGGCGTTGGCAAGGCAGGCCTGTTCGTCTTATTGATGGTACAACGATAACGATGCCAGACACCTTGGAAAATCAAACCGCCTATCCACAACTCAATGGACAAAAACCGGGATTAGGCTCCCCGATTTGTCGCATTGTGGGCATTATCTGTTTGTCGAGCGGAGCACTTTTAAATGCCGCCATCGGGCCCTGCAAAGGGAAAGGGTCGAGCGAACAAGATTTGCTTCGTACGATTCAGGCGTCATTTAATGGTGGTGAGCTTGTCTTGGGGCCCTGTTTCGCTATTTGACGAGCGTTGTTGGATGCAATGGCAGGTCGTGCTGTAATTGCTCATAACCACAAAAATATTGCCAATAAGGGTTTTCAACCCAACGCTCAACAACGCTTTCGTCACTTTCATCAAAGGTATATTTCAAGTAGTGAAGGCTCGCCAATAAACGGATCGGTAATGCCGGGTGACCACAGCCTATACTGTAAACAACGTCGATTTTATCTTCAATGCGTGACCAATTGATTTCGTTGGCTAGACGACACAATGGATGTGACATTTTGAGTATTTGAGAGAGCTGGGCGCGGTATAAATCAGGGTGATTATCAGGTGTCTTTGGCTTCATAGTTCGCAAGGTTTTAAGTGCTATGACTTGTTTTCTTGCAAATTATTTTACCTTTATTAAGAAATTTATTCTTTGTTATTAATGGCTTATGTGCTCTTCAGGGGCGACTAGTTAATATCGGAAACTATTTCGATAGCTTACTAGCCTTTATCAAACATGGTTTAAATGTACAGTTCATCAATACAAAATATTCAGATATTTTAATAGTAGAAGAATGCCCGAATAAGTTACTTGATAAATTCAGATAATATTCCGCTTAGTAGTCAGTATTATTCTCTATAATAAGGCTTCCCAAGCGCTGATGGCGCTTCCGACTTTGCTTTGCCCCACATCATTGCCAATATCGCAACAACATAAGGTAGTGCCAACAAAAATTGATGTGGAAAACTAATACCAATCGCCTGCACATGTAGCTGGAATGTACTCAGCATTGCAAAAATCAACGCGGCAACCACAATCCGATAAGGCAACCAATTACCAGCGATGACTATCACTATCGCTAGCCAGCCTCGTCCCGCGACCATATCGGGGACATACCGTACTGATGAGCCTATACTTACAAACGCACCCGCAAGCCCAGCCATTGCACCGCCAAATAATACTGCCGCGTATTGACGAACAACAATATTTAGACCTTTC
>CBDFNQ010000023.1:0-93861 GCA_965250225.1 Gammaproteobacteria bacterium
GTCATAGATTACTTCCTGCGTGGGCATGTAAAGCAAATCAAGTGAAAATGTGGCGTACAAGTCAATCATTTGTCCTTAAAATCTTATTGTAGTTCATCTTTTCGCAAAAATAGAATAGTCGTTACCATAAATCCTTGTTCCCACATGCTGCATAATTTCTATCTTTACTTACATATCATGTCCGGCATTGTGCCAGTCAATATTTCTGGTCAGGTACATAGCCAGGCCTAAGATGATAAATAGTCCTATGCTTCCGATAAGCAGTGCGAAACCTTCTGAGCGTAGTGTTACAAAGAGATAGGTATAAAGACCTGATAAAACGATGAAGACGATAGATGTCTTCGATCGACTCTTTAAGATGCTGATGCTGTAGAGCGTGATAAGGGTAATCGATGCAAATGAACTGATCAAATAGGCAATATTAAAATTGATACTCTCGGCAAGAGATAGTAGTAATAGATAAAAAATGCAGTTTGCCATACCCACGAATAGATATTGAATGGGATGTAAAGATACCTTACCAAATAACTCTGAAAAAAAGTAAACGAGAAATGTCAGGCCGATAAATAATATGGCATATTTTGCAGCTCGCGTTACTGTTTGATATGTGTCCACAGGCTGAATAAAATTAACGCCAAACCTAGAGTAAGCAACAAACCAGTTACATGAGACCTGGCTACTTTCACTATGACCAATGTTAGTCAGCAGATCATTGATCTCCCAGGTGGCTGCGAAACCTTCATCAGAAATATTATGATCTGATGGTAAGTAGGTTCCAAAAAAACCGGGTGAGCTCCAATTAGAATCAATTTTTATATTAGTATTTTGTGATGATGAAATAAATGAAAGTGCTTCGCTTCCCTGCCAGTTTCATACGAAGTTTAAATTTATGTGTTTTATCATTGTCAAGTAAGTGCTCTGGTATCTTTGCACTGAAAATTGCTGCTTCGTTTGATGAATTATCCCAACTTGGGGTCAAGTTGATAACTTCATCATCCCAGGTAAATTGAATGGCTTCTTTAAGTGAGCGACTAATATTTATGGGTATCTGAATTATCCCTTTACTAAATTTATACGCTTTGTCGTCATCTTTACTTTCATTTGTAGTAATTGATCCAAAGTTTCCATGAACTTCTATCGATGTTGTATAGACAGGTACTTTATAAATACTTCGATAGCGAATTTGAGTTTCGACGTGAGCAGTAATCACCATAGATTTTGGACTGATATGTTTGTATTGAGAGACATAAGACCAACCTGCATTCGTTGAGGAAGTTTTGACATAAGGAATAGTCAATATTGGCCCTGTAAAAATTTGTTCCCTGCCCCATGATGCCGTAATCTCATGGTTTGCCTGTCGATAGAGTTGGTCACGTTCAGCAATAACCGATTCAACCATCCCCATGGGAATCAGTAATAATAAGATTAGAAAGCCAATAAAAAGTACGCGAAAGGTGTTTGAGTTTTTGAAATTTCCCAAATCCATATTATTTTTCCCGGTTGTGTCATGTAATTCACATAGCAACACATAAACCGGGTAATCATTGGGAGAAAAACAGACAAACAGCGGATGAAATATGACAAGAAACGGGCAAGGTTGTTTTTATGTTCTTTAATCAATTCAATTTCATAGATTATCCTATAAGTTCTTGCCAGATACGTTTCACGTTATTTTTATGGTCTGTATATTCAGTCTCAGAGACAATAGCTTTCTTGTCTTGCAAAGCCAGCCGATGGGCATTTGCTCGATAGGCAAAATAGGCATCTCTTAATAATTGACTATCGGTTTCATTCATCAATTGTAATGTTGCCAGGGTTTCCAATAGCCTGAGATTGTCTGTCCATTGCAATAATTCGGGATGCTCACAGGCCCATCGCAACACACTGTATTGCACAATAAATTCAATATCGACCATGCCACCGCGTCCCTGTTTTAGATCAAAAGATCCTTTTTTACGATTAATGAGTGCCTCGTACATTTTTTCTCGAATGTCCACAACGGAATTTTTTAATTTATTTTCATCGCGCGGTTGAGAAAGTATTTGTTTACGAATGTCTTCAAAGTTATTTTTCAGATCTTTGTCGCCGTAGATAAATCGCGCTCTGACTAATGCCTGATGCTCAGGTGTCCAGGCTTTATTGAATTGATAATCTCTAAAAACATTCATACTACTTACCAACAATCCTGATGAGCCACTAGGACGTAACCGCGTATCAATTTCGTATGTGCGGCCTGCTGAAGTCATCACAGTGAGAAAATGAATCATACGTTGTGCCAGTCTATTAAAGAAAACGCCATTCTCAATTATATTTTCACCATTGGTCATTTGTTCTTCGCCCTGTGAATCATGGATAAACACGACATCGAGATCAGAACCATAACCTAATTCTAGTCCGCCAAGTTTTCCGTAAGCAATGATACATAAATTCGCAGGTCTTTTTTTACCATCTATTACATAACAGGGTGCCCCGTATTTTTGTGTCATGTCGCCCCATGCAAGTTGATAGGCAGCACCTACCACGGACTCTGCTATCATAGACAAATAATTACTGATCATGGCAACAGGTAGTTGGCCAGTGATATCAGCAGCTGCCACACGCAACACCTGGGAATGTTTAAAATGACGTAATTGATTCATGCGCAATTCTAAATCATCCCATCGACCCTCTAGTAAATTCAACTGTCGTTCTATTTTCTCTACCAACTGCTCCAGTTCCATTGGTGCATAAAGATTGTCAATATTGATCAGGTCGTCGAGTAAAATCGGTTGCTGAGTAATATAGTCTGCGATCCACGGACTTGCGGAACATAATTTTACTAACTGTGTTAATGCCATGGGTTGTTCTGTGAGCAAAGAAATATAAACGCTTCGATGGATGACTGAATCGATCAGTTTAATGATGAGTTGCAAAGTTTCTTTCTGATTTTCTGTATTGACAACTTCTTTCAATATATTTGGAAATAAACGATCAAGTCTTTCGCCTTCAATTCTGCTCAGTTTTTTTGCGCTGTAGTTTTTACCTATTCCCTTCAGGTTATCAAGTATTGTATCAGGTGATAAAAAACCGATCTGTTCCAACAATTCAATCGCATTTTCATTTTCTAGTTCCCCCTGGTAAAGGGCGTGAATGCGTTCTATATCTTCGATTTCGTCGTGTTCTTCTTCGGGTTTTTTTAACAATTGGCCAAATTGATTCGACACATTGTTTCGATGAACATCAAGTGCTGTTTTAAATTGATCCCAGTTTTCAAATCCCATCCCTAGTGCCACGCGAGCCTGGTCAATTTCACTCTCAGGTAGAGATTGCGTTTGTTTGTCTGCTATTTGCTGCAATCGATGTTCAGTATTTCTAAGAAAATAATATGCCGCTTTAAGTTCTGTGATCTCCTCTCCACTTAATAATTTCATTTCATCCATGACAGTTAAAATATTTAGAATACTTCTCTGTTGAAGTGATGGCTCACGTCCACCTCGTAATAACTGGAAGGTTTGTCCAATGAATTCAATTTCTCGTATACCACCAGCACCCAATTTGACATTTTCACTCATGCCTTTTTTGAGCACTTCCCTGTTGATCAGTGCTTTCATTTCCCGAATGGCATCAAAGGCGGTGTAATCGAGATAACGTCGGAAGACAAACGGTTTAAACATAGCCATCAATTGTTTGCCTGCCTCTTTATCACCCGCTGCGATATTCGCCTTGATCATAGCGTAACGTTCCCAGTCACGTGCATGGGTGATGTAATATTCTTCCATGGCATCAAAATTTAATACCAGAGCGCCACTTTGTCCGAAAGGTCTGAGTCGCATATCAACCCTGAAAACAAAACCATCGGCGGTGATTTTGCTAAATTGATTGATCAATTGCCTTCCGAGTTGAATAAAAAATTCCTGGTTACTGATCTGTTTTTGACCACCTTTTGTTTCTCCTTTTTCAGGAAAGGTAAAAATCAGATCAATGTCCGATGAATAATTCAACTCGTGAGCACCTAATTTACCCGCCGCTATGACCACCATTTTCTGTGGCTCACCCTGGCCATTAAGCGGTTCTCCATAGCGTTCCACCAACCATTGATGTAATTTTTCAAGGGTTTGATCCAGTAGGGTTTCTGCAAGTATGGAAAGCTCTTCGAGTGTCTGCGTGAGGGATGCTTTTTGAGTGATGTCACGCCATAAAATTCTTATCATTTCCCGATTGCGGAATTGTCGTAATGACCGCATCAGGTCGCTTGTACTATTAACATCCGTAAGAGTTGTTGCTAATCTCGATTCATAGTCCGTCTGCTTGAAGGTGGTTTCCAGATCGCCACTGGTCTGTAACTCGATATATACAGAGTGTGATCGACGGCAAAATTCCGCAGCAAATGGGCTGCAGGCAATTACTTTTATGGTGTCGGCGGATGACAGATATTCATCAGGGATCAGACTCTGAACATCATTATAAAAATTCTGATATTCATTCTGTAGAATTTCGGGCAATTTATTCATTCAGTACCTAAAAATAATCTGATGTTCCTTCGTAACTTCAAATCCTACCTGTGGTTTCACTTTGGTGATAGTGTTGTTTTACAGATCACCAGACATTGAGGAACTTTGATTTATTGCCGGGGAGGGCGGCATGATGATAGCTTTTACTGAAATGACAGTGATTAAGAAAAGCGGAAAAGCGGAAAAGCGGAAAAGCGGAAAAGCGGAAAAGCGGAAAAGCAAAAGGGGGGATTATCTTAGGTTAAAAAAAAGCCACCTCAATTGAGATGGCTTTTAGTTTTCCTGCTGACAGTGTTACTGGACAGCGGGTCGGGGAGGATTATTTATATTTACGATTTTTGCGGCGTACAAAGCCGATACCAAACAGTCCGGCAGTCATTAGTGCTAGTGTTGAAGGTTCTGGTACGTCAGAACTACGGACTAACAAAGACGAACCTACACCGTAAAGAGAAGAGCCCTTGTGTACAGTAACATTGAAATTAGACAGGCCAGCATCAAGACCAAAAAATTCGTGGAAAGCACCAGCTGAAAATCTTCCAAAATTAAGAGCAGCTACACCTCCCAGGCATGTACTGGATAGTGATCTAGAACACTCTCCATCGTTACCATAGAAGAAAGAACTAGCTCGAACCCTTCCTATCTGGAATGTTGTGGAAAAATTGTCTAGAAACCAGCTAGCGCCACTAAAATTATTTCTTGAGAAACCATTTGTACCGCCCCACAATGAACCGAGTAAGGTTTCGGTTTCTGTACGATCTGCGTAACGCCAACCTTTACTTAGATAATTACCATAACCACTTTCTATCGAATTACGTGACTGGCCTTTTGTCATGTCTAAAGACAACCACTCCAAGCCTTGCAAATTAGCAAATTTACCGCTTTGGTACTCGGTATTTGTGCTGCCATTAATGATTGCAGCGTGTGACAGGGGGGTTAATAATAAAAAAACCACCGACAAAATAGTTTTATTGATGTTATTCATGGTGCGTTCCTTAAATCTGTAATAATAAATTTTAGTTTGTAAAATAAAAGCATTTGTTATGCCAAAAGTAACAAATATAATATAAACAATGGGTTAATGTATTTTTCCTGGTTTAGTTAGAAACAAAATAGAGAACTGTGTCTCAAATAAATGACAGATTCAGTCCGATTAACGGTTTTCGTATGAGTATTCAGAGGCGGGCTTGAGCGAGTATTCAAATTAATAAACAATTAGGTGAAGGGTGCAATACTAATAAATCTGGCAAACAGGTCGATAGGTATTATAGAAGTGAAAATTTTCTTACCCTGCTATTAAAAAGCACCTAAAATAAATGTCACACATGCCTGTTGGAAATAGCAGCATTGCTTTGAGCGTATTAGTATGAATTCTTACTTACCTGTGAAAGGGTTGTAAATTTGTGGAAGAAGTTTGGGAAACAGTATGGATTTAGATAATCGAGGAATACCGTATCATAAAAACAGCGACGGTGATGTTGAAATGGAAACTCGTCCCATGCTTATTGAGGAATGGCTAGATACATTACCTTATGCTGACTTTAATAAAACCTGTGATTTATTGCTCCTTGCCGTAAGAGACAGTAACCGGATATCGATGAAATATACACAGCGACTGGAGTTGGTTAATCATTACAATCACCCTTACCAATATTTTATCGAGTCACAATTACGGATTCGTCCAAATCACACACAGAGAGCTATTCGATCTCTTCAATCCAATTTAAATATATTGAAAGAGTTATCACTGGCAATGGGTATTTCCTGTCGCATTTCACTGGATGAAGCGTTGAATCGTAAAACCATGTGGATCCAGACCAAGCCCCCACTCGAAGCAATATTGATGTCGATGACATATTTTTCACATGCCCTGGTTTTTTGTTATCTCGAATATTCTCCGACTCCAAAAACAATTTGGCGAGAGTTGAACTTTCTCTACGATTTGACCGAGAGTATCAATAAAGAAAATGTATTTGTGAATGAAATTGGCAATGATGATCCTGCCAATAAAAGTTCTGTTGCTGCTGTATACAAACGTATCATTCTTACCAGTCTGGTTGACCCCTATCATCTACCTTTTGGTGCTTGTTGGGAGATTTATCAGGCCATGAATGATTGGGCAGAATTAACCGAGATATTAGAGTATCGGGAGATTGAAGACACATCCGGAATAATTGTTATGGATTTAAAAAATGATGTTCGGCCAGTACCGTATTCGAAGTTTAATAAACGACTGGCAAAAAACAGAACACTTCGAATGTTATATGGTGGCGCTTTGGTACAGTCACTGAGAGCGAAATTAAAATCCTTAAATTCAGGTACTACCACTACTGTCGTTCCGCTTGCCCCACATTATGCAGAGCTGGTACTACAGCAATTGATAGAAGATCTGGAATTGCCACGTAAGCGCCAGAGTAAACGTCAGAAAAAAAATCTTATGGTGAAGATTGCACAGGGTTTTAATGGTAGTCACTTTTTTTTGAATGGCGAAGAGGAATTCAACTTAGAGCCAAACAATTCTCGTAATGATGTCAATTCAATCGTTGAAGTAGTCACATCTGATTATAGTCCAAGTTATTCAACGGAAATTTGGGAGTTGCAGGATTTCAGTGCTGGTGGCTATTCGCTGAGAAAAGAATTGAAATCAGATAACAATATACGGGTAGGGGAATTAGTAGGAATTTATACTGGCAAAGAAGATAATTTTAATTTAGGTATTGTTCGGTGGTTGATGATTCGATCAGGCAATATGTATTATGCAGGAATAGAAGTGATAGCCAAAGAGGTTAAACCGGCGGGTGTAAAAAAACTCGGAATGAAAGGTCCGTACCTACGTGCTTTTTTTAGTGGAAATATACAGGCAGGTGATGCTCTGTTGGTGACAGAGCATGGTGTTTGTGATGCCGATCAAAAAATCGAGGTATTCTGCAAGGATGAAAAATATGAAATCAAGACAGCTGAATTAACAAAATCAACAGCTATTTTAAATCAGTTCAGTGTTAAAGGTTGATTAATACTATTCAATCTTTAACAAAAGATTTCTGAGAGGTATGTTTAATGCCTCGAAGGTTTTTGTTTTATAATCATTCAGCAAATCTTTTAAGGATTGTTCGATACTATCTTCTTCATGCAGAAAATCATTTGAATAAAATTTGCAGGGCAAAAGATCATATAAATCTTTAACAGTTGAATCGGATAAATCACGGCTCAACAAATAAATACCGGACGGAGAACGATTCACCCATTTCTCACTGGTTAAGACATACAATACCTCTACAATTTTATCCTGCGATAATTTCACACCCTGTTTTTTTATTTTTGTAACACTCAAACCTGAGCCATCTCTTTGTCCTTGCCAGAGAGTAGCAATGATTTTGTAAACATCAACAAAGTCCCAGTCTTTTCGTCCATACTGCATGCCGTTTTTATCCATATGAAAATTCGACAGGCAATAACAGATATGGGCGCCGAGGATAATGATCACCCAGGATAAATAAATCCATAACAAAAAGATTGGAATGATTGCAATTGCTCCGTAAATTGCTTCGTAGGTTGCAACGGTCTTAACATAAGTGCCGAAACCAAATTTCGCCATTTCAAATAAGATAGCAGCAAAAACACCACTAATTGCGGCGTATTTTTTTGGCACCGAACAGTTCGGTATGAGTAAATAAAAAATAGTAAAAGCCATAGAGGTGGTCAAGAATGGCATAATGCGTAGTAACTTTGCCTTGATACCGAAACTCGCGTAAATGCCATCTAGTACCGGCAGTGATAATAAATAGGATGTTGATACCAGACCTATACCAATCAATAACGGGCCGAGTGTTAAAATTGCCCAATAAACCAGGAAGCGAGCGATGGGATTACGTTTTGATTTAATATTCCAGATGCGATTAAAGGCATTGTCGATCGTAGCCATAAGCATTAAAGCTATCAACAGCAGGATCACCGAACCGGTAAATGTCAGCTTTGTGGCCTCACCGGAAAATTCGAGTAAGTAATTTTGAACGGACACACCAAAAGATGGAACAAAATTACTGAATATGAAGGTCTGAATCTCAGTGCCGATTTCTTTAAAAACGGGCAGACCACCCAAAAAACCAAACATCACGGTTAATAATGGCACTAGCGATAATAATGTTGCGTAGGCCAATGACGAGGCAATCTGCAGTCCACGTTGTTCAAAAAATTGAGTGATCGCAAAACGACAGAAATTATAAAGCCACAAAAGAGACTGATACAATGTGCGTGGCAAGCTTTCAGAACCGAATTTATAGACACTATTTAAGTTCATAATTCTATCTATGAGTTTTACTCATTGAAGATGCTGGTTATACTTGCGTAAGACAATAACATAAGTTTCTACTCTATTTGTCAACAGGTGCCTAAATATGACTGTAACTATTTATCACAATCCGCGCTGTTCTAAATCCAGACAGACCCTGCAATTGTTACAAGATAAAGGTGTGGAGCCAGATATTGTTGAATATCTGAAAACTGGGCCAGATCAAAAGACATTAATAAAAATTTTATCGCTTTTGCGGTTGGCACCACGTGACTTGATGCGTAAAAATGAAACGCCCTACAAAGAACTTGATTTAGCGAAAGAAGCGTTGACTGATGCAGAGTTGATTGATGCGATGGTAAAGAATCCTATTCTCATCGAACGACCGATCGTTCTGGCAAATGGCAAAGCGTCGATTGGTCGTCCGCCGGAATCAGTACTGGATATTTTATAGAACATGAACGAGTTGCTCGTTCTGTATTATTCAAGATCCGGCAATGTGGCCACAATGGCACAACAGATTGCCCGTGGCATAGAATCCGTGTCAGGTTGTCAGGCACGAATTCGGACTGTGCCTGCTGTCTCTACCGTGAGCGAGGCAACTGAAGATAGCATCCCGGAATCGGGAGCACCCTATGTCAGTCAGGAAGATTTAGAGGAATGTAAAGGTCTTGCTCTGGGCAGCCCAACTCGATTCGGGAACATGGCCGCACCGTTAAAATATTTTCTGGACAGCACGGGCGATGCCTGGTTTTCTGGCGCGATGATCGGCAAACCTGCCTGTGTGTTTACCTCAACCTCCAGCCTGCATGGCGGTCAGGAATCGACATTGCTCAGTATGATGTTGCCGTTAATGCATCATGGCATGTTACTGATGGGCTTGCCTTATAGTGAACATGATTTGGCGAATACGTCAACGGGCGGCACACCTTATGGTCCATCACATCTCGCAGGTGCCGAGAGTAGAAATCCTCTAAGCGATGAAGAAAAACGATTGTGTCAAGCAATGGGAAAACGATTGGCAGGGACGGCTAAACAACTATTTTCTTGAGCAAGCAGTACGGAAGCACTAAGTATTTACAACTGTTGCTGATTTTGTTACGGTTTCCAAAAAAAGATTTCACAAATCTGGGCTTACCTAAGCCTTAAACTTAGGATCACTCGTTAAACTATTGGAAACTAAATTCGTTATCGCACGGACACGAATTTATATGATTGGGAAGATCAGAACATGGAACCGATGTTAGCGACTGAATATCTAAACGGCGATCGCCGCGTAGTACAGATACCACTGGATCAAATAAAACTAACTGCAGGAATTGACTGTTTGTTTGACGATGGATTGTCATCATCGCAGCCTGTCGATCGCCGCGTAGCACAGATACCATTGGATCAAATAAAACCAACAGCAGGCATTGGTTGTTTGTTAAATGACGGATTGTCATCATCGCACCCCATCTCGGTGATTATTAAACATAGCCTGGATCTGATTCTCGCTGTTCTACTGCTCATTCTGACCTTCCCTGTTATTTTAGTAGCTACGTTGCTGATCAAACTCACCAGTAATGGTCCAGTATTATATCATCAGCAACGTGTTGGCCGCGGAGGTAAACTCTTCTCTATTCTCAAGTTGCGCACCATGGTAGTTGATGCTGATAGGAAAACTCTGACACCGTCCTGTGACAATCGCTTTATCCGCAAGCTTGATCGTGATCCCAGGATTACCTCAATCGGTTGGTTTCTACGTAAATCATCAATTGATGAATTGCCGCAGTTGATTAATGTATTACAGGGCAAGATGAGCATTGTTGGTCCGCGACCACTAACACAGGCTGAAGTTGAACTGTTGCCCTGGCCAGCATGGGCCACTCGCTACCGTGTACAACCAGGTATTACAGGCCTGTGGCAGGTGAGTGGTCGTAACAATACCAGCGATATTGAACGTCTACATTTAGACATTGATTACGTACGTAAATGGAACCTGTTGCTTGATCTCTATATCATGCTGAGAACTATCCCTGCCGTGTTTACTGGACGAGGTGCACGTTAACCATGACTGAACATACACATATAGACGTTTTGAGCCCACTGCAACTGATAAACTATTTCAAGGCAAGCATACTCACTCTTTTGCTCTGTATAATTACCACCGTTAGTGTTGCTGCTGTGATCACCCAGCTATTGACGCCAAAGTTTCGTGCAGAGACCCGGCTTATTGTTGTGCCTAATGCGGAGCTAGATGATTCACGAAATGTCCTGCGTAGCCTGGAAACGTTGGAACGACGTACCGTTATTGCCACCTTTGCTGGGATACCCGAGGAACCTTCGTTAATTGATGCAGCATTACAAATCCTCAATGTACCCTCAGACAGAGAATTTGTCCTTGATACACGGGTGTTACCAAATACCAACATGATCGTTATTGAAGTCACTGACATTAGTGCCGAATTTGCTGCCCAACTTGTTGATCAGCTTGCCGATCAAACGGTTGAGCTGGCGCCTAGTCTGTACCGCATTTATAGTTTACGCAAAATTTCATCAGCAAGTATTCCAGATGAGCCTAGTTGGCCAAGCTGGCGTAATAATTTACTGGCCGGTGGCTTACTTGGTTTGTTTATTGGCCTGTTGTTGGTATTCACTCGTGACTACACGAAGGAAAAAAATCCAGGAATAAAGTGAATGTCAATCATGATCGGCATTCATGCACGTAGTCTATGGCTACACACAGTTTCCGTAGCTCTCTTACTTACAGTTTTGATTATTGGTCTTGCTATTACGTTCGATCTCCCATTGATCAAACTAGTGATGCTCTTGCCGGCCATGGCAATAGGTTTATTTGTTGCCAGTAAAATTGCCAGTCAGGTAGAGCTTGCTCTTGCAGTTTTGATCTTGCTCGTATGGACCAATCTTTCACAGGTACTGGATCGCTTCCATGGCATTCCAGGCATTTTTCATTTGACACTGATCTTTGTGTTTATAGCTATACTCCGTGAAATACGAAACCGTCGCCTTGATCTCAGAAATCTATCTTTACTTTGGTTGCCGGTTGTGGCGTATTCAGTATTGCCATTATTCAGTTCCACCATTGCCAGTAATCCTTTAGCTACTTCTGGTAAGGCTGGTGAATTACTAAAGGTTTTGACCTTATTTTCCCTTGTCATGCTTCTAGTCAACTCACCAACACGTATACGCATCGCACTATGGAGCATCAGTATCTCGGCAGCAGTACTATCGCTTTTGGGCATGTTGCAACTATTGTCCAGTATTGATTTCGGTGAGTTAGGTGGTTTCGCACGTATCAAGCATGCACATATATATGATAATGTTTTCAGCGATCGTCTTGCCGGCCCGATTGGCGATCCGGGTTTCTTCGGTCAGCTACTGGTACTTTCTACGCCATTTCCTATGTCATTGATGGTAGCTGAACAGAACCCACGTCTGAAACTAATGGCCTTTATCTGTTTGTCAATAATTGTAGTGGGTGTTGGTCTGACATATAGCCGTGGCCCACTGATGGTATTGTTCTTTATATTTACAATATCATTGTTTAGTTTTCGATTAGCGCGTTGGCAACATATACCTTTATTAGTGGTGGCTGCACTCTTAATCTTTGCGCTGTTGCCGAATAACCTGAGTTCACGTCTTGATAGCGTGACAGAGATGTTACCGGGACAGGTGGACAATCTGCACCCGGACAGCTCGGTAGAGCACCGCCGATTGTTTGGACGTACTGCGGTGGCAATGTTTGAAGGAAATCCTCTAGCTGGTGTTGGCGTTGGTAACTTCAGTACCCGCTATGAATATTATAGTGACAGGGTCGGCTCAGATGCACGCCATTATGGGGACGCAGATGAAGGTCATTTTGCCCATAATCTTTATTACGAAACTGCGGCTGAAACTGGCCTGATAGGTTTGCTACTATTGGCCACTCTCTTTTTCAGCGCCTTGTGGTCGGCGCAGGATTCCGCTGCCTGGTATTCGTACCAAGACCGTTTTTTAATGTTTTCTGCCTTGGCTTTGCGTAACAGTGTGTTTGCTTACCTGCTGACTAGCACGTTGCTACACGGTGATTTTCAGCGTTATATTTTTGTCGTTCTCGGCCTGATTGCAGCACTGGCAAGCATGCGTCACAGGCAACGTCAGGTAGCAAATGCTCTTGAGCAGACTGCATGAGTATTTCGGGAATGCAGTTGCGTACACCTCAGGTTTTACCACAGATAAAATCACCAATTGCAGTAATCGTTTCACGTTTTCCAAAGGTAACCGAGACATTTATCCTGCGCGAGATTGATGCTTTAGAGCAGCAGGGCCAGGCAGTAATGCTGGTTTCATTAATGGCCGGCGATCATCGAGTAATTCATAAGGCTGCACGTCCCTGGATGAAACGTGTGCTGTATACGCCATGGTTCAACTTGAATATGCTGGTAAAAAATGCTCGGCTAGCTATTACAAAACCAGCATTATACAGCAGTACTCTGTGGGTGGTGATCAAATCGCATTGGCTTAAGCCAGGTATTTTATTACGAACCTTGGCCTTGTTTCCCAAGGCGGTACTGATCACAGAAGCACTAAAACGGTCAGGTATCTATCATCTGCATGCACAGTTTGCCACCTATCCGACCACACTGGCGTGGGTCATTCGGCGTTTTTCTGGTATTGATTATAGCTTTACCATTCATGCCCATGATCTGTTTGTACACCAGTTGATGTTGCAGCAGAAGATTGAAGATGCGTTATTCGTTCGTACCATCTCGGATTTCAATCGCTCATACCTAACCCGGTTATATGGTGAGGATATAGCAAACAAGCTGCAGGTGATCCGTGTTGGTATTGATGCCCAAGCGTATCAACGACAACAGAATAATAGTGATGTGCGGCCACTTGAAATACTCTGTGTTGCCGCACTCGAAGCCTACAAAGGCATTGATCTGTTACTTGATGCCTGCCACCGTTTGAAACAATCAGGGCACGACTTTCATTGCCGTATTGTTGGTACCGGGCCATTACGCGAAGCACTCATGCTGCAACATGGACGTTTGCAACTGGATCAACAGGTAGAGTTCCTCGGTGCTTTTGAACAGGATCAGGTTCGCGAGCTGATGTTACTCAGTGATTTGTTTGTAATGTCCAGCGTTGTTGCTACCGACGGTCAGATGGAAGGCATTCCGGTTGCACTGATGGAGGCCATGGCCAGCGGCTGCGCTGTGCTTGCACCGGAATTGTCCGGGATACCCGAATTAATTACCCATGGCAAAAACGGCTTACTCTACCCAGCCGGCAGTCTAGAAGTACTGGTGACATCGATTACTGAGTTAATGGAGGCACCGGGTACTCGGCAACAGTTGGCGTTGTACGCACCGAAGCAGGTGATCAAGGCGTTCAACTTGCCAACCATTGCTGCTGAGCTAGCAGATAAGATTAGCCAGTATAGTCATAGCGAAACACTAACCGATGAAATTATGAAGCCACTGGCACTCAGCCCTTTTGCACACTGTCGATTTTCACGCGCGGCGGCTTCCCTGGACCGTCCAGAATCGTACATTCTACCGTTGCTGGCAGTATGTGACGAGCAGCGTCATGCCTTACTACTTAAACAACATCGTGCTCCTCATTCTGGAAATATGACTGCTGCCTTGCATGAATTCACTGTGTTGAAGGCCCTGGATAGACGTTTTACTCCAACGGATTCGGAAATACAATTAGCAACGCCAACGCCTCTATTTGTCAGTGAGAACACATTATTAATGGATAGATTAGATGGGTGTGCCTTAGATAATCTAATCCGGGAGCACCGGCTGAATGCCAGCCATCTTAGCCCTTTCTTTCAGGCTGCTGGTCGCTGGTTGGATCAATTCCAGCAGACACCATGGCCAAAAAATACCGAACCTGCCAGTGATTACCGATTAGATACTTTGGGTGAACGTTGTCGAAAACAACTTCCGGCACTAAATGATTTACTAACCACTACACAATTTAAAAATGTAGAACAACAGATTATGCTGATGTGTCGCCCAGCAACGGTATCGACGACAGTTCCTACTCATGGCGATTACTGGCCCGGCAATATGTTGTGTACAGATACTCAGCTAGCAGTGATCGATCTGGAAGGCGCAGGCATAGGCCACCGTTATGCCGAGGCGGCTGTTTTTCTTATCCAGTCTGAATTGTATTTTGCTTTTCCAATTTTACTACGCCAGTTTAGAGTTTTGTTTAAGGCGTTTTTTCAGGGTTTTGAACGGCACTCGAGGCCTATGGATACTGCCTTGTATCGCTTCTTGCAAATGGCCGCTGCGATTGATCGCCTACATCGTCATACTATTAATGAAGAACGTAATCAGTTATCGCGTCGTCATATTTGGCTGCTGCGACAACGTGTACAGGGGGTGTTGCCGTGACGACACTCAAGCATCGTACCCTGACGGGTTTTCTATGGGCACTGTTTTCAGCAGGTGCCGGTAAAGTTCTGTGGTTGTTGGCAATAGCGGTTATTGCTCGTTATCTTGGCCCCGAGTCATTCGGACTGATTGCCATTGCACTGACAGCCATGTTGTATGCTGATTCCATTGGCGATTTAGGAGCTGCTTCTGCACTTATTTACTGGAAAGATCAGTTTGAAGATGTGGCCGAGATCAGTTTTATTATTAATGTATTAATGGGTGGCTTCTGGCTATTAGTAAGCTGGTTAGTTGCTGATTCATTGGCCGATTTATTCAGGATGCCGGAACTGGCGGCTATTCTACCGGTGTTGGCAATCAGCTTTTTACTCAAAGGTTTGGGTAATACCCATGATGCTATCTGCCAACGTCGTTTGGATTTTAGGCGTCGCACACTACCAGAGATGGCTTTGGTAACAATCAAGTCACTGGTTGCCATTACTCTGGTAATTGCTGGCTACGGCGTATGGAGCCTGGTGTATGCACAACTCGCCGGGCTATTGGCCTGGCTAATATTGTTATGGTTACTCATACCCTGGCGACCACATTTTTACTACCGGCGAACTCTTATTGGGCCATTACTGCACTATGGTAAGGGACTGGTTGGTGTCAACCTGTTGTCTGCACTGACGCACCATATGGATGTGTTGGTGGTTGGGCGCTGGCTCGGTGCAAATTCACTTGGTTTATACCAGATCGCTACCAAGTTGCCGGAAACCAGTATCACCACGGCAACCTGGGTCGTTAGTAAAGTATTATTTCCGGCATTTTCCGATCATCATCGACAGGGTGCTCGTTTGGAACAGCCATTTTTGTTGACGTTGAAATACGTTGGCCTGTTTGCTATTCCAGCCAGTGTTATGTTGGCATTGTTAGCAGAATCGCTTCTGACTCTGGTTTTCGGTGTTGGTTGGGATACTGCCTCACATGCGATGCAATGGCTGGCGGCCTATACTTGCATGCGAGCTTTAGGCACACCTGCTGGGGATATGTTAAAGGCTACTGGCCGAACCCAGCTTCTGGCCCGACTGGCAATCATCAAGGCTATTCCATTGCTGCCACTGTTATTATTTGGGGTGAAGTTTGGAATTAATGGTGTTGCCGCAGCTATGCTGGTCAGTGCCATAATCAATCTGACACTGAATTATCTGGTTATCAGCCGGGTGGAGAACATTGTGCTAACCACTATGTTTCGTTGCATGATACCTGGTCTGGTTGTTGGCCTGATTATTATCTGCACAAGTATGCTATTTCAGTCCGCCGCTTGTTGTACTGATCTGTTAATAGCATCGTCGATTCATATAGTGCTGTTATTGATTGCTTATCTTGCGTCATCATTCCTGTTGGCACCTGATCTTTTTCACTTGTTGCGTAAAACCCTTGAGCATCGATCATGAAACAGGTATTGGGAATGAATAGTGCTGTTAATGCACCTACGATGTGTTTCGATCGCTATATTTTTGGCACACAGAGTAGCCACGTAGACTATTTTCTAAGTCATTTATTCGCACCCCATAATCGCCGGGAACGCGGTTTGAATACAGTGCTTCAAGCCTTGCCAGCAGGCTTGCGTCGTATGCTTTTGATGTCACTGGCTAAGAAGGATGATCTACAATGTAGTGATATACCCATACCCGATCAACTAAATAAGTCTATATTAAGAAATCCAGATACTTGCCAGGGCGCGAACAGTTTTATCCAAACCCTGGATTATTCAGAGAGCCAGCGTGGGCAGTTGGTGGCATTGGTATTTGATAACCTCCTGGAAGAGGCTGGTTTCCTGATTAAATATCGAAACAACAGCGAGCAGATACTCAGCAACGAGGCAACACAACTTAATGAGATCCGTGCCAGCTTACCGGCTGCACTACAGTCAACACTACCTCGGGTTGTCCAGTTCATGGCAATGGGTGATCAGGAATGGCTTTGTGAGACGGTATTACCGGGCCGCTCAGCTTATGTTGAACTAAAACAGTCCTGGTTCCCAACTCAACTGATCAGGAAACACCTTAACGGTGCAATAGACTGGCTGATACACTTTCAAAGCAGCAACAACAAAAAGAACAGGCTACACATTGATGAAACTAAATTTACAAACCTGGTGGGTCAGTGCCGGCAGGCTGATCTGGCTGGAACGCTGCTTGAGCAGGCACAAACAATTCTAAACGATTCCCAAATGTTGCTAGTGCCGTCACATGGTGACTTCTGGGCCCGTAATTTGTTATTCGATGAAAACGGCCTGACTGGTGTGGTGGATTGGGAACATGCAGAACAACAGGCATCACCCTGGAATGATCTGTTCTTTATGTTACTCAGTTATGCAGGCGAATTCTGTGCTCGGAACCGTGAAAAATGCCAATCCATACAGCAACGACTGAATAATGCCTTTATTCAATCAACCGCAATTTCAAAAATTAACCGAGAGGTATTGCAAAAATTTTCTCAGAGACAGGGTTTACCCTTGTCCAGGCTGCGCCCTATGCTTGGCTGGTATCTCTTACAACAGGCATCAGAGCATAAAGGCAACAAGAGAGAGGATCTCTACCAGGAATTTCTAAGTGGCTATACACTTCTGGAGCAAAGACCGTGCTTCGCGTTTTCTGGCTGATAGATTCACTGACTGCAGGTGGAGCTGAGTCGTTGACTGCAGGGCTGGCTGTACATCACGACCGAGATTCTCTGGATCTGCATATCGGTTGCCTCAAGCGGATCGGCGATAATGAATTCGAACAGCGTATACGTGACAGCGGAACACCATTTAAGATATTCGATATAAAAAATCTGCGTGATTTCGCCGCTCATAATCAGTTGTCACAATTTGTGCGTGAACTCGAACCCGATATTATTCATAGTCATCTGACAAGTTCTTCAATTCACGGTGCCTTGCTCTCAAGAAGCATCGATATCCCATTGATAGCGAGCCTACATGTTATGCCGGAGTCGGGTTTCAAATTTTGGCGCAATAAACTACGTCAAAGGCTGGAGCTCATGTTGCTGAACCGCTATGCATCTCAAGTGGTAGTGGTTTCAACAGCAGCACGAGATGCCTGGTTAGCTGATAGTACATTACGACCTAGCAAACTACGGGTCGTACATAATGGTATTCCGGTACCTTCACAGTGTCCTGACCTGCGTGAAC
This sequence comes from Gammaproteobacteria bacterium, assembly GCA_965250225.1. Lineage (GTDB taxonomy): Bacteria > Pseudomonadota > Gammaproteobacteria > Eutrophobiales > Eutrophobiaceae > CBDEUK01. Next base: position 18,349 of record CBDFNQ010000023.1, read on the forward strand.
TAATGCGTAAATCCCTGAATATACAAGCTGAAGATACTGTCATTTGCTGCATTTCTGTCATGCGACCCGGTAAAGGGATTGATTTTCTGTTACATGCTTTTAAAAGTCTTCGGATTAGTAAATTAAAACTATTATTAATCGGTGATGGTCCAGAACGACCGGCACTGGAGGCCCTGGCCATGGAATGTGGTATTGCTGAGCACATAATCTGGACAGGCTTTCGCCACGATACCCTGGATCTTCTGGTAGCTAGTGATTTGTTTGTCTTGCCCAGTCTGTTTGATGCCTTTCCAACGGTACTGATCGAAGCGATGTTGTTGGGATTGCCGGTTATTGCTAGTGACACCGGTGGTATTCCTGAGATAGTTCAACATGAGCAAACCGGGCTATTAACCGAACCGGGCACATCCAGGGCTATTAAGAACGCTATTATACAATTGCTTGGAGATCCAGGATTAGCACAAACACTGGCAGCTCGTGGTCAGTCCTGGGCACGAAATCATCTGTCCCTAACTGCCTGGCAGGATCGTCTGTTAGCGTGCTATAAGGATGTACTGGCGAAACAGGAGAGCGTATGCAACTCTGGGTAGTGGAATTCGCCGGTAAGGGTGGGCTTATTCATTATGCTTACCAGTTGTGTCGTGCACTCGCCGATCAGGGTATTCATGTTACTTTGGTTACAGATGTTCATTACGAGCTAGAATCACTTCCGCACAGTAATTTCCGTCTGGCAAAATGGCTAAAACTCTGGGATCCCAAGCCGGATCGCGACGCTGGGTTAATTTATCGAAAACTAAGGCGGTTGCTTCGTGCCATGCTTCATCTTCGGGCCTGGGTTCGTTTGTTCCAGCAAGGTCGACGACAGAAACCCGATATTATATTACTTGGCGATATCCGCTTTCAGCTCGACCTACTGGGCCTGATGCTACTGCGCCATACCGGTATCCCGTTAGCAGATATTTGCCATAATATAGAACGTTTTAACTGTAGTGGTGATGAGGCTGGTAGTTTCAATACCCATGGGCTAAGTCGCAAGGTTTATCAGCGCATCTATCGTCAGTTTGACACCATTTATGTACACAATATAAGTAATCAGCGACGCTTGCTAAATCTGTTTTCATTACCATCAACACAGATATCGGTAATTCCACACGGTGATGAGCGGTTGTTTGCTGAATTACACGATCCAGGATTAAGTGGTGCACAGATCCGCAGTTCACTGGGGCTGACATCACAGCACAAGGTCATTCTTTTGTTTGGAAGTTTGGCAACATATAAAGGTGTTGACCTGTTAATTGATGCCTTTGCAAATATTACCCAGCAACAGCCTCTGGCCAGACTATTGATCGCAGGTTCACCCTTAGCTGGTTTTGATCTTTCAGTCTACCAACAGCAGATCGATACACTTGGGATCAATCAGTTGGTTCAAATTGAACCGCGCTATATTCCATCTGATGCCGTTGCTGGCTGGATGGAAATGGCTGATATTGCAGTCTTTCCCTATCGTGCTATCTCGCAAAGTGGTGCCTTAATGGTGGCCATGACTTTCGGTGTGGCCTCAATAGTCACTCGCACTGGTACGTTACCCGAATATGTCAGCACTGGACCTGCCGGTCTTGTCGTTGACCCTGAAAATTGCCAACAATTAACCGAGGCACTTGAACAGCTGTTGTCAGATGACACACTACGGCAGCAATTGGGAGACAATGCTCGTCAGCAAACCTTGTCGCGCTATAGCTGGCAACAGGTGGCTGCAAAGATCACTGCTGGTTTACCGCCCAAAGTCAAAGATGATGGCATCGTCAATGAGGTGGTGAATGATGGTTGAGGTGATTTTCTGGTTTGCTTTGCTGATTATTATCTATGTTTACTTAGGTTATCCTGCCTTGTTGGTATTATTGAGACCGTTTTTTCATAAGCCGCTCAAAGCTGATCTGGATCATACTCCAGCTGTTTCCTTTGTTATTGCTGCCTTCAATGAAGAGGCGGAAATTGAAGCAAAGTTAGCAAACTGTCTGGCCTTTAATTATCCCGAACAAAACATCGAAATTATCGTCGTCTCCGATGGTTCGGAAGACAGGACAGCCGAGCGGGTCAGGCATTTTATAGAGTGTCACAAAGATGCCAATGTTCAGCTTGTTGAGTTACCGCGCTCAGGCAAGATGAAAGCGCTAAATCAGGGTGTAGAAATTGCCACTGGCGAAATACTTCTACTCACTGATGCTAATGCCTTTGCTCCACAAAATAGCCTGAGAGAGTTGATTTCACTATTTAATGACCCCTCTGTTGGCGCTGCTACTGCCATCAAATATGCCTTAAAGCCAGGACAGCAGATGGTTGTGCAAGGTGAAATGAGTTACTGGAAGTACGAAAGCCGATTGAAACAGATGGAAAGTGATCTTGGCAGTTGCACTGGCGCAGAAGGCGCATTTTATGCTATTCGTCGCTCACTGTTTCCCTATCTGGATGAGCCTGCACAGGCCGATGATCTTGCCATTTCACTGCGGGTAATCTGTGCTGGCTTTCGGCTAGTACAATGCCCGCGCTCGATAGTGTTTGAATCCATTGCAGAACATGCTGATACTGAATTTCAGCGCAAAACTCGCATTACGAATCACAGTCTGCGAGCACTGTTCCATCTACCGCGAAAGCTTTGGTATCAAGGTTGGTTTTCGCTGGCACTGATCTCTCACAAGTTATTACGTTATTTTTTGCCACCACTTTTTATAGTGGTGTTGATTAGCAACGTATTACTGGTGCAGCAAAATCTCTTCTATGTGATCACATTGACACTACAGATTGCCATTTATCTACTGGCTGGTATAGGATACCTAAGGCTTGGCAAAAGGCTGCAGGCAATACTGCCAGCATGGGGCGCTTATTATTTTGTCAGATCAAATATAGCTATATTTTACGGACTTTGTTCAATGCTGAGAGGTGAACGCTGTGTGGCGTGGAGGCCAAGACATGGCCTGTCAAAAGATTAGCCATGTCATGATTTGTTGCGGAGGGAATTTATGCTGAGGAAAAATATTTTTTTGTTGATGGTGGTAAGGCTGCTGACGATTTGTTCATTTACTGTTTCCACTACGTATGCTGCTGACGACCAATTAGATGGTGATTCCTCCGCGGGCGATAACCATTGGGATCCAGTTACTGCGTTAACTAATGACGATATAGAATATTTCGTTGGTTACCGTCATCGTTTTTATGATAATTTTTTCCAAGCCCCTCTTGGTTCTCCTGAGACTACCATCAATGCTAATGAAATCTATACCGGAGTAGAAACAGACATCTGCTGTGGAGGCAACTGGTCTATTCTGGGTCAGGTAGGTTACCTTGATTATAGTAAGGGTCTGGAACCCAGCTGGTCAACAAAAGGAAAGATTGAAGGCAAATCCGGTGTGCACAGCACACTTATTTCAGTCCAATATCGTGACAATGTGCCTAATGCTAATACTGGTGACGGAATACGCACGGCCAACGTCTACGAAGTACAAGGCAGATATTCTTACCGTTTGCAGAAAGTATGGCAGCTCAGTGTTCTGGGTGATTATCAGCAACAACATGTGCAAAGCTCATCGAATAATCAACTTTATCTCCTTGGTGTGGCGGTGCGTTACCGTGGCTGGGGTAGCATTTTCTCGCCTGAATTCGGTGTCAAGTTTGGTGAACGACTCTCGGGTGATGTTAATAATGAGCACGCCCAGAGAGATACCTGGATTAAGATAGTATCTGCCCCATCGAGTTCACTTTACTTGAGTACACGACTACGCCACCGCAAGCGTGATTACGATACTAGCAGTCCACTTGATAGTAACTTTGGAAGAGATGATGAACGTTGGCAGCTTACCATTGGTGGAGAATACAAATTTAACAAGATGTTCAGTATGGATCTCTACTACGCTAATCAAGATGCTAACTCAAGCCGTGCATCCCGAACCTTTGATACCAGTACTTTAATCCTCGGCGTTAAACTGCGCTTTTAAATGCTACCTGCGAGACAAATATGAAAAGAAAAATCTTATTGATACTTGGTCTTTGTCTCAGTTTGTTGTGTGAGCTTGCAACAGGCAAGGATGTTTCTACCGATAATGATCTATGGACGCTGACAAAGACAGCACCAGAAACTAAATCTCTTGTATTAACTGGTTCAAAAATCACCGACAAAGGTCTTTATTCTCTTAAAGATCTTAGTCAACTTGAAAATCTCTCTGTCTCACTCGACAACATCAGCGACAAGGGTTTTTATTATATTAAACAACTGGGTAAATTAAAAAATCTCGAGGTTAATTCCAGGGTATTGGGTGATGATGGTATCTATAACATTAAATCACTAAGTGAGTTGCAATCATTAAAATTAGTTATTCCGAACATGACCGATAAGGGTGTGTATTCGCTTAAGGAACTGAGCAAATTGCATACTCTGGAATTGACTTCAGACAACATTACTGACGAGGGCATCTACTCACTTAAAGACCTTGGCACCCTGACGCACCTCCGTTTAGATACATCTAAACTGACCGATAAAGGTACCTATCATCTCAAACAGTTTAACCAGTTAATTTATCTGTCACTGACAGGTATAAAAATTACCGACGATACACTTCGTCATCTATCTAAGCTGAAAAATTTAAAGACACTCGAGTTATTGAGTACAGCTACCACAAACGGTGCTCGGAAAAAGCTCAATAAATTGTTGCCCCAACTAAAGATTATTACCCATACCTCAGGTGTATGAAAAAACAAACACCTTACAATTAGATTAAGGGAGAAGGAAATCGTTAGCTAAGCTAAGCTATTTACGCATTGAGATGATTCTTATATAATGTGAGCACATAAGTGATACTAAATAAATTTTGGGATATATTGGCCATGTCGAATAGTGTACCTTTTAGTTTGATATTACTCATTTTTTGTTTGATCTCGTTTAGTAACGCGGTCTATGCAAATGAAAAATACGAACAATGTGTCTCAACAGTCATTGATGGTCACCTGGCATCAAAACCCAATCAGATCGAACAATATACTTATGCAGTGCTTCCTGGAGATGAAGGTTTTGGTGGGCAAATTATTTATAAAAGCGGTTCGGTTATTCGGATCAATGAAAAAGAGGAACCAAATGCGATTTACCTTTTATCACAAATGATAGCAGGTCATACCGATGAGCTGGACATGGTAGATCTTCGGTCAGAATTGGGAGAAATTTGTGTATACCAATAAAATGTAAAAAAATTAAATCACACCGGCCCCTTTTTCTAGAATTATTTAAACCTATCGTAAATTATATTACTCAGCATCTATCTTTGTGTCACTCGAACCGAATTGCATGATGACATAACCTATAGCAATCTCAATATAAGAAGAAAATTTCCATAGGACTTTAGGCAGATTCACTCCAAGAAAGTCGCCCCCATAAATCAAATCCAAAATAACTGCCAATTAAGTCAATGAGTCCAATGGCAATAATAATAATGCCTAGTATTTTCATATTATTTCCTTTCTTGTTAAACGTAAATTGCAAACATCATATGTATTTTTTCTAGCGTTACTCAAAAATTCCTTCATCAGACGAAGAACGTAGTGTAGCCCAACAGTGCAAGGAACACCCAGCCGATAAAGACGATAGCGCCCCTCGATCGCTCTGGGGTTTTGAAATCACTTGCCTTTGACTCCCAGAAACCAAAGGGCAGTATATACCGGCTCCAAAAATCGCTGAACCACACCATCGTACCAATCAGGATAACGGCAACCAAACCAACCAACGCCGCATCAATGTCCCGAACCAGGTACAGTCTGACGACAATGAGCACGGCGATTCCAATAAAGATTAGACGACTAATCATTATATCCCTGTTCCTTTTATCTATAGTTAACCAGTCTTGTTCTACTAGTTGTGTCTGGTTGTTATTATGTTGCAGCCTCTTTTGGATTTGGGCCATATTTATTATCGCCCGCCTGGCTGTCCAGCACAGTAAACACAAGGATGACAATTGCGCCGATTAGAGGAACAAGTAGGATCAACAATCACCACCCACTACGATTGGTATCGTGGAGTCTTCTGATGGATACTGCGATAGCAGGAATTAACACAACCAATGCATATATCCCGCCTAATAGTCCGATGCCTGCTTCTGCCGTGCTCTTCCATTGGATACGACGTATTTTTTTAAAACAGCAAGATACCAGTTCATAATTATCTCCTTATCCTGTTGCGCTCTAAATGGTTGAGCTAAACGATTGCTGGAGCCTCATATCGTTTAACGGTTGTCGAGTTGAGTCTATTGTTGGATAGTTAATATTTTGTATGTGCTAGTTACAGACTATAATTCGTACCAGAATCCAGTTTAAAACCTTTCTGTATATACTCAATCAACTTCAAGTTGCAGGATCGATGATCTGAAAGTTATCATTAATTCTATCGTTCAATGAGTCCGCGATATCCGGTAAAGTGTTTTTGAAAAAGTCATCGATTTGCTCACGAAATTCCTTGGCCGAATGGAAATAGTGGTTATTACGGACGTGTTCGTTCATCACTTTCCATAAACGTTCTATCGGATTCAAATTAGGACTATAAGGCGGCAGGATGTGTATCTTAATATTAAGTTCGTTTGCCTTTTCTTTAACACTCGCCGCCTTATGATAACCCGCCCCATCAACTATCCAGTGAAGGGTGTTTGCATCAACGTATTGCGCTCGTAATTTGGATAGAAAATCAACAATGCTGTCGGCATTAATCGTGTCATAGGTTTCTGTCACCGTGTTTGACAAGGCATTGAGTTCAATCGCACCTAATAGGTTAATCCGTGTGCGACTCGCGGTTGTTTTGATAAGCTTATTTGTCCCTCTCTTTATCCAACCGTGACTCAATTTCGTCGACTGTGTCGGATGCACGCCATCACCAAACAAAATAGGCTCATCAGCACCGACGTTTGCTTTCAATACGTCATACTGCTTGATAAAGGCATGTTGTTGTTCAACATCGGCTTTGGCGGGGACCCCTTTGGGTTGTTTATAAACAAATCCTTGACGATGCAACCATTTATGTAAACCCGATACCGTGTAGTCAACCCCATAACGGGTCTTGATGTAAGCCACAATTTGGTGGTTATGTTGATATAGATGTGCTGTCAGATGTGCGAGTAATTCGTCACATTGTCGCTTGCTTAATTTCTCCTCGGAACCGCCGTTTGCACAGTGCAATTTCTGCTCTCCGGTATAGTCCTTCAAGTGACGAAGTATACAGGTTTCATGTTTGCGCAAGGCTTGCGCTATCATCGTTGTGCTCCACCCTTCAGAATTCAGTAATACGGCTTTGATACGATCACCTTCCCGGATATCTCGCACTTGCTTATGTCGTGCTTCTAATTTCAATTTGTTTTCTGCGGTTAATTCAATCTTGCTCATAGGTGATAGACTGATCTCTTAATTCATAAACATCAAGCTCTTTCATCGATCTTGGGTATATGTTGAAACACATTACATTCAGACGTGAATGGTTGTTGGAATAATTCATAGCAGAAAGACCTCCTTTTTTGTCCTTTCCGATATTTAGATTATTAATCATACTCTAGCTTTTCTCCAGGAGTAAATTCTAATAAATGTGCCGCTGAAAGCGGATATTGTTTTACTGGATTCCTGCGTTCGCAGGAATGACGTACGTAAAGGCAATAAAGTTGCGGAGAATGAAATCCAAAGAGATTAAATCATGTCACAACAATGTCTTCACGAATGGAATAGTAATTTTCCGTTTCTGTGATAATGAATGTTGATCAATTTTTTCCAGTAATGACAATAAATGATTTAAGTTTCGATCAACTCGGCTTAATAAAAATTCGGCAACTTCATCGGTTAGTTCAAATGCACGTTGTTTGGCTTTTTGTTTGAGTAAGATTACCTTTTCCTGGTCGTTCAATTCTTCAAGATAGTTTGTCAATCCCCATGATAAACGTGATTTGAGATCGGCCAGTTCGATGTTGGTGTTTATCGGACTCTCATTCGAGCTCATGATCAAGCAATGCTGGTTCTCCTGTATACGGTTATACAAATGAAATAATGCGGTCTGCCATTCCTGGTTGCCATTGACATGATGCAGGTCATCAATACAAATCAGATGTTGATTTTCTAAGCCTTCGAGTATTTCATGGCTATTGTTTATGAGAATTTCCATGGGGAGATAGGCAACACTTTGTCCGTTACTTGCAGCTTTTTCACAGGCAGCCTGTAGCAAATGACTTTTACCACAGGAGGAATTGCCCCAGAGATAAAGTGGTTTCAGTTCTTCTTGCTGAATAATGGTTTGAATCGTTGCAAGTGCTTCAGCGTTTTTACCCACAATGAATTGTTCAAGATTCAATGCCTCATAGTGATGGAATTGCAGCGGGATTTGTTCGCCTTTGTGATCAGACTGATTCATTCAGAATACAGAGTGCTTTCCAGGTAACGTTCATGGGCAAGGCGTAAAATGATAACAATAATCGCGGCGAGAGGAAGTGCCAGTAACACACCGATGAAACCGAACAATTGGCCACCTGCCATCACTGCAAAAATAACGGCAATTGGATGTAAGCCAATGCGATCACCTACCAGTAACGGTGACAATAACATGCCTTCCAGTGCCTGGCCGATACCAAATACGATCAGGATATAGACAATATGGATAACGTCATGAAACTGCAGCAAGGCAGCAATACCGGCAACCACTATGCCGACAATCACACCAAGGTATGGCACAAAACTGACCAGGCCAGCCAACATGCCAATCAATAGCGAGAATTCCAGGCCGACGATCCAGAGACCGATGCTATAAAAAACACCCTGGGCAAGCATGAGCAATAACTGTCCGTGTAGAAATTCACCGAGAACCTCATCGCATTCTTTTGCCAGTTTACTGACGACGGGCTCGGCAGTTCTTGGGATAAGTTCATGGATTCTTGCGACAAAAATATCCCAGTCACGTAGCAGATAAAATGTGACCACCGGGATCAAAACAATGTTTGCACAGATGGCCAATAAGGTTTGACCAGATTGGGACAGCTTGGCGATGAGCTTGCTCATGATGCCGCTGACATCACGCCAGTGTTGAGTAATGTTTTGACGTAATTGTTCGAGGCTTAATTGATTCTCATCGAGACCAAATGTGGAGGAGATGTAAGGCAGTAAGCTCGTTTCCAGCCAACCAATCGCATCTGGCAGGCGTTTGATCAAACGAACCAGTTGTTGTTCGAGTAAAGGCACAATGATGAACAGCAAAATGATCACGAATGTTAACATGACAAAAAAGACGATGGTCACGCCCAGGGTGCGTGATAGTTTTTTTGCTTCAAGTCGATCAACGATCGGATCGCCAAGATAGGCAAGTAGTGCAGCACAAACAAACGGCGTTAATACAGGAGCAAGCAGGTACAGCAACCAGCCGAATAACAGGGTGCTAAACAGCCAAAATATTTTTTGTGTGTCATCGATCATGTTATTGGATGTATTGAAATGACGAGCCATCTCCAATCGGCTTCAAGATTCGACTGAGGCTGGTAGCTTGTTCAAGTGTTGCGATATCACCGTGGGCAACCAGTCTATAGGTGATGGTTGTATCAACCGCTTTTTTTACATCGACCTGGCTAATAAAGTTTAATGACTCCAGGTATCGCAGGGTGCGGGTGTAATCTGTAAAGTCATTAATCCCACTGATAGTGATGTCAAAACTGGATTCATTCGCATAGCCAACATCCTGACTGTATAAGGCAGCTAGCTTATCTGCGAGAGTATCAATACCTTCGCCGATGGCTTCTCCAGCAGAGCTGCCTGAGGTCGACCAACGTGTGCGTTGATCATTAATCATTGCTACCCAGTTGACTTCCCACAGACCCGAACCCAGGGAATTAACCACTGCGGTTAAAATATTATTTGACTGGTAACGGTTTGAAGCTTCCTTAATGGGTGACATTGCATTGGTGACGATGTCCTTTACATTAACGATTGCCAGGTCGCCCGAATCGAGTCTTGGTACAAGCAAACTAATACCGCGTGCATTGGCCTGCGTCATCAGTGTATCGTAGAAAAATGCGCCTTTAGACATTTCGCTAAATCGTTGTCCCTGACTATCTTTATAGACCAACCAGACCAGGGTAGAAGGTCTTTCCTGACTCCAGATCGGAATGCTATATTCGCGCATAGCCGACTCCAGTACATTGGCATCGAATTTTGCCCACAGCAAATATTCCGTTATCTGGTCTTCCGGGTTTTTCTGGCTCCGGATTTCATATTGTTGCAGATAGCGTTTCGGTTCACTCAATATTGAATCCACACCAAAAATGCCTGCAGCAGTACGTTTCCCCGTGAGTTTGACAATGACTTGTAACAGGGCAGAGCGTATCCCCTTGCTTTGTGACGCAGTGGACTTATCCAGTACCTGCACGGTTCCTTCATACAAGCCTTGAACAGTGACAGCCTGGCTGGTCATGGAGCAAATCAGCAGGAAAAGGGCTATAAAAACATTATGTAATTTCATAGGCAGCACGCTATTGCAGAGCCAGTGTTAAGTCAAGAATTGCGACAATGCCAACAGGTCTATACCATGCGCAGCATGACAAAGAAAACACAATCCATCAGCTACGTAGACGCGGGTGTTAGCGTCGAACGAGGCAATGAACTGGTCGAGCGGATCAAGGGCAGTGCAGCAAAAACGCATCATAAGGGAGTGATGTCCGGGCTCGGAGGTTTCGGTGCCTTATTTGATTTATCCGCACTGGATTATAAAAATCCGGTTTTGGTCTCTGGCACCGACGGTGTTGGCACCAAACTCAAATTGGCTATTCAGACCAATCGCCATAACACGATAGGCATCGACCTGGTTGCCATGTGTGTGAATGATTTGTTGGTGCAAGGTGCTGAGCCATTATTCTTCCTGGATTACTTTGCCTGTTCCAGACTGGACGTCGACACCGCGAGCGATGTGGTTAGCGGAATTGCCAGAGGCTGTGAGATTTCAGCCTGTGCCCTGGTCGGAGGAGAAACCGCTGAAATGCCGGGTATGTATAGTGAAGGTGATTATGACCTGGCAGGTTTTTGTGTCGGTGCTGTTGAGAAAGAAGACATTATTGATGGTTCAACTATATCGGATGGTGATGCAATTATTGCACTGGCCTCAAGCGGTCCACATTCCAATGGTTATTCATTGATCCGTAAATTACTCGACGATGGAGATGTCTCACATTCAACAGATATAGACGATCATCCTTTGATTGATTGTTTGCTGGAGCCGACGCGGATATATACACAGTCGATATTACAATTAATAAAAGATGTGAAAGTAAAAGGACTGGCACACATTACTGGTGGTGGTTTGACAGAAAATATTCCACGTGTGATGCCGAATAATACAGTTGCAGAACTGGATGAAAATAACATTAAATTCCCTCCCGTTTTTCAATGGTTACAACAACAAGGCAATATTGAAACAAAGGAAATGTATCGTACGTTTAACTGTGGTGTTGGAATGATCGTGGTAGTCAATAAAAATGATAAAGTGAAAGTGATTGAACATCTTAACAAACAAGGCGAAACAGCCTGGGGTATTGGATCAATTTCAGGGAATGATGATCAAAAACCGTTTGTAAAATTCGTGTAACCCAACATGAGTAATAATAATACTGTTATTGATCAGGCCAGCCAGGCTTTTTCAGAAAAAAATTATACTGAAGCGATGTTTTTATTGATGCCATTAGTTGAACAAGGACACCCTGCGGCAACTGGCATGCTGGGCTTGGCTTATCAATCGGGTGCCGGGGTTGAAAAAAACGGGATTAAAGCAATTGAATTATTTCAGCGTGCGGTCGAACTAGGTGATGTGTATGCCGCGCATAACCTTGGCAGGTTATACATGCAGGGCATGGACGATGTTGAAACCGATCTGGAACTCAGTAATGTCTACCATAACCTTGCCAGAGAAATGGGTATGAAGTACGAGGCAGAGTTGGAAGAAAACTTGTCTTAACCTCTTTCTTAAGCTGAACCCAAAACCATCATGATTGCCTTGCGGATTGTTGAGATCCTTTTTCCAATATTAGCCATTATTGTAGTAGGCATCTTCTATGGTCGTTTATTCCGACCGGACATGACTATCCCGAACCGTTTGAACATGGATGTGTTTATCCCTTGTCTACTATTCAGTGTGTTAACTGAACGAGCGCAGGAGGCTGATGTGTTTGGCGCATTTGCTATTGCCTGTGCCGTTGTAGTGATCGGTTCAGGTCTCGTTGCTTTATGTGTAGCAAAGCTGATCAATATTTCACCCAAAACATTCTGCCCACCCATCATGTTTTCTAATGCAGGTAATTTGGGTATCCCTTTGGTTGTTTTGACTTTTGGAAATGTTGCACTACCAACGGCGATCGTGATGTTCATTGTGTGTAATTTTTTTCATGTCACCATTGGTAATTATATGTTGGGTAAGGACTCCAATCCTTTTAAGGTTTTGTTATCACCGATGATCATTGCCGTGTTCATTGCCCTGTTGTTAAGTTATATGGAACTACCGGTGCATGAAATTTTATTAGTGCCGATTGAAATGCTGGGTAACATTTGCGTGCCGTTAATGTTGTTTACTCTGGGTGTTCGATTGCTTGATGTAGAATTTAGTGAATGGCGTCTGGGGTTGTTGGTGGCAATTTTATGTCCAGTGATTGGTGTTGCACTGGTCTTGATAATTAATCTGTTTTTAGAACTGAGCAGGATGGAGCAGGGTGTGTTGTTTTTATTTGCAGCATTACCGCCAGCGGTGATGAATTTTATTTTTGCAGAGCATTATGATCAGGAACCTTCGAGAGTTGTTGCAATGGTGTTGTTTGGCAATGCTGCAAGCGTAGTCAGTTTGCCGCTGACTTTGTTGTATGTCTTACCGAACTTTACCTAGAATATACGTGCGTATTTATTGTAAAACGTGTAGCTTACCTATTCGGTTTTTTTAATCACTTAAGGAGAAACATCATGTCAGTTGCAAGAATTACAGAGATATCCGCTTCATCCAAAAAAAGTTTTGATGACGCGATCAAGGAAGGTGTTGAACGTGCGGACAAAACTATCCGCAACGTGACTTCTGCCTGGGTCAAGGATCAGGACGTATGGGTCGAAAAAGGAAAAATCAAGGAATACCATGTAAAACTGAAAGTCAGTTTTGTACTCGACGATTAATTCCAGGGGACTTTTTTATTGATTACAGCTGTGATACCGAAAAGGTGTCACAGTCTGATATATCACCACTCTTAAAGCCAACCTTGAACCAACGCACTCGTTGCTTAGATGTGCCATGGGTGAAGGATTCAGGGACAACATAACCTTGCGATTGCTTTTGTAAGCGATCATCACCAATGCTGGTTGCAGCATTTAATGCCTCTTCAATATCCCCTGTATCGAGTATTTCTTTGGTTCGTTGAGCCTGATTGGCCCAGATGCCGGCAAAACAATCAGCCTGTAATTCCTGTCGAACGGATAATTGATTGGCTTGAGCCTTGCTCACACGGGCTTTCTGTTCATGCACTTTTTTTGATATGCCCGTGAGCGTTTGTATATGGTGACCAATTTCATGGGCAATCACATAAGCCTGGGCAAAATCACCGGGCGCATTATGACGTTCTCTGAGATCACGATAAAAACTCAAATCGATATAGACTTTTTGATCGGCCGGACAATAAAAAGGCCCCATCGCCGATTGCGCGGCACCACAGGCAGAGCGGACTGCTCCGGAAAATAACACCAGCTTGGGTTCCTGATAGCGTGAACCCATCTGGCGAAACTGCGCATGCCAGACATCTTCCGTATCCGCCAGGACGACCGAGATAAACCCGGATAATTGTTGTTCTTCTGCTGTCGGTTGATAGGGTTCGTTGGTGCTAGTTTGTGTCGCAGAAGGCTGTTGTTGCCCCATTTGACTGACGATAACGCTGGGATCAATACCAAAATACAGCGCGGCTAATACCAGAACAACCATGCCGATGCCACCCGGTTTTCCTCCGGGCATAGCCCTCATTCGCTGTCCGCGACGATCCTCGACATTTTGGCTTTGACGTCTATTTCGCCATTTCATGTTATCCAGTCTCCTTGATTGCTATGGGGTTAAGATTAACAGGTCATTTTGTCCTTAAACAACAAAAAACCCGCACTGAGCGGGTTTTTTTAGGTTAGGAAGTCTATTAACAAGATTATTTAATCTTGCCTTCCTTATACATCACGTGCTTACGGGCAACGGGGTCAAATTTTTTGATTTCCATTTTTTCCGGCATAGTCCGTTTATTTTTGGATGTGGTATAGAAATGCCCCGTACCAGCAGATGAATTCAGCCTGATTTTATCACGCATGATGGACTCCTAAACTTTTTCGCCGCGAGCACGAATCTCAGCGATGATGTTGTCGATGCCTTTTTTATCAATAATTCTAAGACCCTTGCAACTCACACGGAGCCTTACCCAGCGTTGTTCACTCTCAAGCCAAAAACGGCGATTCTGTAGATTTGGCAGAAAACGACGACGTGTTCTATTGTGTGCATGAGACACGTTATTACCCGCTAATGGTCGTTTTCCTGTGACCTGACATACTCTGGACATGACAATTCTCAATCTGTTAACTCAAAAAGAGCGCGGATTGTACATGGATTATGCGGGTGATCCAAGGGTTTGGGCTAGAAAATCAGGGCACAATTTAGACTTAGGTGTTAGGCACGAATGGCACTTTTTTTCACAGGCTCTGGTTTAAGCCTGACCAATGAGCAGTGACGGGGGGCTGACTTTAGTCTGACCCATAGGCCAAGGAATCAGTGCCAAACTTCAGTCTGACATCTGACAGATGATCAAGTCGCCCTGGCCTGTTGATAAAGCTTCTGACTGCTCCGATACCCCCAAGCACCAGGCCTGTTTCTTCCTGAGAGAGAAGCGCTTGATGTTATCCGGTGAGCCAATCACCAATTCAAAACGCTGTTGTAATTGCCTCAGGGTGGGTAGCCATTCATTAGGGTTAATACCCAAAGTCTGAAGAATAGGTGGAATATTTCCATCAATCGCCCCACGTTTGTCCTCTCGAAGACAACGCCCACTGACGTCCACCAGATCAAGATAATCCTGCAAATTAAAGGGCAAAACCGCTTTTCGGTCGTCTCCCTGCGTGTTTCTTTCGAAGGCAGCAAAGCCCAGCAGTGCGTTGGATGGTGTGGCGGTCGAGGCTGAAGTGACGTTTTGCCTTGGCTTATTCTTCCCTCTCCCCCCGGCAATCTCAAACAAACGTTCCTGGATAGATGTAAAATCCGATGTCATTAAGTCATCTGATAATTTAGCGCGTATCGGGTTTAAATCCACATAGGCCATGCACGTCAACAAAGCGGCTTCATCCAGCAAGGCCTGGGATTTAAATCGCCCTTCCCAGAACCGACCGGTACAGCTATCTTCTTTATTGACCATTCGGGCGATAGACTCATTCAAGCAACGCATAAACCAACTGATGTCCATCAGCCGGGAACGCCACAGCTCTACTATCTCTTTGATTTTCAAACGATTAGCCTTGCCCATTTTCTCACCGGCCAGATAGCGTTGCACCAGGACATTGCCTTGAAATAAGCCCCGCCAGCGTTCCATCACTTGCCGGTCATCCCAGCCTTTAGCCTCGTTTGTATCGACTCTCAAGACCACATGATAATGATTATTCATCACCGCATAGACACACACATCGATGGCAAACACCTCGCTCAAGGCCTTGAGTTTCTCCACAATCCAGCCCCGACGATGGGAGAAGTCCTTGCCACTCACACCATCCTCGCCACACAAATAGGCGCGTCGCACACAACGAGGCTGTAGAAAAACCTGAATTCGGAACAGGTTTTCATTATCTCTATTAATTTTTGATAGGTTCATTCAATTTTATAATTTTTGTTTTTTTATAAAATAGAGGTGACTGAATCATGGTTCAGACCGCCAATTCACCGTAATTCTTTAACTTCTCAATATTATGGACGATACAATACAATTGCCACTGTGCATTGACTTTTGTTTTGCTTCGCAAACTGAATCGATTGAGTCTTTTGTTCGCCGTAATGTTACCCAATACGGGTTCAACCACTGACATTCGATGGCTATATATTAGCTTACCTTTATTCGAGTCCACTCGATGCTTCATCCAGTCGGTGAAGTTCGGCGCTCTTTTATTTGTCTGAACAAACGAGACCTGTCGACCATGGCCTTCTCGGGTGTCCGCAGAACCCGGGTTTCTCATACACTGATGTTTTAGTTTGCAGTGTCGACATTTTGTCAGCCGTCCTTCAAAAAATAATTTATAGCTCCCTTGTTGATCATGGCCTTCTTTCTTCAGCCACATGATTTCGCCTGCGGGGCAGATGCAGCTTTTCTCGGTTGCATCGAAATGGAATTCACTGGCCGGGATAACGCTCGTTGTTTTCTTTTTAGTGTTGGTTTTCCGTATTCCGTATTTGGTTTTCTGATCAGCAAACTTGGGATCCCGACTGCGGAATTTGTTGTCGGGTATATAACCATTAATGTTATTCTCATGCAGGTACTGCATATTCGCTTCGTTGGCAAAGCCGGTGTCTGCGGTGACGATGATATCATCCTTATAAATATCGTCACTGATCTGCAATCGTTGGTAACGCTCTTTAATCGTTTCCAATACAGGCTGCAAGGTATGGTGTTCCTGACCTGCACCAAAGGCCTGGGCATCAATGACCACTTGATGTTTTTTATCGACCGAGGCAACGCCATTGTACCCCTGAATAGTCCCTTTGTTGGTGGTCATCTTGGCGCTTTCATTATCGGTGATATTACTTTTGACTTGACCCACATGGATGTGGAGAATGCCGGTTTTGCAGGAGCATAAACCTGCCTTTGGGTTTTTTGCCTTGGCCCATCCGTGGGCTGTTGGACTTTAAAAATTGTTCTATCTTCTCATGCGCTTTATTTAATGTCTCAATGGTCTGCTCAGTGCGTTTGCGTCTTTCTTCATCACGTGTGTCATTCTTGTCTAACTGTTGGTGCTCGCTAATATGATGTTGGATCTGGCGTTTGATTTTATCGCGTTTGTCTGACAGTTCTTTAAAGGTTCCAGACCAGAATGGCACTTACTTAAGAAATAAACTCATTTAAAGTCAATAAGTTATAGTTGTTCCGGTAAAGAGCAGTATAGGTTTGTAAAAATCGTCAATCACTGTTTTTACAGTGTTATTTACCTGATGCCTAAAACTTCCCATCTCAATTAACACACCGATTACAATGATATTCTATTGATTTATAAGAAAATAACTCTTAAGTAAGTGGCATTCGGGTCGGTGACAGATGAGAATGTTTCTCGTTTTATGATATCGTCACGATACTGAAATAAATTACCATCAAGATCCCAGGGAAGGAAGATGCCAAGACAACCCCGTATTTATTTACCATGAGTTCCCAGTCACGTCATCCAACGTGGCAATAATCGCAGTGTGACATTCTTCTCCGATGATGATCATCGTTATTACCTGGATGCTCTTCATACCGCGAGTAAGAAATATGGGGTTTTAATCCACGCCTATGTTTTGATGACCAATCATATTCATTTATTACTAACGCCGAGTGATGAGATGGGCATTGCCAAAGTGATGCAATCGATAGGTCGGTGTTATGTGCAATACATCAACAAAACCTACAAACGCTCGGGGACTTTATGGGAAGGACGTCATAAGGCAAGCTTAATACAAGCAGAAGAATATTTATTATCTTGTTATCGATACATTGAACTGAATCCTGTAAATGCCAGTATGGTGGAGCATCCTGGAGAGTATCCCTGGACGAGTTATCATTATAATGCGGCGGGCAAGACAGACAGAATAATAACGGAACATGCAATTTACACAGGATTGGGATTGGACAAAGCCGAGCGCCTACAAAGCTATCGTGAATTATTCATGATAGCCTTGGATAAAGAGATGGTGCACTCAATCCGAAATGCAGCTGATTTTTCGGTACCACTAGGCAATGATCGTTTCCGTGATCAAATTGAAAAGGCGTTGGGTAAGAAAGTGGGTTACGCTAAAAGAGGAAGGCCAATGAAACAAACGGGCAAGAAGACAAATGAGAAGGATTCCTAGTTGTCACTGACCCCTTTTTTTGACCCCTTTTTTTCCGCTTTTTTTCTTTCCTTTTTTTCTTTTTTTTATAATGTTCTACAAGAATTACGAGTGATCCATAGCAAACAAAACTGGCCACCCAAACGGTATTAGACTGATATATCGAGTTGTTGGTCACTCTCGCGCATCCGAACAATAATGAAACGTATCCCTGAACCTGAATTAATGGACGAGGCTGAGCAGGCCAGAGCATACGCTGAATCAGATTTTTCTGAGCCGCATGATCATTTTGTAGAACTGTTCCGTCAGACATTTCAAACTAACCTTCATCATGAAGAGTTGTCTGGATTTGTACTTGACCTCGGTTGTGGGGCAGTGGATGTGAGCATCCGGTTCGCAAAGTCTTTTCCACAAATCATAATTCATGGTCTGGATGGTGCTGAGGCCATGCTTGAATGTGCACATGAATCTGTTAAAGCTAATGACCTGACACATCGAATTGAGCTGTATCAGGGTCTTATTCAGTCGGCAGAATTACCTCTTGAGAATTACGATGTGATTATCAGTAACAGTTTGCTGCATCACATGCTTGAGCCAGAAGATTTATGGCAAGCAGTGAAACGTTATGGGCAAAAAGGCTGCAAGATTTTTGTTATGGATCTGATGCGTCAGGATTCGGTAACCGAAGCAAAACAAATGACAGAGAAATACGCTGCCAATGAGCCAGAGATATTGCAACGCGACTTTTATAATTCTCTGTGTGCAGCGTTTACCCTGGATGAAGTGGTCGAGCAGTTGGAAAATGCTAGTCTGGATTTCTTGTCGGCGACGAAAATTTCAGATCGTCATCTATTGATCAAAGGGATATTTGAATAGTACAAAATAGTGCAGCATATAAATCATTGCACTAAGACAGTGCGTTTTTGGCAGCGCATCAAAACTTAACTATTTGAATATTATAGTAATTATCAAGTTCCTACTCTGGCATATAAAATGTACCATACGCTAGGATTATTCATCTGGTTTTCAGTAAGGGGGCTTCATCATAATTCCATTTTATGGAGCTGAGTCTTAGAAAATTAAACGAAACATTGAGGAGAAAAAAACAATGTCAAAAAAGAAGGTATTAGACCTGATAAAAAGCACCGAGGCGAAATTCGTTGATCTTCGTTTTTGTGACACCAAGGGTAAAGAGCAGCATGTAACCGTTCCAACATCAGTTGTTGATGATGATTTTTTTATAGATGGCAAAATGTTTGATGGCTCATCCATCGCTGGCTGGAAAGGTATTAACGAATCTGACATGGTTTTAATGCCAGATACAGACACCGCTTATCTGGATCCATTCTTTGACGATGCAACAGTGAACATTACCTGTGACATTCTTGAGCCAAGTACGATGGAAGGTTATGAACGTGACCCACGTTCTTTGGCCAAACGTGCTGAGGCTTATCTACAATCCACCGGGATTGCAGATACTGCATACTTTGGTCCCGAACCTGAATTTTTTATCTTTGATGATGTTCGTTGGGGTGATGACACGAATACTTCTTTCCACGAAGTAGATGCTGAAGAAGGTCACTGGAACTCTGGCAGTATGCTGGAAGACAACAATACGGGACACCGTCCTGGTGTAAAGGGCGGTTACTTTCCAGTTCCTCCTGTGGATTCTGGTCAGAATATCCGTTCTGCCATGTGTCAGGTTCTTGAAGAAATGGGTGTTGCCGTGGAAGTACATCACCACGAAGTGGCTACCGCTGGACAGGCCGAGATTGGTACTGTCTTTGATACCCTGGTCAAAAAGGCCGATGACGTTTTGAAAATCAAATACGGCGTAATGAATGTTGCTCATGGTTATGGCAAGACAGCGACCTTTATGCCGAAACCTCTGGTAGGTGATAACGGTAGCGGTATGCACGTCCACCAATCTTTAGCAAAAGGCGGTGATAATATTTTTGCTGGTGACGGCTACGGTGGTTTGTCTGAAACGGCCCTGCATTATATCGGTGGTATCTTCAAACATGCACGCGCCATAAACGCTTTCGCTAATGCGGGTACTAATAGTTACAAACGTCTGGTACCAGGTTTTGAAGCACCATTATTACTGGCCTATTCAGCTCGTAACCGTTCTGCTTCCTGTCGTATTCCCTGGGTTTCAAGCCCGAAGGGTACTCGTATTGAAATCCGTTTTGGTGATGCCTGTGGTAACCCATATTTGACCTTTGCTTCTATGATGATGGCGGGGCTTGATGGCATCCAGAATAAAATCGATCCAGGCGAACCGTTTGAAAAGGATTTGTATGACCTTACGATTGAAGAAGAAAAGTCAGTGCCTTCTGTTGCCTCTTCTCTTGACCAGGCTCTTGAAGCATTGGACAACGATCGTGCTTTTCTGACGGCGGGTAGTGTATTTACGGACGATGTGATTGATGCTTACATCGAATTGAAGATGGAAGAAGTGACACGTTTTCGTGCGACCACACATCCTATTGAGTTCGATATGTACTATAGTTTATAAGTTATATCATCTTAATTATGTGGTCAAAAAACCCCGCTTCGGTGGGGTTTTTTTTATGACTGCTCGGTTATTTAAAGCTGTGGATGCTACGTAATTAGCAAAAATACATGAACCTTGGCAATCAGTTTTGAGTCATACTGTCTGTATGCGACATAAATTTAACAATCGTTATTTCAGAAACCCTGTTTTACTATCCAGTTTCCTCCTGGCTGTGTTAATAGGTATGTTTACACAGGCTATTGCGACTGAGGTCTATATCACCCATGATAAAGATGGCAATCCAATTTTTTCCGATCAACCATCCAGTGATGCGGAAAAAATCATTATTGAAGATATTCAAACTGTCCCAAAGGTACAGACGCAAACACAACCTGCTTCTGGAACAAGTCAGAAATTAAAAGAATTACCCAAATACACTGAATTTAAAATTGTCAGTCCGGTTGATGACGAATCCATTCGTGAAAATACCGGCGCTTTAAGTGTTCAGGTTGCGTTGTCACCCAAATTGCGTGGTAATGATCAGATCGTCTTATATCTCGATGGTGCAGTGGTTTTGAAAGGTCGGGAAACAACATTCAACTTAACCAATATTGATCGGGGTACGCACAGCTTGTTAGTTGCTATAGAGTCAGCCAGCGGTAAACAAGAGATGCGTTCTACACCCGTTACAGTGCATCTGTTGCGTTTTTCTCAAGTGACGAATTAACCCGCCACTTCTTCAATATCTAAATCCCTCTTATTTATCTGATTTCTATCTTTTGGGTTGCTATGCCCCAATCATGGTCTGGTTATTGCTGAACTCTAGTCAGTAATCATTAACCATATTCAATGGTTTTTAAGTTGCTGAATAATATAAAGAAAATATTGTAAAATATGAGTGGGGTTGATATTAAATCTATAATGCGCACTAAAATAGTGCGATACTGAAACAGTTATGACTGTATCTGGGGCATCATCTGAAATCTTGATCGATCATCTGACCACAGCAGTGTTGTTGTTTGATCGTGACTTACGTCTGAAAGGTATTAATGCGTCAGCAGAGGATTTGCTGTCGGTTAGTCATCGTAAGGTAATAGGCCTGGATGTGGAGCAAATTTTACCGAATTCGTTTTTTTTCTCAGAGGCAGTCAAACGATCATTTTCAGATGGTTCTCCCTGTGTACAATGGGCGGCTGATATTGATCTACCAAATATGAAGACCATCACCGTGGATTGTGTGTTTACACCGATAGACAACGGACAGGGAGTGGATTGCCTGGTTGTCGAAATGATGAATACTTATTTTCACAAGCGCATATCGAAAGAAGAAACATTAATTGCTCAGAACCTGACATCCAACGAACTCAGTCGAGCATTGGCGCACGAAATAAAAAACCCTCTCGGTGGTTTACGTGGAGCGGCTCAATTGCTAAGGCAGGAATTAGTCAGTGATGATCTAAAAGAATATACCGACATCATTATTAACGAAGCTGATCGTTTGAGAAATCTGGTCGATAGAATGTTGTCACCAGATAAAGAGATGAATTTTTCTACTGAAAATATTCATGAAATCCTGGAATACGTTTGCAGCTTGATTAGTGCAGAAACCACGATAAATTTTAATTTAGTAAGAGATTATGACCCCAGTTTGCCAGAGATCTGGACAGATAGGGAGAGCATGATTCAGATTTTTCTGAATATTATTCGTAATTCGATACAGGCTATTGAAGAAGAGGGTGAGATAACAATACAAACCAGGGCTGAACGTAAATGCACGATTGCTCAGGTCTTGCATAAACTTTGTTTACGAATAGATGTTATTGACAATGGCTCGGGAATTCTCGATGACATGGTCGATAGAATTTTTTATCCGATGATCACATCCCGCGCTGAAGGTACGGGTCTTGGTCTTCCGATTGCACAATCACTCATACAAAAGCATGGAGGTATCATTGAATACAACCGCGTTAACGAAAGAACTGTCTTCACAATCTTATTACCAAGGGAAAGGAACCATGACTGATAAGCAAGAAATCTGGATTATTGATGATGATCGATCCATACGTTGGGTGCTGGAAAAGGCTCTGGAAAAAGCGGATATTAAAACCAGAAGTTTTGAGAATGGTTCGAAAGTCCTGAATCAATTAAAACGTCAGATACCTCAGGCAATTATATCTGATGTTCGTATGCCGGATACTGATGGTATTGAGTTATTGAGCGAGATAAAAGAACTGGCACCGAATATTCCTGTGATCATTATGACAGCTTATTCTGATCTTGATCGTGCAGTATCTGCTTTTCAGGCTGGTGCATTTGAATATCTTTCCAAGCCATTTGATATAGATGAGGTTGTTACTCTTGTTCAACGTGCATTGAGCGAAAACGAACTGAAAGGCACTGTTACTTCCATCGGTAAGAATGAGCCTGTTCAGGAAATTATTGGTTCTGCACCGGCAATGCAGGAAGTCTTTCGGGCGATTGGTCGTTTATCCAGTTCTAATTTGACTGTGTTGATCACTGGCGAATCGGGTACTGGCAAAGAACTAGTTGCTAAAGCCCTACATCGCCATAGTCCGCGGGCAGAAAATCCATTTATTGCTTTGAATACTGCTGCGATCCCAAAAGAGTTACTCGAATCGGAGTTATTTGGTCATGAGAAAGGTGCTTTTACTGGCGCAACAGGCCAGCGTATTGGGCGTTTCCAGCAATCAAACGGCGGCACTTTATTTCTCGATGAAATAGGTGATATGCCAGCTGATTTACAAACCCGATTACTCCGTGTTTTAGCGGAGGGTGAATACTATCGTGTCGGTGGTCATTTGCCGATCAAATCTGATGTACGAATCATCGCTGCAACTCATCAAAACCTGGAAGAGCGTGTTGCATCGGGCGATTTTCGTGAAGATTTGCTGCATCGTTTGAATGTTATTCGTGTTCATGTCCCGCCATTGCGTGATCGGCGAGAAGATATACCCATGTTATGTGAGTTTTTTCTACGTAGTGCAGCCAATGAATTACAGGTTGAACCGAAAAAAGCATTGTTAGAGACGCAGGATTTTTTAAATTCCCTGCAATGGCCTGGTAACGTCAGACAGTTGGAAAATTTTTGTCGTTGGATAACTGTAATGGCCTCTGGTTACGAGATCCATATAGAAGATCTGCCACCTGAATTAAAAGATGTGGTGAAAAATGAAGGTACAGGAGATGATTGGGAATCGGGTTTGCGACGATGGGTCGAGATAAGTCTGACACAAGGTAACAAAGATATTCTTTCTCAGGCTCTGCCAATATTTCAACGAATTATCATTGAAGTCGCATTGAAGCAAACGGGTGGAAGGCGTCAGGATGCAGCTAAGTTACTCGGTTGGGGGCGGAATACATTAACAAGAAAAATAAAAGAACTGGATATGAATATTTAAATAAGCGGTTCAGTAAGAATTTCACACTGAATTCAATCTTACAAGATAATTGACAGGCGCATGATCAGAAAGATAAGAAGGAATATCGCGTTCAAAACTTTTTATTATTTTCAAAAAACTGTTTATATTCTTTACTTGTTTTATATCCGGCAGATCATTTTGTTGCATATTTAAAATTTCTTTTTCTGATTGATCGATATGATGTTTGTCTGCTGTGAAATAATGAGATTCGCCACAATGCTTGTAAGTGTTATTTAGAAAATCAAAAGGCAACATGGTGACAATATCATTGCGATTGATCACTCGATAGATTTTCTTGTTAGGTACTGAATTACAAAATTCTAAATCACCAATTTTTGGCGAGCCAAACGTATAGCATGCTTCCACGTTCAAAGAGTTACTTAGTGAGGAAATTGTCAGGATGGACAATGCAGCTCCGAGGCTGTGACCAGCCAAAATGACGGGTAGTTTTTTCAAATCTTCATTTCTTTTTAATTGTTCTTCAATACTCAGATAGGCATCGTAAAATCCGCTGTGTACGTTTCCAGTCTTTGCATGTTTTTTCTGTACGGCATTGGCATTTAACTTCCAGTTATCAATACCATTCGTGCCGCGGAAAATTAATATTAAACAATCGCGTTGAGTATTTTTCTCAACATCGTACGCAGTTTTTTTAAGTAACCAGGCATAGCTGGCGGTTTTTTCATTTTTAAAACAATCAAGCCATTGGATGTCTGCAGCATCTAATAACGCATCCAGAAAAGATATTTTTTGATGATTACAATACATAACCTGATCTATACGATAGATAAGACGACAGAGTTCTGCGAGTAGGCAAGCGTTTGAGATTTCAAACTTACCACTTGATAGAATGAATTCTGGTTGTTTTTCAAATTGAAAATAATGATCGTCAGACCCGGGTTTTGTTAGCGCTTCCCAACTGTTGTCAAATTTCATTATGTACTTTGCATTGTCATTGGGGGCCGCACACTGGGCAGTGTTCATCTTTATTCAATTTTGCAATTTGCCATTCCATCGATAAGGCATCGAATAATAATAATTTTCCCACCAATGTTTCTCCTATTCCCATGATCAATTTCATTGCTTCAAGTGCCTGTAGACTACCAACAATTCCAAGTAAGGGAGCAATCACGCCATTTGCTGTACAGGTTTGATCGGTATGTGATGCATCGTCGTATAGACAACGATAACAAGGTGAAGATGGTAGTTGTACATTGAAGACACTTATTTGAGCTTCAAAGCGTATTGCAGCAGCAGACACCAGAGGTGTTTTTGTAACAACGCAGGCTTTATTAATATCAAAGCGTGTTGCGAAATTATCCGAACAATCAAGTACGACATCGTGTTGTGTTACTTGTTCGGCTAAAGAGTCGTATTCAAGTTGTTGATTAATCGTGATGATCCTGGTATCAGGGTTGATTGCTTGTAGATGTTCTTTGCCCGAGTCTACTTTCAATCGACCGATGTCTGATGTGGCATGTACAATTTGTCGTTGTAGATTTGAAAGATCGACCTTATCAAAATCAACCAGTGTTAAATTACCCACGCCACCACTGGTCAGATAAACAGATGCGGACGATCCAAGACCACCCAGGCCGATGATCAATGCCTTTGCTTCAGACAATTTCAGTTGTCCCGCTGCATCGATCTCGGGCAACATGATTTGTCGGCTGTAACGCAATAATTGGTCGTCGTTCATTTTTGTGATGTTAATTTAATCATTTATGTAAACTGCACGACTTGCACGATGATGGCCTGCCAGATCATGCAGTGGTTCTATATTCTCATAGTTATGTTGTTTTAATAACTGGAATACGGTTTCTCCTTGATCATATCCATGTTCAACGAGTAGATGTCCTTTTTTGTTTAGATATTGTACGCTTTGTGAAATGATCACTTTTAAATCATCCAGTCCTCCAAAGCCAGATACCAGAGCATTGCTCGGTTCAAAGCGTACATCGCCCGTTGATAAATGTGAATCGTGTTCTTTTATATATGGTGGATTGCTGATGATCATATCGAAGCATTGTTCTGGTAATGCTTCGAACCAGTTGCTCTGAAAGAAATGAATATTATGAATATTATTCACCGTTGCATTTTGGCGGGCAACCTCTAAAGCCTGAGTAGAGATATCGATTGCAACAAGATGGCTCAAAGGTCTTTCTTTTGCAATCGCCAGGGCTATTGCGCCACTGCCAGTTCCCAGATCAAGAATATGTAATTGAGTATCGTGTGAGATTGTTTGCAAGGCGGATTCAACTAAAATTTCTGTTTCTGATCTTGGGATCAAAGTATGTTTATTAACATTTAATGTTAATGACCAGAATTCTTTATGGTCAACCAGATAGGCAATGGGCAAACCGCTAACCCTTTTTTGTAACAGATAATTGAAACGTTCTATTTGTTGATCGTCCAGGGTGCGTTCTGGGTGTGCGTATAAATGGCTGCGATCGCAATCGAGGACGTGTTGCAATAATAACTCTGAGTCCAGTCTGGCACTGTCTGAATCAGTCAGTTGGTTTTTTGCATGGGCTATGAGCGTTTGGATACTTTGATCCATTGTTCAGTATTAATCGTTTAAAGCAGCCAGTAAATCAGCTTGATATTCATTGATCAATGGTTCGATGATCATATCAACTGCACCGGCCATAAATTCATCCAGTTTATACAGCGTAAGATTGATCCGATGATCTGTTACTCTTCCTTGTGGGAAGTTATAGGTGCGAATACGTTCTGATCGATCACCGCTGCCAACGAGGGTGCGTCGGTTTTCGGCTTGTTCACTCGATTGCCTTTCACGTTGGCTATCCATGAGTCTGGCCTGTAACAGAGACATGGCTCGGGCTTTATTTTTATGTTGCGAACGTTCATCCTGACATTCAATAACGGTGTTGGTTGGTAGATGTGTAATGCGAATGGCTGAGTCGGTTTTATTGACATGCTGTCCCCCAGCACCGGATGCACGAAAGGTATCAATACGTAAATCCGCAGGATTAATTTCAATCTCTTCAATGTCGTCGAGCTCTGGTAATACAGCAACCGTACAGGCCGAGGTATGAATACGGCCTTGAGATTCAGTTTCCGGCACACGTTGTACACGATGAGCACCCGATTCAAATTTCAAGCGTGAATAGGCACCTTCGCCAATGACACGCATAATGATTTCTTTATATCCGGCCAGATCGCTTTCGGCAGAATTAATAATTTCTACTTTCCAGCCTCGGGTTTCCGCATAGCGGGTATACATGCGCATCAAATCGCCAGAAAATAACGCGGCTTCTTCACCACCTGTGCCTGCACGAATTTCAAGAAAGATGTTGCTCTTATCGGCTGGATCTTTGGGCAGTAATAATTTTTGTAATTCGAGTTCCAGTGTTTCGTTTGTTGCCTGCGTTTCATTGATTTCTTCCTGGGCTAACTCGCGAATTTCAGCATCACTGTCTTTGCTAATCTCTTGTGCATTTTCTATGGTTTTCATATTGCTGCTGTAGTTTTTGAAACAGGTAACAATCGGTGCAATCTCAGCGCGTTCTTTAGAGATGTCTCGAAAGCGATTTTGATCATTGATCGTATCGGGATCGGACATTAAGGCATCGATCTCGGTTAATCGTTCGTCGAGCTTTTCCAGTTTATGTAACAGACTTTTTTTCATTGATTTGAGATCACAGGATTAAAAAAATAGTGAGTAGTTAATAGCGAATAGTAAACGGCAAGGCCCAAAGGGGCTAATCTTTTTTGTTCTTTGTTTTATCGGGGCGGAGACCAAATAATTCATGGGTGGCAGAAAGCAGATCGCTGCGGCCAGTGATGCCGGCGTTTTTCAATTGTGAGCTGGGTGAGTGAATAAGTTTATTGGTCAGAGAGCGTGTGACTTCCTGTAAAATGATTTCTGGATCGCCGCCTTCCTGTAATTTTTTCTGTGCCCATTGGGAGGCTTCCAGTTGTAGCGCTTCAGCGTGTTCTCTTAATGCTCGAATGGTTGAAACCGCATCGAGTGAATTTACCCAGTCCATAAATTCAATTACCTGGGCTTCGATGATCTCCTCCGCTTGTAGTGCGGCCTGTTTACGATTATTAATGTTTTCCTGAACCACATCTTTTAGATCATCGACGGTATATAAATACACATCTTTGAGTTGTCCCACTTCCGGTTCTACGTCGCGGGGAACAGCAATGTCTACTATGAAAACCGGACGGTGTTTGCGTTTGAGAATCGCGCTTTCCATCGCGCCCTTGCCAAGGATAGGTAACTGGCTGGCAGTTGAAGTGATGATGACGTCAGCTTCGGGTAGATGCTCGGGAATGTCGCCGAGCGTAATGGCGTAAGCAGAAAATTCACTGGCAAGGTGTTGAGCACGCTCGATTGTACGATTAGCTATGATCATTTTATGCAAGTTATTTTCATGTAAGTGCCTTGCGACCAGTTCAATCGTTTCTCCCGCACCGATTAATAGCGCGGTTTGTTGAGACAAATCACCGAATATTTGTTGGGCCATGCGAACAGCTGCAAATGCCACCGAAACTGGATGGGAGCCAATAGCAGTGTTGCTGCGAATTTCTTTTGCTACATGAAAGGAATGTTGGAATAAGCGATTTAGGAGTTTGCCTATGTGGCCGGTTTCCAGGGCAGTTTGATAGGCGTTTTTTAACTGTCCAAGGACCTGTGGCTCTCCGAGCACCATTGAATCAAGTCCACTGGCGACTCTGAGTATATGTTTGACAGCGTTAGCATCCGGGTAGCTGTAGACAAATGGTTTTAGTTCTTTGTGCTGGATACCGTGAAAATTCGACAACCACTCGACAGGTTTTTCCAGTTTTATATTGTCGTGACTGCAATAGATCTCAGTTCGATTGCAGGTGGAAAGAATCGCGGCCTCGTTAATTTGCTCAAGCCGACGAAAATCCTTAAGTGCATCAGTGACGACATCTGAACCGAAATTCAATTGCTCACGTAACTCAAGTGGAGCGGTTGTATGATTGATTCCAAATGCCAGGAGGCTCATAAGAAAATAGAAATTGTGCAATAACTCAAGGTTGGTAATTGTAGCCCGATCAAACCGAAATTACAGAATTGAATGCCACACAAAAGCGATGTTAATAAATCGAACCAATCGAGCGGATATAAATACTGATTTTTTCCCAAAAGCTAAAGTCTTTGGCGGTTTTTCCGACAAGCATATATTGAGACACATGCGGAACATATTGCACATAATCATTGTCAATCTAGAATCTTCCTCGTATTGTTATAACTATGTATAAACGATTATCAGCCTGTTTTTCTTTGTTTCTTTCGATTCAGCTTGTATCGGCTGCGGTACTTTTGCTTGGCCTGTCGGCATGCGCTCCAATAGAACAACGCTCACCTGTGGTCGATCCTGGCCAGGAAGAAGTTGCTGTTGCGCCTGAAAAGAACGCAAAAAACAAACCAATTCCGCAAGAGCCAGGAACAACAAGACCCAATATCGAGCTGACAGAAGATATTTTGTATCAATTGTTGCTGGCAGAAATTGCCGGTCAGCGTGGGAAACTGGAAGTTGCAGTCGATAATTATCTGGATTTGGCACGCACCACTCGGGATCCCGTCGTCATTGGACGGGCCACGCGGATTGCTGTGTACGCTAGGGATGATATGGCGGCAAAAGAGGCCGCGACTTTGTGGAATGAAGTCGAACCCGGTAATGCAGATGCCCTGCAAGTGCTTGCTGTGATGGCGATTCGAAATGGAAACATTCAAGAAGCAGTGGATCATCTTGAAGGTGTTATGGATGTGGGCAACGACGGACAGATTGATCAGAAGTTGTGGATGATAGCCAATATGCTTGGGCGAGAAAAAGATCAGGAAACAGTTACCCTGGTTATGGAACGTTTGATGCGGGAACATCAGAACGACCCGGATGCCTTGTTTGCTTACGCCCATGTTGTTTCACGTATGGGGAAGATGGAAAAAGCAGAAGACTTATTGCTACAAGTAATGAAGTTGAGTCCTGATAATGAGAATGCACTGATCACCTATATTTCTTTACTACAACGCCAGCAGAAACATACGGAAGCGATTGTCTGGTTGAAAGAAAAACTGGATGCAAGCTCAGGTACTAACCCAAGCACTAACCCAGGCAACTTCAATCTACATTTGATTTATGCGCGGCTTTTGTCCGATGCAAAACGCTTTGAAGAAGCGCGCATAGAGTTCGAGGCGCTGGATAAAAACCATCCGGAAAACAATGATGTACTTTATGCGCTGGGTCTATTGCATTTGCAGGCCAACCGCCTCGATGATTCGAAGCGCTATTTTATTCGACTTTCCAAAACGGGTGGCCGTGCAGATGAAGCCGGATATTATCTGGGTCGAATCTTAGAGGAGCAAAATGAACTGGATCAGGCTAGAGTCTGGTACGCAGGTGTGCAACAAGGTGAACATTATTTCGATTCTCAAATTCGCCAGGGCATGATCCTGGCTCAGCAAGGAAAGCTGGATGAGGCACGCAAGCAGCTACAAAACGTGATCACAAAAAATGCCGAAGAAAAATCTATTTTAATCCAGGCCGAAGGGGAAATGCTGGCAGAAGCAAAGCATTATGAAGAAGCACTGAAGGTGTATAACCAGGCACTGGAAAGTCGCTACGACGCGGATATTTTATATTCGAGGGCCATGCTGGCTGAAAAGATGGATCGGCTTGATATCCTTGAAGCGGATCTCAAAAATATTATTGAGCAGGATCCCAAAAATGCCCAGGCTTTAAATGCCCTTGGATATACCCTTGCTGACAGAACTGAGCGCTATCAGGAGGCGTATGAATATATTAAGCAAGCCATCGAAGTCAGTCCGGAAGATTACTACATCCTCGATAGTATGGGCTGGATATTATATCGGCTCGGGCGGCTTGAAGAATCCGTAGACTATTTACGTAAAGCGATGGCTTTGCGATCTGATCCGGAGATTGCAGCACATCTTGGTGAAGTGCTTTGGGTCATGGGGGAGAAAGAAAATGCAAAAAATATCTGGAATACCGCCATACAGGAAACACCTGAGGATACTCGTCTGTTGGACGTTATTAAGCGTTTTACTCATTAATCCACCCACATTTTGAATTGTGCTTTTGCCGGTAATAGGCAACTGATAAACTCGCTCGTTTCCAACAGAATTTTCACCATGCCATTCATCTCTGTCGTTCGAATTTTATTTCTGCTAATACTGCTGCTGTTTCTTCAGGCTTGTTCTGAAAAACCTTCGGTGAGTAAAACGGGCGATCAAGTTGATATTGATCGTATCTGGCTGGAAAGGCAGAAAGATCTGGCAGCTATTCTTGGCTGGTCTTTAAAAGGACGGATTGCGCTGCGTACGGACGATAATGGCTGGTCAGCCACACTGAATTGGAGGCAAATCGATCAGCAATACACCATGCGTATTATTGCGCCCCTGGGTTTGGGGACCTATGAAATCAGGCAGGACGCCGAAAAAATTACCTTGCTGACTGATGAAAATAAAGTGTTTAAAGCAAAAAATGCTGAATCTTTGATGTTGGAAAATCTGGGTTGGA
This sequence comes from Gammaproteobacteria bacterium, assembly GCA_965250225.1. Taxonomy (GTDB): domain Bacteria; phylum Pseudomonadota; class Gammaproteobacteria; order Eutrophobiales; family Eutrophobiaceae; genus CBDEUK01. The sequence continues at coordinate 49,918 of CBDFNQ010000023.1, forward strand.
GTGTTCCTGTGAGTGGCCTGAGGTACTGGATACGGGGCATCCCTGATCCTAATCATCCGATTGACAGTTTTGCACTGAATGATGAAGCTCAGTTGGTGAATATCAAACAGTCTACGAATGGATCGACCTGGGAAATTCGTTTTTTATCTTACAAGTCAGTTGATCAGTATACGCTGCCCGGTAAGCTGGTACTTACAAACTCGAAGGCTAAAATTACTATCCTGGCTAAGCAGTGGAACAATCTGCTGTGATCAGTAAAGCTTGGCCAGCGCCGGCAAAACTGAATTTATTTTTGCACGTCACTGGACGGCGTGAGGATGGATATCATCTATTGCAAACGGTGTTTCAGTTTTTAGACTTTAGCGATTCTCTCGACTTTGAGCTGCGAAAAGACGCAAAGATAACAAGAAGTAGCATTATTGATGGCGTTAGTGAAGATGATGACCTGGTGGTTCGTGCGGCCAGAGCATTACAAGCTTCTGTTGGTTGTTCTCAGGGTGTGGATATCCGTATTCATAAACAGATCCCAATGCAAGGCGGACTAGGTGGTGGTAGTTCCGATGCGGCCACAACACTGGTCGCACTGAATCATCTCTGGGGTTTGAAGCAAGATAGCGAAAAACTGGCGGAGCTTGGTGCTGAATTAGGTGCCGATGTCCCGGTATTTATTCGCGGTATTTCGGCTTTTGCTGAAGGTGTGGGTGAGAAATTAACCTCGGTTGAGCCAGCCGAGAAATGTTATCTGGTGGTTCGTCCAGACTGCGAAATTAGTACCGCCGAAATTTTTAACGCATCGGATTTGACACGTAATACGCCTCCCATCACAATACGCGACTTTCTCGGTGGTGCTGGTCATAATGATTGCCTGTCGGTGGTGCTAAAGCGTTACCCGCAAGTGGCCGAAGTGCTTGATTGGTTAGAAGAATTTTCCAATCCAAAGATGACCGGAACAGGCTCATGTGTCTTCGCAGAATTTGTTTCAGAAGAACAAGCCGAAGAAGTTTGCAGGAAATTACCAAAACGCTGGCAAGGAATCGTCTGTTCGAGCAAGAATCGATCGCCTTTACTCGATCGTTTAGAAAAAGAATTATAAAAATATTGGGGCTGTGGCCAAGCTGTTTGAGAGACGTTTTGATCCCCAGCAGAAAGAATTCAGTAGATATAAAAGTTTAAAGTAATTGGGGTGTGGCCAAGCTGTTTGAGAGACGTTTTGATCCCCAGCAGAAAGAATTCAGTAGATATAAAAGTTTAAAGTAATTGGGGTGTGGCCAAGCTGGTTAAGGCACAGGGTTTTGATCCCTGCATTCCCAGGTTCGAGTCCTGGCACCCCAGCCATATTAAATGTAGGGAAATAAATTCGTTTATTTCTAAGTCGTTCAACTGACTCAAAGGTGCATTGTGTCACTAGAAAATATAATGGTCTTCACTGGTAATGCTAATCCTGTATTGGCCAGTGAGATAGCCGGATTTTTAAATCTTCCATTAGGAAAGATCACCGTGGGTCGGTTTAGTGACGGTGAAGTGATGGTTGAGATTGCCGAGAATGTCCGTGGTCGCGATGTTTTTATTATCCAGTCTATTTGTGCCCCGGCGAACGACAATTTGATTGAATTATTGGTGATGGCAGATGCATTAAGACGCGCATCAGCAGCACGAGTGACTGCGGTGATACCTTACATGGGTTACGCCAGACAGGATAGACGTCCACGTTCTGCACGCGTACCGATCACCGCTAAGGTTATAGCTGATATGATCAGCACGGTGGGAATTTCCCGTGTGTTAACAGTGGATTTGCATGCCGATCAAATTCAGGGTTTTTTTGATATTCCACTGGATAATGTCTATGCCTCACCCGTGTTGTTGGGTGATGTGTGGAAACACAAATACCCGGATTTGATGGTTGTTTCGCCTGATGTCGGTGGTGTTGTTCGAGCCCGGGCGCTGGCAAAGCGTCTGGATGATACGGATTTGGCAATCATTGATAAACGTCGTCCGAACCCGAATGAATCGGAAATAATGAATATTATTGGTGATGTAAAAGGCCGCAGTTGTGTCATTATCGATGACCTGGTGGATACTGCTGGTACCTTATGTAACGCTGCGGCTGCCTTGAAAAAGAACGGTGCAGTGAAAGTCGTTGCTTATTGCACACATCCTGTATTGTCTGGAAAGGCAATGGAGAATATCAACAATTCAGAGCTTGATGAATTGGTGGTTACCGATACTATTCCACTAAGTGAAGAGGCCGCCGCAAGTGATCGCATTCGACAACTGAGTGTTGCCACTATGTTGGCTGAGAGTATTCGACGTATTAGTGAAGGTGATTCATTGAGTGTGATGTTTGTCGATTAAATAATTTTTTTAAAGTGAGACCTTTGCACGAAATATGAATCGTGGAAGGGGCTCAGTATTTTCATCCTGCTGGTCGCAAGCAGGTTTTTTAAAGTTAACTGGAGCAATAAAATGAATGAATTTGAAATTGTTGCCGAATCACGTACAGACGTAGGGAAAGGTGCGAGCCGCCGCTTACGTCGTACCGGCAAAGTCCCTGGTATTGTTTATGGTAGTGATAGTGATGCTGCCATGATCACATTGGCACATAATGAAGTGTTCCATCATCTGGAGCGCGAAGCCTTTTATTCTCATATTCTAAATTTGAATATTGATGGGAAAAAGGAAAAAGTGGTTTTGAAAGATTTACAACGCCACGTCTATAAGTCTGAAATTTTACATGTGGATTTCCTACGCGTCAGCGCAAAAGAAAAACTAACCATGAATATCCCATTACATTATCTGAACGAAGAACAATGTATCGGTGTGAAAGCGGGTGGTGTTATCAGCCATGTGATGACTGAGCTAGAAATTCAATGTCTGCCAAAAGATCTGCCAGAATATATTGAGATCGATATGCTGGAAGTTGAACTGGACGCGACCATTCATCTTGGTCAGCTAACCATACCGGAAGGTGTTGAGATCTATTCGCTTACTCATGGTGGTGATGACAGCTTAACGGTTGCTGCAGTCCATACACCGAAGGTTGTGGTTGAACCTGAAGAGGAATCCGTAGAGGAATCAGCAGAAGGAACAGAAGATGGAGCAGCAGCTGAAGAAGGTGGTGGTGAAGACTCCACGGAGTAATCACATAGTAGCTATAAGCAGCGGTCCATGCTGTGTCTGATCCGTTCAAGCTAATCGTTGGTCTGGGAAATCCAGGTCCCGAGCATTCCGATAACCGGCATAACGCCGGTTTTTGGTGTGCCGATGCCATTGCCGATAAATTCAGTGTTCAGTTTCGTCCCGAAACAAAATTCTTTGGTGAAGTGTGTCGTCTACGAATCAAGGGCGATGAATACTGGCTCCTGAAACCTTCTACCTACATGAACAACAGTGGCCGTTCGGTACAGGCAATGTTGTCCTTTTATAAATTCGATGTTTCTGAATTATTGGTGATCCACGATGAGATCGATCTGGAGCCAGGCGATGTCCGTTTGAAAAAAGGCGGAGGTCACGGTGGGCAAAATGGTTTGCGTGATATTTTCAGTCAATTAGGCGATCGACAATTTTCACGATTGCGCATTGGTGTCGGCCACCCCGGTGATAAGCATAAAGTTGTCAATCATGTTTTAGGTCGGGCAAGCAGTGATGATCAGGAAAAAATAAATGAAGCGATTGACCGTGCATTGAAATGTTTACCCTCGATTCTCAAAGGTGATACTCAAAAGGCAATGAATGAATTACATAGTGATTCAAAAAAAGCTAAAACAGAAAAATAACATTCAGTTCGAAGGATAATCTCTATGGGTTTTAAATGTGGCATTGTTGGGTTACCAAATGTGGGAAAATCTACATTATTTAATGCCTTAACCAGTTCCGGGATTGACGCAGAAAATTATCCTTTCTGTACCATCGAGCCCAATGTTGGCATTGTCCCTATGCCCGATCCACGTCTGGAAGCCATTACTGAGATAGCTCAATCAAAACAAACGATTCCAACAACCATGGAATTTGTTGATATTGCAGGTCTGGTTGCAGGCGCATCAAAAGGCGAGGGTCTTGGAAACAAGTTTCTTGCCCATATCCGTGAGACGCATGCTATTGCGCAAGTAGTACGTTGTTTCGATGATGACAATGTTATCCATGTTTCAGGTCGTGTTGATCCACTTGAAGACATTGATGTGATCAATACAGAACTCTGTCTGGCTGATCAGGAAACCATTGATAAAGCCTTGCAAAAACAGGTAAAGCTCACGCGCAGTGGTGATAAAGATGCCATAAAACAGCAACAACAATTCGAAGCGATTGCTGAGCATCTCGATAAAGGTTTGCCGGTTCGAACTATGGAGCTGGATGAAGAGAATGCACTGGATAGCTTGCAGTTACTAACCAGCAAACCAACCCTGTACATTGCCAATGTCGAAGAAGAAGGGATAGCAAATAATCCCTGGTTGGAGAAATTACGCCTGCTGGCAGAAAAGGAAGGCAGCGAAGTGATCCCTGTTTGTGCCGCGATCGAATCAGAAATTGCTGAACTGGAAGAGGCTGAAAAAATAGAATTTTTACAGGATCTGGGTCTGGAAGAACCAGGACTGAATCGTATCATTCGTGCAGGTTATGAATTGCTTGGTCTGCAAACTTATTTTACCGCCGGACCAAAAGAGGCTCGAGCCTGGACCATTCCACAGAACTGCACAGCACCGAAGGCAGCTTCAGCTATTCATACTGATTTTGAACGGGGTTTCATCCGCGCTGAAGTCACATCGTATGACGATTATATTCAATACAACGGTGAACTGGGCGCCAAAGAAGCCGGTAAATGGCGTTCAGAAGGGAAGGATTATTTGGTTCAAGACGGAGACGTTATGTTGTTCCGGTTTAATGTTTAGTAGAGACCTTTGCACGCTTCATCTTTCCCGCCATAGCTTCGTTAAAAATAACCTAAAAGTGCTCATTTACTGCGTGTAAACTCCGCTTTTTAGAACATTTTCACCTCGCTAGGACAAAAAATATGACCGCCATGGAAGGCGGGAATGCAACGGGATTGTCTGGACGACCCCAAGGATGGGGGAGGTAGAGCGACGCCTGGAGCCAAAGCCGAACAATCCTTGCCCAGCAAATGTCTCTAAGCATTAATACCTATAAAAATAACTGACCGATAACTATTCAATTCCATCATCGCGTTCAATAGAACATATTCTTCCCCAAAATGTAGTTGCAAATGGATGGATGGGATTATTTGGAGATGGAGACGAAGCTAATCGACAGTGCCATCGTTTAGGTAATTTAATGATCTTGCCGCCAGAAATAAACTCTAAATGTAGTAATTTACCATTTGCTAGAAAAAAGAAGATCTATATGGAATGCACACATCTTAGGATGGTTAGAGAAGTTGAACAGCATGATTGTTGGAATCGAGAAACCTTAAATGAACGTGAATTAAAGATACTTGAATGGGCGGAAAAAAACTGGAAAATCGAGTGATATTTATATAGATGAAAAGAGTAGCGATTGAGGGCTAGAATAGATCGTTCACGTGCATCCATTTACTTTATTCTTTAGTCTTCTGTTTTTGTAAATCAGGTAATATTTTTTAAGTTTTTCCTAGTGTGTATGAAACATTCACATTAAAATACTTTCATGAATGATCAACAGCTAAGAGAAGCTATTATTGAGACCGTCTTGAGCTTTCAGGAAAGAAGTCTCAGTGTTGGTACATCGGGCAATGCCAGTGTACGTAATAAAGAGGGGTTTTTAATCACTCCTACGGGAATTGCCTATAATGATCTGACTGCCGATCAGATCGTTGCTATGACTCTCTCAGGTGATGTGATCAAGGGTGATTGTAAACCGTCCAGTGAATGGCATTTCCATCTTGGCATTTATCAGGCACGGCCGGAGGTGAATGCGATTGTTCATGTGCATTCGCCCTATGCGACGGGTTTGGCCTGTAACCAAAAGTCTATTCCTGCCTTTCATTATATGATTGCCAGAGCCGGTGGTAATTCTATTCAATGTGCAGAGTACGCGACCTTTGGTAGCGAAGCATTATCCAGTAATGCGGTTGCAGCGCTTGAAGATCGTATGGCCTGTTTATTAGCCAATCACGGTCAAATTTCTCTGGGTGAAAATTTAATACAGGCTTTATCTATGGCTGAGGAGGTTGAGGAATTAGCAAAGCAATATTGTCTGGCCCTGCAATTCGGCGAACCAATTTTGCTTGATGATGTAGAGATGAAAATTAATCTGGAAAAATTTAAAACTTACGGCAAGCAGTAATATTAGTGTAATGTATCCAGAATGAGTTCCGAATGTTCTGCTTCAAGACAGACGACTGGTTTTCTACCCACGACTTCCGCACTTGAAACGTGTCCTTTAGGAATAAACAAACAATCTCCGGGTGTTAATATCGTTGATTCACCTTCCAGCGTTACGCGTAATTTACCCTGTAGAACAGCATGGATAAGTTCTTGAGTCGCGCGTTTGTCTTTGAGGTATGTGCCCGGTTCATAGTGACATTGTTCAGCGCTATAACCCCAGACGGCGAGTTTATGTATTAGTGCATCTTCGGTCAGGCTGCCCTCAATTGCTGGATCCCAGTGTTCAAGTCTTAAGTTGTTCAAGCTGCGATAAGAAATGACTTTGTTACCACCCTGGAAGCTGGCCTCATAGACAGCACTGGCGGCTCGTTCGGTGAGACTGTTGGAGTTGGTATCATTGCCCGGTATCATCGAAGCACAGCCCACACTGACACTCAGTGTTGAGTGTATACTATGTCCATCGTGTGGGATCTGCAGGTTGGTAACACTCTCGTTTATCAGAAAAGCGTGTTTGCTTGCACCTCTGGTATCTGCCTCAGGTAATAGGATCACAAATTGATCTTCACTGATGCGTGCACAGACATCACCTGGTCGCTTCGCTGTTTGTTGAAAAATTCTGCTGATTTCTTTTAAGTGTGCCACACGTGTCCCATTCGCTATTGTTTTTTTATAGTCTTGATAATCATCAATGGTGATATGTAAGGCTGAGATTGGTAATTCGAGCCTTCTCATTCGATCCCATTCCCGTTTAAGAATATTTTTATAATTCGCTGCCCGGATTAATCCTGTTTCATTATCATATGGGTTAACATCTGCCAGAGTACTGGCTAATGTCTCTGCTTTGTTTTGTACAGAATTCAATTCAACGTTAGCGGAATTTAATTCTTCTTCTAATTCATGTTGTTTCACATCATTGGTTTTTACAGCAACTCTGTATTGTTCGATTTCACGTTTTGCATTTGCGTATAGTGTGTATAGATGATCGCGTTCATTTCTCTCGACGCTGGTTCTTTGTACCAGTCTGTGGATACGAAATGAAACAAATAATAAACTGGTTGTTAACAACAGACAGCAGGCAACTACCAATAGACTTTCTTCCGGGTATTGTATAACTGAAAAACCAAGTGTCGGTACAACAATCGCAATCAGAAAAGTGATGGTGAATTTTGGATTTCCATAGAAATTACCCACACAACTTATTGCTCGAATAGCACAAAAAACAATCGCCATAATCGTGCTACTGCTATCGATACCATACTGCATCAGGTTACTGGTCATCAGATAGGACCAACCGAGTCCATTGAGGAACATCCCAATGACTAATAGGCTGTGGGCAAACCAATGAATGCCGTTGTCTTTTTTGAAAGTGATACAAATCGTAGCGGTGAGATAACGTAGAGCGTAAAGCAGAAACATCCCGGCACACCAATACCACACCAGCGGGTCGGAATAATAATAACCAAATATCAGGCAATAGATACTGACCAGGATGAAACCAGAAAATACCTCAAGGATATTCTGGTGCAATAAGGCCGCCATGGGCGCTTCGGTAGAGAGTTCAGGATTTGGGCTCATGCATTTTAATATCGTTAAAATGCAGGCAAACTTTAGTAGATTCTTCTATTTCTACTCGTATTTTGAGTAATTCAGGCTGATTTCTGGATGAAAAGGCTAATGATTACCCTCATAGCAGATGACCGGTTCAGTTCCGATCACTTCGCTGAGAATATTTAACGATTTAGGGATGACCAGACAATCTCCTGGACGTAGCTTGACTGCATCACCATCAATCGTCAGCAGAAAGGTACCTGCCAGAATACCTGTTGCAAAATCTGTGTGGGTTCGACGATCTTTGATTTGTCCACCAGGCAGATAGGTCTTTGTTTCAGTGTCATATCCCAGCGTAGTCAGTTTATGTTTTAACTTGTCTGCTGAGACGGCCCCAAGTTTACCAACATCCCAATGTTCAAGTTTTATTTCCGGATGACTGACATAATGTACTACCCGGTTTCCTCCCTGAAATTTTGCTTCATATAGTGCAGAATCCGCACGTTTTAAAAACTCACCCTCAGTGAGCAATTCATTCGGAATAACTGTTGCGATACCAAGACTGACGGTTAGGATTGGATTTGGGGAATTTTTAACGTGCGGTATTTGTAAATCTTCAACCTGTTTACAGATGGAATTAGCCAGTTCAATACTGTCTTCAAGATCGGTTTCAGGTAACAGTAACGCAAGCTGCTGATTCTTTAATTTTGCAAATACATCGCCAGGGCGACGACAGGTGCTTTTAATAATTTTCACTATACGTTTAAGGGTCATGAGACAGGTCTTTTTGTCGCGCATTTCCTCGTATTTATCGTAGTCATCCAGTAGTAAATAAATAAGTGTGATCGGCAGATTTAGTCGAGCCATTCTGGCCCATTCTCGTTGCAGAATATTTTTATGTTTGACTTCGGTTAATAGCCCTGATTCCAGATCAAACGGATTGATCTGGTTCAGTGTAATAGACAAGGCGTCAGCCTTATTTTGGCTGCTTTCCAGATCCAGATTAGCCATCTTCAAGGCAGCTTGTAATTCCTGGATTTTAGCTTCGGCGACGGAATGTTTTCTCTGGAGTTGCTCATTGTTTTGTTTGAGGGCGGCTTCATTTGTCGTGTCTGGTATTTTGATATTGCTGGTACTTGCTATTTTTGAAAAGCGAATACTGGCTACTACCAGACAGACCGTCCAGAGAAGAATGCAGCTGATCGTCAACAGATCCGGATCGGTTTCCCTGAGAACACTGTTCAGAATTGGGGCAAATAAGGACGCGGTTACAAATGTCAGTACCAAATCCAATTTGCCAAGATATAGCATGAAAACAATAAATGATAAAAATCCGGCAGCAACTAGCGCATATGAATTGAATGTTCCGCTGCCAGTATGAAAAGGCTCATTGATGATCAGGCTTGCCCAGGCGAGTCCACAGATCAACAGACCGACATTTAGTAAAAAACGGATGCTTTTAGAGCTCTTTGTATTTGGCTTCCGCTTGCTCAGGTAATCGCATAGACCATAACGTACTGCATAAATTGTTGTTACCAATAAAAGCCATGTCTGCACCTGGCTTTTTTCCATTTGAAACCAGATCAGCGCTGCAGTCAGGATACTGACCGTAATGCCTATGCCAATCTCTGCTTTTGTTTGCTTGATAATAGTTTGTGGAAGATTACTCAAAGTGGATTACCTGATTACAGTTCTTATATAATTCTATACTCCAACATTAGCTTTATAGCAACTAAAAAATACATTAATTATAATAGTTTGCAGCTAATTTTGAAACTTAATCCGAGAAGTTTAGTTTTGATTTTTTACTGCTCAAAGTGATAAGCAAGCAATTTGTCGTTCATCATCATGGGTAATAAAACCATTGACTTAGATGCGATCCACTCGTGATCGGCCATGCCCTGTTCAAGTTGTAAGAGTAATTTTGCATTACTCGATTGATCGACCTGAAATAATTTACCCACCATCCAGTCGGTAACGAGATAGTTGTCCTGGATAGCTTCAACGCCATCCAGGTTGCCGATTGGGCTTCCATCGCCAATGCTGGTGATTGTCTTATCATGATAGGAAACGGCCTTCATATGTCCCGCTACATCAGTCGCAAAACCTTCGGTCATCACTCCCCATGTGGCCACAATCAAACGATCAGATTCAGCCAGTAAGCCATTCGGTGAATTTAATTGCGCATCTTCGAGCCATTTGGTGAGTACTCCTTCGTGCAGACAGTAGATCGTATTCGTCAACATATCGGAAACATATACTTTGCCTTCCATGGTGGTTGTGACATCGTTAAGAAATTTGGCATCTTCGGCAACATAGCGCTGGCTGATAGAACCTGATTCAATATCGATTTCTATTAGACTATCGATATCCGTTACATAGAGCTTGCCAGAATGAAGTGCCAGGCCTTTGGGTGCGTTCATGTCTTCTACCCATTTTAGTTCTAACATTTCACCATCAGGGGATACTCTGGAAATAAAACCGTTATTATCTTTTTCCAGTGCGGAACCGTTTATGTTGGAAACATACAACACATTATTTGTTTCGTCGTAAAGAACAGATTCAGGCGTTGAAAAACCGTCTAGTTCCCAGACTTTATTGATGCCTGTTTCAGCAGTGCAGGCCTGTATCAGAGACAGTAGAACGATAGTTATGAGTGGATTTCTAAGCATGGTTATATATCCTTAAAGTTAAACACAGTAGTTATTTTCGAAAATAGAAAATACTAAATATTAGAGTTGTTTACAGTTCAAACAGCTCTTTTAGTTTCTCCCCGGGGTCGGGTGCGGCCATGAAGGCTTCACCAACTAAAAAACACATTCACATCGTTCTTACGCATCAATTGCACATCATCCTGAGTGTGTATGCCACTTTCAGTGACTACCGTACGGTCATGAAAAACATCGGTTAATAATCCAAGTGTTGTATCAAGCGACGTTTCAAATGTGCTTAGGTTTCGGTTATTAATGCCAATCATGGGTGTGCGCAGCATGAGCCCACGTTCCAGTTCTTCACGGTTATGAACCTCCACCAGGATATCCAGACCGATTTCATTGGCAGCACCAACCAGATCCTGCATTTGCATATCACTCAATGCTGCAACGATGATCAGAATACAATCTGCACCAATGACCCTGGATTCATAGATTTGATAGGGATCGATCATAAAATCTTTGCGTAACACAGGTAGTTCACAGGCTGCTCTTGCCTGTTGTAAATAATCATCACTACCCTGAAAAAATTTACTGTCTGTTAACACCGATAAACAACTGGCGCCAGCATCTGCGTAGGATCTGGCTATTTCGTCTGCTTTAAAATCGTGCCGAATAACGCCTTTGCTCGGAGATGCTTTTTTGATCTCGGCAATAATGGCTGCCTGGCCAGCAGCGATGGTTCGGGAGATGTTGTTAAAAAAACCGCGTTGTGGTGCCAGGTCATTGGCTTCTGCCTGTAGTTCAAGCAATGATCGTTTGCGTCGCCGATAATCAAGTTCTTCAGCTTTTACATCGAGAATTTTTTTTAGGATATCGGGTGTGTCTTGCATAAATAATTTTCTATTAAAATATTTTGCTGATATCGGCAAGCGCAGTAAATTTTTCTTTGGCGCCACCGTTGGCAATGACTTCTTTTGCCTTGTCAATTCCTGCTGTTAGATTATGGCAAATGCCAGCAGTGTAAATAGCCGCCCCCGCATTCAGACAGACAATATCCAGTGCTGGGCCTGCTGTATTTTCAAGAACGGTATGGAAGGTCTTTAAGCTGTCATCAATACCATTTACAGCAATTTCAGCAATATCAATACAAGCGAAACCAAATTGTTCGGGTGTGATTTCATAACGCAGTATTGTGTCGTCTTTTAATTCTGCGACCTGGGTAGCTGCAGAGAGGCTGATTTCGTCCAGACCGTCGTCCGAGTGGACGATCATGACGTGTTGACTGCCTAGCTGCTTCAGTACACTGGCGATGGGTTCTAACCATTGTTCGGCAAAGATCCCCATTAATTGGTTGGGTGCTGAGGCGGGGTTGGTAAGCGGACCCAGTAGGTTAAACAGAGTCCGGGTGCCCAGTTCTTTTCTTGCTCCGATAGCATGTTTCATAGCACTGTGATGCATGGGTGCGAACATAAAACCGATGCCGATTGTATCGATACATTGTCGTATCTGATCTGGATTCATATCCAGTTTGATACCAGCGGCTTCCAGTACATCGGCACTACCGGATTTGCTGGATACTGAGCGGTTACCATGCTTGGCCACTTTTGCGCCGGCCGCCGCAACGACGAATGCAGAGGTGGTTGATATGTTAAAGGTATTCGCACCATCACCACCCGTTCCACAAGTGTCGATCAGATTATTGGTATCAACATCGACTTTGCTGGAGAGTTCACGCATGACATTTGCTGCCGAGGAAATCTCATCGACGGTTTCTCCCTTCATGCGCAGTGCGATCAAAAAGCCAGCAATCTGGGCATCGGTACATTGACCCGTCATGATAGCTCGCATAACATCGGTCATATCATCTGATGTCAGATCTTCATTTGCGAGTAACGCATTGAGTGCCTGTTGAATGTCCATTGATAAATATTGTGGTGAGTAGTTATATTTCCTGGATCAGGAAATTGTTCAGTAAGTCATAACCATATGAGGTCAGGATTGATTCAGGATGAAATTGTACGCCGGATATAGGGTACTCTTTATGACGGATACCCATGATTTCATCCACTTTACCATCAGCTGTCTTGGTCCAGGCAGTGATTTCGAGGCAATCCGGCAGGCTTTCTTTTTCAATCACCAATGAATGATAACGTGTAGCCGTGAACGGGTTTGGAAATCCAATGAACACATTCTCGCTTTCATGATAAATATCCGATGTTTTGCCATGCATGATCTGCTGTGCATGAATGATTTTGCCACCAAATACCTGTCCGATGCTCTGGTGCCCGAGACAGACGCCAAGGATGGGGAGCTTGTCTTTGAAATGGGAGATGACTTCCATGGAGACACCTGCTTCATTGGGTGTGCAAGGTCCAGGTGAAATGACAATCTGATTTGGGGCAAGTGATTCGATCCCGGCAATATCGATCTGGTCATTGCGGATGACTTCTACGTCTTGTCCTAATTCACCAAAATATTGCACCAGGTTATAGGTGAAGGAATCGTAATTGTCGATCATCAATAGCATGATTATCTGTCGCTCTATTTGGGTTTTCTGTGTAAGCCGCGTTCAGCCATACTGACGGAACGAAAGATGGCTCTGGCTTTGTTCATAGTTTCTTCCCATTCTTTTGCAGGAACGGAATCGGCAACGATTCCAGCGCCCGCTTGAATTGTGAGTATTTTATCCTTGATAACAGCAGTGCGGATAGCGATAGCGGTGTCCATATTCCCGCTCCAGGACAGATAACCAACTGCCCCCGCATAGACACCGCGTTTCACTGGTTCGAGTTCGTCAATGATCTCCATCGCGCGGATCTTGGGTGCTCCTGAAACGGTACCTGCCGGGAAGGTCGCACGCAAGACATCGATTGCACTCATATCATCATCGATTTCACCAACCACATTAGAAACAATATGCATGACATGGGAGTAGCGTTCTACGATCATGTTTTCAGTCAACTCAACTGAACCGATTTTCGCAACTCGGCCAATATCATTGCGACCGAGATCGATTAACATCAGATGTTCGGCAAGTTCCTTTGGGTCCTGCATCAGTTCAAATTCCAGTGCGAGATCTTCCTCTTCGGTTGCCCCCCTTGGGCGAGTACCAGCAATAGGTCTTACCGTAACTTTCCCGTCTTCTTTTCTGACCAGTATTTCTGGCGACGAACCGACGATATGAAAATCACTCATGTTCATGAAGTACATATACGGTGAAGGATTCATGCAGCGTAAAGCACGGTAAAGATTGATCGGTGGTGCCTCGAATGGGATCGACAAACGCTGGGATAACACGACTTGCATGGCATCACCTTCAACGATGTAACGTTTAATATCTTCGACAGCGCTTTCAAATTCATCGCGACTGAAATCGGAGATAAAATCCGTTTCTGAAACCTGTTTCGGTGTGTGATGGATTGGTGGCAGTGAAGTGGTTTGTAATTTTTCCTGTATTTGATCAATTTGTTGCAGTCCTAACGCATAGGCATTGTCGATGTCAGGATTTGCATGGACGATGATATAAAGTTTGCCGCTTAGGTTATCAAACACAACGACTGTTTCTGAAACCATGAGTAAGATATCCGGGCAGCCAAGTGGGTCAGGTTTATTGTTAATTTTTAAGCGTTTTTCCATATAACTGATGGTGTCATAGCCGAAATATCCTACCAGACCACCAGTAAATCTTGGGATGCCCTGAACCTCAGGTACTTTGAAATCTTGCTGTAATAATTCTATTTCTTTTAAGGGATCATCAGACTGAAGCTGTTCAACCGTAACGCCATCTTGTTCGATGCTAATGTAATTTCCACGAACCTTAAAGACCATCGAGGCTGGTAGGCCAATGATTGAATAACGCCCCCATTTTTCGCCGCCCTGTACCGATTCGAATAAATACGAATAGGGGCCATTAGCAAGTTTAAGATAAGCACTGAGCGGTGTTTCCAGATCAGCCAGAACCTCGCGCATTAAAGGAATACGGTTGTATCCAGCTTCGGCGAGGATTTGAAACTCTTCTGGGTTCATGATCAGTCTTAATTATATTAGTTCAGGCAATACTGCCAGTGAATCAACCACCATATCCGGTTTCGATTCACGAATATCGATACCACGATTGTAGCCGTAATCAACACAGAGTATTTGAAAGCCAGCAGCTTTCGCTGCAAAAACATCATTCGTTGAATCTCCAACCATCAACGAATTTTCCGGTTCAACAGAAAAAAACTCAGCCGCGTGTAATAATTGCATGGGATCCGGTTTGCGTTTTGGCAGGCTATCACCACACAACACCAGTTCAAAATCGTTATAAATACCCAGTGATTTTAAAAGGATCTCGGTAAAACGACTGCGTTTATTAGTAACGCAGCCCAGTTTAAAATCCTCTGATTTTAAATAGTCCAATCCCTCTTCCACACCGGGATAAAACTCACTCAAGCCAGCAGCATTGTCGGCATAAATATCCATGAACAAAGGAAAGGCGCGGTTATATAATTCTGTTTCAGCCTCGCCGTCGGTATCATTGGTTAAGGCCCGATGCACCAGGCGCTCAATGCCATTACCGATCCATTGGCGTATTCTCTCCAGTCCATGTTTTGCCATACCGATTTCATGGAGCATGGCATCAATGGAATAGGCTAGATCCGGTGCGGTGTCCACTAAAGTTCCATCAATATCCAGAAGAACCATATTTGGTTTAGATATAGACATAGCATATTATCAGGCAATGTTTGCCAATTGTTGGCGCATCTTCTTTATTGTGGTGGCGTAATCTGAGTTTCCGAAGATAGCTGAGCCAGCGACAAAGGTATCTGCACCGGCTTTGGCAATCTCGGCGATATTGTCAATCTTCACACCACCATCGATTTCAAGACGAATGTCAAGCTCCTGCTTATCAATTAATGTGCGAACTTTCTGTAGTTTGTCTAATGCGCTCGGAATAAATGATTGCCCACCAAAGCCAGGGTTTACTGACATCAATAAAATCATGTCTAGTTTATCCAGCACATGTTCCAGGCATTCAACAGGCGTCGCTGGATTTAATACCAGACCAGACTTACAGCCCGAATCGCGTATCAGTTGTAAGCTTCGATCGATATGCGCACTGGCCTCCGGGTGAAAGGTGATAATACTGGCACCGGCTTTGGCAAATTCGGGGATCAATGCATCCACGGGTTTTATCATAAGATGCACATCAATCGGTGCCTCGATGCCGTAATCACGCAGGGCCTTGACGATGATTGGGCCAAAAGTGAGGTTCGGCACATAATGATTATCCATGACATCTACATGTACGTAATCAGCGCCAGCATCAAGTACGGCTTTGGTGTCTTCACCAAGGCGCGCCATATCGGCCGATAGAATGGAAGGGGCGATCACATAATCATTCATGGTGAAATTATCTTCAAAAAATCAAAAAAGTGGAATAAACCTCAAAAAAGCAACTTTACCCGATCATGTGGTTCTTAGCCATATAGACTATTCTATTGTCAGGTGAATTAAGTAAACAATAAATATGAGCAAGATGAGTTACAAAAGTAATCTTTGGGTTGGTTTTTTCTTTACCCTGTTCAGTCTGAATCAGGCTCTCTGTGCCGATCCAGATTATGATATTGAACGTGAACAACTGATAGCCCAGCGTTTAACCGAGCGGGTCAAGTTAGGTGAACCGATCCAGTTAAAGTCTGGGAAATATGATGTCTTTGCTTTGTATACGGTTCATCAAATACCCGAAAAAAAAGGTGCAGTAGTATTGTTACACGGTATGGCAGCGCATCCTGACTGGCCCGGTGTTATCAGTCAGTTGCGTCAATCATTGCCAAAGAAGGGTTGGTCAACCCTGTCGATACAGTTACCTGTGCTCGCGTCGGAAGAGCCAATAGAAGATTATGGTAAAACCACAGGAGAAGCTGGACGCCGCATCAAGCTCGCAGTCAAATATTTGCAAGAACAGGGCTATGAACATGTCGTCGTGATTGGTTATAGTTTCGGTGCTGCCCTGGCGGTTAAATACCTGGCACAAGAGAATCCCGGCACTCTGGGTCTGGTCGGCATCAGTATGCAGGCACAACCTTTTTTGAGTCCGAGGTTATTTCTTTTGAAGGAACTGGGAAAAATAGACATCCCGATACTGGATATCTATGGCAGCCTGGATCGAGAGTCTATAATTGATGCTGCAACCGATCGACGTCTGGCTGTTCGCAATGCGGACAACATCTACTATAAACAAATTATGATCGGTGGTGCTGATCATGATTATACCAATCAAGAAGACATCTTGCTCAAACGCATACTTGTCTGGATAGATGAGTTGGTTGCTAAAATGAAGCTTACTCAGGATAATGGCAAAGATACTAAACCAGCAGTTTCTCAGTGAATAAATCTGTATACGACTGCTTACGCGAAAAGTTAAAAACTTGAAATGGGGAGAATTTGATCATGGGTGGATCTGAGAGTTTAATCATTTTGATTGTTATTTTAGCCGTTATTTTCTTATGGATGATGGCCAAAACTGTGCCTCAGGGCTTTGAATTTACTGTCGAACGTTTTGGAAAATATACCAAAAGTTTGAGACCTGGCTTGCATTTTATCATCCCGTTTATGGATAGAATCGGCAATAAGATGAACATGATGGAGATTGTGCTCGATGTGCCATCACAGGAGGTGATCACTCGAGATAATGCAATGGTTCAAGTGGATGGTGTGGTGTTTTTTCAGATCATGTCCGCCGCTAAGGCCGCCTATGAAGTGAACAATTTGACCAATGCCATTTTGAATTTGACCATGACGAATATTCGAACCGTCATGGGTTCTATGGATCTGGATGAATTGTTATCGAAACGTGACACCATCAACGCACAGTTATTACATGTCGTTGATGAGGCGACAGAGCCCTGGGGCATTAAGGTCACACGTATTGAGATCAAGGATATTCGGCCACCGGCTGATCTGGTTGAAGCCATGGCCAGACAGATGAAGGCAGAACGTGAAAAACGTGCGAATATTCTGGAAGCCGAAGGATTTAAACAGGCAGCGATTCTGAAGGCCGATGGGGAAAAGCAAGCGGCAATACTTGATGCTGAAGGTAATAAGGAAGCCTCCTTTCGAGACGCAGAAGCGCGAGAACGCCTGGCCCAGGCAGAGGCCGCAGCGACACAAATGGTATCAAAAGCGATAGCTGATGGGGATGTGCAGGCGATCAATTATTTCGTCGCGACCAAATATGTGGATGCCTTGAAAGATATTGCCTCAGCGGATAACCAGAAAGTTATCTTGATGCCTCTTGAAGCGAGCAATGTGATTGGTTCGCTTGCCGGTATCACAGAAATTGCCAAAAAAGCTTTTGATAAAAAAACACCATAGTTTAATGCGTCATAAATTGAGGAGATAGAATGGAGTATTTAACCGATTTACAATCCTGGCAGTGGTGGGTCGCTGGTGTGATTTTCCTGATACTGGAAATGCTGGTTCCAGGGATATTCTTTTTATGGTTAGGTGTTTCAGCATTGTCAATTGGTTGTTTGCTCTGGGTGCTTCCTGATCTGGGTTGGCAGATACAATTTGTTTTGTTTGCTATTTTATCGGTCAGCAGTCTGGTGGCATATCGTACTTACCTCACACGTAATCCGATTGAGACCGATGCCCCGACACTCAATCGCCGTGGTGAACAATACGTAGGTCAAACCTATACCCTGGTAGAAGCCATAGTGAATGGTTACGGTAAAGTCAAAGTGGGTGACTCGCTGTGGAAAGTAAAAGGACCCGATACCGAGAAAGGCAACAAAGTTAAGGTTATCGCCGTCGATGGCATTATTTTGCAGGTAGAGACGAAATTATAACCGATTATAAATAGAGAAATATTCAAAAATAAATCCCCGCTAATACACCACAAAATTGCAATAATAGGTTTTGCAAACCTGATCCATCATTGTACCCTTGGTGCATGATACTTAATTTCACAAAAATGCATGGTCTGGGTAATGATTTTGTCGTTTTCGATTTTATCCAGCAGGCAATATCGCTTTCACCTGAACAAATCCGTTATGCAGCTGATCGACATTTCGGTATTGGTTGTGATCAGGTTTTGATCCTTGAAGATTCTAATTTGCAGGAAGCCGATGTGCTCTATCGCATTTACAATGCGGATGGTGCTGAAGTTGAGCAATGTGGTAATGGGGCACGTTGTATTGCGCTTTACCTACGAGAGAAACACAACATCATCAAGGATGTTATTACAGCAGAAACAACGAGTGGTTTGATCCATTTATACACTGAAGATAATGGTGATATTCGGGTAGACATGGGTATGCCGGATTTTACTCCAGCGAATATTGTCCTCGATGTAACTGAGCAGGCAGGCAGTTATTCAATAACGATCAATGATCAGGAATTGACTATGAGCGCGTTGAATATGGGGAATCCACACGCTGTTTTTCTGGTGGAAGATATTGATACCTGTCCGATTGAGACGTTTGGACCGCAAGTCCAGCAGAACTCATTATTCCCACAGGGTGTAAATGTGGGTTTTATGCAGATACTCGATCAAAAAACGATTAAACTACGGGTCTATGAGCGTGGGGTTGGGGAGACACTGGCTTGTGGCACGGGTGCCTGTGCAGCAGTGGTTGCAGGACGTGTCAATCATGGCCTCGATGAAGTCGTCAGTGTTTCATTGCCCGGCGGCAGTCTGGATATCCGTTGGCAAGGCCTTGATGAGGTCGTGTGGATGAGTGGCCCTGCAACATTTGTTTATGAAGGAAGTATTAGATTATGAGTACACAAAACGAATCAGAACAGACGTATTCATCGCTCACAACAAGCGACATTATCGCATTTTTGCAAGCACACCCGGAATTCTTTGCCGAACATCCTGAGTTGTTGGCAGAGATGGATATTCCGCATCAAAGCGGTCAGGCGGTGTCATTGGTTGAAAGACAGGTCTCAGTGATGCGTGAACAGAACCAGCAGATGAGTAGACGTTTACATGAGCTGATAGAAATTGCCCGTCAGAATGAAGAGCTAGCACAGCGTATGCATCAGCTGGCGTTGACCTTGATGGAGACGGCTGATCCGAGGGAAATATTTTCAACCTTATACGACAATCTACGCAAGAATTTTCATGCCGATAAAGTCGTTGTACGATTGTTTGCTGACCCGGCGTTCATTGATTTTGAAGCCGGACCTGAGTTTGTTGGTAAAGGACAAGTTGAAGAGTCATTATTCAAAACCATTACTGAAAAACGTCAACCTTTGTCCGGTCGTATGAAGCATCAACAGCGCGTATTCTTGTTTGGTGATGATGGCGATAACATTGCCTCGTCGGTGTTGGTGCCGCTTATTGGTTTTAACTGGTCCGGCATCCTGTCGATTGGCAGCTTTGATGCGGAGCGATTTCAGCCTGGCATGGGTGTTGAGTTGCTAGCCAATCTTGGTGATATGTTGAGCTTAATCATCAAGACATGGGTTGCGGAATAGGCCGTAACGGATTTATTTTTTCATCGGCGATGGTTGTGAAACTTTATGCCCACTCAGCAAGCGAATGACATAGAACAATTTTTAACGAGCCTGCAACATCTATCCAGTCATACTTGTTCGGCCTACAGACGTGATCTGCAACAATTATTAAACCACTGTCAACAAGAAGACATACAAGATTGGCAATTTCTCGATGGTCGACAATTACAAAAATACATTGCCTTACGTCACCGATCGGGTATTTCCGGGCGTTCCCTGCAACGGAGTCTGTCTGCGATTCGGCGTTTTTATCATTTTTTACTTGCACAAGATAAAGTAAAACAGAATCCGGCACAGGGCTTGATGCCTCCCAGGTCACCTCGCAAATTACCAAAGTTGCTTGATGTTGATCAAGCCGCACAGCTACTGTCGTTCGAAGGTGATGACCCATTAGTGGTTCGTGATAGAGCCATTTTAGAATTAATATATTCATCAGGATTACGTTTGTCGGAATTGGTGATGCTGGATTTGAACAGTGTGGATTATGCTGATCGCCTGGTGATGGTTATCGGCAAGGGAAAAAAGACCAGAACGGTGCCAGTGGGAAAAGAGGCAATCAAGACATTGCAAACATGGCTGGTTTGTCGTCCTGTGTTGCTTAAACAGAGCGATGAGAGTGCTCTGTTTATTTCAAAGCAAGGCAAGCGAATAAGCCAGCGTTCTATACAACAACGCTTGAAAAAAAGAGCAGTTCAGCAAGGCATTGACACAGCTGTGCATCCACACATGCTAAGACATTCCTTTGCCAGCCATATCCTGGAGTCCAGTAGTGATCTCAGGGCAGTACAGGAATTACTTGGTCATGCTGATATTTCAACCACGCAAGTGTATACACACCTGGATTTTCAACATTTGGCAAAGGTTTATGATTCAGCACATCCCAGGGCTCGAAAAAGGGACGTTCGTAAGCGGACAGATCCTGAAAATAAATCCGATAAATCCTGATTGTAAGGATTGTATTTCTGCAAGATGACCATATCTACTAAGATCGTTGTTAATTCCTGAATCCTGACGTACAAATAGGGAGAGTAAGATTGGAACAATTTAAAGGCACGACCATACTATCCGTTCGTCGTGGAAACCATGTGGTCATCGGTGGTGATGGACAAGTATCATTTGGTAATACCGTCATGAAAGGAAATGCACGTAAGGTTCGACGTTTATTTCATGAGAAGATCCTGGCTGGTTTTGCTGGCGGAACAGCCGACGCATTCACTTTGTTTGAGCGGTTTGAAGCCAAGCTTGAAAAACATCATGGTAATCTGACTCGTTCTGCTGTCGAGTTAGCAAAAGATTGGCGGACTGACCGGATGCTGCGCCGACTTGAAGCGATGTTATGTGTTGCTGATGAAACCAGTTCATTGATCATCTCGGGCAATGGCGACGTCATTGAGCCTGAAAACTCCATTATGGCAATAGGCTCTGGCGGAGCATTTGCGAGTTCT
The DNA here is from genome assembly GCA_965250225.1 of Gammaproteobacteria bacterium. Classification (GTDB taxonomy): domain Bacteria; phylum Pseudomonadota; class Gammaproteobacteria; order Eutrophobiales; family Eutrophobiaceae; genus CBDEUK01. The sequence continues at coordinate 71,389 of CBDFNQ010000023.1, forward strand.
GCGGCATGTGCTTTGCTTGAGAATACGGATCTGGACGCGCGCCAGATTGTAGAGAAAGGTCTGAACATTGCTGCGGATGTTTGCATCTACACCAATCGTAATTTGACGATTGAAGAACTCAAAACTAAATAAGTCCAAGCGGGCAAATTAATTAATCTGGAAGAATTTATGTCGGAATTTACTCCCCAAGAAATTGTTAGTGAACTGGATAAACACATCATTGGTCAGGATGACGCCAAACGTGCTGTAGCTATTGCTTTACGTAATCGCTGGCGCCGTAGTCAGGTCGATGAAAGTCTGCGTAATGAAATTACGCCGAAAAATATCCTTATGATTGGTCCAACGGGCGTTGGTAAAACTGAGATAGCTCGTCGTCTCGCAAGACTTGCCAATTCACCATTTATAAAAGTCGAAGCGACCAAATTTACCGAAGTCGGTTATGTGGGTCGTGATGTTGAATCAATTATTCGTGATTTGGTCGACGTGGCAATCAAGATGACACGTGAAGGCGAAATAGAGAAGGTGCAAGAGCGTGCAGAAGCAGCGGCCGAAGAGCGTGTGCTGGATTATTTATTGCCCTCTGCACGTAGCTTTCAAAATCCTGATGGTGAAGAGAATAACAGCAGCAACACGCGTGATAAATTTCGTGGCATGTTGCGTGAGGGCAAGTTATCTGAAAAAGAAATCGAGGTCGAACTGGACAATCCAGCCATCGGAGTGGAGATCATGGCACCTCCGGGCATGGAGGAAATGACAGGACAACTGCAAAACATGTTTCAGAATTTTTCCAGTGGGAAAAAACGATCGCGTAAACTTAGAATAAAAGACGCATTGAAGATGCTGACTGAAGAAGAAGCGACAAAGATGCTTAATGAAGAAGATATCAAGGCCAATGCTATTGAAAAGGTAGAACAAAACGGCCTGGTTTTCCTTGATGAGATCGATAAGGTCACGCGTCGATCGGAAACTTCCGGGCCTGATGTCTCACGTGAAGGCGTACAGAGAGATCTATTGCCACTGGTTGAAGGTAGTACGGTTTCAACCAAGTTTGGTATGGTTAAGACTGATCATATTCTGTTTATAGCTTCGGGTGCGTTTCATCTGGCTAAACCGTCGGATCTTATTCCCGAGTTACAGGGTCGCCTACCCATTCGGGTAGAATTATCAGCCTTGAGTGTTGAGGATTTTATTCGCATTCTCAAAGAGCCAGATGCCTCGTTGACTGAGCAATATTCAGCCTTGATGAAAACCGAGGGCATTGATCTCGAATTTCGTGATGATGGATTAGAGCGGATTGCCGAAATAGCCTGGCAAGTCAATGAATCTACCGAGAACATTGGCGCCCGGCGTTTACATACCGTCATGGAACGTTTGCTAGAAACCTTATCGTATGAGGCTTCCGACAAACAGGGTGACAAGGTAACGGTAGATACAGAATATGTGAACTCACATCTGAATGAGTTATTAGAGGATGAGGATCTGACGCGCTACATTTTATAGTTTCTGTTCTGATGCCCTTGAGTTTTTTTAAACCTGAATCGTATTAGGCGTTATAATGGCGTCTTTAAATTTGGGTCAATCACCAGCACTATGTCTTCAGAGTTGCGCGTACCATCTGCCATAAAACTGAAAAAACAATCTCGTATTATGAGAATTGAATATGAAGATGATCAGGTCTTTGAATTTAGTTTTGAGTTTTTGCGCGTACATTCTCCCTCTGCTGAGGTTCGTGGGCACGGTGCTGATGATGCTGTTCTGCAAACAGCCAAGGAGAATGTCATCATTGAATCCATAGAATCAGTTGGTAATTATGCAATTAAAATAAATTTTGACGATGGTCATAATACCGGACTGTACTCCTGGCAGTATTTATGTGAGTTAGGTGAAAACAAAGAAGACTATTGGCATAAATATCTAGCGGCTCTAGATGATGCCGGTCACGTGAGAACTCCATGACTACTTCTAGCCAAACACATTTTGGTTTCGACCGCGTCTCTCCAAAAGTTAAAACACGCAAGGTAGGACAAGTTTTTTCATCGGTCGCTTCACGTTATGATGTGATGAACGATGTCATGTCTTTGGGTGTTCATCGTTTGTGGAAGCAATACGCTATCCATATAGCAGCAGTAAAACCAGGACATCGTGTACTCGATCTGGCTGGTGGAACGGGTGACCTCAGTGAGAAATTAATAAAACGCGTCGGTAATGAAGGTTCAGTTATTCTTGCTGATATTAATGGTGAGATGTTACGCGAAGGCCGGAATCGATTTATTGACAAAGGCATCATTGATCGAATTTACTACGCACAGGTCAATGCAGAAAACTTACCCTTTGAACGTAACAGTTTTGATTTTATCTCGATTGCCTTTGGTCTGCGAAATGTGACCGATAAGCAAAAGGCTCTTGAGTCAATGTATGATTGTCTGACTTATGGATCGCAGTTGATGATCCTGGAATTTTCAAAAATGAGCATTCCAGTATTGCAAAAAATCTATGATGAGTACTCATTTAAATTTATTCCCTGGATGGGTAAGATGATTGCAAATGACGAAGAGAGTTATCGTTATCTGGTCGAGTCAATTCGTATGCATCCTGATCAAGACACATTAAAATCCATGTTGCAGCAGGCAGGTTTTTCCAGGGTTGAATACAAAAACCTGTCATGTGGAATTGTTGCCATACATACGGCTTATAAGATCTAGTCCCTCATGAGTGCAGAAAATACAATTTTTAACCCGATCATCAGCAATATTGAAAAGCTGATTAATAAGGTTCTGCAATACGATCCACATAGTTTTCAGCAGATGTCTGAATTTTCTGGCAATGTGATATTGGTAGACATCCAGGAAATTTATCTGAAATTGTTTTTGTTGCCCAGTGAGAAGGGGCTGCATATTTCACTCAATGAACAACCATTGGTTGATGTGACGATCAAAGGCAGGCCTTCTTCATTATTTTCATTATTGTTGAATAATAGCGAGCGTTCTTCGGTGTTTCCAAAAGATCTGGAAATAAAAGGAGACATTCATCTAGCACAACGTTTCCAGGCTCTGATGCAAGACCTGGATATAGATTGGGAAGAATGTTTATCACAATACATGGGTGATACTGCAGCTCGAAAGCTGGGAAATATTTTATCAAGCAGTCGTCGTTTTTTAAAAGATACACACACCAGTCTTTCACGCAATATGAGTGAATATTTGCGGTTTGAAAAAAATGTATTACCTGATCAATTATTGATCGATGAGTTTGTAAGTGATGTTGACTATTTGCGAAATGACATTGAACGATTGAAACTTAAAATTGATCGATTGGAAAAAACACAACAGGAAAATTAACAATGTTTTCATTGGGTGAAATTCTCAGGTTGTTGACTATACAAAGAATTCTGATCCGTCATGGAATGGATGAAATTGTTTTCGCCACACATTTATTCCGACCTTTACGTTTTATTCTATATTTACTTCCCTGGAACTGGTTTCGCAAACCGCATGAATCCAGAGCAGTACGTCTGAGACGTGTACTCGAAGATCTTGGTCCAGTGTTTGTCAAACTCGGTCAACAATTATCAACTCGCAGGGATATGTTGGCAGAAGATATCGCGGATGAATTTGAAAAATTGCAGGATTCAGTACGCCCATTTCCGGGTAGTGAAGCAAGGCAGATCATTGAACAGGCGTATGGTTTTAAACTGGAACAGGTGTTTACCGAATTTGATGAGACACCATTGGCCTCTGCCTCAATTGCCCAGGTACATAGTGCGACTTTGAAAGATGGTCGCAATGTGATCGTAAAGGTTGTTCGCCCAGATATTCTTAAAGTTATCCGGCGTGATATTGGTATTCTTCAATTTTTGGCACGTCAGGCAGAACGTTATTCAGAAGACGGTTCCAATTTGAAACCTGGTAATGTTGTCAGGGAGTTTGAAAAAACATTACTCAACGAACTCGACCTGATGCGTGAAGCGGCCAATGCATCGCAACTACGGCGTAATATGTCGCAATCAGATGAATTGTATATTCCTGAAATTGAATGGGATCTCACCCGTAAAAATGTCATGGTGATGGAACGTATCAGTGGCACACAGATTAGTGATGTTGCTGCCTTGACCGAAATGGGTGTTGATTTGAAATGGTTGGCAGAAACAGGTGTGGAATTATTTTTTACTCAGGTATTTCGTGACAGTTATTTCCACGCAGATATGCATCCTGGCAATATCTTTGTTTCAAAGCCACCAGGGCAGGAAACTAAAATCATACTGGTTGATTTCGGCATCATGAGTTCACTAAATGAATTTGATCAACGGTATTTGGCAGAAAATTTTCTTGCCTTTCTTGATAAGGACTATCAACGGGTTGCAAAGCTGCACGTCGAGTCCGGTTGGGTGCCTGTTGATACACGGGTTGATGAATTTGAATTCGCAATACGTGCAGTCTGTGAGCCTTTATTTGATCGACCGTTAAAAGAGATTTCCTTTGGCACTCTGTTGCTCAGGCTCTTTCAGACTGCCCGGCGTTTTAATATGGTGATCATGCCGCAATTAATTTTGCTGCAAAAAACTCTGATTAATGTTGAAGGCCTGGGGCGGGAACTGTACCCCGATTTGAATCTGTGGGAAACCGCACGACCTTCGATGGAGCGCTGGATGCATGACCGGGTTGGTTTTCGAGGCCTGTATCAGGGGACGAAAAAAAACATCCCTCATTGGCTGGATCGTTTGCCGGATTTACCTAACAAGATTGTCGATTTAGTCGAACGTACCAGAGATGGCAAATTACAGCTGGAATGGAAATCACAGGAGATAGAGCAGTTGCGTCAAGATATGAAAAATGAGAACCAGCGCAACATTCTGGCAATCATTGCTTCAGCTTTTTTTGTGAGCGCCGCTGTTATTTACGGTCTCGATGGTCTTTCTCCACCGATGTTTTGGGGAGTACCTGTGATCAGTTGGTTTCTAGGAGGTATAGGTATTGTAACTGCCTATATTGCACTCAATGAAAAGTAGACTCGGCACTGTATGGATGTATTCAAAAAATCATTGCTATTACTCTTGTCAGTATGTGTTTCCGCATGTGCAACCTTGTCAAAACAATCCCAGGTAGAATCAGACTGGCCGGAAGACATTCCGGCACTTTCCCATTATCAATCCATATATACCGTTGATGAAGAAAATCAGCTCGTTCAGACACTTGAAGATTACCTTACGTGGGTAACGCGGTTTTATAAAGGATGGGGGGGATTCGCCAAAGGTTGGGAAGATGCTTCAGTTGAGTTAACAAAGAGTGTAAGCGAAGAACGTTCTCAGATTGTTGAATCCAAATTATTGCATTTGGGTCAAATGGTATCTGGTGAATGGGCGAAAAAATCAAATAATCGTTTGATCTACAGTGACACCTTATCAATTTGGGGTAATGCTTTGAGTGAATCTATTTATCAAAGTAATGTCGAAGAGCTGGTTGACAGGGTAACGGTTGATGCTGAATCTTTATTATCAAGCAGTATGGTTGCAGAAGAAATCACCATGCAACGTTATTTTCCTGATCTGGATTTTGAAGAAGAATTCAGTATGCAGTAGCTGTTTCTGATTGAATGACTAATCAAACAGTTAGTCACCTAAACTTTTTATAGAACTTAACAACCCATTGAGTTTGTTCCTCAAACTTGTCGATTATCACTTCTAATTTTTCAGGCAGGCGTTCTGGCCAATCCAAACCGTATTTCCCTGGTTTGTGGAGTGGTGCAAGCAATGATGCCGCAGTTAAATCAGCTCGTGTAAACTGATCACCAACCAGAAACTCATGTTCTTGATAATGAGAATGCAGTTTCTCAATAGCCATCCTGAGATGCTCTAAAGATTCTTGAGCGGTATCGTCATTAACCTTCATGCGTTCATGCATCCTGATTTTTAGTTTCGGATACATAAATCGTAAATAAATCTTCCCATACCAGGGGCCATTATGGGTAAAAAATGGTATGACAATATCCGGGTAGTCCAGCAAAATATGATAGAAACACCGACGTAGATGCACACCTATTTCTTTCCCCAGGTATGTTTCCCATTCCAGTGCTTCCTCTCTTGACAAATTATCTTTTGGGGTAAGACGGTGTTGCGGAAACATTTCGTCCAGATAGGTGATGATGTCGTTGGAGTTTTGAATAACTTTATCGTCATGAACCAAAATCGGCACGGATGAATGCGCGGCAATTTTTTTTGTCTTTAGTGTATGAAGCCCGGGCAGAATATTTCGTACTTTATAATCAACTTGCTTGTAATCCAGTGCCCAACGAGCTTTCTCGCAAAAATGAGATATTGGAAATTGATATAAAGTCAGCATTGATATTTCTTACTAAATCTGTGTTTTATTTAAGAAGTCGCAGTGTTTGTAAATTTAAAACATTTATGATCGTTATGGTTTCACACATGTGTCTGAACTTATTTTTGCCAATATGAGTTTGTATTTACTTATAATGCCTGTGCCATTAATGCAATTAATATAATAAAACCAATGGTAACCAGGCTACCTTTATCACGTAGTGAAAAGACTATCGGATCATCATGCATTTCTCCTCGATTGGTTTTCACCCACATTCGGATTAACCAGTAGCTTAGTGCCGGGACAATCAACCACAATATAGTCGGTTTTTGATATTGATTTGTGAGGATGTTACTGTTGGTATAAAAAACAAACATTAGGACAGACAAGAGTGCGGACGAAGTGCCCAGACTCATCAATACATTATAATCGGCGATGCCGTAATCACGACCTTTGGCGTTAGTTTTTTCCTCTCCTTCAAATGATTTTAATTCTGCACAGCGCTTAATAATTGCCAGGCTTAAAAATACAAACATCGAAAATGATAAAAGCCAGAATGATATGGTGACATTCAAAATTGCTCCACCTGCCAGAATACGTATCGTATACAAGGATGCTAATATTATTACGTCCATACCAATTAATTCCTTGATGACGAATGAGTAAAGCAACGTTATAGCAAGATAAGCAATCAATACAACAGCAAACATTCCTTTGATAATAAATGCGAGGTACAGTGAAAAAGAAAAAAGAATGACAGCAACCATTATTGCTTTATCAATACCAATATTTCCTGCTGCAATCGGTCTGGATTTTTTCCGGGTATGGCTTCTGTCTGATTCCAGATCGAGAAGGTCGTTAATTATGTACGTTGCAGATGCCAAGCAACTAAAGCTAAGAAACCCAAGAACTGATAAATATAAAGCATCAACATTTGTAAATTTTCCAGAAACAAATAAAGGTACAAAAATAAGACAATTTTTAAGCCATTGATGGGTTCGGATCTGTTTCATCCATATTTTAAAATTTGTTTTCGATTTGTCGAATATTTTGATAAATGAAATTTTTGATGACATTCTTACTGCTTTATAGGTAGGGTTAACCAGATAACTTTCGTCGGCTTGACTAAAAATTTCAAAGTCTTCGCTGCCGTTACCTGCATAGGCAAAGTGATCAGAAATGGTTTTTATTTTTTCTAGTTTGTTTTTCCCCTTCAAATTTGTGCTGGCATCACTACTAATATAGGAATCGAACAAGTCATAATTTTCACAGATTTCATTCGCATATTTCTCGTTGCTAGCGGTAGCGAGTATGATTTTTCTGTTTTTCGTTTTTTCACCCAGAAGGAAAGAATGAAACTCTGGATTCAATGGAAGCAGAGGGGTTTCTAAGTCTGCTCTTTGTGACAGTTTATATTTAAGATAAGCTCTTCCTTTTATTAGCCATAATAAACATAAGAAAATTATCAAAGGATTATTTTTTAAAGCAGAAATAAAGCTTTCGAATAACATGTCTGTTTTGATAAACGTGCCGTCCAGATCCACAAACAATGGAATGGGGTAGTTATTTTTTTCAATCATATTTAATCTCAATAATATCCAGTTAAGGCATGTGCGGCTATCAGATGAGTTATTATATTATCATTTTTTTAATTTGATTCACCCTGAATGATCTATATATGAATCTTGCTTCTGATCAAAATATCCATGCGTCCTCATAAATTTTGTGGATGTCTGGATTTTTTCTGAAAGTGAAGAAAATTATGTAAATTAATAATTTTTTAATTTACCATAACCTTTTGAAAACACAACAAACGTCTGGTGTATTTCAGGGCACTTGATAATAAGTATTAATATATACCAGTAAATTAAGAGAAATAGATTTACTACTGATTCCATTGCCAACGACGGCCCAGGCCATTGGATGCCTGGGCTAGGATAGATTTATTATCTTTTGCAAAGGCAACAGCATAAACAGTCGCACTTTGTGGGGATAAGCCGACTGTGCGATTTGGTGCACGCCAGGCGCGGATCAAGTTGCCATTCTGACTGTCCCATAGAGAAAGATCCCTCCCAGGAAAACCGAGTAACACAGTTTTCCCATCAGTAGAAAACCTTGCCTCACTGACAAGACCTTGCCGAGGTTTGAATGCAATCTGGCTGAGTTGTGTTCCTTTTTTCAGGTCATGTATAAATGCTTTCTTGTTTTCTGTCGCCATAAATAGTTTTTTGTTTTTATGATCAATCGAAACCAGTTTGATACGTGAATCATAATCAAAAGTATGTTGTTCTTTTCCAGTTATGGAATTCCAGACAACTACTCTTCGATCATTTCCACCAGTTACAGCAATGCTGCCATCTGCTGAAAGATCAACGGTTGTAACGCGCTCTTCACGATGAGCGATGACTTCCAGTCGACGTTGTGTTTCCTGATTGATATGCATTGCACGACCATCCTTGAGGCCCAGTAATACAAATTTTCCGTTATCTGCAATCGCTACATCCATAATGTCTGCATCCACACTCCAGAAACCCAATGCTTCACCATTTGAAGTATCCCATACCACAAAGGCCCGAAGGTCGGCGGTGATGACATGTGACCCATTGGGTGAAAAGGCAACGTGTTCTATGGCAGATTCTGATGTTTTTCCATGATTCCAGTTGTATAAACGTTCCTTTTTTTCAAGATCCCAATAACTAGCGCCTTCTTTAAAACTGGAGATCACAGAATAGCGTCCATTATAGGAAATGGTTGCGGTATATAAGCCGGAAAAAGAATGTTCCCAATCTTCAAGTATGCTGTCATCTTCAGTGCAGGCACTAAGTAACAAGAGTAAAAAAGTTAATTTAACAATCTGGTGCATTGCTTTATATTCGAAGTTTCTCTGATCTTAATCAACCATCAATCTATGTTGATACTTAGCGGCTTGCTGCCGGGGAACTTTAGTCGGACATCGCCCGTTTCAGAGGTTTTAATGATTATGTTTTTAGATGATCAAGTACCATGCGGGCACTTTGATCAGGTGGAAACACGGGATAAAATACTTTGCTAATGATGTTGTCATGGCATATCAATATGAGTCGTTTGATAAGTGTCATGTTTTGTATTTCCATGGTTGGAAGTGATAAAGAACGCACAAATTTCAACAATTCGTCACTGAGCAATAAAAACGGTAAATGCAACCGCTCAACCGCTTCTTGTTGATACGCTGTTGCTTGTGTACTCAATCCGAAAACATTGACGTTAAGTTTTTGTAATTCTTTATGGTGATCACGAAATGAACAAGATTGTGGGGTGCAACCTCTTGCTCCTGGAATTTGATCCCAACCATCCGGTAGCGGAGTATCCGGGCGACCTGTCAATGGATAAATATAGATGATAGTTGTACCTGATAAATCAGATAGGTTGATGTCCGATCCATTTGTTGCTGAGAGAAGTAGATCAGGTAATTGCATACCTGGTAGATTGTCACAACCACCATCATCAACAGGGACAGGAAGATCGTCAGGTAAATTTGCCAATGACATTAGTTATTGATATATTATGGTCTCTGGTAATGAAGTCGTGCGTACAGTCGCAGAGGATTGTTGTCTGTATTCAAGCATCTCCTTGAGAGAAATAATTTTTATGTTTGTACGATGTAGCTGGGTAATGAAAGATTCAATTGCATCTAGTGTTTCAGGATGTGGGTGGCCTATGCCGACAGCGTAACCTTTTTGTTTCGCTTTATTGACCAGTTTCTCTAACTGGCCTTTGATGTGATGTGGTGTGACTTCGTGATCAAGAAAGACATCACGAATCAGATATGGCACCTCATTTTCACGTGCGATCATATTCGCGATGCTCTGATTACTCGTCATACTGTCAATATAAACATATCCTTGTTGTTTTAGTTCAAGCATTAACCATTGCATGTGTTCAGGATAACGAGTGAGTAAACTGCCCATGTGGTTATTCAGGCCAATAGCAAGCGGTACATTTTTTAAATTATTACGTAAGGTTTGAATAAATTCGTCTTTTGACATCTTGACCGTCAAGGCACCTGGCCCAAGGTATTTGTTTTTCTTTTCCGCCTCCATAGGGACATGCAAAATAATTTCTTTGCCAGATTCATGTGCTCTGTAGGCAACCTTTTGTGCAAAAGGTGTATGCGGCATGATTGCACAGATGATTGGAGCAGGAAGATCAACAACACGAAAATCTTCATGGTGTTTATAACCCAGATCATCAATGATGATACTGATCACGGGATCAGAGTAACGTGTTTCTGCTATGCCGGATATCGGCATAGTAGCAAGTAACGTTACAGCAAAAAGAATCGACAATGTATGCATGTACATTGGCGTAGTTGTTTTTATTATCATTTAGTTTTTTGTATTGCTGTAAATAAAAGCTAGCCCCTTGAGTACATTAAGTGCTTCGTACAATTCATAATCAGTTGCTGCGAGAGGGATGTCTTCGGTCATTTCATCACTTTTCTCGGCATTGTCACTGGCTTCTTCCTGACTGTCCTCCGTTTTAGTAGAAGTCTCTTCTTTGGAATCGCCATTTTCGTTTTCAAGATGGCCACTTAGATTTTCTTCCTTAACTCTTGAGTTAAAGTTTTTGTCAAGTTGAGCCACCTTAACACGATCAATAACAATATCTGGCTCAATACCCGATGCCTGAATTGAACGGCCGTTTGGTGTGTAGTAACGAGCTGTGGTTAATTTTAAAGCCGAACGATTGTTCATGGGTAAGATGGTTTGCACGGAGCCTTTACCAAAAGATTTCTCTCCCATAATTATGGCACGTTTATGATCTTGCAAAGCACCGGCAACAATTTCAGATGCGGATGCAGAGCCAGCATTTACCAGAACAACCAGTGGTGTTTTATTCAGTATGTCATTGGGTTTGGCATTGAATTTTAATTGTGAATCATTGACCCGACCTTCGGTGTAAACGATCAAACCTTTATCAAGGAATAAATCAGAAACATCAACGGCTGCGTTCAGGATACCACCTGGATTATTTCTTAGATCGAGAATAACACCCTTAAGACCGTTTGCCCGATTTTCAGATTTTATCGTTTCAATTTCACGGCGCAGATCATCTGCCGTACGAGATTGAAATGTTGAGATGCGTAAATATCCATAACCGGGTTCAAGTGTACGTGCACGAACACTTTTGACACGGATATAATCGCGTATAATAGTGATATTTAACGGTTGTTCCTCACCCAGACGAACTATGGTTAAAACGATTTCACTACCGGGTTTGCCTCGCATGAGCTTGACCGCATCGTTCAGGCTCATGCCTTTTACCGGGGCATCATCCAGGCGGATGATCAAATCACCAGCTTTAATTCCGGCCTTGGCCGCAGGCGTGTCATCAATCGGTGAGATAACTTTAACGAATCCGTCTTCCATCCCGACTTCGATACCGAGCCCACCAAATTCTCCAGTCGTGCCTTCCTGTAATTCTTTATAAGCCTCTTCGACCAGAAAGGAGGAATGTGGGTCGAGACCAGCGAGCATGCCGCGAATAGCATTTTCGAGCAGTTCTTTATCATCCACCTCTTCAACATAATCGTTTTTAATCTTGGCAAAGACTTCGGTGAAGGTACGGAGTTCATCAAGTGGCAGGGCTTCTGAATCGTTCTCAACCAATGCTGCTGTCGGACTTTCGCCATGAACCAGCTGTAGTCCCAGACTGAACATCAGCAAACCGAAAATCGCAGTACGTAAACCAGTATTCATAAAATTACTCCGCTCAAAAAAGCATGATTATCTATTCTATCTCTATATGACTATTTCTTACACCACAGACTTGGATTAACAGGTTTACCTTTTTTCCTGATTTCAAAGTAAAGACCGGCCTGATTTTGTCCGCCGCTGTCGCCGACACTGGCGATGGCTTCACCAGCCAGCACCCAATCATCCGGTTTTTTTAACAGACTTTCGTTATGGGCATAAAGACTCATATAGTCTTCACCGTGGTCAACAATAATCAACATGCCAAGATTTTTAAACCAGTCTGCAAAGATCACTCTACCATTATTAATTGCTTTAACTTCGGTTCCGGTCTTTGCTTTGATTAAAACACCATTCCAGCGTAAGTCATTGCCCTTTTTGTGGCTGCCAAAATATTGCACGATTGAACCTTGTATAGGCCATTCCATTTTTCCGCGCATTTTTTTGAACGGAGGAATGTCTTCAAAAAATTCAATCGTACTGTTATTTTTCTTATCGAGTTTTGTTAGTAATTCCCCAAGCTCTTTTGCCTCAGCATTTAATGTCTGTAGCTCTATGTCTTTATTATGAATATATTGGTCGAGCTGCAAGAGTATGGATTCCCTGAGTTCCCGGCTATGGGCATATTCCTGCATGCGTTGTTGCTGTTCGGCCTCTAAGGCAATTATCTCAGCGCTTTCTTTTTCAATAGATTGTTCCAGATCAAAAAGTGTCTGTAGTTTAGTTATCGCAGTTTGTATGATTTGGCTTCTGGAACGATTGTGATATTCATAATAGGCCATCACTCGACCAATTCTGGCTGGATCTTCCTGGTTCAATAGCAGTTTTATATAGTCAGCACGCCCGGTCACATAAGCTGCCTGAATCTGTGTTGCAAGGGTAGTTCGTTCTTGTTTCAGAAGTTGCTGTTGTTGCTGTTCCTGTTGTCTGAGAATTTGTAATTTTTCTCGCTTCTCTGTCAGGCCATCTCTTAACAGGGCTATCCTGGTAGCGACTTCCCCGATACGGATCTCGTTTTGTTTTAATTCTTCGCTTAATGTGTTTTTTTCCTGTGCGGCAGCTGTCAGATCTTTTTCAGTTTCTTTGATATGAATTTTTAAAGACTCTAGTTTAGCGGCTTGTTCTTCAGTTGCTTCTTTGCTTGTTTCAGATTCGGAGTGTGTTGCAAAGGAAAGAACGAGACAAAGCAGGAACAGGGCAACGGAAGGATAATCAAAAAAAGTGGCTGGCTTTAATGGATTATTCATTGCTTAATTTTAACAGAATATGTCCGGTCATTTCTTCCGGTTGTTTCAGTCCCATGAGATGTAACATAGTTGGGCTGATATCAGATAGAGAACCAGCCCCTGGCATTGTTTCTGCCGGACGTCCAATGTAGAGGAAAGGGACGAGATTCGAAGTATGTGCCGTGTGTGGTTCCGCTATTTTTTTTTCACCCGTGTAAACACGCATCTGTTCAGCATTTCCGTGATCAGCTGTGATAATAGCTTCGCCACCATTTTTCTGGAGTGTGTTGATAATTTTACTAAGGCATTCATCTATGGTTTCAACTGCCTTGATGGCGGCATCATAATCACCGGTGTGACCAACCATATCAGTATTGGCAAAATTACAAATGATCGCATCATATTTATCACTTTCAATGGCCTCTACAAATCTCTCGGTCACTTCATGTGCACTCATCTCGGGTTGTTCAACATAGGTTTTGACGTGAGGTGAGGGTACCAATATGCGATCTTCTCCGTCGAACACATGTTCTTCACCAGCATTGAAGAAAAAAGTAATGTGGGCATATTTTTCTGTTTCTGCAATCCTCAGTTGCCTCAGACCCTGGGCTGCGATGTATTGACCAAAAACATTATGTAGACTGGCAGTCGGGAAGGCGACCGGAAATTCGTAGTTCGACTTATATTCGGTCAGGCTGATGAAGCTGCCTAATTCAGGCACGTGTTGCCGCTCAAAACTGACAAAATTTTCCTTGGTGAATGCCCTGGCCAACTGCCTGGCTCTGTCGGATCGATAGTTGGCAAACACCATAACATCACCGGCTTCAACCCGGATTGGTTCCTGATGGTCTGAGTGGGTAGAGTGTGTAGTAGTGGTGGCACTGACAAATTCATCTGTCTCGCCTCGTGCATAAGCCATTTCCAGGCCGACGAACGCATCGGGTGCCTGGTATAGACCTTTGCCCTGGCTGATAAGATCGTAAGCAGCCTGGGTTCTATCCCAATGTTGATTGCGATCCATGGCGTAGTGACGACCAATGATTGAGGCAAACGCACCTTTTCCGAGTTCGCGTATCTTGACCTGAGCACGAAAAATGGATTCCGTTGCACTTTTCTGCGGCGTGTCTCTGCCGTCGAGAAAGGCGTGTAAATAAATTTTTCCCACACCATATTGATCGGCTAAATCCATGAGTGCAAAGATGTGATCCTCATGACTGTGAACGCCGCCATCGGACAATAAACCCAAAAGATGGACTGCTTTGTTTGCAGTTGCGGCTTCTTTGAAGGCGCTGGTTAAATGTTCGTTATTGAAGAAACTGCCATCTTCGAGTGCGCGATTGATGCGAGTGAATTCCTGATCAACAACTCGGCCTGAACCAATGTTCATATGGCCAACCTCTGAATTCCCCATTTGTTTGGCGGGTAGGCCAACGTCCAGTCCTGATGCACTGATGAGAGTGTGTGGATACCCTGCCCAATATTTGTCCCAATTGGGTTTATGGGCGTTATCGATGGCATTGTATGAGGTATTTTCTGAATAACCCCAGCCATCAAGAATAATCAGTGCGATCGGCCTGTGCTCAAGCTGCATGGAAGAACAAGTCTACGTTAATGGTGTTCGTCAAATATAGAGTCAAAGATTACAATACTCAGTGAATTGAGTTGCAGGGTGATGTCAGTTCTGTTCATTAATATATGGCTGTGCAGTTTAACATGATTTTCCTCACAGCATAGGATGGTATTTAGAGTGAGAAACTTTGATAAATTCATTGTTTTCTTGAAGAATTTTTTTGATCACGCTCTCAGATAACGTATTATTGCCGCCTTATTTTGGAATACACACATTAACCAGAGCTTTTGAACTCGCAAACAATTAGGACATTATGGAACGCATACCTGAATTTATCGCAAACCATCTTTTTTTATGCTCATTATTCGTCGCATTATTCACGTTATTACTCTGGCAGCTTTTCGGGGATAGTTTGAGTGGTGTCAAGGGCGTTTCTACCAGTGAGATGACCCATCTGATCAACCGTGAAAATGCTCTTGTTCTGGACATTCGATCAGAAGAAGATTTCAAGAATGGTTATATTATTAACGCAAAAAATATTCCTCACTCAGAACTTGAAGATTCATTGAAAAAAATGCAAAAGCATAAAAATGACTCAATTGTCCTGTATTGTCAGAATGGTTCGGATTCCTCCCGAGTTATTCGAGCGGTCAAACAATCCGGTTTTGAAAAAGTGTGTTTTCTAAAAGGGGGGATGTTGTCCTGGCAAAATGCCAATCTCCCCATTGCAAAGAAATAAAAACGATTAAGTCAGGAGTGATATTCAATGGCAGATGAAGATAACAAACCAGCCGCCGCCGATGCAAATGTGGTAACAGGTCAATTTGCGGTACAAAAAGTTTATGTCAAAGACATTTCGTTCGAGGCGCCTCATGCACCTGAAATTTTTCAGGACCAATGGGAGCCACAGGTGAACATGGAGCTTTCAAATGATTCAAAAAAGATCAAGGATACGATTCATGATGTTACATTGGGTGTCACCCTGACAGTGACGGCTAATGAAAAAACAATTTATCTGGCGGAAGTTAAACAAGCGGGTATTTTTTTGATCGATGGTTTCCCGGACGAAGCGGTTAAGCGAATATTGATGACCGCGTGTCCTAATATGCTTTTTCCATTCGCTCGCGAGCTAGTGGCAGACATGGTCGCTCGCGGTGGATTTCCACAATTATTACTTGCGCCTGTCAATTTCGATGCCTTGTACATGCAACGAATGCAGGAACAAGAAGCCAATGCGAATAAGACAACACATTAATAAATAAGAGTGATCGGTAAAAGACCATGAACCACAGGGATAACACACTCCTTGTAGTCGGGGCTGGTTCCTGGGGAACGGCTCTGGCACTGGTTTTGGCGCGGAATGGTTATAAGACCTGGCTCTGGGGTAGAGACGCTGAACATGTCGATAATCTAAAAATTAGCCGTGAAAATGTGCGTTATCTTCCGGGTGTCTCTTTTCCTGAGACCTTATTTCCAGTCAGTGATTTTTCTGAAATCGATGATGTTATACAAGACATCGTTCTGGCTGTTCCCTGCTCAGGTTTGAGGGCAACACTGGAACAATTGCAAGCTGCCTTTGGTTCCAGTTTACGCATCTGTCTATCTTCAAAAGGTATGGAAAGGGGTTCGCATCTACTCGGACATGAGGTCGTCTCTTCCTGTTTTGAAAATCCAGTTGATACGCTGGTGTTATCTGGTCCGTCCTTTGCCAAAGAGGTTGCCGCAAATTTACCTACAGCGGTGACTATTACCTCAGAGGATCAGCAATTGGCGGAAGATTTTGCCAGCTTTTTTCGCAACGATCATTTCCGTACCTATACGCATGGTGATTTGATTGGTGTGGAAATCAGTGGCGCGGTGAAAAATGTGATGGCCATTGCGGCCGGTATCGCAGACGGCCTTGGCTATGGTGCGAATACTCGCGCAGCCTTGATCACTCGGGGTCTGGCGGAAATTCTGCGTCTGGGTATGGCGATGGGGGCAAAACAGGAAACCTTTATGGGGCTTGCCGGTTTAGGTGATCTGGTCTTGAGCTGTACGGACGATCTTTCGCGCAACCGACGTTTTGGTTTGCAATTGGCTAAAGGTCAGACAATTAAACAGGCCGAGCTTGCCATCGGCCAGGCAATTGAAGGTGTAAAAACCGCGAAAGAAGTATGTTTATTAGCAGAACGTTTTGAAGTTGAAATGCCGATCAGCGAACAAGTGCTGCAAGTGATTGAAGGAGATATTACACCAGAAGATGCTGTGAAGAACTTATTGCGACGCGAACCAAAAGCGGAGATGTAATACCGTAATACAGGCTTTAACCTTAAATATATTATGGTCGAAGTCGATATGAAAATTTAGGATGTGTAATTTATCTCAATCTGAATTAGCAGGGATCGTATGAAAAAAATCATTTTATCTTTCATGATCGGCGTTGTTTCGGTCATCGGTATTTTTCTCGTACTGAATACGACAAACTATGTCACCCTTTTGCCAGACGCTATACTGCCTGACAGTGGAAAGTATCAGGGAGAAATGGTCAAGGGGATATTTCATGGGCAGGGCAAGATTGTTTGGTCTGACGGTTCTAACTACGAAGGTATGTTCAGTGACGGGCTTTTCCATGGCCAGGGACGTCTTCAGATGGCTGATGGTTCCGTTTATGAAGGTGAGTTCACTCGAGGTCAGATTACAGGCACAGGAACCATGGTTTATAAAGACGAACTGACTACCATCTATACTGGCGAACTTAAAGATGGATTGGCTCATGGTGAAGGCATATTGAAAAATGCTGATCAAAGCTATGAAGGACAATTCAGACGAAATAAATATCATGGACAGGGGGCACAAACGTTTGAATCCGGTGTTGAATACAGCGGCGGGTTCGAGAATAACGCTTATCAAGGCCAGGGTACTTATACTATGGACGACGGACAGGTATACCGTGGCCAATTTGTTGATGGTAGCTTTACCGGCGAAGGTGAATACACCAATAGCGATGGTAATCACTATAAGGGTACGTTCAAAGATTGGCTGTACCATGGCAATGGTGAACTGAAAAAGGAAAACGGTGATCGCTATCTAGGCACCTTTGAACAAGGAGTACTGACTGGCGAAGGAGAGCACATCGCTGCTGACGGCACACACTATACCGGTGGATTCAATTACGGCATGTATCAAGGTAAAGGTACATTGACGTACGCAAAACCCATCGATGGAATCAAAACTGTCAGTGGGCAATTTGAATATAACAGGCTCGTGGAATCTAAAGACATGCCGAACCTTCGAGAGCCTGGATTCAATAACGAAATCGCTCTCTACAATCAGGAAACATTATTGCAAACTGCTTGGTCGGGTTTGCAAACGAATGATCCGAACGAGATAGATTTATATTTCCTGGGTGTGGCTGGGGATGGTAAACAAGCGGTATTTCGACGTGAAATTCAGTTTGTGCAGGATTACTTCGACAAAACATATAAAACGATGGGTAAATCGATGAGTTTGATCAATGACAAGCAAACAGTTGAATCGATTCCTCTGGCGACTCGAACAAGTATTCAACGCACACTCTCAACTATGGCAAATCGCATGGACCCTGAACAGGACATTCTGTTTATTTATCTCAGTAGCCATGGTTCATCCGATTTCGAACTTAGTCTCGATCAACCTGGCTTTTCGTTGCCGGACCTGAGTGCAAAGGCATTTGCCGAAATATTAAATGAGTTGCCAATGAAGTGGAAAGTGATTGTCATATCCGCCTGTTACTCAGGCGGTTTTATTCCAGAACTTAAAAATGAGCAAACCTTGATCATCGCCGCTGCGGCAGATGACAAACGTTCATTCGGTTGCGATGATAAAAATGATTTCACTTATTTTGGGGAAGCCTATTTCAAAACTGCCTTGCCACAAACGAATGACTTTATCACTGCGTTTGATAAAGCGAAGGAAATAGTCAACGAACGAGAGAAATCGCAAGACTATGACAACTCATATCCACAAATATTTAAACCGAATGGCATTGCACGACATCTTGAAAAATGGCAGAAACAAGAATCAAGGGTCAGTAGCGATTGATGTAGATTTATACAGTTTGGCTTACAGTCTAATATCCCGTCTTAATAGAATCTCCATTAATGTTTTCAATAAGATTAGTCTCTCTCTCTCTCTCTCTCTCTCTCTCTCTCTCTCTCAATTCATCATTAATTTGATTCACTTTGTGAATCATTCAGAATTTATTGAAAACCCTGTTGCCTCCACGCTTCATACAATACGATACTGACTGAATTCGAGAGATTTAAACTGCGGCTGTCTTCACGCATGGGAATTCTAATCACTTCTTCAATACGTTGATGCTCACGTATTTCATCGGGAAGGCCGCGGGTTTCTGGACCAAAAATAAATGTATCGCCGGTCTGATAAATTGGCGTGTTATGATTTTTGTCACCTTTGGTCGAAATGGCAAATAGTCGTTGTGGATTGAGCTGATTCAATAGGTCTTCAAAATTTTGATATTCTTTTACCTTGTCCCATTCAATATAATCCAGGCCAGCACGGCGTAGACGTTTTTCATCCAGTTCAAAACCTAATGGATGAACGAGATGCAATTCTGCTCCAGTATTGGCGCAAAGGCGTATAATATTGCCGGTATTGGGCGGGATCTCCGGTTCAAATAACACGATGTGAAACATATACCCATGATACTTGAAAATGCGTGTTCAGAGTGTGTCCGTTTTTATTCAGGGCAAGGCGTGACGATGCGCATGGCCGCTCCCTGTAAAGAGGAGCAACGCTGCCATGGATGAAAACAGGCGCGCTAAGAATATGCATTTCCAAGTATCATGGGTATAAGTATGACCAATAAATTATTAAGTCTTGATTTTTGTGGTATGGAGTTTAATACGCCACTGGTGTTGTTGTCAGGTTGTGTTGGCTTCGGCGAGGAATACACACGCATTGATGGCTTCTCCAATTCTGATGCCGGGGCTATCTGTTTAAAGGGTACGACCCTGGAGCCTCGGCTCGGTAATCCGCCACATCGCATCGCAGAGACCTATATGGGTATGTTGAATGCGATTGGGCTACAAAATCCAGGCACTCAAGTGGTTGTGGATGAATACTTACCCAATCTGGATTTTTCTGAAACGCGTTTCATTGCCAACCTTTCTGGTACCACGGTGGAAGAATATGAAGAGATCACGCGTATCTTCGACGACTCACCTATTGATGCGATGGAGATAAACATCTCCTGTCCCAATGTCAAAGAAGGGGGTGTTGCCTTTGGTAATGATCCAGAGATGTCTTTTCGGGTGGTTGAGGCCTGTAGGCGTGCCACCAATAAACCTCTTATTACCAAGTTGTCACCGAACCAGACCGATATTGCCTACAATGCCAAACGCTGTATCGAAGCCGGTACAAATGCTTTTGCTGTGATCAATACCGTCATGGGTATGGCGATTGATATCGAAAGCCGCCAGCCGATCATTGGTAATAACCAGGGAGGCCTGTCTGGTCCTGCAATCAAACCGATTGCCTTGTTAAAAGTACATCAGGTGTATCAGGTAGCGAAGGAACATAGTATTCCGATCATTGGTCAAGGTGGTGTCACAACAGCAGAAGATGCCATTGAATTTATCATCGCCGGTTCCAGTGCAGTGGGAATGGGTACAGCCCTGTTTTATGATCCGTTAATACTGAAACAGATCAATCAGGGGATTGAAGATTATTTAAAAAAACACAAAATGAAATCAGTGTCTGAGCTTGTTGGCACCTTGGAGCTTCATAGTTAGTCGTCCCTGAAGATTAAGCAAAAACACAAAAATTTATTTTCTGATTTCCCGCTATTTTCAAACTTAATCGACGAAAGATAGCTTGAAAATATCGAAACCAATAAAACCAGGCCAGTAGCTTAGCCATATTGTATGCAGCGGCAGCTAATACGACATTAGCACGGTCTCCCGCTTTGCCTTTTAAGTGATTTCTGTTCAATCGATGGTCTGATTTTAGATGACCGATAGCCGCTCGACAAAGACGTTATCTCACCATGAACCTTTGCCATCCATGTTGATCTGAATACCATTGTCTTTGAGCAGTCCAGTGAAAGCTTGTGAAGTGAACTGGCTACCTTGGTCGGTATTCATAATCTCAGGTTTGCCATATTGAGCCATTAGCTTTCTCAACGGCTTCCAGACAAAAATGAACATCCATGGTGATAGAGACTTTCCAGGACAGTACACGAGGGGTGAACCAGTCCAGCACGGCAACCAAATAGACAAAACCTCTAGCCATCGGGATGTAGGTAATATCCATCGCCCAGATTTGATTGGGGCGTATAACAGACAGATGACGTAACAAGTAAGGATAAATGACCGACACCCGGCTTCGTGGCTTACGGTACAGTGCCTCTATACCCATTTTCTTCATCAAGGTGGAAACATGCTTGCGGCCAACCTTAAAGCCTTCGTGGCGTAATAAACCCCGCAGCATACGAGCACCCGCAAAAGGTAATTCCAGATGCAGTTTGTCGATCCACTTCATAAGCTGCTGGTCACGCTCAGAGACAGGGCGAGGCAGATAATAGACACTGCCTCGGCTAATGTTCAGTGCCTTGACCTGGCGCGTGATGGGTAAAGAATGGTTGCGGTCGGTCATCATTTTGCGCTCAGCACCCCCGCCATGGTGAGCGCACTTTCTAAAAAATCATTTTCCAAGGTTAATTCACCAATCTTGGCGTGCAGGATTTTGACATCAAGCGGCGGTTCCTTAGATGTATGACCCTTCTCGAATACTTCAGCTGCTTGTTCCACTGGGTGATCTGGTTGGGATGGACATCAAACTTCTGTGATAGCTCTGCGACGGTCTGTTCGCCTTTAATTGCCGCCAGTGCCACTTTGGACTTAAAGGCCGGTGAGTGATTCCTGCGTGGTCTTCTGTTCAGAATAAGCTCCTGTTTGTTCTGGCATTAACATGCCTGATTTAAGGATGCTTATCCACTTATAGCAGTGTTCAGATTTCTGGAGCCAGCTCTTTAGTATAAATTTAGTCTTAGCTCTAATTCCCGAACACGTCAGAAAGATCGATTGATGATGATGTTTCCACCAAATTTAATTTACTTTCTATTTCCAATAAATGTTCATTCATTGAATCAATAGCCTTTTCTAGCTCATTGTTTGCAATAAAATCAATGATTTCCTTATGATCATGATTAGCACATCCAGGTGAACCGGGGGCTTCATATAACGCAACAATTAATGTAGTTCTTGTTACTAGTTCGTTCAAAAATTGTGAAAGAATGCGGTTTGGTTGTAGACTGGCAAGAAGTATATGAAATTCACCAGAAAGCCTAACAACAGTGCGCCGGTCACCGTTTTTACTTGCCTTATTTTCTTCAGCAATATGTTTTTTCAATTGTTTAAGATGGTTTTTAGTGATGCAATTAACAACTTCAACCATAATGGCATGTTCAATAATTTTTCTGGTCATAAACACATCACGTGTTTCTTCGATAGACGGGCAGGCTATAATCGCCCCACGGTTTGGTCTTATTTCAACAATATTTTTTTGGCCTAATCGAAATAACGCTTTTCTTATTACTGTTCTGCTAACACCAAAAAAATTACTGAATGAGGCTTCTGTTAGTTTTGTGC
>CBDFNQ010000024.1:0-102672 GCA_965250225.1 Gammaproteobacteria bacterium
TGAATTACAGCAATTTATCAACATGAACTCACCGTTACTGACAGATGATGACGACCGTGATACACAACCAACATTAGGTTTTCAGCGAGTTCTTCAACGAGCAGTATTTCACGTGCAATCCTCTGGGAAAAAAGAAGTCACAGGTGCCAATATACTGGTCGCTATTTTTGGTGAACGCGAATCGCATGCGGCCTTTTTTTTAAATCAACAAAACATAGCACGGCTTGATGTGGTGAATTACATCTCTCACGGTATTAGTAAAATATCCAGTGAAAATACTGAAGAAGCTGAGGTTCATTCAGACAATATTATCGAGTCTGATGAAACGGGTAACAGCCCGCTAGACAATTTCACAGTCAACCTGAATGAACAGGCTAGACAAGGCAAGATTGATCCCCTCATTGGCAGAGAAACAGAATTACATAGAACCATCCAGATCCTTTGTCGTCGACGTAAAAACAATCCCTTGTACGTCGGTGAAGCTGGCGTAGGTAAAACAGCAATCGCTGAAGGTCTAGCAAAGCAGATCGTCGATGGTGAGGTTCCTGAAGTTTTACAAGACGCAACGATTTATTCGCTGGACATGGGTTCTTTATTAGCCGGAACCAAATACCGTGGCGATTTTGAAAAGCGTTTAAAAAATATTATCAACCAATTACAAAAAACCGAAGGCGCTATTTTATTCATTGATGAGATACACACCATCATCGGTGCTGGTGCTGCCTCCGGTGGGGTTATGGATGCTTCAAACATCATCAAGCCAGTATTGGCCTCGGGTGATTTAAAATGTATGGGTTCCACCACTTATCAGGAATTCCGTGGCATTTTTGAGAAAGATCGTGCCCTCGCCAGACGTTTCCAGAAAATCGATGTGGCTGAGCCGAACCTGGAAGAAGCAGTCAAGATCCTGCAAGGATTAAAATCCAGTTTTGAAGGTCATCACGAAGTCAAATACACGAATCAATCTTTACGTGCGGCTGTTGAGTTAACAGACCGTTATATTACTGATCGTCATCTACCAGATAAAGCCATCGATGTTATTGATGAAGCGGGCGCTTCTCAACGTTTATTGCCAGCATCAAAACGGAAAAAAACCATTGGCGTTAATGATATAGAAGCAATTATTGCAATGATTGCGCGCATCCCACCAAAGACTGTCACAACCTCTGATAAAGAAGTGATGAAAAATCTTGAACGTGATCTCAAGATGGTTGTATTCGGCCAGGATCAGGCAATTGAAAGCCTGAGTTCTGCCATCAAAATGTCACGGATAGGTTTGGGAAGCCCGGAAAAACCAATTGGTTCTTTTTTGTTTGCCGGCCCAACCGGTGTCGGTAAAACAGAAGTGACCCGCCAGTTGGCCCAGATCATGGGTATTGAACTGGTTCGCTTTGATATGTCGGAATATATGGAACGTCATACTGTTTCGCGTTTGATCGGGGCACCTCCTGGTTATGTTGGTTTTGATCAAGGAGGCTTGTTAACCGATGCAATCAATAAACAACCACACGCGGTATTGTTACTGGATGAAGTTGAAAAAGCACACCCTGATGTGTTCAATCTTTTATTACAGGTAATGGATCACGGCACTTTAACGGATGCCAATGGCCGTAAAACTGATTTTAGAAATGTGATCATTATCATGACGACCAACGCTGGTGCTGATCAAATCAGTCGTTCATCAATGGGTTTCACTCATCAAGATCATACCGGTGATTCCACTGAAGTTATCAAACGGACATTTAGTCCAGAGTTTAGAAACCGCCTGGACGCCATCATTAATTTCAATACATTAGATGGTAAAACCATCTCTTCTGTGGTTGATAAATTTCTGGTTGAACTGGAAACTCAACTTAACGATAAGAAAGTAGATATTGAAGTTGATGATGAAGCAAGGAAGTGGTTGTCAGTTCATGGTTACGACAAAGTAATGGGTGCACGACCCATGAGTCGCCTGATTCAGGAGAAAATCAAAAGGCCACTGGCCGAAGAATTATTGTTTGGAAGTTTGACTCATGGTGGACATGTTTATGTCACGGTTGAAAATAATGAACTTAGCATCGACATACTGGAAAAAACAGTCCCTGATACAGAAAAAACCAAGCAATAAAAATAGTGTAGCTATTAAGCTGCTTCTCCTTCATTAGCAGACTCCTCTTCAGCGACTGCATCAGTTCCATCACTTTCAGAGTCCGTTGACTCTGAAACAACTTCACTCTCATTGTCATCATCAGAGGTTTTTTCTTCTTCAGAACTATCTTCTTTACTGGAAATTTTTTCCTCAGAAACTTCTTCACTAACGACTTCTTCGACAACTTCTTCTTCGATTTCAGAAACAGTTGATGCAATCTCAGGTTCAGCAACATCTGTTGCTTCACTGGTGATATCAATTAACTCTTCAGCAGTATCACCTGAAGTAATATCAATGATTTCATCATCTGTATCCTGATTATTTTCTTCGGATTGATCATTAGTACTAACATTGTCCATCATACCTTTGTATTCTTTCATCAAAGATTCCATTTCCTGGGCCGTTTTTTCCAGCTTATTTTCAAGCTGTCCTTTCACTTTCTGTAAGTCCTGATTTTCAGTTTCAAGACGGGCTTGCGCTTCCTTATCAACGCTACCTTCGCCACTTTCTCGTCCAAGGCTAACAGCGGAACCGATTAAATGAGACACAGACTCACCTAATTGCGAAACATCCTCTAAATTCTGTGTTCGAATCGCTTTGATGATGTCCTTATATAATTGAGTCTGTCCGTTCACAAGATTTTGCATACCCTGTTTAATCGCTTCTGGATCAATAAGATCTGGTTGCAATAATAGTTCAGTCATCCTGCTTTTATTTTCTTCGCTCTTCTCTTTTATTTCTGCCACAAGCGTATTTAATACATTAACTACTTTATTGTTTTTCCTGCTCACAAGAAATAACAGAATAAAGTTTATACTAATAAGAAAGAGCATTACTTCACAAGCTAAAAGTAATAATGCAGGGTTGTTTATATATTCAATCATATTGCCTCCTCTGGCTGGAGTTGAGTATTTTTACGCATCCGTTTAAATAACTTCCAGGCCAAAAAAATAATTCCAAAAAATACATTTCCGACAATGACAGGGATGATAATATTTTTCATTGACGGCATAGGAGTCTCAGGTTCTGGGTCAGATACTGGGTCAGGTTCATCAACTAGTTCGACAATCTCTACATATTCACCTAATTTAAAGGGTTGTTCGTGGATCGTAATATCGCGACCCGAGGGGCTTTGCGTATTTAATGTTATTGACACACTGTTTTCTCCCGCTTCATCAGGAAAATAATTAAATGCCCAACCTTGCTCGTTATTGGTGACGAGCACTTCTTTTGTCTTGTTTGTTTGCGAAGATACTTCGACCTGTAATTCAGAACTATTAACATCGATTAAATCTGGTATGGCATTAATCCGAACTGTCCAACCATGCTCTGGCAAATAGTTTTTTTCAGGTTTCAGGATATTTTTAGGTATAATTTTCCCATTGTGTTCCTGAATCTTATCCGCTGTCATTTCTTCCCAGGCTACAGTTATAGGAGATGCATAAGCCTGTATCGAAAAACGTTTTTCGCGAACAAAGGTTCCACCATCAATTTTCAGGATCATTTCATATTCGCCTATCGGCCACTCAGGTCCAAAAATATGATGTATATATCCATCTTTATCAGGTGAGTTAACAGGGGCGATACGTTCTTCACCATTTTTAAGATGGATGGTTATGTTTGCTGATACCAACTTCAAGAAATCCGCTTTGTTGATGATATTTCCCTGTTCTTCCAGCCATAACTTGAAATTAATTTCCTCGCCATTCAAGACACCAGCGGGTAATTCGTCTGTCCGAAACTTCAGATCAGTCACGACCATGGCGCGGTTATCCGGATCTTCATCTGCAATGATTTGCCAAACACCAGATTCTGGCTCACTAATTGAAATCAGGTCATAACCTGTATCTTGTTTCCATTTCAAACCTGGCCTTGATGTCTCAGCGGAATACAATTCTCCACCAGGAGATTGAATTCCAGTTACTACAGAATCCGCATTTCTGAAAACCAGCAAAGTCAATTCTGAAATACTATTATCCACCGTAAAACTATTATCTTTTAACGGAACGGTGTCTTGTGGTGCAGACTGTTCAAACAAATTCATAAACGTTCTTTGCAATAATTCTGCACTGTTTACCTGGTGATTTTTCCCATCTGTTTTCAACGCCAATTCCTCTAATAACGCATGATCAGCATTTTGAGACAAGGCAATGGTATGTATCGTCACATTTTGTTGTTGCAAGGATTGCAAGACAGGTTTCAGGATACGTTCTCGTGAGGCATCACTGACGATCTTGTTTTTATCGATATCAACAATACCGTCGGTTAATAATATGATCGAACGTTTTGCTTCTGCATTATTTGTCCAGCTTTTTTCAGCGGTTAACAAGGCTGCCTCGATGTTAGTGTACATATCGCGTGATCGATATTGATTGCTGGCTTTCTCAGCTCGAACTTTCCACGCCTCATCTACTACGGCAATGGGCACAAGTTCACGAACGTCTGTTCCAAATAAATATATTCCTACTCGCGCATTGGAAGGCGCCATGCCCGCTAACATGCGAATGGCAGGAGCACGCATGTTATTCGGATCGTTTTTTTTCATACTGCCGGAGACATCAACAAACACTAGCACCTCAGCCGAGGCCGGTGTGTCATTTAATTGTGCTACTTCTTCTGCGTAGGAGTTTGGCACAAATAACCAAAACCCCAGACATAAAGACAAGGTATGCAGATATCGATATAAAAATGCATTATTCATAGCCAACTTATCGTCTGATCAGGGAATTAACTTTAAATATCAGAGAAGAAAAATAGGGATTTCCCATAAACATGGAGATAAATGGCATTATTTAAGATTCTGACGAAAACATGACCCATAGGAAGGCGACATATATTAGATTGTTATTATTTCAATTCCCGCTGTTTTTGAGGGTAAAACTGCCCAAAGCACACTGTGCAACCACACTCTGTGAATAGTAACCTCCCATGGTAAATCAGGATTAAATGGCTATTGAGAATCCCCAATCTTACAATGTTGTGATATAAAACAACTGCATTTCTTCAACGCTCCCTTCGTCTAGTGGCCCAGGACGCTGCCCTCTCACGGCGGAAACACGAGTTCGAGTCTCGTAGGGAGCACCAATATAATCAATAAGTTAGGTTTGTTTAAGGTGCTGACGATCCAGATTTAGGTAACTTTTAGGTAAATACTGGAGTAAATTGACTAACTTAGATTCTGCCAGAATGCCTTGTGGTAGCAGGGAATTTCATGCGTTTTATAGTGAAATACACTGTCTGAAGTAGTCTGTGAGTATATGGTTGAGGGTCAACCAACTGGTTAATATTAAATCACTCCGGCACCTTTTGTCAGCAGGATTAAATGGCTATTGAGAATCCCCAATCTTACAATGTTGTGATATAAAACAACTGCATTTCTTCAACGCTCCCTTCGTCTAGTGGCCCAGGACGCTGCCCTCTCACGGCGGAAACACGAGTTCGAGTCTCGTAGGGAGCACCAATATAATCAATAAGTTAGGTTTGTTTAAGGTGCTGACGATCCAGATTTAGGTAACTTTTAGGTAAATACTGGAGTAAATTGACTAACTTAGATTCTGCCAGAATGCCTTGTGGTAGCAGGGAATTTCATGCGTTTTATAGTGAAATACACTGTCTGAAGTAGTCTGTGAGTATATGGTTGAGGGTCAACCAACTGGTTAATATTAAATCACTCCGGCACCTTTTGTCACTTTAGCCCAAGACGGAATAAGCCCCCAATAACACAGAGCAATTTCATTCTTGTTATTGTTTAAACGGATGACCGGGCAATAACTTGAAGGAGTTATATTATAGCTTGGGTTAAAGTTGATAGAAGCTGATACATTGAAGTGTTTTTGTACTTCTGCTGGAGTACTGGAGAGATGGAAGCGGCCACACATAAAGACAGTATAATTAAAATTTTATCTGAAATATTTAATTTGACGGAATATGAGCGTGCTAGGGGTACGTTCAACAATGTTAGAATCTGCAGTGTTTTTTGCATAGCCTCCTCCTCATTCGATTTTTTATCTATTAAGTCTCATATAAATAGATAGAATAATTCAAAAATAAGATCAGATTGATAGGTAGTCAAATTAATGATATTTAGTGGAGCGTTCTTACTCGACTGCAAATCGTTAAAATAAATTTATCTAATTGTAATTTCAAATTCTTTCATAGCTGATTTTCCTGTTTTCTTATCACTCACCATAAGCCTAATTGTTTTGGTACCTGGCTTTATTATATCCATAGGAATCTTATTCGTTACACCTAAAAGTATCGTACTGCCGCTTATATCTCCAACAATACTTATTATCTTATCATTACCATGTTTACTTTTTGGTAATTTCCACATAACCGGCTTTGAACGATCAACTTGGTTGTCCTTATATGCATACTTAGTAGAATGATCTATTACTGTAACATCATAACTTATATCAATTAAACCATTCTTATCTACTTGAAAATTTGACACTTTGGCGAGCCAAAGTATATTGAAATTGTCATTTTTATAATAACTTCTATTACGCACTAAAATTTCTGTAAGTTTCATTTCTTCGTCGTCGTTACTACGAGATTTAATTTTAGTTTCATCTAAGCTTATGAAATTATCTATGCTTATATGCTTTTTTAACGATAAGGAGTTAGCAAAATGAGTTGATGTTGTCGTTAAGATACCAATTATTACACCGTACCAAATAAGTTTGTCATAAGGTTTTGACAGATTTTGCAATCTAGTTGCATGCCCGACAAACATAACGCCACAAATAACAGTTAAACCGCCTCCAAATGCTAATAAAAAAGAAGTAAAATTAGATTGATTTATGCCATTCAAAACAGCATATCCCCATGCACAAATCCAAATAAAAAAAATAATCGCAATCGAAACCCAATAAAAATTATTCATCGTAACCCAATGATATTTTTTCATTGATATCCTCCCTAAATCTAATCATGATGTATATTAGATTAAAGCAATCTATACGTGTACCCAGATTGTAGTATTATCAAATTATCACCACTTCTTATGTGGGTAATCCAAGTACATTATAGATGTAAATCTCTCCGAACAAGGGCTTATGTGGTCATTTATTCAGGTGTGTAACATCCTATCCTATTGTCTTTTCTGAAATAAATCATATTACGTGCGGACGATTCGAATAGCATGCTTAATTATTTTCAACTGTTTGGCGGGCATTTATCAATTTGACATGCAATCTCCAACAGTAATTCTCTTTCATCCTCAATTAATTCTTTATTATAAAAATATTCAACATGATCTTTTCTAGAATAATTTGTTCCCGTTGAGGTTCCCGAGTTACCTATCTCTTTCGCACCAAGCTCTATAAGTTGTCCAATGGAAATTATATTATTTAAATTAGTATCTGTTGGTATTGAGAATAAAAATAATTTTAGTCGATCATATGGCATCAGATCATCTTTTAAATTATCACAGATTAATTCTTTAGATATATCTCCTCTTTTTGCTTCTGTCGCTTTAAAAGGCTGACCAACTTCTATATTTTCATCATTTAAATAATCATTTTGTGCATCAATCTTCCATGCGACTATTACTAAGTCACTGTCATGAATATCTTTTAGCACACTTGAACGAATTTCGGTAATAAGTTTATTTTCTCTTGGAACATAATTCCATTCTTTGAATGCTGATAGCTTATCTTTTTGCAAGACGTCAAATGTAAAAAAAAGCAAAACTGCAGCCAAGTAAATAACAGATAGAGTTATTGGTAGAAAAGATTTGACACGGAACTTTCTATGAGCAATGGCATATATACCAATTAAAAATAATAATAATCCGGTTAATATTATTATTGCTTGAAAAGTGAGACTAACTTTTTCCCCTACTGTTAAAACTGCAGTTCCAAATTTGATGGTCACACTACCTAAGGAGAAGAATATAATCAGTAAACCAAATGCAATCCATGCTCCATAACTTTCCTCAAATAGTTTAGAATATTTTGATATTTTATCTTCTGTCATATCTATTCTCCTACTTAAGATTTAATCTTCAAGCTCAGTAATAAACCTGAATTTAAGCGTGACAGAACCATTTTTATGACCCCCACTTAAATATTTAGGTTTTTCTACTTCACTTAATTAGATCAGGAATATCTTTTGGAAGATATAAATCAAATTTATATTCTCCATCCTCAATTGATTTCGAATTAAACCTAGAAAATAATTATTTAATTTAAATGTACCGACTCTGTCCACTATGACTTTCCCCATACTTGTATAATAGTTCTAGCATATAAAAGTTCATAAAAAAATAACCCAGATGGGTTAATTTGTATGAAATATTTTTACCATAGACCATAAATCAAAAGTAGATTATGTTTAACTCATTGATACATCGATATTATCTTTGGATTTATATCTGACAGATTTTTGACATCTAATTTACTCATACATAACTAAAAACCTCAAGAACCCAATATCATTGATAATAATATAAAAGATTACTATCTTTGACTTTATAGATAATCAAATTACAGCACGAATTGAAGCGCCTATTGAAGAAATACAACTAGAAGATTACACTTAAACCAAATACATACTTTTTTGCTGGCATTAAAAAATAAAGGGGAAAGTAATGAGATATTTTAGTTTTCGCCTGTATACACCAATTTTATTCTTAATTCTATCAACTATCATAGGTTGTGCTTCTATCCCACCGGAAATTGCTCAAGCCCATCAAAAAGAATTAGATATTATACAGTCATTACAAAAATCTCATTTAGCCATGGTCGATAGTTTTATTAACGAAAGATTAGATTTTTTTGACGAATTTTATTTCAATAGATATGGCCCAGCCTTAATGAAGAATTGGAAGGAAGAATTTAAAAATCAAAACGGGAGAGATTACAATCCAGAGAAAGATTTTTCTATTTTTTATTCTGATTTAGTTATTGAGTACGAAGAATCAATCGAACCAATTGAAAAGCTAAGAACTGATTTAAATTATTCGATAAATACTGAATATAACAACGTAATATTAATACACAAAACTAATGATAGATGGCTGAAGAGCATATATTCACTTCAGACCCAAAACAAGGCCGTAATAAATAATATTCTTAATTCTATCAGTCCAGGATTATCTGTAGATAAAATTGATGAAGAGATTAATAAAGCAATATCTCTTTTAAACAAAAAGATTTTAGATTTTATTTAAAAATAATACTAAGGAGATATATATGGCCAGAAAAAGACAAAGAAGTGGTGTAGGTATTGTTGCTTCTAAAAAAACCAAAAGTCAATTCTCGGATGAACTATCGCGATATACTCAACTTACAAAGGATGAAGTTAATGATCTATTTCCTAAAAAAACGGATAGGGATCAATTAATCGCATTATTAAAGATAGTTGATTCTGCTTCGAAAGAAAATGAGAAAAAGGCTTTAATTTCTGAAAATATTCATGAACTAAGCGGGACAGTAATCAAGTTAGCTAAAAACTTTTTTCCTAGTATCTAAATATTAGTTAAATGAGTTACAAATTAATTGGCGAAGAAGTATTATTTTATCAGAGATTGATGGCATCCGATGGATATTATCATGGTAGATTAGATGGTAAATGGGGTAGCAATACAGGTGACGCATTCGAAAAGTATGAAGACGATTCACTTAGGCTAAGAAAAATATTTGGTCAATTTGATATTCGTACAGAAAATAATATTCTATCTTTATCTATTAGAGCACAGAAAGAAGCACGCCTTTTTATGAAACGAGCCTTAAGAAAAGAGCTAATTGTTAAAATAATCTCGGGAACAAGGACATATGAAGAACAAAATAAATTATTTCGTCAAGGAAGATACGGCAACCCCGGAAAGATTGTAACGAAAGCTCGTGGCGGAAGAAGTAAACATAATTTTGGAATAGCTTGGGATGTTGGTATTTTTAATGAAAAAGGATCTTACTCGACGAACTATAAAGAATATGTAAAATTATCCGGTTACGCTAAACAGAATTTAAATTGGGGTGGTGATTGGATATCATTTCCAGATCCACCACATTATCAATTACCTACTATTGATACTAAAACATCCTGGGTTAGAAATAAATTTGAGAATGGAGAAAAATTTGTTGTTTAAAAAAAGTAGTCAAGTTTCATCCGCACGTATTCTTTACCAGCTTCAGCTTCTGTCCAAATTTCAATTATTTCCTGTGATGAAAGTGCTGATGGGCTCGGTTAGGAGAGAGAAACCTGATGTGATCTGGGTCAGGAAAAATAGGGTACTTTACTTCGAACCCATTATTATATTCAGCTATAATTAATATTATGGCTAGTCCCCAAAAAATCTCGTCTATTAACAAATCTGGTATTATTTTAGGCCTGCTGTTAGCCGTAAGCTCCGGCTCTGCTACTGCCTACGGTGGTTATGGTGGTTATGGTGGTTATGGTGGTCATCATGGATATCACTACGGTCATGGATACAACTATGGACATCATGGTTATCACGCCAGTGTTGGGTATCATAGCCGTGATAATACAGTAGCTTACGTGATCCTGGGTTTGCTAGGGCTTTATGTGTTATCTGAGATCCTCGATGATGATCGACAAGATTACTACCCCGGCCCACAACGTGTTAACACACCCCAGGAATACAGACCACCTCAAAGCTCTCATTCTTATCCCTCTCAATATTCTCCGGGAAAATCAAACCGAAGGACAAGCATTACCGATTATCAATTTCATAATGATGCGGGTTGGGATTCCCTGACGAACGGCAATGATCGGACAGCAATGAAAATATTTGCCATCCAGTCACAACAAAACCTGAATTCTGGCGTTCCTAAAATCGGTTTTGCTCTGGCTGCTGCCAATAGTGGTGATCTCGACCGTGGTCTATGGTCTATGCACAAGGCATTAAAAACTGATCCAGATTCTTTGATACAAGTTAAAAATAACAAAGATCTTGATGCGCTGATTCATAATCTCGCCAACCAATACAAACACACTACATCCAATCAATCATCCGATGAGTATTATTATTTCATGATTGCCGCATTGTCATACATGCAAGATGACTTAAGCACGGCAGAGGAATATATAGCTAAGGCTGACAACAGTCAGAGTACAAAAAATCTCAAAAGACTTATAACAACAGCAAAGAATAGTTAATAGTTAAAAATAGAATTGCATTGTTATGAAATGCAAATTAGATTAAATTTTTACTCTTATCCGAATTACTCTACATAAAGCAAGAAACACCGTTATCCCGGTCAGCTACGACTTTTCCTTTTACCGCAACTGGCTATCTTTACTGCCACGTCGGTTGTAGCCCGCATTGATGATTTGTTGTTTATCATCCAACTCCTGACAGGCCACACACAGTTGCACACCGGGGATCGCTTTGCGCCGTGCTTCGGGAATTTCCTTACCACATTCGCTACATTCACGCGCACTCTCCCCTTGTTGCAGGCGGCTACGGACATGCTTAACTGCATCTTCGACCGTCGCGTCGATCTGATCCTGTACCGCTCCGTCTTTAGCGAAACCGCCAGCCATGCTTATCTCCTGTCACAGTAGGTAATACACAAATTATGGACGCATTTTTGGAAAAATGTAAAATCTTATGAAATAAGCAGGCTACTTTTCAAACGCATCTTTCAGTCGATACCAACTTTCTACAGCCGCAACACCCACAGGGGCAACCCACCTTCCCATGAAGGGTGAAAAATCTAGATCATCAAAAGGTGTTTGTCCTTCCTGACCACCAAGAACCTTTTGCGCGACTTTGTGACCAAACCAGGTCGCACGGGAAACCCCCGTGCCACAATAACCTGCGGCATACCAGATGCCATTTCGACAACCGATATGTGGGAAAGTGTCTTTGGTGTAAGCGATATAGCCAGACCAACAGTGAGTGATAGCCGCTTCGGCCAGCATTGGAAACAGCTGACTCATTTCTTTTTGTAGATGTTTAAATGCTCGAAAATTGTTCTGTGGTGCAGACCGTCCGACACGGCCACCGAACAGCATACGTTTTCCGTCGGGAGAAGGTCGATAATAGTGAAATACTCTCGCCGTGTTTCCATAGACCCTGCCGGTCGGCATAAGACTTTTGATCAGTGATTCGGGTAATTCTTCAGTGGCAATAATACTGGTGCCGATGGGAACAATCCGGGATTTTAAATCAGCGATATCTGCACCGGTATAACCATTGGTGGCAACAATCACCTGTCCTGCACGAAGTGATCCTCGAATCGTTTTAACCGTGAAACCCGATTTCTCAGACTGGATATCAGTAACACGAGTTTGATCCACCAATATTCCACCCGCATCAATCAATCGCTCAAGAAGACCTTGATGGTAAAGTCCTGGATGTAAGGAGGCATCATTGGGCAGGATACCACCACCGTGATAAATATCCGTACCGACTTCCAAATGCTGTTCTGCCTTGGGCACCATCAGATATTCAACACCGGCAAACTGCTTTAGATCTTCCATGTCTTTGGCCATGGATTCATAGTGGCTGGGACGCATGGCTCCACGAAAGCGACCGACTTTTTCAAAATGACATTCGATATTTTCTGATCGAATCAATGCTTCAATATAGCCGAGCATTTCCGTGCCCGCATTGACCAGCGCCCTGGCTTTTTCCTTGCCGTAAAGACCTATCAGAGTTTGCACCTTGAATTTTTGATTGCCACTCCCAACCTGACCACCGTTACGGGTGCTGGCGCCGTAACCTGCTCTCTCCGACTCCAGAATCAACACAGACCTGCCTGCTCTCGCCAGAGTCAGTGCTGCTGAAAGTCCGGTATAGCCTGATCCAATAATCGCGACATCGGCCTCATGGGGTAAGGTACTCAGATTTTGTTTAGGCGGGTTGGGAAGTTCCCACCACCAGGGAGTATAAACAGGCAACTGGTTCATGAACATCACAATACCAAAGGGGCTACAGAGTCTGGCCCCATGATTCTCTCAAACTATAGCCAATATGGGCTATATTCAACTCAAATTATTTACCCTATAATATTGGTTTATCCTGAAATCGCAAGGAGGCAACTATGTTCCCCTTCACCAGAGAAATTCAAAATTCCATCTTCATTGGCGAGTTGTTTCGAAAAAAAAGTTTCTTCCTTTTTACAATCCCAAGCCAGAAAGAACCTGGCTTGTAAAAAGCTGTTTAATTGCTAACACCTCCCAAAATAATCAATCAAGGAAACCACGATTATGGACGCACTAACCGAACAACGCTGTAACGAGACAGAACAATTCTCCAGTCAACTATCCCTCCCCAGCTATCCTAAAATTATTCAAGCAATCGATAGTGAATTGAAGAAAAAAGAGGTTGATATTCAACAAATAGCCAGTCTTATGGCAAAAGATCCAAAAACATCAGAGGTAGTCTTAAGAATTGTAAATTCTGCTTTATATGGCTTACCTAATAAAGTCTCTTCGATTCATCATGCTGCATCAATGTTGGGTATTAA
This sequence comes from Gammaproteobacteria bacterium, assembly GCA_965250225.1. Classification (GTDB taxonomy): domain Bacteria; phylum Pseudomonadota; class Gammaproteobacteria; order Eutrophobiales; family Eutrophobiaceae; genus CBDEUK01. Next base: position 13,573 of record CBDFNQ010000024.1, read on the forward strand.
TAAGATCAAGATTCTGCTCCTTAGCCCGATTCTAAAAAAAGCATTGGCTGTATCCAATGAATTGTCTGATTACTTGTGGGCGCGTTCGGTCTTGGTAGCATTATGCTCGAATAAATTGGCATTCCATATTCACGACATGGATACTGATGAAGCATATACTGCTGGTCTTTTTCAAAATAGCGGTTGTATGGTATTGAATAACAAGTATTCTGATTACGAAATCATATTCTCAGAAGCCGTAATTGATGCTGTCACTATTCACGCGGTCGAAAACGAACATTATGGCATGTCACACGTCACCGCCAGTTTTTTACTCTCCCAAAAATGGTCGCTACCTGAAACGGTCAAATCCTCTGTCTTACTTCAGCACGAACCGTCCTATTCTTCTATTGAAGACCCGGGAGTTCGGGCCTTAATCTCCATTCTCATTCTTTCAAACGAAATAGTTGATGAAATAATGAATGTGTCGCACCCGAATTATGATTGGGGATTTAATCATCAACATGATTATGCACTTAGTGAACTTGCTCTTGAAGAAGAGTATTTTGATAATTTCTCAGGTAATGTTAAAGCTGACATCCAAAATGAATTAGAAGACTTGGCCATGATTTAAATAGCAATTTATGTTACTAGCTTGTAAGTCGTCAGAAAATTTCGTGCAGATCTTTTGGCAGCTTGCGATCAGATCAAATTTTTTCTTTAAACTTCTACAATATCATCTGTAGCATTGTCACATCCACATCAACCATTCACTTCCTTCATCAATATCTTGGAGTTTCTGGAATAATTATAGAACGATTGTTTTTTCATTGGTAAGTCTTCAACCTTGCCTTCAACGAAGCCTCTCTCAATAAACCAGTGTTCGGCCTGGGTAGTGAGTATGAACAGTGTTTTAATTTTATCTTTCACGGCTTCTCTTTCCAGCATCTCTAATAACAACTGGCCTTTGTCCTGATGACGATAATCATCGTGCACAACCAGACAAGCTAATTCGGCAACATTATTATCGGAATAAATGTGCAAGGCTGAACAGGCGATGACCATGCCATCACGAACCATTACCGTGTAATCCCCTATCTCAAGTTCCATGCGTTCTCTTGATCGTTTAACAAGCACTCCCTGTTCTTCCTGCGATTGAACTAATTCCAGTATGCCAGAAATATCATGTATAGTTGCAGGACGTATGTCATCGAATGGTAGGTTACTGATCAGTGTGCCCACACCATCACGACTGAATAATTCTAGCAACAAACCACCATTGATATCTTGATCAATCAGATGCACGCGACCTACGACATGTGCACAGGCACTCACAGCATAGGACAACTGGCTATACGGTGAAACGGTTACATCATCGCTGCTTTGAACAATTGACGCAGCTTCTTCCTGAGTTAATTGATGAATAGAATTTCCATTCGCATCTTTTAATCCTTCATAGGGGAACAGAAAAATTAATTTATCCGCTGCCAGACTCATGGCCGTGTGGGTTGCAACGGCCAATGAACTTAAATTAAAACATTCACCGGTACTGGAATAACCAATGGGTGGGATCAAAACGATTTCACTTTTATTGATCTGCTGCTCGATGGCATTGACATCAATACGTCTGACATTACCCGTGTATTCCAGATCCTGCCCTTCTATTACTCCAGCGGGTCTTGCCGTGACATAGTTACCTGACGTCACTTGTATCCTCGCACCAGCCATCGGTGAATTCGGTAAACTCATCGATAACATGGCTTCCAGTTTTATACGCAATATTCCAACTGCTTCCTGAATTAGTTCCAGTGATTTAGCATCGGTTAATCTCAAACCATTCACATAGCGCGATTCTATTCCTTGCTCGGTGAGCTTCTTTTCAATCTGTGGACGCGCGCCGAAAGCAATGACTAATTTCACACCGAGACTGTTCAATAAGGCAATATCATGGACAGTACTTTCCAGTTGTGGTGATTCCATTAATTCACCACTCAGATGCAACACCATGATCTTGCCACGATGGGCATGCACATAAGGCGCGACGCCACGAAACCAGGTAACGAAATTGTCAGCAATATTTTTATTCGGTTTATCAGTCATTATTTTTTATCTATACAAAGTGTTTGAACCAGTCCAGTGAGGATTTTAGACATCGGTTCGATTCTGTCCAGAGATATATACTCATTTGCCTGATGCGCGACATCAATATCACCCGGCCCCATGACAACAGTTTCCATCCCCATCGAATTTAAATAAGGCCCTTCTGTGCCAAACGCTACTGAACCGACTTCTCTATCCGACAATTTCTCTGCCAGTTTCACGATGGCTGATTGATCATCCGTGTGCATGGGCGGTAAGCCTTCATATAGATCCAGGTACTGAATATTGAGGCCAGTATTGGCAATAGCGTCTTGCGCCGCTTTGCGAATTTTCTGCCGCGTTGCTTCTATTTCCATACCCGGCATTAAACGTACATCCAGTTTTAATTCACACTCAGCACAAATCCGATTCGGATTATCGCCGCCGTGCAGACTACCAAAATTCATAGTGGGGTATGGCACGGCAAACGCCGGGTTGTGATAACGCGTTTGTAAATCCTCTCTTAACAGCATTAACGCGTGCATAACTTTATGCATGCCATCGAGTGCATTATTCCCTAGCGCCGGATCGCTCGAATGGCCGGCTTTACCAGTTATGCGAATGCTTTCCATCATCACACCCTTATGTAAATTGATCGGCTGCAAACCGGTTGGTTCCCCAATCAATGCATGTCGACCGAGTTTTTTACCTGATGCAGCCAGTGTTAAAGCACCAGCCATGGTGCTTTCTTCATCCGATGTGGCCAATAAAAATAAGGGCTGATTTAATTTTTTTGCATCTATCTGGCTTAATAAATCCAGCGCCAAAGGGAAAAAAACTTTCATGTCAGTACTGCCAAGGCCATAAAGTTTGTTATCTCTTTCCGTCAATTGAAAGGGATCCTGTTGCCAGAGATATTCATCGTACGGCACGGTATCTGTGTGCCCTGATAACACCAGGCCACCCTCTCCCTCACCCAGACAAGCAATGAGATTTACTTTCTCCTCACCATTCACAACAGAACCAGCGACCGGCATGAGTTCTACTTTTAAACCCAGATCTTCCAACCAGCCAGCCAGCAGATCAACAACAGCGCGATTACTTTGATCGAGCGCAGGATCAACACTACTGACCGATGGTGTGGCGATCAGTTGTTTAAAAGATTCCATAAGACCGGGGTATTTCATCATTCGACTCTCCGGGTACCTCTGAAAATGCCTTTTTATAACGATAGCTACGTCAGCGCCGTGCTTTCTTACTCTCATAATAAAAATTCTATTTTCAAAGGCACCTTGGTATTGATATTTATAAGTGCCATCGCAGCTCTCGCTGCCCGCGGCATACCGTACGCCCTGTACATAATCAAAGACTCTGGTGTATTCTAACGCACCTTTTGCAATTGACTGAAATGAACTGTAAAAATGGCTGAAAAATTGAACAAATATTCATCTCGTATTACCCAACACAAATCTCAGGGTGCATCCCAGGCGATGCTTTACGGCATCGGTATGACCGAGGCCGATATGGACAAGGCCCAGGTTGGAATTTCCAGTGTCTGGTATGACGGCAATACCTGCAATATGCATTTGAACGATCTTGCTGCAAAGGTAAAAGAAGGGGTTCATGCCGCCGGTCTGGTACCCATGCGTTTCAACACCATTGGTGTTAGTGACGGGATATCCATGGGAACCGGCGGCATGAGTTATTCATTGCAATCACGGGATTTGATTGCAGATTCCATTGAAACAGTGATGTCAGCACAATGGTATGACGCCAATATCTCCATTCCCGGTTGTGATAAAAATATGCCCGGTTGTCTCATAGCCATGGGACGTTTAAACCGCCCTGCTTTAATGGTATATGGTGGCACCATCAAACCAGGTCATCGTAATGAACAAAAACTGGATATTATTTCTGCCTTCCAGGCCTATGGTGAATTCATTGCCGATAAACTCTCTGATGAAGAACGCCTGGATGTGATCAAAAAATCCTGCCCTGGTGCGGGAGCCTGTGGCGGAATGTATACGGCAAACACCATGGCCTCGGCCATTGAGGCCATGGGCATGTCTCTGCCCTACTCCTCTTCAACCCCGGCAGTTGATCCAGGCAAACTAGGAGAATGTGTTGAGGCCGGGGAAGCGATTAAAAACTTACTGGTAAACGATATTAAACCACGCGACATCATGACCCGCGCGGCATTTGAAAATGCTATGGTCTTAACCATCATTCTCGGCGGTTCAACCAATGCTGTCTTACATCTGATCGCCATGGCCAGAGCAGTCAATGTAGAACTGACCATTAATGATTTTCAGGCAGTCAGTGATCGCACACCTTTCATTGCTGATCTAAAGCCCAGTGGTCAGTATGTCATGGAAGATTTGCATAATGTCGGCGGCATACCTGCAGTCATGAAATATCTGTTGGACAATGGACTAATTAATGGTGACTGTATGACGGTAACTGGTAAAACGGTTACAGAAAACCTGGCGGAAGTTCCTGGCCTCAAAGAAGGTCAGGCGATCATTGCACCGCTGGATAAACCGATTAAAGATTCAGGACATATCCGCATATTGAAAGGTAACTTTGCACCGGAAGGTTCGGTTGCCAAGATCACCGGTAAAGAAGGTCTCACCTTTAAAGGTCCGGCAAAAGTCTATGATTCCGAAGAAGACATGCTCAAAGCTCTGGAAGAAAACAGGATTGTAAAAGGCGACGTCATCATTATTCGCTACGAAGGGCCTAAAGGTGGCCCCGGTATGCCCGAGATGCTAACGCCGACATCTGCTGTGATGGGTACGGGTCTTGGACAAGACGTTGCCATGATCACAGATGGTCGTTTCTCCGGTGGTTCCCATGGTTTTATCATTGGACATGTTGTCCCGGAGGCACAGGAAGGTGGGCCGATTGCTTTGGTTAAAGACGGCGACATTATTGCAATTGATGCCACTAGCAATTCGATTGTTGTTGAAATTTCTGATGAAGAAATGGCTAAACGTAAAAATGAATGGACCATGCCTGCTTACAAAGCAACGAGAGGAACTTTATATAAATACATCAAAAATGTGAAATCAGCCTCGGAAGGTTGTGTTACAGACGAATAATACTTAAAGAGATGACTGCCTTAATAGTTTTTTATCAAGCTTACCCACGCTGGTTTTAGGTAGTTCATCAACAATTTTGTAATTATCTGGAATACCATATTTTGGAAATGCGCCATTTAATGACGCTTGATGCATATGGATTTTTAATTCATCTATTGATACCTCACCATCAAATGACGGATCTAATACGACATACATCATCGGACGTTCACCCCATTTAGGATCGGGTATACCAATAGCTGCTGATTCAGTAACAGCATTAAGTTGTCCCATTGCATTTTCAAGATCGAGAGAAGATACCCATTCACCTCCTGTTTTTATTAAATCCTTGACTCGGTCGATTACCTGAATATATCCATCCTTGGATATATGACCAATATCACCAGAATGCAAATACCCATTGTTCCAAAGTTCTGCCGTTTTATCCGGATCATTGTAATAATCCTTTGTTAACCATGGGGCGCGGAACACTATCTCACCAACTGTTTCTCCATCGTGAGGTAATATTTCTTCATCTGTATCTATTATTTCAACTTCAACCAGGGGTAATGGTAAGCCGGCCTTGGTGACTATTTGCAATTGTTGTTCAGTATCCCAATTCATCATGTGTCTTTTTAGTACGGAAAGTGAAATCACTGGACAAGTTTCCGACATACCATACCCTGTATAAATAGTTATTCCATGTTCATTGGCAATTCGCGCCAATCCCATATTTAATTTTGAACCACCAATAATGATTTTCCATCTGGACAGATCTGATTTATTTATTGAAGGACATTCAAACAGCATTTGAAGAATAGTGGGGACACAATGTGAAAACGTTACATCTTCATTTTTTACAAGTTTTAATATTATTTCAGGCTCATATTTACCCGGGTATACCTGTTTAGCCCCGAGTAATGTTGCTATATAAGGAAACCCCCAAGCATGAACATGAAACATAGGTGTAAGAGGCATGTAGATATCATCTGATCTAAACCGGCCAATTGTTTCATATGATCCCGTAGCAACGGCAACGGAAAAAGTATGCAAAACCAGTTGTCGGTGTGAGAAATGGACACCTTTGAGATTTCCAGTGGTACCTGTTGTATAAAATGTAGTTGCCTTTTTATTTTCATCAAAATCAATAAAATTATAATCATCAGATACTTCCAACATCATTTTTTCATAATTTGCATCTAACGTGATTTTAGTTTCTATCTTAATATTTTCTTCTGATATAACAATGACTGTTACCAAGAATGTTAAATCATTATAATTTTTTTCTAGAAAGGGTAAAAATTCTTCATGAATGATAATCGTTTTTGCTTCTGTATGATTAAGTGTATAAACAATTTGTTCAGGTGATAAGCGCCAATTAATCATTTGTAATACAGCACCCATCATCGGAATAGCAAAGAAACATTCAAGGTATCGGTGACTGTCATACTCGATTACGGCAACAGTATCATCCATTTTTACATTTAGAGATGATAAGACATTCGCAAGCTTATGAATGCGGATGTTGAATTCAGAATACGTATATCTGAACTTATCACGATAAACTATTTCCTGATCCGGAGAATAAGTGAGTGGGCTGTTTAGCAGGTTTTTAATTAATAATTGATAATCATAATGCTCGCCCGTCTTGTATTTTCTGGTTTCCATATATCTTCTATCTCACTAAATTTATTGATGAACAGAATTGATTATTTTTTTGATACTGCTACTACCTAGGATGCAACACCTTAACCATTATAAACGGACAAACTCATCAGCTACAATCTCATCAAAAAGGTTCATAGACATTTTGACCTTAGCCGTTTCTACAATTGTCCCATCTGCTGCCAGTCTCACCTTGATGTTATAATTAACGACCCTCATCCATACACACTAACAATTTCAAAACTAGTTATCAGGTAAAAAATGATTGTATATCGTTTTATTCATCAAGCACTTTATACTTACGGTAAGTTGTGAGTGAAGATGCGAAACGGTCATATTAGAGTTCGATCAGGACAATCCACAATAATAGGTGACTATTTGGAATGAATTTACTGGTTTACAGTAATATAATTTTGGTCTGCAATTCACCTGTTCTTGTCCTATAATCGGGGGGGGTTACTTAAACAAATATAATTTTGGGCATAGTCATATAAATATCCTTTTAAGCTTATATTAACTAGCTTTTTGTTTTTAAAGATACAATATAGAAAATGTTAGTGGATCAAATTATAACGATTGATGAAAAGATTTTTCCAATCTACAAAATAGTAGTACTTGTCAATGAACTAAAAAAACAAGGAATAGAAAGTTTTGAAGCCCTACATGATGCCGGATTGACTGAGGACATGCTCAGTCAATCTACGACTCGCATTTCTGCAAAGCAAGTTATTAAAGTTTATGAAAATTCTCTTGAATTAAGCAACGATCCAGCAATTGGATTAGACGCTGGACAAAAAATTCATATTACCAATTATGGCATGTATGGATATGCATTAATTAGTAGCAAAAACCTCCGTGAAGCTTTGAAATTTTCAATAAAATATCACAAGCTGGCAACGCCCACAGTTAAAATGACGCTTAAGGAAAACTCAAAACATGGCATGTTTGAAGTAAAGAATATGCTTTTTGATGAGGAAGATATTATCCAGTTTAATTTGGAGTTTCAGTTTAGCCTTATCCTTTCATTGTTTAGAGATATGCTTGGGAAGGAATTCAAATTAGCTGAAGTGCGTTTTAAGCATAGTAAACCATCACATTTCGATGCTTATGAAAAAATATTTGATTCCCCTATAATGTTTGATCAAAATAATAATCAATTTAGATTTGATAGAAATTGGTTAAATAAAGAACTTGTCTATTCAAATCCAATAACCAGTGAAATGTCTATAAAACTTTGTGATCGGGCTCTTGATGAACTTAACATGCAATATGGTTTAGCATATAAAGTATTTACAATTTTACTGGATTCAAAAGATAAACTCCCATCTCTTGAACAAATTGCTAAAATATTAAACATGACTTCACGTACATTACGCCGCAAATTAAAATTACAAGGCACTTCATTTCAGGAAATATTGAATTGTGTCAGAAAGAGCCTTGCTATTAATTACTTGGACTCGACAAATTTTAGTACTGAGGAAATTGCAGTAAAGCTTGGATATAGTAACTCATCAAATTTTCGACAGGCTTTCAAAAAATGGACAAACAAATCGCCCACAGAACATAGAGCTACTTAGTAAGTATATTTTTAACTTATAGAAAAAATACCTTCCATATAGCGTCCGTTTTAAACCGATATTTGTCCTTATTGCATCTTGATACATATGTTTAATAAGTGAATTATTCTCCTAACTAGAATTCACAAAGTATAACTAAGAAAATCAGCATTTTTGCATGCTATCGAGGAGAGTAATTTATGCTCTGTAAAAAAATATGGGGATATACACTTTTAAGTTTATTACTGTTGCTTAATAGCAACATTTCTTTTGCTGTAATTGACGGACAGGCGAGAGACTACATCCCACTACCGCCTGGGACAAACTTGAGTATTGGTTATTTTCAACACTATGATGCTGATAAATTCTATTCAAATGGAACTGAGTTACCTGGGACTGATGATCTCAGTGTAGATGTTCCGTTTTTTCAGGTTTGTTCATTATATGGAATTCCTTGGTATGACAATAGACCCACAATTCATCCTCCCCGTTGGTCGAGTTAGCACGGAAATAGGCTTGCTAGGTCTGGATCAATCCGACTCAACCTATGGCGATCTCATAATAGGCAGCACATTCTGGTTTATTAACAAACCAGAAAGTAATTTTTATGTGGGTTTTACACCCTGGATTCAGTTTCCTACTGGAGATTATGATGAGAATAACGGCGTGGCGAGTTCTGCGCTGGCATCTAACCGCTATACCTTTACTACACAAATTGGTATCGAAAAGGGATTGCCAGGTGGTTTTCATTTCACTGAGATATTTGAAACAAATTTTCATACTGGAAACGATGAATGGATATCGGTTGCCGGCCCAACAGCTGGCACTGGTGTAAAAGTAGACGAGGATAGAGACGTGCTTTTTTTATCGCAAATGGCTTTGTCATATAACTTTACGCCTGCAACATTTGTTAATGTTAAATGGCGCTACCTATTCGGTGGCAGGACTGAAGAAAATGGTATTAACATAGATAATGAACAAAATACACACAGGATTAATTTTGGCATAATGCATAACTTAACCCCAGCAGACCAGATAATGGTTGAATATCAAAGAGACATTGAAGTAGAAAATGGTTATGAACAGGAAGGATTTTGGCTCCGATATGTGCATGGATGGGCTTTCTAATTAAGATAATTATTCTATCAACTCCATACCTCGAAGAGAATAAAACAAAATTATCCGATGGCAATAAACTGGCTATCAAGCTCAGTCAGAAATCTTTTATTCAATATGAGAGCGAATATTTCAGCTTCTCGCATGACAAAAAATTCAACCCAGCAAGACTGATCTGGGTGGGGGCATTCATCAAACAGCATTGATAAGTTCACTTGGGACTGTTCTAGTTCTCCAGGAATATACCAATCTTGATCCAAGCTCACTCTTGATTTAATGCTCACAGAAGTAACCAAAGAAGAAGTCGGCTACGGTTATGACTATCAAAAATCAGAAATCACTCAACAGGTCGGGGATCATTTTTTACAGGGGGAAAAAGCCATCACCACTCTTAAAAGTGAACAATGGACTCGTGCAGTCTATACCTACGGAACAGAAGACAAAGATTCTGGAATTTTAATTATGACCATGATCGAGAAAGCGAATGTTGATACTGAAAACAAGATTATTGATGATTTCTGGAAGTCATTAAAAATAAAAAAATAAGCTGAGCTAATTTCTCTACCAATTTCCTGGCAAAGACTTGAGTATGTCTTTCTAGCTTTTTAACGATTGTTGATATTTCTTGTAATAGGAAAGGACTTTTTTGACGTAATTTTGTGTTTCTTTATACGGTGGAATTTTATTGCCGTATTTCTTCACCGCATTTTCACCTGCATTGTAGGCAGCAAGTGCCAATGTCAGATCATTATCAAACATAGCCAGTAAATCTCTGAAGTATCGACTGCCACCTTTGATATTATCACTGGCATTGTTGCGATTACTGACACCATAACGCTTAGCAGTACCCGGCATCAATTGCATCATACCCACTGCCCCTGCGCTGGATATCGCATTGGGATCATATGCAGATTCGGTAGAAATAATTGCGTGTAATAATGGTTCAGGCAGTTGATAAAGCTTGGCATATTGCGAAATAGTACTTGAATATTTTTTCTGATTTTTTAGAAAATTTTCATAGGCCACTTTGCTGAATTTTTTCTGTTCAACCCAGCCTTTCCAGGTTTTTACCAGGCGCTTATAACCGGAATGCGCGGGTTTGTCGGTAAGGACAACTCGACCATGCTTATCAATATAGCGATAAATATCTGCTTGAAGTCCAGGCGCAAACAGTATCATCAGCAGTGACAATACTGAACAAAGGCATAGCCTATTGGTGTTTAGTTTCCGGAGCCGCATCTATTTTTTTAAAGTATTTACTCGATATTTTATCTAACTATATAACAAATAAGCAATTATTTGTATAAAAATGAGGCTGTAAATTGCTGCCAGGACATCATCAAGCATAATCCCCAGGCCACCTTTTACACCTTGATCAATCATTTTTATCGGCCAGGGTTTCCAGATATCAAAAATTCGAAACAGTACAAAACCAAGCATAATCCATTCCCATCCCGTTGGCGCCATAAACATTGTTAACCAGTATCCAATAATCTCATCCCAAACAATACCAGGGTGATCGTGCACATTCAGCGTATTCGCCGTTTGCTGGCAAAGATAAATGCCGATAAAAAAACCAACCAGCAGAATCAAAATATAAGGTTCAATTGAGAAGTGCTGTAAAGGTAGATACAGCAATACTCCGACCACCGTTCCAAAAGTGCCAGGTGCTTTTGGCGATAATCCACTGCCAAAACCAAGAGACAAACAATGAATCGGGTTAAGAAGAAGACGTATTGGGATGGGTTTATTTTTCATACAAAAAATTCTATTCGTTCTGATTTGAATCCTACGGTGCTTTCTTTCGCGCTTCAATGTTCTTTTGAATATCTGTCCCTTGTGATCTTACATTCCGATCACGATTCCCATACAATCTGTTACCCATGGCAGCAAAATATTTTCTTGTAATCGGCGGCGTCAATGCGATGTTATCGGTACTGTTGGGCGCTTTTGCGGCCCACGCCTTGAAAGATCAATTATCTACTGAGTATCTAAAGGTATTTAAGACGGGTGTTGAATATCAATTTTATCATGCACTGGGGTTGATACTGATCGGTATTGTAGCAACTCAATGGGCACCGAACACATTGATCAAATCATCTGGCTGGCTCATGCTGATCGGCATCATTTTATTCTCTGGCAGTCTATATATATTAAGCATCACACAGATCCGTTGGCTCGGAGCCATCACACCGTTTGGCGGAGTGTCTTTTGTTATTGCCTGGATATTATTCATAATCGGTATTATCAATGCTCAACAAATTTGAGGAATCACTCATGAAAAAAATCATTCTTGTCATGAGTATTAATTTGAACTGCTACCAGAAATAATACAGCAGGCTAGAAAACAATAAGGCAAGTAGTATCCAGATCATTATGACCAAAAGACCTCCCAACGATTTCAAACCTTTATTGGGTTTGTCTTCCTCGCTATCCAGTTGTTGCTGAAATTCCAGGCGTAGATCGTCAGGAATCAATCGAAAAGCATAGCGCAACAGGATTGGAACTAATACTGCCTCATCCAGAAACCCAATCACCGGAATAAAATCCGGGATCAAATCAATCGGACTCGCGATATAAGCCACAATCAATATCAATAATATCTTTAAATGCCAAGGGGATCTTGGGTCAAACGCTGCTTTGTATAGTATTGTGATATTGTTTTTTAAATCGCTCAACATGAGAAAAGATCTGTTTTAAGAATCACTTAATTGATAATATCGTAAAATGGGCAATACAATAATGGTCACACAACAACTCTAATAATATCAATAAATTAATGGCTCAAGATATCTCAAATCAACATTTTGCCGGACGTTTACGATCGGGGGAATTACTCATTGGTAGTTTATTAAGCCTGAATAGTCCGCCAATCGCCGAAGCCATGTCCACAATTGGTTATGACTGGTTATTTATTGACGCCGAGCATGGTGCCTTTTTGCCACAAGACGTACAAGCCATGTTACAGGCAGCCAATCCTTGTCCTTGTGTGATAAGACTACCTGCTCTTGAGGAGATATGGATTAAAAAAGCACTGGATATTGGGGCTGCTGGCGTCATCATGCCACAGGTGAATACGCAAGAGGATGCTAAAAATATTGTTCAATGGGCAAAGTATTCACCAATGGGCAGCCGAGGTGTCGGTATAGGACGTGCCCATCAATACGGTCTTGGCTTCGAGCAAACCATACAGAATGCCAACAGTGAAACGGCTGTGATCCTTCAGGCTGAAAGTAAACAAGCGGTGGAAAATATTGATGACATACTTTCTGTTGAAGGTATTGATGCTATTTTGATCGGACCTTATGATTTATCCGCAAGCCTTGGCGTGATTGGAGAAGTCGATAACCCTATAGTGGTTGCTGCGATTGATACCATTCATACCGCCTGTCGCAAGGCAAATGTGCAAACCGGTATTTTTGGAGTACACACTAATTCAGTAAAACCGTATATGGAAAAAGGTTTTCGTTTGATTCTGGTCGGCGTTGATACTGTCTTCCTGACTCAATCTGCAAGTAATACCTTAAAGGAGCTGCGGGGATAAAAAATGGCACTCCCACCACTCTCAATAATTTTAAACAACGCACCGCTTATCATACAGGGTGCTAATAAATTACTTAAAATGGTGCGCGATAAAAGCAAAGAAAACGAACAAGAGCATGAACCTGCAGAAACACCAACCACTGTTGACGGCTTGAAAGAAGAATTGAAAAGAATTAATGAAAGACTTGATAATAATAACAATTCAAATATTCAACAAATAGAATTAATTGAAGCATTAGCAAAACAAAATGAAACAATGGCTAATTCGTTACAAAGTTCAAACAAGCGTCAAAATGTTATTTCTATCATTGCCGTTGCTGCACTTCTGCTCGCACTTGTATGTCTGGCCTGGATCATAACTCACTAAAACAGCATGAAACGTGTATATACCAGCGACAACTATATGCTAACAGGTCATATTAAATCTCTGCTTGAAATGAATCATATTGAATGTTTCATGAAGAATGAAGCATTGACAGGAGGCATAGGTGAATTGCCTGCTAATGAATGTTGGCCAGAAATCTGGATACAAAATGATAGTGACGAAACCGAAACCATAAACCTGATCGATTCTTATATCAATACAAGCGTGCAAAAATCAGACTGGCAGTGCCAATGTGGAGAGACAATCGAAGGTCAATTCACACAATGCTGGAATTGTGCTAAAGAACAATTATAAAAATACACAAATGCTAAATATTAAATCATTGATAATATCTATTCTGCTAACAGGTTTTTTTTCTGCCTGCCAAACTGTACTAGCTAATGATAGCCTGCCAGCGGATGTCGTTCATATTTTAAATAAACACAAATTACCGCATAGCTCGATGAGTATTTATGTCAAAGAGGTTGGAAAATTCGATCCTCTTTTAATTTACAATATTAATAAACCGCGAAATCCAGCCTCTGTTATGAAACTGATCACCACTCTTGCTGGACTGGAATTGTTGGGACCAAACTATAAATGGGAAACAGAGTTTTATATAAACGGAAATATAGCTCACGGCACACTAAATGGTGACATGCTCATCAAAGGCGGTGGCGATCCTTTTTATACGCGCGAAAATCTCTGGCATTCTTTATTTACTCTTCAGGCAAAAGGCATTAAACATATCAAAGGCAACTTGATCGTAGATAACAGTCTCTACGTTCCAGAGAAAGGCAATACTGGAAATTTCGATAAAAAACCATATCGTGCCTATAATGTCTTTCCCGATGCGGCGTTAATAAATTTTACTGCACAACAATTTATTATTTTACCTAATGGGAAAATATACGCAGACCCACCATCAAGTAACCTGGAAATTCGAAATAAACTAAAATTGATAAAAGGAAAGTGTCGTGGTCTGAATCGTTCCATCAATATGAATGTAATTCACAACGGCCCACAAACGATTACTGAATTCAGTGGAAACTATCCTTTGGGATGCGGTAAACGGGAATTTTTGCGTAGTGTCAGTAAAAACACTGACTTTGCCTACGGTGTATTTAGAGCCTTATGGGAAAACATGGGAGGCACAATTACTGGAACAGTAAAAAATGGTCTAATCCCGAAAAAAGCAGCTCTGATCCACCAACATACATCCAAACCATTAAGAGAAATTATTCAATATATTAATAAGCACAGTAATAACGTCATGGCTAGACAACTGATGCTAACCATTGGCAAGGAAATTCATGGGGAACCAGGAACAAAACAAACAGCCATACTCGCTATCAATGATTGGTTGGATAAACAGGGAATTCGTCATGAAGAATTGATCATTGATAACGGTGCTGGCCTTTCCAGAAATGCGCGCATCAGTGCATTGACCTTAGGCAGAATACTGGAACATGCTTATCGTAATCCTCTGCGCCCGGAATACTTAAGTTCATTACCCATTGCTGGTGTCGATGGCACTATGAAAAAACGATTCAATGGCACGATCCCAAAAGGTAAGATTCGAATCAAAACCGGTTTATTAAATAACGTTCGATCCATGGCTGGTTACGTCAGCAGTAAAAATGGTAAGCAATATATTATTGTTTCGTTACAGAATCATCATGGCGTGCAAAACTCGATAGGAACGGAAGTGCAAGATGTGTTGTTAAAGTGGCTATACCATAAAAATTAAATCTAATAACATTAGATCATAGCTATCAATTCCTGAACCTTTGCTTTTATCAGATCACGTACTTTTGAAAACGCCTGTTGATCCATGTTTTTTGGATCAGGTATTTGCCAGTCTTCTTTGTGCCTGGCCTTGATCATTGGGCATTCATCTCCACAACCCATGGCGATAACATAATCGTATTCAATATCAGGAATTTCATTCAATGATTTCGAGTGATGTGTGCCTAGATCATAACCGGCTGCCTTCATGGAACTGATAGCTTTCGGATTTACAACACCAGATGCCTTTGAACCACTGCTATAAGCCTTCACAATTCCCTGACCATAAATGTTTGCAAAGGCCTCAGCAATCTGGCTACGACAGGAATTCTCAACACAAGCAAATAAAATATTTTTCATGAATTTATTTTTTTTAGAACAGATTTTATATAATTTTTTTATCCAGCAACAAGTTCAAAGTAAAACGCACACCAAACCCGGTTGTGTTTGTGGGAATGTGTGCCAAACCACCTTTACGATTACTACTGGCTAAATCAACATGAACCCACGGGACATCATTTGTTACAAAGCGTTTCAAAAAGCGTGATGCCAGAATATGATCGGCATCGCCTTCTAGTGAACATTGTTTCACATCTGCAATATCACTCTTTAAACCTTCATCATAATCATCGTCTAGCGGAAATGGCCAGACACGTTCACCACTGTCTTTACCTGCTTCGATCAAGGTTGTTAAATAGTCTTCACGATTGGAAAACACACCACTATAAGCCGTGCCTAATGAATAAACACAAGCACCTGTTAATGTTGCATAATCAATAATTAATCCCGGTTTTGTTTTTGATGCCAATGCCAAGGTATCTGCCAGTACCATTCGACCTTCTGCGTCCGTGTGGACAATTTCGATATTGGTTCCTTCACAAGCAGTAACAACATCATTTTGTTTGTAGGCCTTAGGGCCAATATGATTCATTGCCAAGGCCAGCCAACATTCAATCGGAAAGTTCACTTTTAAATTTGTCAATGCCAGAAAGGTTCCGAGTGCCACCGCACTACCCTGCATGTCTTCATGCATACCAAACATGTATTTGGCTGGTTTTAAATTAGTGCCCCCCGTGTCATAACAACATACCTTTGCCAACTAAAATAATTTTTTTCTTATTTGTCTTTGCTGGTTGATAACGTAAACGGACAATGCCCGCATCAGCATTTGGACTGCCCTGCGCCACCGCAAGAAACGCACCGGCCTTTTTTCTTACGTAATTTCTTCTCGTCATAAAAATCGAGCTTCCATTTATTTTCTCTGGCCAGGATCCTGATACGCTTTAAATAATCCGTTGGTGTTAATACATTGGATGGCAACATACTTAAACTACGTGCCAGAGCATTACCCTCCGCTTCTGCTAATGTTCGCTTGTAGCCATGTCTTTGCTGGTGACCGAATATTTTAATCTTGTTAACGGCTTTATCTGTGGTTTTTTTCTGTTTGAATTCCGGCATGACAGCGTTCGCAGTTGCAATAGCTGCAATCAGGGCTTCATAAATTTTCTCCGTCACTTCGGGATCAAACTCAACAACACTCAATGCCAATGTATCCGGATTAAATTCCAGATGAGATTTGATCAGCTTTCTTGCCAGGCCTAATAATTTAAAACTGCTGATTTCAGGGGAGACGAGTGAATGAGATAAATGGCTATGGCGTTTGTTCGGAATATCGAGTTCAACAGGCTCGTCATTGTCATTTTTCCTGGCTAATTGTTTGCGTCGAGTTTTTACGAGATCGGCGTACGGTACACCTGTTAACGAATTTTTACTCTTTTGTGATGAAATAATGACCCAATGACTGAAGCGATCTATAATTGCGTCATTAACCAACTGTGATGATTGTTGTATCGAGATTTTCATTTTTAATTATCGAATTCCTGAACTATAATTAAGTGTATGTTTAGATTGGCATTATTAATGCAATGTTGCTCTAAATTAAACTATCTGGTAAATAACCACCAATAAAAAGTGTAAATTCTAGTTGGTATCTTTTGATTTTTCATTAAATGCATGTAAATGAAGAGTACAGTAATGTCTGATAAAAAAAAACGACTGTGATCCACTGGAAACGCAAGAATGGATCGAGGCACTTGAATCTGTCATTGAACATGATGGATTGGGACGTGCTCATTTTCTCATTGAATCATTAGTTGATAAAGCCCGTCGCACAGGAGTTTATCTCCCCTATTCTGCTAATACCGCGTATCTCAACACCATACCACCTCATAAGGAAGAGCCCTCACCTGGTGATCCCGGGATTGAATGGCGTATACGTTCATTTGTCCGCTGGAATGCAATGGCCATGGTAGTTAAGGCTAATCGGGTCAGCACTGAATTCGGTGGACACATAGCAAGCTTTGCATCATCAGCCACTTTATATGATGTCGGCTTCAATCATTTCTTTCACGCACCGAATGAACATCACGGTGGTGATCTATTGTTTATTCAGGGTCATTGTGCACCCGGTATTTATGCACGCGCATTTTTAACAGGTCGAATCACGGAAGAACAAGTGAATCATTTCCGACAGGAAGTCGATGGCAAAGGACTTAGCTCGTATCCACATCCCTGGTTAATGCCGGATTATTGGCAATTTCCAACCGTCTCGATGGGACTTGGGCCATTAATGGCCATCTATCAGGCCCGTTTTATGCGTTATTTACAACACCGTGATTTGATCGATGCCGAAGCCGATCGCAAGGTATGGGCGTTCATGGGTGATGGTGAGATGGATGAACCTGAGTCTATGGGTGCGATTGGTTTAGCTGCACGAGAAAATCTCGATAATCTAATATTCGTTATCAACTGCAATTTGCAACGTCTGGATGGACCGGTGCGTGGCAACAGCAAGATCATTCAGGAACTTGAAGCATCATTTCGCGGGGCGGGATGGAACGTCATCAAAGTTATATGGGGTTCTTATTGGGATCCTTTATTAGCCAGGGACAAAGACGGCCTGTTACAAAAACGCATGGAAGAATGTGTTGATGGAGAATATCAGGCCTATAAAGCCAAAGACGGTGCTTATGTGCGTGAACACTTTTTTGGTAAATACCCAGAACTAAAAGCCATGGTCTCTAACATGAGCGACGAAGATATCTGGCGCCTGAATCGTGGAGGTCACGACCCTCACAAAGTCTATGCAGCCTATGCAGCAGCAATGAAACACAAAGGCCAACCAACGGTTATTCTTGTTAAAACAGTCAAAGGCTATGGCATGGGTGAAGCTGGTGAAGGACAAAATGCTACCCATCAACAAAAGAAGATGGGAGAAAAAGCTCTCAAACATTTTCGTGATCGATTCAACATTCCTATTTCTGATGAAGAAATTGCCGACGCACCATTTTACAAACCAGATAAAGACAGTGCGGAAATTCAATATATGCAAGATCGCCGTGAAAAACTCGGTGGTTATTTCTTTAAAAAAAGGAAAGATCCCCCTCCTTTGCAAATTCCAGACATCAGTATCCATGCGAAATTACTGGAAGGAACCGGTGAACGAACCATCTCAACTACCATGGCATTTGTACGCATCCTCAATGCCTTGATAAAAGATAAAAATATAGGCAAAAATATAGTGCCAATCATCCCAGACGAAGCTCGCACCTTTGGCATGGAAGGCATGTTCCGTCAACTGGGTATTTATTCATCGGTCGGACAGTTATATGAGCCAATGGATTCGGATCAAGTGATGTATTACCGTGAAGAAAAAAGTGGTCAGATACTCGAAGAAGGAATAAATGAAGCCGGTGCGTTTTCATCATGGATAGCAGCAGGAAGTGCTTATCGAAATCATGGCATTCATATGGTCCCTTTTTATATCTATTATTCAATGTTTGGTTTTCAACGGATTGGAGATCTTGCCTGGGCAGCGGGAGACATGCGCGCACAAGGTTTTCTTCTGGGTGGCACCGCAGGCCGAACTACTTTAGCAGGGGAAGGCTTACAACATCAGGATGGTCATAGTCACATCATGGCTTCAACGATTCCCAATTGTATTTCTTACGATCCAACATTCGCCTACGAACTGGCCGTGATCATTCAAGATGGTTTGCAACGTATGTATGTGAATCGTGAAAGTATTTTTTATTATATCGCTGTGATGAATGAAAATTATCAGCATCCAGCCATGCCAGAAGGTGTTGAGGAAGGCATCATTAAAGGCATGTATCTGTTTAGGCCAGCCACAGGTATTGGCGATAAAGTTCAATTACTTGGTAGTGGCGCGATATTGCGAGAAGTGATCGCCGCAGCTGACTTGTTAAAACAGGATTTTAATATTGATGCCGATATCTGGAGTGTCACCAGTTTTAACGAACTCAGGCGAGAAGGACTTGATATCCACAGAAAGAATATGCTCACACCCTCGCAACCCGATCAACTTTCTTATGTAGAACACTGTTTGAAAGATCGTCAGGGACCAGTCATTGCTGCCACAGATTATATGAAAATCTATGCCGATCAAATTCGTGAATTTATCGTTAACGAGTATTACGTATTGGGCACTGATGGTTTTGGGCGCAGTGATACTCGCAAACAATTACGCAAACATTTTGAAGTTAATAAATATTACATTGCACTCGCCGCACTTAACGCTTTAAAAGAAGAAGACAAGATACCAAAATCCAAAATTATTGAAGCGATGAAAAAATACAATATTGATCCGGACAAACCAAACCCGGTGACTGTGTGACGTGAATTGTTAATAAAAAAGCATACATATTTTAGGAAAAACTATTTTGGCAAATGAACGAAAAATAACTCTCCCCGATATTGGGGACTTTGATACCGTTGAAGTTATCGAAATTGCCGTTAGTGTTGGTGATGAAATCGATATTGAAGATACACTCATCACACTTGAAAGTGATAAAGCTACCATGGACATACCTTCCCCTTTAGCCGGCACGATTACTGAAATATTGATCAATCAGGGAGACCAAATCACTAAAGATGCTCTCATTGCCTTAATAGAACAAAAAGAGACTACTGATTCTGAACAAGATTCTAAAGAACCACCTCAACCCAAAAAAGAATTTGTTGAGACTGCAAAACCAGAAGTTGAAGCAGCAGAAACTTCAAAAATAGAACCTGCCAGACCAAATCCACCACCGAACACACCAAGCTCTGCGGAAACAAATGGACGAAAAATAACTCTCCCCGATATTGGGGACTTTGATACCGTTGAAGTTATCGAAATTGCCATTAGTGTTGGTGATGAAATCAATATTGAAGATACACTCATCACACTTGAAAGTGATAAAGCTACCATGGACATACCTTCCCCTGTAGCCGGCACGATTACTGAGATATTGATCAATCCGGGTGATCAAATTACTAAAGATGCTCTCATTGCCTTAATAGAAGAAAAAGAGACTACTGATTCTGAACAAGGTTCTAAAGAACCACCTCAACCCAAAAACGAATTTGTTGAAACTGCAAAACCAGAAATTGAAGCAGCAGAAACTTCAAAAATAGAACCTGCCAGACCAAATCCAGCGCCAAACACACCAAGCTCTGCGGAAACAGTTGGCACTAGTAAATCCGCAAAAGCCTCTGCTAGTCCATCGATCAGACGTTTTGCTCGAGAACTCGGAGTGGATCTGGGCTTGGTACGAGGTACAGGGCGAAAAGGAAGGATTTTAAAAGACGATGTAAAATCATTCACCAAAGCAGTAATGTCCAGTGATCGAGTATTTGATTCAGGTGATGGATTCCGCTTACCCGAAATTCCACCGGTTGATTTTTCAAAATTCGGTCCAACTGAAATAAAAGCACTTACTCGTTTAAAACGCATCGCTGGACAACATCTTCAACGTAGCTGGATAACTGTACCCCATGTCACTCAGTTTGATGAAGCCGATATAACAGAGCTGGAAGCATTTAGAAAATCAAAACTGGAAGAAGCAGCGAAAGAAGGAGCAAAATTGACATTGATCGCCTTTCTATTAAAAGCAATAGTCGTTAGCTTAATTAAATACCCGGAATTTAATGCCTCATTAAGTCCTGATGGACAAGATATAATTATTAAAAAATATTTTAATATTGGTGTGGCAGTCAATACCGATGAAGGATTAATGGTGCCTGTTATTAAGGATGTCGACCAAAAAGGTTTATATGATCTAGCCAGAGAAATAGAAGAACTGAGCGGCAAGGCTAGAAATAAAAAATTATCCCCAAATGAAATGCAAGGAGGTTGTTTTACCATTTCAAGCCTGGGTGGTGTTGGCGGGACAGCCTTCACACCGATTGTCAATACGCCGGAGGTCGCAATACTCGGAGTTTCACGTTCTGTTATGAAACCAGTTTATATGAAGGGGGAATTCATTCCCCGTTTAATTATGCCATTCTCGTTATCCTATGATCACAGGGTGATTGACGGTGTTGGAGCAGCCCTGTTTACAAGATACTTAGGTACTGTTTTGACCGATATTCGACATATTCTTTTATAGACAACTCAATATTTGAAGAAACAATCACTGATCTGTATATTCCTAAGGTGTGAGTCTGCCTGAAATCAAAGCCCGCTTTGCCATAAACGTGATTGAAAATTCACAAAACAGGATCCTGTTGATCAAACACTATCCCGAAGCAAAAATGCAACCCTGCCGGCCACATTGAAAAAAACGAACGTCCAGAACAGTGCGCTGATCGAGAACGTCTCGAAGAAATTGGTAGTGAACACTAAGTATCATTACTTAAATTTTTTGGGCCAGTTCGTGATACTTTTTATGGTGGAATTTACGAATTATTCTTATTCTATCAACATTGGATTAAATACGAAATTATTTTGAATCATGAACACACAAACTATGTATGAGTGAATCAGGAAAAATATAAATCATATAATATTATGGATGGAATTGATGAAAATTTAATTTATTTAAATATCTGGGAATAAACTCATAAAATTCTAATGATGCCCATATTTTCTCTAATACATTAAGTGAACACATTGACCGACTGTCTAGAAAATTCTTAATATTGCTCTTTTGAAAATGTTTTCAGCTGGTTAATAACTGGAGTATCCATGGAGACTTTGTCATGTTTTTTATAATCTCTAAGAAACTGATTATAGTTAAAGGATCTGTCCAATCTGGTTTCTTCAATCTTGATATAACACATAGACCAGTTTTTGAAATGTCGCTCACTGACAGGTTCCTGGAAAAGAATTCTTATTTTTTCATGTCGTCCATCGTCTTTTATGGAAGAGAATAACTCGAGGACCTCATCTTTTCTTCCTTCTAGGATCTGAAAAAAAACACCGTGTCCATGAATCAAAGTACCGGTAATTTCCAGACTATGATTTTTCTGCCGTGCTGACAGCAGGAGATTTAACAATATATCATTTGTCACTTTGATGACCGGGCAACTCAGATAGGCAAGACGAAATAATTTCATAATAATTGTATCTAGTGACAATAATAAAAATGTTTTAGTGAAACTCTGGTTAATTCATCCAGAGTCTGCAATCTTATGCGTAATAAAGCTATAATGTAAAATTATAAAAAAACGAAAACATGTATAAAATATGTTCAAGCAGAATATAAAAAATATCTCAATACTTGTGATTTATTTACTCTCAACAATGGCACACGCAGAATTTGATATACGCGAAACCTGTGAGGATGATACAGAAATTACAGATGGAAAGGGAAGAAAGCACAAGTTTTATGCGGGCATGTTGGCATACAATTCTGAACAGCCCCGTTGCCTGAAAAACAACCCGGTACTTACTCTGCAACATATTAACGAAGCGATCATTCACAATTATCCTGAAACCAATGATATTATTGTCGAGATCCTGTTAACAGATGAAGGTAGTGTAGTCTTTTCTGACTATTCAGGCAAAAATTCATCAACTGAAATCGCCCTGGTCGTTGAAGACAAGATCCTTTCTATGATGACACTACTGGGACCTATCACCAATGGCAAGATACGAATTCAAGGTTTATGGTATGAAGATGCTGTGCGCTTAAGTAATTCAATCAACCTGAAATAAATCAGTCATTTAATAATCACCAGCTTGCTATATGTCATTAGAATTATTTTTTGAAACACGTGGCATACCAGATGCGCCTGCCTTGATTTTTATTCATGGATTATTTGGTAATCATCGTAATCTCAGAACCATCAGTCGAGCATTTGAAGATCAATACCAGATATATTTACCCGACATGCGTAATCACGGGCAGTCGCCCCACCATGATCAGATCAACTATCAACTGATGAGCGCTGATCTTACGGCCTTTATGAAACAATATGACATTGAACAGGCAATTTTGATCGGTCATAGCATGGGAGGAAAGGTTGCCATGTTAAACGCATTGCAAAATCAAACCGGTATTCTTGGACTCATCATCCTTGACATTGCGCCAGTGAAATATGAAGTTGATTATCTTCCAATTATTGAAGATTTATTATCAATCGATCTCGAAAAATTAACTTCAAGAAAGGGTGCTGATGATCAACTCAGTCAACAATATGAAAATCTGGCATTCAGACAATTTCTGCTACAAAACCTGATGAAGATCGATGGACAATATAAATGGTGCCTGAACCTTATAGCCATAAAAAACCATATAGAAGAGATACGATCATTTCCTGAAAATCAACTCGTCCATTTCGACAAACCCAGTTATTTTCTAGCAGGCCAGGAATCTGATTACGTTCGGCAGGAACACAATCATCAAATTTCAATGTTATTCCCAAACTACAAACTCGACTTCATTGCCGGGGCAAGTCACTGGTTGCACGCCGATCAGCCAGTACGGGTCATTGAAAAAATTCGTTTATTTCTCAATTCACTTGCGTTACCAGACGCATAATCCTTCACGATCACGGTCTTTGCAGTTACAATGTGCGCCCATTTCAACACAGAAATAATTCATAATGTCTGACACAACAATATCAAAAGTCGTTCTGGCCTATTCAGGTGGTCTTGATACCTCTGTCATATTGAAATGGTTACAAGAACAGTATCAATGTGAAGTAGTGATTTTCACCGCCGACATTGGTCAGGGAGAAGAAGTCGAGCCAGCCAGAGCCAAGGCCGAGGCACTCGGTATTAAAGAAATCTACATCGAAGATCTCACTGAGGAATTTGTTCGCGAATTCGTCTACCCCATGTTCCGCGCCAATACGGTGTACGAAGGTGAGTATCTACTCGGTACCTCAATTGCGCGTCCGTTGATTGCCAAACGACTGGTTGAAATCGCAGAACAAACCGGCGCGGATGCTATCTCACATGGTGCCACTGGCAAGGGCAATGATCAGGTACGTTTTGAACTCGGCGCTTATGCCTTAAACCCCGATATTAAAGTGATTGCGCCATGGCGTGAGTGGGATTTGAATTCAAGAGAACGGCTATTAAAATACGCAGAAGACAATGGCATCCCGGTCGAGGGCAAGCGCCAGGGTGGTTCACCTTATTCGATGGATGCTAACCTGTTGCATATATCCTATGAAGGCGGAATTCTCGAGGATCCCTGGGTCGAACCAGAAGCCTCAATGTGGCGTTGGACTGTGTCTCCTGAAGAAGCTGCAGATCAACCACAGTACCTGGAACTGACTTTTACTCAAGGCGATATCACAGCAATTGATCAGCATGAACTATCGCCCGCTAAAATCCTGGAAAAATTGAACAAAATCGGTAGTGCTCATGGTATAGGCCGCGCTGATATCGTTGAAAACCGCTACGTGGGTATGAAATCACGCGGTTGCTACGAAACTCCTGGTGGCACCGTTATGTTACAAGCCCATCGTGCTATGGAATCATTAACCCTTGATCGTGAAGTTGCTCATCTAAAGGACGACCTCATGCCACGTTACGCCAGCCTGATTTATAACGGCTACTGGTGGAGTCCTGAACGGAAGGTGTTGCAAACCCTGATCGATGAATCTCAAACAACTGTAAATGGTGTGGTTCGTCTAAAACTCTACAAAGGGGCAGTCACTATCGTGGGACGGGATTCTGACACAGATAGCCTGTTCAACAGCAAAATTGCGACATTTGAGGACGATGCAGGTGCCTACGACCAGCGCGATGCTGAAGGATTTATCAAATTGAACGCCCTCAGATTGCGATTACAAAAAAATCATAAATATTAGTCACTTATTAGGCTAACTTTGTGAAACCGTTCACATTTTTAGCCCTGTTTCATCCTTGATAACACCTATATCCCCTCCTAAACTTTAATTTCTTAAGCTGGTTCGTTTTTTGCAACAATCCAGTTACATACTCGTATCAATCATTAGATTCCCCTGGAAAAAATAAAATTCTGAATCTTGGGGTAGGAAAAACAAGATAATGGATAAATCTGTAGATAATCTTCGCGATGATGAAGAACCTGGTTTTGAAAAAATGGATTTCGACGTTACGTCAGAAAACATCGTTTTAAGCAACGACGAAACCTATAAAATCAACCATTCGTTTGAACAGGCACCCACCGGGATTTCTATCAACCTGATCGGTGCAACATTGTTCGCTGCATGGCTTTGGAAAGTGGTACCGGAATATATTCTAATACCCTGGTTGTTCTTCATCGCGACCAATTCCCTCATACATATCGCGATCATTAATCAATATAAGAAAGAAATTAACCGCGCAAAGTTTAAGAAAAACTGGGCTTTCTATAACGGATTTTTATTCAGCATCTACACTATTGCCTGGAGTGTTGGATATCATTTTTTCTTTCCTTATCTCGATATCAACCAACAGATTTTTTTATTTTACCTGGCTGGCATTTACCTGCTGTCATTATTGCCTGTTTTGGCCTCGACTCATAAAGCCTATTTATGTGCAATAGTGTCATACACCGTACCCTTATTAATATTAGTATTTGAACATGGCCAAAATGATAGCCTGCTTTTTTTCTCTCTGATCATTTCTACCGGTATTGCGCTCAGTTTTATTTCTAAAAAATACCAACAGACGATCAACCAGTCCTATTTACTAGCAATGGATATAAAGAGCAGCAGTGAAAAACTCCATCATGAACACATGGAGAAATACAACCTTCAATACAAAAACAAGATCACAAAACAAAAATCCGAAACAAAAAAAATTACCGAAGAAAAAGAACATGTAGTAAAAACACTAAAATCTATAGGTGAGGCTATCTTGACCACTGATTCGGCGGGTAAAATAACCTACATTAATCCGATTGCTGAAGTGTATCTGGGATGGGAAAAAGAATATGCACTCGGCAAACATATTGACCTGATCCTCAATATTTTTGAAGAGACGACAAACACAAAGATCAATTCTATTTTTGAAAGCTGTATTAGCACTTTTAACACCATCAATGGAAACAGTAGGACGAAACTACTTCGTCGAGATAAAGTTGAATATTATATCGATTACAGTATTTCACCGATTATGGATTGTGAACATAATATCGCGGGGACTGTCATGGTCTTCAGAGATGTCACAGAAAAACGCGGAAAAGAAAAAATTTTGACCTGGCAGGCGAATCATGATCAATTAACCGGTCTCATCAACCGTAGAGAGTTCGAACGGCGCCTCAACAGAATATTGAAAGCAGAGCAACATACTCGTCAACATGCTCTTTGTTATATTGACCTTGACCATTTCAAAATTATTAACGATACATGTGGTCATCATGCAGGCGATGAACTATTAAAAAATATTGCCCAATGCTTGAAGGACAAAACGCGTGACACAGACACACTGGCTCGTTTAGGCGGTGATGAATTTGCTCTTATCCTCTATAGCTGCGGCCTGGGAAAAGCCAAGATGTTAGCCGAGAACGTTCGTGAAGAAGTCGAAAAGCTTGAGTTCCATTGGGAAAACAAACTCTACAAAGTCAGTGCAAGTATCGGTATAGTTGAGATTAGCAATAAATTTAAAAGCCTTACGGATATATTATGTACAGCTGATAGCGCTTGCTACGATGCAAAAGGAAAAGGCAGGAATAAAGTAAATATAATTGATTTCAACAACGAATATATTCAAAAAAATCGCGAACAAGCCAATACATTAGACACGGTTCAGGAGTGTTTAAACAGGGAATCTTTTTTATTATACCAACAAACAATCAAGCCAATAAATCTCACCGACAATAGAAAATTATGTGAATTACTGATCCGAGCAGAAAAAATAAATGGTGATATTATGTTGCCGGATAAATTTTTTCCTGTTGCCATACGTTACAATTTAATGCCTAGCATTGATCGTTGGGTGGTTCGAAATTGTTTTGAATTAATTTCTGGATATAATCATTCCCTTGAACATGTCAATATCATCAGCATTAATTTATCAGAACAATCCATCTGTGATGAATCTTTTATAGATTATTTATTGTTATGTCAGACGCATTATTCTTTATCATCTACCGATAAACAAATTTGTCTGGAGATACCGGAAAGCTGTTTGGCAGATCATTTTGAACAATCGATGAAATTTATCAACCAAGCCAAAGACAGTGGTTTTCTTATAACGGTTGATGATTTTTATTCCGGCCTGAACAGTTTCAAAAAAATCCAGCAATTCGATGTGGATTTTATCAAATTTGATGGTCGTATTCTGTCTACGCCTAACGAGAATAATCTGGAACATAAAATTCTGGAAGCTATTCATGGTATTAGTCATCATATTGGCTCCAAGACTATCGCTAAATATATTGATAGCAAAGAAAATCTCAATGCTTTGACTGAACTAGGTATTGATTATGTTCAGGGTTATTCTGTATCAGAACCCACGTCTACAGGAACATCCATTCCTGATAATGTTCCTGAGCAATTAATTGAATCAAATGTTTGATTCATGACTACGACTGTATCTCTTACAGCCGTAGTCGATCACAATCAGCTTCTGAAATTTCTCGCGAACCAGTAATCAAGGCTGCAGTATTTCCCCGCCCCGGTAAAAAGTAGAACTAGTAACATAAGGAAATATGTCGCTGCAAACTCAATACCATTCTTCAGGATAGTCACACTGCCATGTTCTGTTA
The DNA here is from genome assembly GCA_965250225.1 of Gammaproteobacteria bacterium. Lineage (GTDB taxonomy): Bacteria > Pseudomonadota > Gammaproteobacteria > Eutrophobiales > Eutrophobiaceae > CBDEUK01. The sequence continues at coordinate 41,717 of CBDFNQ010000024.1, forward strand.
ACCAACTATAATTACCGTGTTCTTTAAGTAGTGATACAACCTGCTTTTTTCTCTCCACACCACCTTCAATCCTGTCCATACGCCATTCCCACGGAGCCGTTAATTTTGCTTCTGGCAATGTGTGCCAGCCGTTTTCCCAATGGACAGTTACCATGGCAACGATCATAGTCGCCATCAAAGGAATCACAATAAATCGGGTTAATAAACCAAATAATAATAGCCAACCACCTAAAAATTCTGTCCAGGCTGCCATAAAGGCGAGTAACTCTGGAAATGGCAGACCTAAACCCCAATCCGGATTGCCGAACCAGGAAACCACATTCGGATCAGGCATAAAGCGTTGAAAGAAACTAACGTCTTCTGCACCAAATTGTAATTTTCCATAACCTGCCTTGATAAAAATCGGCGCTAGAAAAATGCGTAATAATAACGGTGCCGTAAAATCAATAGCCTTGATTCTATCAAGAATATCGTACCCCCAATTTGCTACACAGATGATTGCTGACATTTTCTTCTCCCTCCAATAATAAGTGTTGATAACAACTTTTTTTTCGATACTTTTAAATCAATCAAATAAAATCTATTTCAGTGGGTATAACTCATCCAGGGCAATGGATAAACCGTTCTGCATAACCACTCTTGCATGATGTCGTTTTAATTCGCGCGGTGCCTTGGCACCACAGGAATGAGTAATGATCCCAACTTCCTTTACCATATTCTTTGCATAATTCATCACACGCACCGCCTTGTCAGCAGGAACCAAACCACGTTGTAATTTTTTATTGTGTGTAGTAATTCCGGTTGGACAGGTATTCTTATTACACTGCAAGGCTTGAATACAGCCCAGAGCAAACATAAAGCCTCTTGCGGAAGTAATGAAATCTGCACCCACGCACAAGGCCCAGGCGACGTCAGCAGGCGTAATTAATTTTCCTGAGCTCACCACTTTGATTCGCTCACGCAAACCATGTTCAATTAATTTATCAACTAACATAGGCAGACTTTCTTTTAGTGGCAAACCCATATCGTCCATCAACGGCATAGGTGCAGCACCTGTTCCACCATCGGCGCTGTCAATCGTAATAAAATCTGGAGCAGATTCGATACCGCGCTGGTTGATTTCTTCGAACAAACTATCCAACCAACCATAGGCACCGATTACCGCCTTAATGCCTACAGGTTTTTTTGTAACGTTTCGAATACGTGCGATCACATCTAACAAATCGGTATTGGAATTAATATCGGTGTGTCGATTCGGGCTTATCGCATCCGAGCCAGGTTTTATACCACGAATTTTTGCAATCTCCTCTGTTACCTTGCCACCCGGTAAGATACCGCCTTTACCCGGTTTGGCACCCTGGCTCATTTTGAGCTCGAACATCTTCACCTGTTCATGAGCTGCAACTTCCTCTAATTTTTCATTATTGAGATTTCCTTCCAAATCACTTACCCCGTTTTTGGCCGTGCCAATCTGAAAAACAATATCAGCACCTCCTTCCAGATGGTATGGAGAAAGACCCCCTTCTCCGGTATTCATCCAGCAACCCGCCATACGCGCACCATTAGATAAAGCTAATACCGCAGGTTTTGATATGGCGCCATAGCTCATGCCAGAGATATTAAACAGAGAAGCCGTCTTATACGGGTTGTCACAATAAGGGCCTATGGTGACTGGCTGTGCTTCGACTGCATCTTTTCCCAAAGTCGGAAAAGGACAGTTTGCAAATAAAACCGTGCCAGCTGGTCTCAAATCTCGTGTTGATCCAAAGGCAATGGTATTGTCCTCATTCTTCGCCGCTCGATAAGCCCAGGTACGTTGCGCCCGATTGAATGGCATCTCTTCCCTGTCCTGAGCAAAGAAATATTGTCGAAAGAATTCGCCCATATTTTCAAAGAAGTAACGAAAATGACCAACAACCGGATAATTTCTCAGGATAGCTTTTTTTGTTTGAGTAACGTCCAGTATATAGACAACAATGATTGCCAGAACAGCAAGTCCAATACAAAAAATAAACAACGCTGCCATGACTTCCATGGTAGACAACAGAAAAGTCTGCATGTGATCAGACATCATCCCACCCTCAAGTTTTTATTTCTAAACGATTATAGACAGATTCTGTCTGAAAAGTCAGTTATCTGATACTTTTCTTTATAACGAATTTGAACGCAATACGATTAATTTATCGACTTGCATATCGTGCATGGTATGCGGAATACCACCGACACCGAGACCCGATTGTTTCAAGCCGGCAAAGGGCATCCAGTCTACACGAAAGGCAGTGTGATTGTTCACCATTACAGCCGCAGCATCGAGATTCCTGGCAGCCTTCAAGGCCTTGTCTATGTCTTTGGCGAATACCGATGCCTGAAATGAGAAGGGCAAGGAATTGGCTCGCTGAATGGCCTCGTCCATATCAGAATAGGGATAGACATTGATCACAGGCCCAAAGATCTCGTTCTGGCTGACTTTGGCGTCCCCCGGCGGGTCATAAAGCACAGTACATTCATAACAGGAATCAGAAATTCTATTACCACCCGCCAGCACTTTTGTTCCACCTTCTTTTACCTCATTGACCCAGGCCTCGATGCGATCGACTTCTCCTGGACGGATCAGCGGACCAATCTCAGTCTTAGACAAAATGGGATCACCCACTACCTGTTTGTCAGCAAACTTAGCCAGGCTCTCAGCCAATGATTCAGCAATACTTTCATGGGCAAAAATTCGTTGCACAGACACACAGACTTGTCCGGCATGATATAAACCACCCTTGGCCAATAGTGGAATAGCATTCTCCATATCGGCATCTTCTGTCACGATCACGGGTGCAGCGCCACCATGCTCCAAAGCACAACGAGTGCCTGCTGCCAATTTTGACCGCAACATCCAACCAACTTTTGCACTGCCGATAAAAGTAAAAAAACCAACCCGCTCATCGGTCACCAATTGTGTTGCCACATCCAGGTTGCTCACTGTCATGGCCTGACACCATTCATCTGGCAAACCGGCCTCTCTTAAAATCTCAACAAAACGAAAACAGGATAACGGTGTGTCCTCAGCCGGTTTGACGATCACAGGACAACCCGTAGCGATCGCTGGCCCCACCTGATGCACAATTAAATTCAATGGATGGTTAAAGGCACTGACGGCAACAACAACACCGATAGGCTCTTTGGTCGTGAACGCCAGATGACCACTGGATGCTGCATTCAAACCCATGGGGATTTCTTCACCTGCCCCCGTCCTTAAATGTTCAATACAGAGTTTGACGCCATCGATTGCACGAGTGACTTCTACCTTCGAATCAGTTAAAGGCTTGCCACCTTCTCTCGCCGCTTCAAGGGCTAATTCATCAAAGCGGGACTGCATAATCGCCGAAGTCTTTTCTAAAACGTCTATACGCTTTTCAGCAGGCAGCCAGCTGCTTCGATCACGATAAAGCCCATAAGCCGTTGCTACAGCCGTTGCTACAGCATCATTCCCTGCCGTATCGACCGTAGCAATGACACTGCCATCAAAGGGTGCCTTTACCTCTAACACACCATCAGTGTCAGACGTTTGTGGGATCATTAAGGAAAAATGTTGCGTCATCTATCTGCTTCCTTTTTTTAGTCGTAACAACGGTCTAACAAAGCATAGATGATGCCAGATACATCTGCTTTACTGTTATTATTATGGTGCCAGAACTCATTCATAGTAGTGCCAAATAATAATACTAAAACTCAGATTTAAGCCTGTCCTCTAAACGTAAGAAAGACTAACTCTTGACACCAAGCAATACAGATTTAGATAACATCTGTTGTATGATCTCAAGACCACCCTGGATCACAAGCTCTGGATTGGAATGCTGCATTTCTTTGGCTATCTGTTCAAGTAGTTCTTGTCCGCTTTTATTGTTGTCTTCTGTAATTAAATCCAGCAAGCGTGCAGATACCAGATTCAATTCAATGAAACCTGTTTTGTCATTTATATCACGATAAGCAACCAAATAGGTTGGCTGTTCAGGTGGGATTTCCGGGATATATTTCGGACTGATTTTGTGTACTGGGTATTGGTATGCATGAATCCAGCTTATTGGATTTAACACCGGAACACCGTTTAATAAATCACCGTCCGTATCAATTCCATCAAACGATATCTCACGCCCATCGAATTTGAGTGACATACCTATCCACTCATAATGAGCTAATTCATAGAGAAAAGGCAGGTCATTTTCCTCATTTCGTTCGGATTCAAGATAATGAACAAATTCATGAGGCATTGTAGGAAATAGGGGAGTGTGTGCCTGATGGTTTTTGAAATAATCTCGGATCAATTTTCGCCAAACGGCACCATCGTGCACTTTTCTTAACACCGGGAAACTGTTCGCCATAAAGCTATCGATATTGCGAAACAATAAACCACGGTAGATTGCCATACGCCGGTCTTCAATATCAGCAGGGGCAGGAGCATTCTCTGGATCACGCATGTGTTGCGTGAAGGTGTGCTGAATCGCTTTAAAATCAGCCGTGTTGGAGTCTGTCATCGTCACAGGTATGTTGGCTTTGAATCAGAGAAATCTTTTTTGCTTCTTCAATCAATTCATGTAAGGGAGGGAAATTGAAATCTCGTTCGAGCAAGGTCGGGAAAATACCAAAAGTTTCATAAGCCTTACGTAATAACTCCCAAACCGGTTCGATCACATCCTCACCATGGGTATCAATGCGTAAATCTTCCGCTTCTTCAAGATGCCCGGCAATGTGCGCATAGGCTATTCGCTCAGCTGGCAAGGCACGTAAAAAATCTTCTGCGTTATAGGAATGATTAATACTGTTGACGTAGATATTATTAATATCCAGTAAAAGATCACAATCCGCTTTGTTCAGAACTGCGGTAATAAATTCGATTTCATCCATCTCCTGACCCGGAGCTGCATAGTATGAAACATTTTCTATGGCCATTTTACGACCGAGAATATCCTGGGTTATTTGTATGCGTTCGGACACATGATGAACAGCAGCTTCTGTAAAAGGAATGGGCATGAGGTCATAGAGATGACCATCGTCAGCACAATAACTCAGGTGTTCGCTATAACAACGGAGTTGATGGGTATCAATAAACTGTCTGACACGTTTGATAAAGGCTTCGTCTAACGGTGCTGAACCACCCAGATTTAGAGACAAACCATGACATACCATTGGAACTTGTTCTGTGATTTTACGAAACTGTTTGCCGTAACGCCCACCCACATCAATCCAGTTTTCTGGGGCGACTTCCATAAAATCAATCTCTTGAGGAAAAGAATCTGCAAGCGAACCAACAAAGGTTCGCCGCAGACCTAAACCTGTCCCCGTAACCGGGGAACTACTTGCTTGTGAAAGCATTAGTGAAGCTCAGGAATAATCCTGTATTAGCCTTCTGCATCAGCACCTTCTGCATCAGCACCCTCGGCATCAGCACCCTCGGCATTGCCACCACAGCTACCTTCGCCGCAGCTACCTTCGCCGTCACCACCATCAGCACCCTCGGCATTGCCACCACAGCTACCTTCGCCACAGCTACCTTCGCCGTCACCACCATCAGCGCCTTCGGCATTGCCACCTGCGGCATTGCCACCACAGTTACCTTCGCCACAGCTACCTTCGCCGTCACCACCTTCAGCAAGTTGCATGTAGCCGCTAGAAAGTTCGGTCAGTTCAAATGGGTTTTGTGCTGCGTTGACAATTGGGCTAGCCATTAAAGAAACTGCAAAGGTAGCGCCTAAAGCGGCAGCGATGGGTTTTAGATTTGTTTTCTTAGACATTTAGAGTCCTCCTGAGTAAAAAACAAAGTTAATAAATATTGAGAAAAAAATCAGTTAGTTAGATATTCTCCCTCACAAAATCAATGAGTAACATCTGTCTTATAAGATTTTCTGCCAAAAAACGTACATATACGTAACTCTCTGGATATTGACTCCGCTATTGTATAAAAGTTTCTGTTTTTAAAGCAAATTTAAACAAAAATTATGTGAACCTGGGTACATTGTACCGAGAGAACCTCTGACTGTTTCCTTCTACCTCAGGAGCACCTCAAAACCGCTCTCTGACAGCAAGAGTATTTCCGGGAACCTGTACTCGAACGACTCTCTTATGTGGCAGTCTCTATGGGGCAGACTCTACGGGGCGCATGTGAGGGAATAAAATGACATCGCGGATAGTGGGTGAATCCGTCAAAAACATCACCAGGCGATCAATGCCAATGCCTTCCCCAGCCGTTGGCGGCATACCATATTCAAGGGCAGTAATATAATCCTCATCATAGTGCATGGCCTCATTATCACCAGCCTCTTTTTCCTCAACCTGTTTTCTGAAACGCTCTGCTTGATCTTCCGGATCATTCAGTTCCGAAAACCCATTAGCTATCTCACGCCCACCAACAAAAAACTCAAATCGGTCTGTAATAAATAGATCATCATTGTTCATACGGGCAAGGGGGGATACTTCAGTTGGATAGGCAGTTATAAAGGTCGGTTGAATAAGCTTGCTTTCAACGGTTTTTTCAAAGATCTCAATCTGGATCTTGCCAAGCCCATAACTGTCTTCAAGTGGAATTTGTAAACCTTCGGCAATCGCTTTTATCGAATCCATAGATCCCAGATCTGCTAAAGTTATGTCTGGATTAAAATGCAGGATTGAATCTAGTACCGTCATACGTTGAAAAGGCTTGGACAGATCATAGTTCTGATCCTGATAGATAATTTCATAGCTACCTTTGATCTCCTTGACCATCTTACGCAGTAGATCCTCTGTCAAACTCATGAGATCTTCATAGTCTGCATAGGCCTGATAGAACTCCAACATGGTAAACTCAGGATTATGTCGCGGAGACAAACCCTCATTACGAAAACTGCGATTGATTTCAAACACACGTTCGATACCACCAACCACCAGACGTTTCAGATATAACTCAGGGGCTACTCGAAGAAAAAGCTCCATGTCGAGGCTATTGTGATGTGTGGTAAAGGGCCGAGCCGTTGCACCACCAGGAATAACGTGCATCATGGGTGTTTCCACTTCCATAAAGTTTTCCTGCTTTAAATAATTACGAATAAAATCCACGACTTTTGAACGAATAGCAAAAGTCTTGCGAGTCTCTTCATTCATAATGAGATCGACATAGCGTTGTCGATATTTCATTTCCTGATCCGTTAGACCATGGTATTTTTCCGGCAAGGGTTGTAGCGACTTAGTCAGCAACTGAATGGAATCAGCATGAACACTGAGTTCACCTTTATTGGTCTTCATCACAATGCCAGTCATACCTATAATATCGCCGATATCCCATTTCTTGAATTCTGTGTTGTAAACACCTTCAGGCAAATCGTCGCGCCTGACATAAATCTGAATTTTGCCAGACATGTCCTGTACATGGGCAAACGATGCCTTACCCATAACGCGCCGAGTCATCATACGACCGGCAATGGCCACCTTGATGCTGGCTTCTTCCAATTCTTCCTTGGTTTTTTCACCATAGGTACTGATGAGTTTCTCTGCCAATGAATCGCGGCGAAAGGTATTGATAAAGGCTTTACCCTGATCACGATAGCTTTGCAGTTGTGCGCGTCTTTGAGCGATTAAATCATTTTTGTTATCTGACATTTTTTTCGTATCTCGTGTCTCTTGTTACGTGAAATGTAAACATGTCATTTTATTTCCTATTCCCTACTTCCTATTCCCTATTCCCTATTCCCTATTCCCTATTCCCTATTCCCTATTCCCTATTTTCTATTTTCTATTTTCTATTTTCTATTTTCTATTTTCTATTTTCTATTCCCTTATATCCCTGCCTTAAGACTGGCCTCAATAAATTGATCCAGATCACCATCAAGAACTGCCTGGGTATTACCCGTTTCAATACCAGTTCTCAGATCCTTGATGCGTGATTGATCAAGTACATAGGAACGGATCTGGCTGCCCCACCCAATATCTGCCTTGTTTTCCTCTTGCGCCTGTTTCTCTTCATTCAGTTTTTGCATTTCAAGCTCATATAATTTGGCTCGTAATTGCTTCATAGCCTGATCCCGGTTCTTATGCTGAGAACGATCATTCTGACATTGGGCAACAATACCGGTAGGCAAGTGTGTCAATCTTACTGCAGAATCCGTTTTGTTCACATGCTGGCCACCAGCACCGCTGGCACGATAAGTATCGGTTCGGATATCCGCCGGATTGATTTCACTCTCAACATTATCATCAATCTCCGGAGATACAAACACTGAGGCAAAGGAAGTATGCCTTCGGTTACCCGAATCAAACGGTGATTTTCTTACCAGCCGATGTACTCCCGTTTCAGTCCGCAGCCAGCCATAAGCATAATCACCGTCAAATTTGATCGTCGCGCTCTTGATGCCAGCAACATCACCGGCTGAAGCTTCAATGAGTTCAGTTTTGAAATCGTGTTGTTCGCCCCAACGTAAATACATCCGTAACAACATCTCTGCCCAATCCTGAGCTTCCGTACCACCGGAACCTGATTGAATATCGAGAAAGGTATTATTGATATCTTTGTCTCCGGAAAACATACGCTGGAATTCCATGTCAGCAAGTCGCTTTTCTAGTAGTGTGAGGTCATTTTTTATTGATTGCAGTGTAGCTAAATCATCATCCTCTTTTGCCATTTCCAGTAATTCAAGGGCATCAGTAAGCGTCGTGTTCAAGTTATCCAGGCCTTCAACGATCTTCTGTAGAGTCACTCTTTCCTGACCGAGTGTTTGTGCCTTTTCAGGATCATCCCAAACGCCAGGTTGTTCCAGCTCCCTTTGAACTTCGGTCAATCGTTCATGTTTGCTTTCATAATCAAAGATACCCCCTAAGCACTTGTGTTCGTACTTGCATATCTTTGATCTGTGTCAGGACAGGGTTGATTTCCAACATTGTAGTTATTAGCCTTAAGCAAAAAGAACGAAATATTACAACATCGGGAAGGCGGGCGATAGTTTACTCTAAAAATATATGAGTGGAAGAAAATGGATCAGGCAGATTTTTTGATCGGTTGAATCGTTCTGTTCGAAGGTTTCTCATCTCCCCTCTTATTAATGATTTGGGTTAATTCCTCAGCAGGGATCGGTTTACTGTATAGATATCCCTGACCCTCATTACAATTGTGCTGTTTTAAAAATTTAAGCTGGTCTTCTGTTTCAATACCTTCGGCGGTAACACTGAGACGTAAGGTATGTGCGAGGGCAATGATTGCTTGTGTGATGGCCGCATCATCAGGTTCAGTCATGATATCTTTTACGAATGAGCGATCAATTTTTAATGTGTCTATGGGAAAATTTTTCAAATATCCTAATGAACAATACCCTGTACCAAAATCATCGATAGAAATGTGTAAGCCCCAGACCTTTAATTTATTGAGTAAACTGATAGTAGTTTCAGTGTCTTCCATGAGCAAGCCTTCCGTTATCTCCACCTCAAACTCATTGGGTTTAACCTCATGTTCGATTAAGCAATCTAAAATCATGTCGACAATTTCACTTTGGTAGAATTGTCTGGGTGAAAGATTGACTGCTATTCGTATTGGGTCATAACCCTGAAGCTTCCAGGTTTGCATGTTTCGACAAGCCTCTTTAATCACCCATTCACCAATTGGCACGATCAAACCCGTTTCTTCGGCAAGCGGAATAAAATCGAACGGAGGAACCATGCCCATCTTTGGGTGATTCCAGCGGATCAGGGCTTCTGCTCCGGTCAATGCCTGTGTTTTAATATCAAACTTTGGTTGGTAATGAAGGACAAATTCGTTGTTATCAAGGGCTCGACGTAAACTGGCTTCCATATCCATCCGCTGAAGAGAATCCTGATTCATGCCTTCAGTATAAAATTGAAATCGATTACGGCCTTTTTCTTTGGCTCGATACATGGCTGCATCTGCATTTTTTAACAATTCATTCGCTTCCATATGATCATTCGGAAAAATGGTAATGCCGATACTCGGAGTTATGAATAATTCCCGTCCGTTTGCCATACAAGGTTTCACCAGAACATCAATAATTTTTTTTGCAATCAGCGCCGCATCATTTTGACTATTTATATTTTCCAGCATCAACATAAACTCATCACCGCCCAGACGGGCAACAGTATCATCCTGGCGAATACAGGTTGTTAATCGCTTGGAAATATCAACCAGGATATCGTCCCCAACCTCATGTCCTAGCGTATCATTTATTTGTTTAAACCGATCCAGATCGATATAAAGAATAGCAACTTGTGACTGACTACGTTTAGCTCTAATCAATGCGCGATCCAGCCTTTCTCTGAATAAAGTCCGATTAGCCAGTCCGGTTAGACTGTCATAATGTGCCAGATACCTCATGCCTTGCTCGGCACGTTTTCTTTCAATTGAATAACGAATAGCACGACTGATGAGATGGCCATCACCCAAACCTTTGGTTAAATAATCCTGTGCGCCCAGCTGTACGGCTTTAATTGAAAATTCCTCGTCTTCCTGACCACTTAAAACAATTAATGGTACTGTCTTGTTTACCTCCAGAATACCTTCAATCGTTTCAAAACCATTGGAGTCGGGTAAGGAAAGATCGGTTAGAACGATATCGAAGCTGTTATCTTCTAAAGCTTTGATTCCAGCACTTAAGGTTTCAGCAAGATGGATGTTGTATTGTGTTCCCTCAATTATTTCGAGTTGCTTTTCCAGCAAATTCGCATCACCAGGATTATCTTCGATGAGAAGTATCCTGATTTCATTCTTGATTGTAGAATTATACCTAGCCATATTTATCTTCAGGCAACTTTGCTTTCTGAACTTATCATATGACTAAAGGCTTTAGGTGGTAGAGGTTCACTGATAAAATTTCCCTGTACCCCATCAATACCCTTGGCTCGAAGAAACTCCAATTGTTCCTGTGTCTCAACACCTTCTGCAATCACATAAATACCCAGATCTTTAGCCAGTCGAATAATTGCCGAGGTAATCGCAACATCTGGGCCTTTATCAGTAAGGTTTTCGATAAAAGAGCGATCAATTTTAATCGTATCAACCAGAAAACGTTTCAGGTAACTGAATGAATTGTAACCAGTACCAAAATCATCAATTGCAATACTGACTCCCATGAATTTAAGTGTCTCCAGTATTTCCATCGTTACGTCTGTGTTTTGAATAAGCAGGCTTTCCGTTAATTCAAATTCGAGAAAAGCGGCATCCAACCCGGACTTCTTTAAAATATCCGATACAGTATGACAAAAATCAGCTTGTAATAACTGGCGGCCAGAAAGATTAATACTGAGTTTGTCGACAGGTAAGCCTTGTTTCTTCCAGGCCACATGTTGCTTGCACGCTGTTTCAAGCACCCAGTAACCTACCCCCGTGATCATATCATTATGTTCCAACATGGAGATAAAACTGATTGGGTATAACAGTCCCTGTTCGGGATGCTCCCAACGTAACAAGGCTTCATTGCCAATTATTTTATTTGTCTTCAAATTCAGTATCGGTTGGTAATACAATAAAAATTCTTCACGGTTCAAAGCTTCGTGCAATTGCATTTCCTGCTTTAATTCTTCCAATGCACGGCCATTCATTTCATTGGTATAAAACTGATACTGATTTCGTCCGTTACGTTTCGCCTTATACATTGCACTGTCTGCATTTTTGATGATGCTATCGACGTCTTTCCCACAATGTGGAAAAAAGGCGATACCAATACTGGTACCGACGTACAACTTATGTTGATCAACATCAATTGATTTGGTTGTCATTTCAATAATTTTTTCAGCTACCGCTGCGGCATCTTTTGTATGTTTTACACCTTCCAGAATTACGGCAAATTCATCGCCCCCGAGACGAGCAACGGTATCGATTCCCCTGACAATTTTGACTAAACGGTTTGAAATCTCAATCAGAAGCTTGTCGCCTGTCTCATGACCTAAACCATCATTAATGGGTTTGAAATGATCGAGATCCATATACAGCACCACAACCGATTCTCCGCGTCGTTCAGCCACACCAATTGCATGTTCAAGACGCAAGCGAAACAAGGTTCTGTTAGCTAGGCCGGTTAGCTGGTCATGATGAGCCATATGCAACATACTCAATTGCAACTGTTTGCGTTCAATTGCATAATGCAAAGCACGTGTCAGTTGCCATTCGTCAATCTTACCTTTAACCAGATAATCCTGGACACCGGCCTTGACGGTTTCCAGGGCAAAGCCTTCGTCTTCTTGTCCACTTAATACGACAACCGCCATATCAGGCGCAGAGGCCTTAAGATCGGCAATGCTATCGATCCCATCACTATCTGGCAGTGACATATCCAGTAAGGCAACCTCAAATCCTTGCTCATCCAGCAGCTCCTTGGCTGCTGACAACGTGTCGGCTGTCTGCAGGCTATAATTTTTGTCGCCAGGATGAGCCAACATCATTTCGACCAGGCGTGCATCGCCCAGATTGTCTTCGATTAATAGGACATTGATCAGGTCGGAATCTGACATTTTTTGTTTTTCCTAATCTAAAAACCTTAACCCGTTAATCCAAATCGAATAATTTCTTTAGAATAAAGAACTTGGATATACAGGAGCTTATAGATTTAGCGGCAATCCCAGGGAAAAACTTTAGTAATAACACCTATCCGTACAGCGGATCGAAAGACAGGAATATGCATTCAGGAACGGTTCTCTGGAAGATGAGCAACTCGAAACCAGAAATGTTCAATCGATTGCACAATCTCAACAAATTTGGTGAAATCAAGTGGCTTGCTGATAAAACAATTGGCTAAATTTTCATAGCTCTGAGAAATATCAACTTCGTCCTGTGATGTTGTCAACACCACCAGGGGTATATTTGTTAACTCCTCATCGCGTTTAATACGTTTCAGGAACTCCCGCCCATCTATTTTCGGCATATTGAGATCCAGTATAATAAGATCGGGACGGAGGACATCAGTGTAGGCACCACGAGAATAGAGATAGTCCAGCGCCTCACTACCATCATGTACACGGACAAGCGTGTTGGTAATCTTGGCAGATTTTAATCCCTCAACGACAAGACGCGCGTCTCCATCATTATCTTCAATTAACAGTATAACCATCAGGTGGTAGGTGAATTTTCATGGGTTAGAACAGTAAGCACATCTGAGTCTGGTGTCTTGTCGCAACGGCTTAATTCTTAGGCAGACTAACAACAGTAAACCAGAAATGTTCAATCGATTGCACGACCGTGACAAACTGATCGAAATCTACCGGTTTTGAGATAAAACAGTTGGCATTTAAATGATAACTCCTGGCAATATCCACATCGCTTTGTGAGGTTGTCAGAACAATAATCGGAATCCCACTCAATTCAGGATATTTACTAATTTCCTCCAGCACTTCACGGCCATCCATTCGAGGCATATTAAGATCCAGAAGAATCAGATCAGGGCGTGGCGCATCATTATAATCACCTTCCTGTTTTAGATACTGCATTGCCTCGACGCCATCTTTAACATGGTGCAGAATATTGCTTATCTTGCCATCTTTCAATGCCTCAGTGGCAAGGCGCGCATCCCCTTGGTTATCTTCGACCAGCAAAATATTCGCCGGATTGTCGTTAAATTTTTTCATATTTTATCATTATCACTATTTTAGATCAGGGGACAAGTTTAAGCCTGTCCTCGATTGAAATTAAACGAAACTAGTATTTGTCATGTATTTGACGTTTCACTTGTGAGTATTAACCGTTCACTTGTAATTTGTAGCTTTCACTCATCACATCAACGGGCAAGGTGAAATAAAATCGTGTCCCCTGTCCATATTCCGACTCCAGCCAGATCCGACCATGGTGGCTTTCGACTATTTTTTTACAGATGGCAAGACCAATTCCTGTCCCCTGATATTCACTTTTACCGTGCAAACGTTGAAAGATAACAAATATTTTTTCAAAATACTCAGATTCAATACCGATACCATTATCTCCAATACAAAATTGCCACTGTTTCCCTTTTTGTTCCACAGAGACATGCACCTTGTTTAATTTTTCTGGATCTCTGTATTTCACAGCATTGCCAATTACATTCTGGAACAACAGGCGTAATTGTCCGGCATCCCCATCAACTACGGGTAATTCATCACTTGTCACAACCGTACCTGTTTCATCAATCGCCACTATTAAGTTTTCAACAGCATAGTCAAAGATATTATTGATATCCACTGAACTGAATTCCTCTGACTGAGTACTTAATCGTGAAAATTTCAACAGATCCTGAATCAATGTCTGCATGCGCTTGGCACCATCGACTATGTATTCGATAAATTCATCTGCATCATCATCCAGTTTATCTTTATAACGACTCGCTAGCAGTTGTGCATAACTGGAGACCATACGCAGGGGCTCCTGTAAATCATGGGAAGCAACATAAGCGAATTGCTCAAGTTCCTTGTTTGTCTTCATTAGTTCATGAGTTTGCTGCTGTAAGGACTCCTCCAGTATTTTCATTGACGTGATGTCCTGCATAATTTGTACAACAGCTGTTTTGCTACCATTAGTGTCATAAACTGGCCCTGCATCAATAGCAAGATAGCGAGGTTCGTTTTTATTGGGCATATCGACCCAGTTTTGCACGCTGTAACCACCAGGCATGAGGGTCTCTCCCAGTTCAACCGGATACAGCTCAGAAATTTTTTCAAAATTACTGTCAATGACCAGATCCGCCAGTAAAGGACGTTTCTCCTTATATATAGCCTTTGAATGTTGATCTGTTCCGAGGAGATCTTTAGCTTTAATGCCTGTCATGTTTTCACAGGCTATGTTCCAGATCGTGACCTTGTGATCCAGATCAATCACAAAAGCAGGCACACTCAGGTTTCCAATCATATTTCCATAGTATTCTTTTTGGTTTTTATTTAATAATTCTGATTGTGCCAGGGCATCGACATGCTTTTGTATTTCAATGTCTGCCTGTTTTTTTTCTGTAAAATCGATACAGGTACCGATATAGCCTCTAAATTTTTCTTTATCGTCGAACCTTGGTTTACCTAGTTCAGAGATCCACCGATAATCTCCCGATGCATTCTTCATGCGATATTCATGATGAAATTTTTCATGGAGATTGAATGCCTGATTGTAGACTAACAGGATTGATTCACGATCATCTGGATGAATATTCTTTTCATTCCACTTAAGTGAAATCTCATCCTCCATTGATGTATTGAAATATTCTAACCAAGTATTATTAAACAACACGACTTTTCCATGCTCATCTGTCATCCACATCATGACAGGTGCATCATCAAGAAATGTTTGTACCTCCTGCTCACTTAATATCAACTGATCCTGTAATTCATGTAAATCAGAAAATGTTTTCTGAAGATCTTTATCGAGTTCTATGAACTCGTTATTAGGTAGTTTTTTAACAGGTTTATATTCGCCTTCCGAAAATGTTTTTTGAATTGAAGAAAGTAACTGCGTTATAGGTTCCACTACTTTTTGATTTAAAACAAAATAAATCGACAGAGTTGTAAAAAATAAAATGATCAAACTCATTAGATGAATAAACAGATCAAATTTATGTATATCGTTATAAGCCTTGGTAACATTAAGCACTACCATGACCAGTGTTCTTCCTTCTTTTATATTAAATACACCACCCGATAACGGTAAAACCTGTATTAATCTGGTTGATTCATTTTCCTCCAGGAAAAGGCTGTGCGAAACTGTTGAATGTCTTGCTTTCTGAACAGTCTCTTTTAAACCACGGAACTGCTCAATATCAAATAGCTGACTAACCCGTTGCCTGTTTGAATGCGCAATAATTCTGTTATCATTGCCAACAATGGCCAGTGTTTCAATTGTCGGATCTGTTGCTAGATTTTGTAAAATACGGTTTAAAGCATTGATATTCTGGGACTCGTATACGGTTTCCAATGAATACTCCAGATGTTCTGTAATGATTTCTCCGCGCTTCTTTATTTCTTTAAAAAGTAAGGCATCAGCCTGGTACTGCAGGATTATTCCCGATATAGCAAATGCAACCCCCAATACCAATACAAGAGTGGTAATGATCTGGGTTGCAAGCTTATGGCTTTTCATAAAAGTAATAATGATATTTAAATTAGCTAATTCACTTCTTTACGTTTCTGCTCAATAGCAGACAGGATAAACGAAGCATCGATATTTAACCTGGCACTTTCAGGATTAGAATGTCCTGAATCTGTTAAATATTTTAGATAGCGCGAATTTGAACTCTCCAGAAAATTACCTTGCCCAAACATTTTAAGATTCAATTCAGTATCGCCTTTTTTTAAACCGGAATAATCATCAGCAAATTCCTCACCAGTCTGGCCGATGAATGAACCTACAACAAAAAACACCTGCTCGGGTGTTTCATCAACAGCTTGCATAATATCAAACCAGGCCAGAAGAAAATTCTTCAAATCATCCGGGCGCCTCGTAATAACTTGTTGACTCACTGCCATAATATCAATCACTAGACTGTCAACTTCATTTGTTCTAAATACCACATTTCCATTAACTGCTGTTGCGGCCCCACTTAATTGTGGTTCCCACAATACAGCTGCGTCTAGTTCCTTGTTTATGAATTTTTTATACGCCACATCATTAGAAACATCAATGACTTCGACATCGGACAGATTTAAACCGTGTAATTCCAGCGCTTCAAATAAAATTAAATGATTAATTGTGAAACTTTTTGCTCCTACACGTTTACCTTGCAGACTTTTCATGTCCGTTATTCCAGAACTAGAAACAACACCATCAGAACCATGAGATATATTAGTCACTAATATGATCTGCACTGGATCTGTTTCAGACTCTAAAACCAATAAATCTGACGCCGATATCAACCCCCCATCCAGTCGGCCACGTGTCAAAGCCCTACTCACATCAAACTGGGATTCAAATTTAATTAACTCAACATCAACATCTCGCTCTTTAAATAATCCAGCTTCTTGTGCGTAACTGACAATATCAAAACCCGGCCATGGGGCGTATCCAACTCGTAATGGTGCATTATTAGAATTATCTTCTGAACATGATGAGGTCAACACGGTCAGAGAAATAATGATTACTTGGCTAAGCCTGTTTATAGAAAATTTTGTCATGAAAGTGATCCTTTAAATATCAACTCATTTACGTAAATATTATCTTGTTTAATTTACGCAGCTTGAATAGTTATTACGCATACGCCTTTTTTCTTTATCCTTGTTAAAATACGTTTTTCATCTGGAGAAGCCTTATTCAATTCACAGCCTCCTTCATCAAAACAACTCCGTCATCTTCAGCATTTATTTCTGTCGCAGCATTGGCTAATGTGAAATAAAAAGTACTGCCCTTTCCTGATGTTGATTCGATCCAGATACGCCCTCCATGGCGTGCAACTATTTTTTTGCATATTGCCAGGCCAATGCCGGTTCCAGAATATTGATCCCGGGTATGCAAGCGCTGGAACACATCAAAAATTCGACTGTAGAATTGTGGATCAATGCCAATACCATTATCAGCAATTGAAAATTGCCAGTGATCACCATCCTGTTTTACTAATATATCAACTTCTACCAGTTTGTCTTTTTCTCGATACTTAATGGCATTAGCAATCAGGTTCTGGAATAATTGCCTCAACTGTGATACATCACCTGAGACCACTGGCAAGGTGCTCTTCCGTATCGTGGCATCACATTCATCTATCGACAGCTTTAACATATTGATAACATCATCGTAAATTGAATTACAATCGACAGGTATTAATGTATTCCCTTGCGTGCTAACCCGAGAATATTCAAGCAGATCTTTGATCAACCTCTGCATTCGCTGGGTACCATCTTTCGCGAACTCGATAAATTCACGTGCCTGATCGTCCAGTTTATCCTCATACCGATTTGCCAATAAACCGGTGTAACTTGAGACCATGCGCAAGGGTTCCTGTAAATCATGTGAAGCGACATAAGCAAATTTTTCTAATTCTTCATTGGATCGAACAAGCTCACTGGAATATTGTTTTAGTTTTGATTCATTTTTCTTTTGTAATTTAATTGATTCCTGTAAATCGAGTTTCTGTTTACGCAACAGTTGTTCTCTCTTAACCGAAGCTGAAACATCGTTTATTTGCAAAAAACAATGTCTCATTTTTGAATTGATGCGTATCGGTTTAACAATAATAGAGTGGTCAATACGATTATTTTCCCTGCGATCATTGTCACTTGCATAGAGTGGGATTGGAGCCTTATGTATGGACTGAGAGATGATGGAAGCAGCACCCTGTCTGATGGCCTGCGTTATCGCCTGTTCAACTCGGCTGTTGATCAGCTCTGGAAAAACATCGCCCAGTTTACGACCTAATACCTCTTCTGCAGAAAGACCTGTGTATTTTTGCATCCAGTTATTCCACAGCTCAATATCTCCTTGCGGATCAAAAATAACCAGACCATTATCTGAAATATCAAATACACTGTTTAACAGGTCGTTTTTTTCTGTCGACATTTCAGCCATCATTACTGCCATGATCGATAATGAAACATTCGCTGCAGTTTATTAAAACTATGCAGATCTATGCGCTGCCTTCGAGTTGAAAATGTTTTTGTAATTCCTTATGGAAATTCTCAATAGAATGAGTCCCCATGAGGAATGTCACATAGCCGTTAATATCTTTATCACGTATAGAAAAATTCATGTGTAATACCATCACTATACTTTCGCCACTATCCTCGCCATCATCCAGGATGTCATTAACGGTACCTTTGACCATTACCGGTATTTCACTTTCGATTTCCTCTTGCATCATGTCGGCAAGACTGGCAAGACAACCGGTCAAAATAATATTTCCTACTTCTGACAAGGCTTCCTGTTCCATCTGACTTAATAATTCTTTCGGTACCGAATCATCCAATACCAATTGCACCAACTCTAAATTTTTTTCTTCAGGAAGCAGCAACATTGCATCACCGGAGATGGGGCCAGTAAATTTCTCACTAACACCGGCAATAAATCCATCTTGCCCATTGTTGATCACTTCACATGCCTTATTTTTACTGACAAATTCCACCGTTGGTGCTGATAATTGCACCTCATGATTCACCATCTTGCTTAATGAATTGCCAGCATGTCCCATGCCAATATTGAACGCCTCAGTAATGGCGTCTTTTTCCAAATCGGTAAATTCAAGCATTAGCACTCTCCATTTGAAAAAAACGCATGATCTCATCTTCTGTTATCGGTTTGCCAATAAATTCTGCTCCTACTTCCTCTGCCCGCTTTCGTACAGCATCTTGTACATTCGCAGTCACCATAGCGATGTTTGCCAGGGGAAATTTTTTCCTGAGTTTGACAGCCAGATCAGAACCATTCATGCCCGGGCATGTTGACATCAATCGTCATCATATCGATGGTATTTGTCTCGGCCAAACCCAAGGCTGTATCACCATCAACCGCTTCAACTACATCCCAATCAGGAAAATTTGTCTTGATGATAGTGTTGATCATCATTCTCGATAATTTACTGTCATCCACTACTAATACTGTTTTGCTCATTTCACCCTCCAGTCATTTTCTTAAATCCAGACAAGACTATTAAGGATTGTCTGCAAGATTCCTAAAAAAATAGGAGTCCCAGCAAGTTAGCGACAAAGCTGCCAATTTCTTGACAAAAATTATCCTTAATTTTTAAGCTCTGCAAAGACAAAGCCAGATTGGATGGATGGGAAAACAGAATATAAATATTCTTTAAAAACAGAGATTTAAATTGTTATGGGTGTGATATGCTCGATCATGAGCTGCAACTGTTTCTGTCCACGATACTCATTTATATCCAGCCGATAGACAGCGTGAACACGTTCAACTTGTTGAGGCCAGGATTCGTCCGTCGTATTAAAGGCTATTGCATTAATGCTTTTTGCATTTTTATCATGCTTTAAGTCGAGTTTTAAATGATTGTCACCAACAATTCTCTTCTTTAGTACTTGAAACTCACCATCAAAACAGGGTTCGGGAAATGATTGTCCCCAGGGACCAGCATTGTCCAGCAAATATGCCATCTGCATAGATAACTCATCTGCCTGTAATTCTCCATCAGACATAACTTCACCATTTAATTGCTCCTTACAAAGAATTTTTTTTACTTCCTGATCGAACAATTCAGCAAACTGATCAAAGTGCGTCAATGACATCGTTAAACCAGCAGCCATGGCATGACCACCAAATTTATGAATCAGACCGGGATTCTGAGCAACAATGGCTTCGAGAACATCTTTGATATGCAGCCCGGAAACGGAACGAGCCGATCCTTTAATGTTATTGTCTTTATCAGGGGCAAAGGCTATCACTGGACGATGGAACTGTTCTTTGACCTTTGAAGCAAGAATACCGACAACACCCTGATGCCATTGTTCGTTATAAAGACATATGCCATAGCATTCAGTGTTTTCTCTATTCGCCAGAATCAGGTTTAAATCTTCTAGTGCCTGTCCCTGCATTTCACTCTGAATGCGTCGACGTTCCTGATTGAGTTCATCCAACTCTTCGGCCATTTGCATCGCCAGGTTTTCGTCATCACACAGTAAACATTCGATCCCAAGTGACATATCCGTTAAACGGCCTGCGGCATTTAACCTGGGGACCAATGGCAAAGCCTAAATCCGCTGCCTTGAGATTATTCATCGAACGATTGGCTAGTTGTATCAATGCTTTTATGCCCTCACAACAATATCCCTTTCGTATTCTGGACAAACCTTGTGAGATCATGACCCGATTATTAAAATCCAGCGGTACAACGTCTGCTACTGTTCCTAATGCAACCAGATCCAACAGAGTCGCTAAATTCGGTTCTTCGATAGCCTGTTCTTCAAACCAGTTTATATCTCTTAGATGCGCTCGCAGGGCAATCAATAGATTGAACATCACACCCACACCCGCCAGGTACTTGCTTGGGTATTCATCACCCATCTGATTTGGATTAAGGATGACATCAGCATCCGGCAGCTCCTGACCGGGAAGATGATGGTCGGTGATTAAAACATCAATGCCTAATCGCTTTGCTTCTTTAACACCATCAACACTGGAAATTCCATTGTCCACAGTGATGATCAAATCGGGTTCCAAATCTGCAGCTAGTTGAACGATATCTGGTGTCAGGCCATAACCATAATCAAAACGATTAGGAACAATGTATTCAACGTGTCTGGCACCAAGACTACTTAAGCCACGAATACCCACAGCGCAACTGGTCGCGCCATCGGCATCGAAATCTGCCACGATCAACATGCGTTTATCATGCTTTATAGCATCCGTTATTAATCCAACGGCAGCATCAATGTTTTTAAGTTTGAATAAGGTAAAAGATTTTTCAGTGAATAATCCATTGCCTCGGGAGAAGTGACATCACGTGCAAGCAGAACACGTTCAAGAACAGGATGAAGGGAACCATTGAAACCACTCTGTGTAGAAATGGTTCGTTGTTTAATGAGTGTTTCCATCCGAAGTGTGTTTAGTTAAAAAATGATTTGATAGATTTTCGTCCTTTCCAGAATCGCAAAAGCACCGATCGTTTTATACTTAATCGATAACCCTCTGTAATAATTTCCAGATTGTCGATAGTGCCATTTATTAAAAATAATAACATCGGATTTAACCACTGGCTTTCGAGTAAATGTACTGATTCCAACCATCCGAAAGGTTCATCGTATTGAACTGCTTGCAGGGCACCCGGTAAAATGAATAAATTCTCACCCCCCAGTTCATCTTCAAAAGATCCTACCCTGGATTCTTCAAGCATTGCATTCTCAGTAGAAGACAACATGCACAAACCTTTTACTATCGAGTCATCGCAGTAGACCTTCGACCAGTATCTTTCATAACTGTTTGGTAATTCACCTACCCCCCAAAACCAAAGACTATTGATAACAGGCTCTCCTTTTGCATTACGCTGCTCATTGATTGAACAATCATGCAACATCATTTGAATTTCGTTTAACAAGCTCAACCATTGTGCTTTGTGCTCACCTTGTAACATATAATCTGAAACATCCTGACCTGCTACTTCATAGATAGAACTGGTTTTTATGTTTGGTATGTTCGGTAATTGTAAATACCACCGATCAGCAACAGGCACTTCCAGGGTGCAATTTAATTCTATGAATTTATCTCTGAGAAGAGCTGCCAGGGCCAGAGCATCATGCTGGTTCAAGGAAAATTGACGGCTATCCATCAGAATTAAACCGTTTGCTGTTGGTTTAAGATGAATTGGATCAACACGCATCCATACACCTTGTGGGCGTGATGCCTCATCTACCAAACGACTTAAAGCAGCATAGGGAATGTCCGCATCCTTCTGGTTCTCTATTCCAAATAGATCTGTGATTTGATCAAGATAGGAAAGAGGATCAATTGAGTTTATCACTCCATAATTTAAAAAACGTCGCAATGATGTCAGATCAGATAAATCATCATTGGTAAATTCTGAAATAAAATGAAATAAACCGGGGAGATATAAAGTAATGCTTCGCATTATTTTATACGTGAAGAGTTAAACATTAAAAACAAAAAGGCAGGCTTAGGCCTATGTCAAATTCTTTTATTTTCATTTCTCACTTTCTACTCTCTATTTCCTATTTCCTATTTCCTATTTCCTATTTCCTATTTCCTATTCCCTATTCCCTACTCTCTATTCCCTATTCCCTATTCCCTATTCCCTATTCCCTATTCCCTATTCCCTATTCTTGTATGTTATTGAGTATCGCTTGTTCAACCTGTTTCAAATCAGCGTCTACCTTTACAACTGGAGCAGTGCTTTGTTTTATAGCAGTATCTGGATCCTTCAAGCCATGACCTGTAAGTGTGCACACGATGGTACTGCCTGCAGGGATATTTCCTGAATTGATATCACGCATTGCACCGGCAAGTGATGTAGCAGATGCCGGTTCACAAAAGACACCTTCCTTTTCTGCCAGCAATTTTTGTGTCGCAAGAATTTCGTCATCAGTACATTCATCAAACCAGCCGCCGGATTCTTCTTTCACCTTCCAGGCATTGTCCCAGGATTGCGGATGACCAATGCGTATTGCTGTCGCAACTGTTTCTGGTTTATCAACCATCTGACCACGTAAGAAAGGTGCTGAACCTGAGGCTTGATAACCCACCATGACTGGACGATTTTGAATGATGGCATCCTGATTGAGCGAACAATCGCCAGCACACAAACTGCACGCTGCTGTTGTTTTCTCACCTTTGCTTGTAGCGTATTCGGAATAACCGATCCAGTGAGCAGTAATGTTTCCAGCATTGCCAACTGGCAAGCAATGATAATCAGGCGCTTTGCTAAGTTCTTCAACGATCTCAAATGCCGCCGTTTTTTGCCCTTGTAAACGATACGGATTAATCGAATTGACAATAGTGACCGGCGCAGTTTCTCCAATCTCTTTCACCAATCGCATACCGTCATCAAAATTACCTTTTATTTGAATGATCACGGCACCTTCCATCATCGCCTGAGCCAGTTTCCCCTGGGCAATCTTACCATCGGGGATGAGAACAAAGGCCGTGATCCCTGCACGCGCAGCATAGGCTGCCGCCGAGGCAGAGGTGTTACCGGTTGAAGCACAAATAATAGCCTTTGAACCTGCTTCTACCGCCTTGGTAACCGCCATGGTCATGCCACGATCCTTGAATGAACCGGTTGGATTCATACCTTCATACTTGACGTAAATATCGACAGTATGATCCAACATAGTCGGAATGTTATTCAGACGAATTAATGGCGTATTACCTTCACCCAAACTGATGATTGGCGTACTGTCATCGACTGGAAGACGATCTTTATAATGTTCTATTAAACCCGTGTAACGTTTTCTAAAAATCATTTCTTTTCACTATCCACTATTTACTATTTATTTGCTCAAGCTAAGGTCTCAAGACGGATGCGCACCACTTCAGCAGTACAGGCATCCAGTGCTTCGATCTTGGCTATTGCCTGGTTCATAAATTTTTCTTTAATACATTGAGTAAGGATGATAACCGGAACATCGCCTTCATTCTCAGCAGGTTCTTTTTGGATGATTGCTTCAATACTGATACCCGCTTCACCCAATATACGTGTCACATCAGCTAGCACGCCAGGTTGGTCAACGACTTGTAATCGTAAATAATACGCCGTCTCTACTTCTTCCATAGCCAATATTGGAAAATTAGATAGCTCACTGGGTTGGAAAGCCAGGTGTGGCACGCGATTTTCTGGATCGGTTGTTAGTGCCCTGACAACATCAACGATATCCGCTATCACAGCAGAAGCTGTCGGTTCAGCACCAGCCCCTGCACCGTAATATAATGTTGGGCCAACAGCATCGCCTTTCACAACCACTGCGTTCATAACGCCATCGACATTGGCGATCAAGCGTCGTTCAGGAATTAAAGTTGGGTGCACACGTAACTCAATGCCGTCTTCGGTCTTACGTGTAATTCCAAGGTGTTTGATTCGATAACCCAGTTCGCCGGCGTAGGCAACGTCCTGTAGTTCAATCTTTGAAATGCCCTCGGTATAGGTTTTCTCAAACTGTAGCGGCACGCCAAAGGCAATAGAACCCATAATTGTTAATTTGTGAGCTGCATCTATGCCCTCGACATCAAAGGTTGGATCAGCTTCGGCATACCCCAATGCCTGTGCTTCTTTCAGAACATCTGCGAAATCACGCCCTTTATCGCGCATCTCAGTCAGGATAAAGTTACCCGTACCATTAATAATGCCTGCTGCCCAGATTAACTGATTCGCAGCCAGACCTTCGCGCATAGCCTTGATGATAGGAATGCCACCAGCCACCGCTGCTTCAAAGGCAACAGTAACGCCTTTATCATGTGCTGCTTTGAAAATCTCATTCCCATGCTTCGCAATCAATGCCTTGTTGGCCGTCACCACATGTTTACCATTTTCTATGGCCTTTAATACCAGTTCTTTCGCCGGCGAATAACCACCAATCAGTTCAACAATAATCTCTACTTCAGGGTCATTAACAACTTCAAAGGCGTCATCGGTAATGGTATTAATTTTATCCAGACCTTCGATGTCATCTGGATTGTATTCTTTTGCGGCGGCATGGCTTATCTCGATATCTCGACCAGCACGACGGGCGATTTCTTCAGCATTTCGCGTTAACACACTGGCTGTGCCACCGCCGACGGTTCCAAGACCTAACAATCCAATCTTTACAGGTTTCATTTATTTTATATCTCGTATTCAGTTCTTAATTATTAAACATCATTTTTAAATTTCGAATGGCTTGTCGTGTCCTGTGTTCATTTTCAATCAGCGCGAAACGCACATGGTCATCGCCGTGCTGACCAAAACCAACACCGGGTGATACCGCTACCTTGGCTTCTAGTAATACCTTCTTACAAAATTCCAACGAGCCCATAGCTGCATATTGTTCTGGGATCGGTGCCCAGACAAACATCGTTGCCTTGGGTTTTTCCACCTTCCATCCTATGGAATTCAGGCCGTCGCATAATACATCACGCCGTTGCCAATACATATTACGAATCTCAGAAACACATTGTTGATCACCTTCCAGGGCAGTAATAGCTGCTACCTGCATCGGTGTGTATAAACCATAATCCAGATAGGATTTGATCCGTGCTAAAGCATTGACCAAAACAGGATTCCCAACCATGAAACCTATGCGCCAACCCGGCATATTGTAACTTTTAGACATCGAAAAAAATTCAACAGCGATGTCTTTTGCACCAGCTACCTGCAAAATTGATGGTGCCGTATAGCCATCAAACACGATATCCGCATAGGCCAGATCCTGTATCACCCAGATTTCATGTTCCCTGGCAAAGGCAATGACCTTCTCAAAAAAATCCAGTTCTACACATTCGGCAGTCGGGTTCCCTGGATAATTGATAAGCATCATTTTTGGCTTCGGCCACATGTCGATGACTGCCCGTTCTAACTCGGCAAAGAAATCTACTCCAGAACCAACTGGAATATGCCGAACATCTGCGCCGGCAATTACCTGGCCAAAAGGATGGATTGGGTAAGCAGGATTTGGTACCAAAACCGTATCACCTCTATCAACCACTGCCATCGCTAGATGAGCAAGACCTTCTTTGGATCCAAGCGTCACAATAGCTTCCGATTCTGGATCGAGATCGACATCGTAACGCCTCTTGTACCAGTTACAGATCGCAGCACGAAGTCGTGGAATACCGCGTGACATGGAATAACGGTGAGTATCATCCCGTTGAGCAGCCTCGACCATTTTATCGATAATATGTTTTGGTGTGGGTTGGTCTGGATTCCCCATGCCAAAATCAATAATGTCTTCGCCACGATGGCGCGCTTCCATCTTCAAATCGTTGACGATACTGAAGACATACGGGGGAAGCCGGTCAATTCTTGGAAAATTTTCGTTCAAAAGGAAATACCGTTTTTCTTGTTTGAAATTAAAGGAATGAGAATAATATTCCTACTTATTCTTCCGATTCTGAGGAACATAACAGATGCACTGATTGCCAGTCAATCTATCGATCATTATCTGCTAATATGTGCCTAATTGAAAAAACTATTCGCCTAAATTGAGCTATAAACAACACTTATGACCCGAGTCGCCGTAATTCAGATGGTCAGCACTGATCACGTTTCTGAAAATCTCGAAACCGCTTCAGAACTGATCAATGCTGCCAGTAAAGAGGGCGCAGCATTCATACTACTGCCTGAAAATTTTGCATTCATGGGCAAAGAAGAACAGGACAAACTGAATACCAGTGAACCTGCCGGTGAAGGCCCCATTCAGGACTTCCTCAGTCAACAGGCCAAAACACATAATATCTGGCTATGTGGCGGCACCATACCCATGGCGACAAGTGCGCCCGACAAGATAACGGCCACTAGCCTTATAGTCGACCCGCAAGGAAAACTCTTCGCCCGCTACGACAAGATCCACTTATTTGATGTCTGCGTTGATAACGGCGATGAAAGTTATCAGGAATCGAGCACCTTTGTGCCGGGCGATGAGATCGTTGTCGCCAGAACTCCTTTTGCAAATATTGGTATGAGTGTTTGTTATGATCTACGCTTCCCAGAATTATACAGAAAAATGCATGACCAGCAGGTCAATCTGATCATTACGCCATCTGCTTTTACCTACACCACAGGAAAGAGTCACTGGGAGTCATTACTCAAGGTACGTGCCGTTGAAAATCTAAGTTATGTGATGGCCTCTAGTCAAGGCGGCTTGCATGTTAATGACAGAAAGACCTGGGGACACAGCATGATCGTAAGTCCCTGGGGCGAAGTGCTTGCCTGTGTAGATTCCGGCCCTGGATTTGCCTGCGCTGATCTGGACATGCAGACACTAGAAACACTTCGAAAAAACTTCCCAGCACTTGAACACAGGAAGATTGATACCTATGACGTGAAACGTTAAGAACGAAGGATGTATATTATCATGATTTTTTTTGTCTCACGTTTAACGCTTCACATAAATAACTTTGAACTCTGAACCAGGAAACCCGAACTTTGAGCCTTATGACCAACTCTCTCAATATTGCCGAAGAACAATTGCTTTCCAACACGGGATTACAAACCAGTGATGTGGAAAAAACATTAAATCAACTCATGTCGCATGATGTAGATCACGGAGATTTATATTTCGAAGCCAGTCGTGCCGAATCATGGGTACTGGAAGATGGCATCGTTCGCGAAGGCAGTCATAGTATCGACCAGGGCGTCGGTATTCGCGCCATCAGTGGTGAGAAAACCGGTTTTGCCTATTCTGATGAAATCATTTCACCCGCATTAATACAAGCCGCACAATCCGCAAGAGCTATTGCCAGGAGTGGTGGAGAGGGAGTACTTCAGGCCTGGAAAAAAACAGCCGCACCGGTTTTGTACAATCCAATGGATCCACTAGCAACACTGAGCGCAGATGACAAAGTCGCCTTACTCAAACGCATGGATCAAGAAGCCAGACAAAAAGACCCACGGGTAAAACAAGTCATGATCGGTTTGTCCGGCTTAACAAATACCATACTAATTGCCTCCAGTGACGGAACCTATACTGCTGATGTGCGGCCATTGGTACGACTGAATGTGAATGTGATTGTTGAACAAAATGGTCGCCTGGAAAAAGGTGGTTCCGGAGGGGGAGGTCGTTTTGGTTATGAATATTTTATCAATGACGATATGGCATCCAGTTATGTGAAAGAAGCTGTTGATCAGGCGTTGGTAAATCTTGAAGCAGTTGATGCACCGGCAGGTCCAATGGCGGTTGTGCTAGGACCGGGTTGGCCAGGCATTTTGTTGCATGAAGCCATTGGTCACGGTCTCGAAGGAGATTTTAATCGTAAAGGTACCTCTGCTTTTGCCGATCGTATTGGTGAACGCGTTGCAAGCCCGGAAGTCACTGTAGTAGATGACGGCACGATCCAGAATCGTCGTGGTTCATTAAATGTCGATGATGAAGGTGTACAGACACAATGCACAACCTTGATTGAACATGGCATCCTCAAAGGTTATTTACAAGATAAACACAATGCTAAACTCATGGGAGTGGCATCAACAGGAAATGGTCGTCGTGAATCCTATGCCCATTTAGTCATGCCAAGAATGACCAACACCTACATGCTAGGTGGTCAACACAAACAGGAGGAAATTATTGCCTCGGTTGAAAAAGGTATTTTTGCAACTCAGTTTGGCGGTGGGCAGGTTGACATTACCAATGGAAAATTTGTCTTCAGCGCCTCTCAGGCCTATCTAATTGAAAATGGTAAAATAACGACACCAGTAAAAGGCGCAACAATTATCGGCAATGGCCCTGATGTATTAACCCGAGTATCAATGGTGGGCGATGATATGGAACTGGATAGTGGCATTGGTACTTGTGGCAAAGATGGTCAATCAGTTCCAGTCGGCGTTGGCCAACCGACGATCAAAATTGACGAGCTGACTGTTGGTGGTACGAATACCTGAGTTATATGCAGAGAAAACTAATAATTATCGGAGTCCGCCATAGCTTCCAGTGTGGTATAGCCCCGTACACTGACGAACAAATAGCAACCCTTAAAAAATATGTTTCTGAAATCTGTGAATCTAAAAATATTCAACAAATTGCTGAGGAAATGACTGAAGATGCTTTGGAAAAAGAAAATGTCACTGAAACTATTTTTTCCTCAGTTGCTATTAGCCATAAGATTGCCCATGAATATATAGATATAAATAATCATCTTCGCTCTGTACTAGGCATTGATGACTATGCAATAGGGACGATAGCTGCAGATGAATGTGGCGGCATTGCACAGCAATGTATAATTGATAAATATAACAACGAATTAACTGATACAGTCCGGAAACGAGTCTGGTATGCAAAACTTCTTTTTCTAAATAAATGGCCTACTCTCCTCATTTGCGGGGTTAACCATGTTAATAGTCTTGCAAATTTATGTAACAAATTAGGGCATGAAGTACATATCGAGGACAGTGATTATAAGTCCTAAACAAACGTATTATTAATAAGTATACGACAGGTTAATCGAACCAAAATTCTGGGTGTTTTCCTGACCTTTAAATTCTTTGGTGCGTAACACCTGTGAATACGACAATTTAATCCCTTCATATGTCATGCTCGCTCCGATGACAAAATCACCAACCAGATTTTTTTTATCAATTTCATGACTGTCAGAAAAGGTATTGCCATCGAGAAAGATATCTCTTAAAACATATCGACCACTGGTCGCAGCAAACACATGGAGACTGAATCCATCTATACCTGATTTATAACGTGGATCATCTCTACCGGCCGGTGCGTTGGTATCTCCTGCAGGTCGGATCAAGGCTGTACCAAAGTCAGTTGGTAAATTCCAGCCAAAACGTACTTCAAGACCAGAACTCACATGACTGAAAATATTTCCGGCAGCAACACCGGCATGAACGATACTATCAAAGCCAAATTGCTTTCCAAGATCATTACGCGAATAGAAACGGTATTTACGATCATAAATTAAATTAAGACCCGGCTCGGTTTTAATCTGATTATCCCAACCATTGGCTTTATCTATATTCCGAATACTGTGCACTAGATCCTGTGCCTGCTCACCAAGAGATAAATTCCCGGTAAAGCCTGCCTGAATTTCAAAGGTATCCAACCTGGTCCTGGTCTTGGTGTGAAACGCAGCGCTGGTATACAACCAACCACCATAAGGACGGTCATCTGTTATTAATTCGGAACGCGAAGTATCCTGCGGCGTATATATTTTTTGGCCTATCGAAAAAGCAATATGCCTTTGTCTCTCCCGATCGTGATAAGGCAATCTGGATGCGATTTCATCGGATAATTTTTTTAATGTTGGACTCTCATTTAGATAAGGGTGACTGTGAAACCATTCGAACTCAGGCGAAATCCAGCTAAATTTAATACCATTAGTATAAAAACGATCCGTATTAGAAAACAAATCATTCTCAAACTGAAATGTGACTGTCCAGGAGTCCTGGGGTGGTTTATCTGCGAATGCAGAAGATGATAAGATCCATAAACTCGCAAAAATAATAACTTTCCATTTATCCAGATTCATTAATATTTTTAACCCAATTTACATCTATTTCAAATTTAACAATATGTTCATCAATGGCACTTCTCATCCTGTGATAATGGAGCGACCCAACGCCAGCTGATCAACAACGCAATAAAACACAAAGACGCTGCGCCAATAAAAGTAATAGTTTGACCAACGCCCTCCCAGGAATAACCACTAATAAAACTACCCAATGTTAAACCAGCCCCAAAACTCATACTACTATAAATAGCCTGACCTCGGCCTTGTATCGAACCAGTAAAGTGTTCATGAAACAAACTGATGGCACAAGCATGATACAAACCAAAGCTGGCAGCATGTAATAACTGGGCAAAAATTAATATGGCCATGTGTTCAATAAAAAAAGCGATTAATATCCAACGCATTCCTGCCAGGAACAAACTCAACATTAACAAATGTTTGATGCTGAATTTCTGACTCAAGCGGTGCATGTATAGAAAAACAAATACCTCTGCGATCACACCTAATGCCCACATCTTGCCAATAAAACTCAAACTGTAATGATGGCCTTCAAGATAGATTGAGTAAAATGTGTAGTAAGGAGCATGACTGGCCTGCATTAAAAAACAGGTTATTATCAATGCAATCACTTGTGGCTTTTTTAATGTTTGTATGATCGATTGCCGCGTCTCATCTTTTGTGACATGACTACTATCCGATAACATAAAGCTGTTTGCACTGATCAATATCATAATTATGAATATGACCGGGAGCAGATAAACTATCTCTTTATGCTCAAATAAAACACCCAACAGCCAGACCGTTAATACAAATCCAATCGACCCCCAAACCCGGATCCGTGAATAGCCATGATGTGAATCGCCAAGATGGTTTAATGTAATAACTTCAAACTGCGGTAGGGTCGCATTCCAGAAAAAACCAAAACACAACATAACCAAAGCGAGTCCCCAAAAAGAATCTGTAAAGAAAACACCCGCAAAGGCAATCATTGAAATAATTGAACCAAGACGAATAATAGACATTCGCCGTCCATGATGATCTGCCAACCAACCCCAAATGTTCGGCGCTATGATCTTGCTGGCAACCAGAATAGCTGTTAGTTGACCAATCGCCCTGGCATCAAAATCAATCGATTGAAGATATAAGGACCAATAAGGCAGGATCGCACCTAGCGCGGCAAAGTAAACAAAATAGAAACCCGATAAGCGCCAATAAGGAACACCCTTTGGGTATTTGTGAAGCGTCATAGTTTAAACGTGAAGCGTATGACGTGAAAAGTGAAATATTAAAAATGAAACGTGAAGCATAAAAATCATCATTTAATTGTTTTACTTTTAACTATTCGCTATTAACTTTCTACTTGATTGCTGGTGTTTCAGTTTTCACATCACTACATTGACCACGATGCCGCAGGAGATGATCCATTACAGTTAAAGCCAGCATCGCTTCGGCAATGGGTGTTGCACGAATACCAACACAGGGATCATGTCGACCTTTGGTAATTGCTTCGTCTTCTTCACCTGAACGATTTATAGTCTTACCGGGAAGTCTCAAACTAGAAGTTGGCTTTAGTGCAATACTGACTTTCAAATCCTGGCCACTAGAAATACCACCCAGTACACCTCCGGAATGATTGCTGTTGAAACCATTTGGAGTCATTTCATCACGATGTTCGGTACCATGTTGAGAGATACAATCAAAACCCGCACCTATCTCAACTCCTTTCACCGCATTGATACTCATCATCGCCTTGGCAATATCGGCGTCGAGCCGATCAAAAATAGGCTCACCTAAACCAACCGGCATATTGTCAGCAACAACATTGACCCGTGCACCCACCGAGTCACCGCTTTTGCGCAACACATCCATATAGGTTTCCAGTTCGGCGACGACTTCAACATTCGGACAAAAGAAAGGATTATTTTCAATATCTTTCCAGCTTTTGAAATCAATTTTATTTGGCCCCAGCTCAGCAAGATAGCCACGTATCTTCATACCAAATTTTTCAAATATATATTTCTTCGCGATCCCAGCTGCTGCTACCCGCATACAGGTTTCACGGGCTGAGGAACGGCCACCTCCACGATAATCACGGATACCGTATTTTTGATGATAAGTGTAATCAGCATGTCCTGGACGGAACAGATCTTTAATATTTGAATAATCTTTGGACTTTTGATCTTCGTTCTCGATCACCAATCCAATTGGCGTACCAGTGGTGACTCCTTCAAAAACGCCTGAAAAAATACGAACGCGATCCGATTCTTTGCGCTGGGTAACATGACGGGACTGGCCTGGCTTGCGTCTGTCTAGATCAACTTGTAAATCTTCCTCGCTGATTTCAAGTCCGGGCGGACAACCATCAACGATCCCAAGATAACCCAGGCCATGGCTTTCACCAGCGGTGGTTAACGTGAATAATTTTCCAAATGTATTACCTGACATGGGGCGTTATTGTACAGATTTTTTCACGCTAGTGATAACTACTCATTGCGAATTAAAATACCTTTAAGATTTCCGGATCCTGACGACATTCATGATTTCAACATCAAAACTCGCCACATTTTCAGTTGTTGGATAATAGGTTAAATTCACCCTAGCACCCTTGAGATTTTTGTATTGCTGTTTACGCTTGAACTTGAATGGCACATCACAATCTTCCACCATGACCGTATTAATGAACCACCCACCATCATCCCTTTGCACATGTGAGATAACTTTGAGTAAATCGGTCTGATTTAATTGCTGGTGTTTTTTCTGTAATTTTTCCGCCTGATATTTCATGTCTAATGTTAACAATAAATGCAGAATAAATCCGGACTGAACCAAATGGAAAAATCAGGAATTCGAATACGTAGAAAATTGAGCTTTGAGGGTTTCCAGGTTCGATTCAGGAATTAATACCTTTACTTGAACACGGTCGGTAAATTTTTGTTCCAGAATAGAACCGCCACATTGCTTTATTTGATATTCAAGCATTTGAAACTGTGAATAGTCCAGATGTAGAATAAATTCTGTCATAGCGACCCAGGGTATCAACATTGATGCTTCTATCGCCGTTTTTGCAGCTGTACCATAAGCACGGGTTAAACCACCTGCTCCGAGTTTTACTCCGCCAAAATAACGAATCACGCCAATGGTT
This sequence comes from Gammaproteobacteria bacterium, assembly GCA_965250225.1. GTDB lineage: Bacteria > Pseudomonadota > Gammaproteobacteria > Eutrophobiales > Eutrophobiaceae > CBDEUK01. The sequence goes on from CBDFNQ010000024.1 coordinate 75,358, forward strand.
GCATTGATCAGTCCAGCTCCTTCTATATACGATAATATTGGCCGACCTGCTGTACCAGAAGGTTCACCCGCATCTTGAATACGTATGGATAACACACCGTCATCTTTCAATATCCGCCAGGCGTATGCCAGATGATTTGCTTGTGGATGTTGGCTTGCTAAAGCCTTGAGTTCCTGCAAGGCTTCTTCTTCAGAGACACAGGGAATGACTGATACAATAAATCGTGATTTTTTTATCTCGTATTCAGCAGTTACCGTACCATTAATAATAAATTTTCTATCTTGTTGTAGATCACTAGCTGACATATTTCGTTTAGCTGCTAAATAATTATAATTTACTGATAAGACGAAGTTCGCCTCTCGGCCAATTCCCAACGCAATTTTTTAAACATCTCCTCAACCTCTTTAGTTAATTTAACAGCTGCGGCTATTTTTACTTTATTATTTAATTGATTAGAATTTTCCCATTCTCCCCATAAGGTACTGTATTCACTTTCATCGACTTTAGTTTGAGCGGTACCATAAGGATAGCCCTGTATAACATCTATCAACATAGCATTCGCTATACCTTTAGCGTTTATTTCATTCGATGGAAAAATATAACCGCCAATAATAGAAATATTCATGATTGACAGTATATTGCTTTGCGTAGAAGAACTACTGAATAGTTCATAAACCAATAACGCATCTAGATGTTGTTTTGCTGCCGCCAAACGAAGCTTATTCATGAGTTGATTTATCTGCTTTGTCCCATCATTTTTTACATGTTCTGAACTTGCCATAGCTGCTATCAGTGGGCTAATTGGAATAAATTCACCGAAGCTATTTCCCAAATTTTCTTTGGTTATTTTCCATGCTCCTACCTCTTCTTCAGATAAAACAGAAATTTGACCCTGGTCTATTCGTGCAAGACCAATTCTTGCTGGGAATCTGAGAATCGGTTCAATTGATGCTGTTTCAATCAGCTGTTTTTTAAAATCTTTCCTATCATCATCGTTACTTGAGTAATTCGGGTGTTCAAATGAGGAATTATAATTTTTTAAATACTCACTGCCTGACGTAGTTTGCACTGTATGTGCACATGCAGAAATTAACAATACTATTAATACTAAATAACTATTCTTCATTGCGATATCTCCTGTTTTTTTAGAAACTCTTACTAATTTGGGATTTATTTCCCATTTATGTATTTGGGAATAATAGCCCATTATTTTGCATTGTCAACAAAATTGTTAGATAATTTCTGGAAATAACCGAGATATTCCTTATGAGTGAGACAACTCAAATATTGTCTTTGGCAGTTAAAAAGATAATGAAGCCTCTAGTACGCCTGTTGCTACAACATGGGGTTTCTTTTAATGCATTTAGTGAATTAATAAAATCTTTGTATATCGAGATTGCAGAGAATGAATTTGCTTTAGCAGAAAAAAAACAAACAATCTCAAGGATTTCGACATTGACTGGATTAACCAGAAAAGAGGTCAAAAAAGCTCAAAATAATATTGAAATCGACCTCGGAAAACTCACTCAACAATACAATCGAGCCGCTCGCGTTATTTCCGGATGGGTTAGAGATGCTGATTTCCACACAAAGAAAGGACGGCCTGCTATTTTGTCTATAGAGGATAGTGAGCTTTCTTTTAAATCATTAGTGAAACGATACAGTGGCGATATTCCGCCAAAAGCGATAGCTGATGAATTACTACGTGTTGGTGCGATTAAAAATGTTTCAGGTAACAAATTTAAACTCATCGAACACGCATATATTCCTCAAAAAAATATTGATGAAAAAATCCGTATACTCGGCACAGATGTGAATTATTTAATTGAGACTATTTATCATAATATATATAAAAATAACGAGACCCCTTTCTTTCAACGAAAGGTTTCATATAATGCGATACCTGAGAATCTATTAAATGAACTTAGAAAAAAAATCCATATGATAGCCCAATCTACAATTGAAGATATGGACAAACTAATGATTACTTACGATTGCGATAACAATGAAACTCTAGATAAAAAATCTAATTCATTTGCGGGCGTTGGGATTTATTACTTTGAGGAATTAAACAATGAGTAAAATCATAAGGCTATTAATAGTTTCTGTTATTTTAATATTTATTTTTTCCTGTGCTAATTATACAACCACTGAGGAAGGTGGCACTGGTGGTACTGGAAATACAGATAATTGCTACGAAAAAAATGAAGGGGGAAAACGCGACTGCGATTAATTCTAATTTAATAACTAGTATTATTTTTTCTTAGTTTCATAAATATTAACAAACCCTTCTCTATTGGGCATTTGAAAGTTTTTGATACTTTCTGCATTCATCACGGCATCTTCATCTATGAATTTATTCAGATAAAATATATACGCGACTACTGCGTAAGTTTCATCATCACTTAATGATCCAGGATTGGTCATAGGCATGGAACGGCGGGTGAAATCAAACACGGTTGTGGCATAAGGCCAGTAGGTACCAATGGTTTTTTCTGGCCATTCGTCAGTAAGTTTATGAATGGCGCCGGCAAGCTGTTCTCCACTATCACCGACACCACCTTCCCCATGACAGGCCATACATTGTTCCTGATAGATTTTTTTCCCTTGCGCAACGCTGCCCTGACCAGCAGGTAAACCTGCACCATCAGGCATGACACTGATCTCCCATGCTGCCAGTTCGGAATCAGAGATTGGCTGACCAAGGTCAGGGCCTTGTATTTGATCGGCTGCCTGGAGATTAATCCCAGCCAGCATCAATACTGATACTGCCGTCTTTAGTATCTTCTGTTGCATCGTAATTTTCTTCTTTTTCAAAAATGTGACTCACACTACCATCTTCATCAATGTTCCAGGTGACGATCGCATTGTAATGAAAGAAACCTTGTCGTCCTCTTTCTGCGGTCAACACAGAGCGTTCTGGTTGTACATAACCGGTTTCATCAATGGCACGGCTTTTTAATGTAGCTGGCTCACCATTCCATAACCATGGCAATCTGAAACGCGTGAAAGCTCTATCCAGCACAGGTTCCTGTAGTTCTGCTTCGGCCCAGCTCTTTCCACCATCGGCCGAAACCTCTACCGCCTTAATCTTGCCACTTCCCGTCCAAGCCAGTCCTGTAATTTGATACAGCCCTTTTTTCTTTAACCACATGCCTGATGAAGGCAAGAGTATCAAGGACTTGGCTTCCATCACGAAGGTAAACATGCGAGCCTTGCCATCGGGTTGTAATTCTGTGTAACGAGCCGTTTCATTCCGCGCCATGACAGGTTGATCCGTTACGGTTAATCGTCTCACCCATTTTACATTCGTCACACCTTCCCAACCGGGCAACACTATCCGCATGGGATAACCATTTTCAGGCCGAAGTCTTTCACCATTCTGATACAGGGCGAGCATGCCATCGTCCATCGCCTTCTCAAGTGGAATACTGATATTCATTGCAAAGGCGTCGGCACCTTCGGCGATTAACCATTTGCCTATGGTCTGCACTCCAGCTTCGTTTAATAAAACCGATAAGGGAATACCGCTCCACTCCGCATTGGATGCCAGACCATGAAAATAACCCACCTCGGATTGGACTGGCTGGGAATTAAAACCAGCGTTGCTGTTACCACCACACTCGATGAAACAGATCTTCGATTGCATTGGGTAACGTAACAGATCATCGACAGTAAATTTTAATGGCTGATCGACCAGACCATGTATCACCAATCGATGGAATTTGGGATCAATCTGAGGGACACCATTATGACAGCGTTCAAAGTGCAATCCGTTGGGTGTGATGGTGCCTTCGAGCTCATGCAGTGGGGTCCAGGACGCGCCATTGTTTCGCATAACGCGATTCGGTGAGGCAAAACGGGCGACTTCTATTTCATGGGATGACGGCTGGCCATAATTAGAAAATTCTGCACCCGGTGTGTGCATCCAGGGAGGATCGGCTGGATCTATTGGTTGCGCTGGTTCAGCATCCGCTTCTTGCTCGCCTTCCGATGCAAATAGCGCAGCTGTCGCTGCTAAACTGGCTACTGTACTGAAGACAATACCTTTTTTCAGGAATACACGTCTGTCTAACAAGCCATTTTCGGCTATATGATCATCGTCTGTTAAGGAATTATCCATTGAGTTAGCTCGCAATCTATTCTATCTAAAGTATATATATCGAAATATATAGATATATTAATCTATATTGTTTTCCTTAACCAGCATTATTTTTTTGATTAAAAGTCCTCATCAAACGGATCGGGATGATATAGCTCATCAAAATTTTCTATATAATTCTCTATTTCGGCTATTTCAATAGCACCTGACCAACGTGCAACAGCCCTGCCATCCGGATGAAAAATTGTAGTTTGTGGAATTCCAACCAGGGGATTACCAATCAATCGCGATGCTTGATCTTTATCAGCCAGAAAAAATGGATATTCTAAAGGATTAGTTTGCAGAAATGTTTTTAGAAAATCGATCTTGCCGTATTCAAAACTTGGATAATCCAGAGTAACACCGATCGTAGTGATCTCATCACCGCGTTCCTTGTTGAATTTCTCTATCTTGGGAAGCTCTCTCAGACACCAGGTACAGGTCGGACTCCAGACATTGACCAACACCCATTTTCCCTTACTTACGTAGTGGTTCAGAGAATGATGTTTACCATCGATTCCTTCAAGCATGGGTAAACATTGTGTTTCGGCTCTGAGCTGATATACGTTAAATAATAGAACAATCGTAATGAGCAATTTATATTTCATAAACCAGACCCCAAATAAAAATAAACCTGTTAGGAAAAATAAACTATGAGAGTAGTTTAGGCTACAAATGAATGTAACTGTTCCTCAGTCAGCATGAATACACCCTGTCCTCCCATTTCAAAGTCAAACCAGAAAAAAGGGACATCTGGCATCGTTTTCACAAGAGCTTCTTCACTAAAACCGACTTCCATAATCAGGATACCACCATCATTTAAATAATCTGCAGCCTTACGTAATATAATTTTAACTAATGCAAGACCATCATCGGCCGCACGTAAACTTTGTTTTGGTTCGTAATGATATTCTTCTGGCAAGCCCTCCATTTCATCATCACTAACATAAGGAGGATTACTAACAATTAAATCGTATGTGTTATTTCCTATGTTGCTAAACAGATCAGACTGGATTGCTTGGACACGATCATCAAGTTTATGAAATTTAATATTAAACTCTGTAACCTTTAATGCATTGATATCATTATCAACAGCGTCAACGTTAGCCTGTAAAAGAGCATAAGCACAGGCAATGGCAATACAACCACTACCCGTGCCTATGTCCAGAATGGTTTTGATTTTATTTTCATCAATCCAGGGACGAAATTGTTGTGTAATTAGTTCGGCTATCGGTGAGCGAGGGACAAGCACATGTTCATTCACATAAAATGGCAATCCACAAAACCAGGCCTTGTTTAACAAATAAGCAGCAGGTTTACGACTTGAAATTCTTTCCCGAACGATAGACTCGATACGCTGCAAGTCTTCTTGCCTAATCTCAACTTCCAACTCTTGCTGAGGGCAATCGAACGCAATATCCAGAACAGTGAAAATAACATATACCGCCTCATCCAGAGCGTTATCTGTTCCATGTCCATAAAACAATTTCACTTTAGAAAACTGGCGCTCAACATCTTTAACAACGTCAAGGACAGTCTGTGAAGTTTTTGTTGGATTCAATATATTAATAAGATGGAAATAAAATTATACCAATGGTGTATAACCAGGAATTTTTGCGAAATCTATTTCGTCTATTTGTTCCGGATCAAGATATTCTTCTGCATATTTCAAATAAACTTTTTCATGGACAAAAATATCAAATAACTGGGCATCCACATGATTATCTTTCTTCATCCGCCCAAGAATTGCCAGAGCTTGTGATAAAGGCATTCCTTTTTTATATGGCCTGTCGATTGCCGTTAATGCTTCAAAGACATCGGCAATAGCTAACATGCGGGCAGGAATTGACATTTTGTCACCGGTTAAGCCATTTGGATAGCCACTACCGTCCATTCGTTCGTGATGTCCACCTGCATATTCAGGAACACGTTCCAGATGTTTCGGATATGGCAATGACTCAAGCATTTTTATGGTGACAGTAACATGATTATTAATAATTTCTCTTTCCCGCAAAGTCAGTGTGCCACGACTAACTTGTAAGTTAGTGATCTCTTCATCGCTTAATATTGCTAACACAACATCATCGTGATAACTGATTCGAGTTTTAGCAATCTCTTCAATATTATTTTTATCTTCATCTGCCATGTACTCCCCACCGATATTACATTTACGAATGTATTCGCGTTGAGTCTTCAATTTTTCAATTTGCTTATTGTATACTTCATCCTTAACAGGCACAGAATCTTCTGCTCGCTTTTCTTTTAGCTGTCTTTTCAGATAATCGATCTCAGCATCACGCATCAACATTTCAAAACGTTGATCCACCAGTTCAATACGATCATATATTGTTTCCAGTTTAGTACTTTTATCAACCACATATTCCGGGGTCGTAATTTTTCCACAATCATGTAACCACGCAGCCACATCCAGCTCATACATTTCTTGTTCTGTCATTGTGAAATCTTTCAACGGCCCGACTTTCACATCAGAAACAGCTCGTGCCAGTAAATTTGTAATAACCGGAACACGCAAACAATGCTCGCCCGTATATGGTGATTTTTCATCAATCGCGACCGCGATTAATTTAATAAATGCATCAAACAGATCTTTTTGTGAATCGATTAATATCTTGTTAGAGATTGAAACCGCCGCCTGTGAAGCTAATGATTCAACCAATTGTTGGTCAAGACTGGAGAATGCCCTAACTTCGTTAGTTTCAGGATCTCTTGCATTAATAAGTTGCAATACACCAATAACTTCACCTTGATGTTTGCACATAGGGACGGTAAGAAAAGACTGGGATCGATAAGACATTTTTTCATCGAATAGACGTGTGCCAGAAAAATCAAAATTCTTCTCGTTATAGGCGTCTATAACATTAAATGTTTCAGCATTAATCGCCACACAGGCTGCAACATTATTCGAATTGGCATTGCCCTTTTTATCGTAGAGTTCAATCAAAGGGAGCTCTATCAGTTCTCCGCTCTTTCCACCTTGGTGCAAACCCAAAGAATTATTATGTATGATTTCAAAAGCTAATTGGTCCTTGTCATTGAGAAGATAAAGTGTTCCACCATCCGCATTGGTAATTTCCATTGTGCGATACAGGATCATTTCCAACAGACGCTCATGATCTTCTTCTGCAGAAAGGGCGATGCCTATCGCATTTAACTGACTGAGTAATTCTGCTGTATCAACTTCGGATAACTTCATTTGATTCCCATATTAAAAATATAACATTAGTTCAAAAATATATAATTATTTTTTTGCATCCATTTCCAGAAATAAATTATTAAAGCGTTGGACAAATTCTGCGGGGTCATCAAGTTGTCCACCCTCACTTAGCAATGCTTGATCAAATAAAACTTTTGACCAATCGGAAAAATTTTCATTCTCATCATCATTCTGTATGCGTTGTATAATTGGATGTTCTGGATTAATTTCAAGAATAGGTTTAGTTCCCGCAATTTCCTGTCCTGATGCCTTGAGTATTCGTTCCAGATTTAAACCCATTTCATTCTCATCAGCCACAAGACAGGCTGGTGAGCTTGTTAAACGATTCGTTGTACGGACTTCTTTAACTTCATCTTGCAAGATATCTTTTACTTTTTTACACAATTCATCCAAAGCCTTTTCTTCTTTTTTGTCTTTTGGTTTTTCTTTTTCACCTTTATCATCACCCAGATCAAGCTCACCTTTGGTTACCGATTGTAATACCTTTCCATCATATTCCGTTAGGTGTGTGGTAACCCATTCATCTATGTGATCTGTTAAAAATAAAACCTCAATACTTTTTTTGCGGAATATTTCAAGATGAGGACTGTTTTTTGCTTTCGAAAAACTATCTGCTGTGACGAAATAAATTACTTTTTGATCCTCATGCATTCTACTGATGTAATCATCCAGAGAAATATTTTGTTCATCCGTATCCGTATGACTAGAAGCAAAACGAAATAATTTGGCAATATCTTCACGTTTGTCCGGTTCATCGATCACTCCTTCTTTGATTACACGACCAAATTCTTTCCAAAATGTAGCATATTTATCCGGTTCTTTATCTGTCAGAGTCTTAAGCAAACCCAGGACTTTTTTTGTACAGCCAGCACGCATGGAATCAATAGTCTTGTTCTGTTGCAGGATCTCACGCGAGACATTCAATGGTAGATCATCCGAATCAACTATGCCGCGCACAAAACGCAGAAATGGTGGTAATAATTGTTTCGCATCGTCCATAATAAAAATTCGACGTACGTATAATTTCACCCCGTGCTTTTGTTCACGATCCCACATATCAAATGGCGCACTCTGAGGGATGTATAACAAGCTTGTGTATTCTGTTTTGCCTTCAACCCGATTGTGTGAAAACGCCAATGGTTCCTGATAATCATGGGAAATATGTTTGTAAAATTCAGTGTATTCTTCTTCCTTGATATCGCGTTTACTCCTGGTCCATAATGCAGTTGCACTGTTGACCACCTCATCACCTTCTTCGTCTTTACCATCTTCATCCTTACCTTCTTTAGGCATTTCAATGGGCAAGGAAATATGGTCGGAATATTTTTTTATGATACTACGCAGTCGATAGCCGTTGAGAAACTCGGTTGCATCTTCTTTCAAAAAAAGAGTGACGCGTGTACCACGGATTGGCCGTTCCACTGTTTCAATTTCGTAATCGCCCTTCCCTTCTGATGACCAACGTACACCGTCAGCAAGTGGCAAACCCGCTCGGCGAGTCAGCAGCTCGACCTTGTCTGCTACAATAAATGAGGAATAGAAACCGACACCAAATTGGCCGATCATCTGGGCATCATGGCGTTGTTCCCCCGTCAATGAATCAAAGAATTGCTTTGTGCCTGATTTGGCAATCGTACCCAAATGCTCAGTTACGTCGTCACGCGACATACCAATACCATTATCGATGATGCTTAAAGTTTTGAGTTTTTCATCAAATTCAATCCGAATCTTAAGCTCTGAATCGTTTTCATAAAGGCCGTTATCTTGCAATGCAGCAAAACGCAGTTTATCAGCTGCATCAGAGGCATTTGAGATCAATTCACGTAAAAAGATCTCCTTGTTGCTGTATAAGGAGTGGATCATCAAATCCAGTAATTGAGTAACTTCTGTTTGAAAACCCAGTGTTTCTTTATTTGCCTCTGCAGCCATTATTTTACCTCTTCCTAATTAATGTTATGTCACGATGATAGTGAAAAAGCCGGTATTTTATAGATTTTCATACGCTTATAAAGGAAATATTCATTATATTGTATATCTGTTTCTCTTAAATCTAATTTCCCTTGTCTTTTATTGCACGCTACTTAACAATATCGAATATTCCCTACACCTTATTCGCCAGTAGAATATCAATAACAGAAGCGCATTAACTTGAACCAGGAAATGACAGCGTCACTCAATGGAGAAAATTGATACATGCCATACTTTTTGAAAATTATATTACTTTTTTCGTTGCTGCATGTTTCTGCCTGCAATATGTTGCCGACCAGTTACAGTGAAGAAGACTTGAATTCGATCCTTGCACTGCAAAAAAATGCTGACATGGCTTATGAACAGGCAGATTGGCAACAGGCTGAAAAAGATTATTCACAATTAACTGAAAAAATCCCAAATAACCCCGAGCCATGGTATCGTCTCGGTAATGTTTATGCAGAACTTAATAAGTCTGATAATGCGATCACAGCATATCGTAGGGCGATTGAAATTAACCCGGATAACACCAAAGCCTGGCATAATCTTGGCTTGGTTCAGTTACAACAAGCCACCAGAACCTTTATCGATATGCAAGAGCATGCAACTAAAGACGACATCATGGCACAACGGGGTCGATTCGTTGTCAATAGCATTCAACAAATACTTGAACAAGGTTTTGGAGTTTCTATCGAAGCTGAAAATAGTACTGATGATGTTCCCCAGTAAAAATGACGATGTAATTCTTTAGGCCAAGTTACAATTTTCTGACTTGTGAATATCTAAAATTAAGGACTTATTCAAACACATGAAGACGATAAGCTTTTTCTCAATAGCCTGCCTGTTGTTCGCATGCAGCGAAGAACAAGAATCAATTAGTAATAACACAGGCCAATCCTCCATTCAGCCTCCGGTTGTCATGACTGAACCGGAATTTTCTCCGTCTTTTATTGATAATGATGCCGCAGTTACAGAATCGCCCGATCAATTTAAGTTAGATAACAAACATTATTTATTTGATGTTACCAATCATTCAGTCGAAGAGTTACGCGCATTGCTTGAACGTATTGAAGAAATTACTGAAGCCTCTCCGGAGACCTTTGACAAACTCAAGATGGTAATGGTACTACACGGTCCCGATATTGATCTTTTTACAAAACAGAATTATGACAAAAACAAAGACATTGTCGATTTAGCTGCCAAGCTTGATGCCTTCGATATAGTTGACATGAAAGTCTGTGAAACAACTATTGATTCTCTTGGATTTGAACGCCAGGAAATACCACCGTTTATTGAGTCTGTACGCTATGCTCCAGAAACCATTAAATCTCTAGAACAACAAGGTTATATCAACCTTTAACTATATATAAAGAAATCATAGCCCATGAAAAAACAAATACAGGAAAAGTCTCTCGAGATGACCATATTAATGACACCCGACATGGCCAATTTTTCCGGCAATGTGCACGGTGGTTCATTATTGAAATTACTCGATCAGGCTGCTTATGCCTGTGCCGCACGTTACTCCAAGGCCTATGTCGTGACTCTTTCTCTGGATCAGGTTGTTTTTAAAGCACCCGTCAGAGTCGGTGAGCTTGTCACCTTTCTTGCAAATGTTAATTATGCCGGACGTTCATCAATGGAAGTTGGTGTGAAAGTATTTTCTGAAAATATACAGACAAAGGAAAAACGCCATACCAATTCCTGCTATTTTACCATGGTCGCAGTTGGAGAAGATGGAAGTTCCATTGCTGTTCCACCGATTCAAATGGACACCGAAATGGAACAACGTTTATTTGAAAGTGCAAAAATGCGCCGAGAGATGCGAAAAGAAATCTTCAAACGCAACCTGGATCTGATTAAAGGTACGACTGATGAAGATGATGAGCTTGATATCAGTGCGCCACTATTAAAAGAAGATCTCTAAGGAACCTCTGAACAAGCCTATCCATGACTTGTCAGAGGGAGAAAACTAAAAATGTGATTTTTAGTTTTCTCCCATTTTAAATAACTTATCGTTATTGAAAATGATGGCACCTCCCTGTGCCACAGGAAACACTGACTTAATCAGAGTTTCCTTAATAGAAATATAAGCTGAGACTACACTGTCGAATACTGTTCTACGAAAAATGTTGGTATCCTGTTTGTTCAACTAGGTATACGCTGCCATCAGATCGAATAAATTCAATTTCATTATTTCCAGTAATTTCTCCAACACAGGTGATCGGACAATTTATTTCCTTACTGATTTGTCGAATTTCTGATTCATAATTGTTTGCAGCTGTAAAACACAGCTCATAATCATCACCAGAAGACATTGCGTAATTTAATGCTTCTTCATGACTTATGATGTTAAGTATGGCTCTTGATAACGGAATGTCATCCACAGTCACACGTGCGCCAACATGGCTTGCATGAATGATATGTCCTAAATCACTTTCCAAACCATCAGAAACATCGATCATACTATTTGCTATTATTCCAAGTTTCATTCCAAGTTTAACTCTTGCAGTTGGTCTGAATAAACGATTAATAAGATAGTCAGAATCAATATTTTTATGATTACTTTCCTGGAGTCCAAGTGCAAGACCTGCATCACCCAACATACCACTGACAAATATTTTATCGCCGATTTTAGCTCCACTACGGCTAATATACTGATCCTTTGGGACAAGGCCTTGAATTGTTATTGTAATTGACAATGATCCTTTGGACAGATCACCACCAATTAATGACAACTCATACTGGTTTGCTAAAGAAAAAAAACTCTGGCTGAACGATTTAAGCCAGGAGTGATCTATAGAAGGCATAGTCAGTGACAAAGAAACCCATTTTGGTCTGGCCGCCATTGCCGCCATGTCACTAAGATTAACTGCCAGTGCCTTGTAGGCTATGTCCTCAGCCTTCTGATCAGCGAAAAAATGAACATTGGAAACCAGTGTATCCGTTGAAACAACAAGCTGTTGATCAGTTGGAACCGTTAAGACGGCAGCATCATCACCAATACCAAGTTCAATCCCATTCGAATAATTTTGATTCAGATTAAAATATTGTTTTATGATGTCGGACTCATTCATTACATCGACCTGATGTGAAATTAATCCTTAATAGCTAATATCAGTTAATTGGTGTCAGATTGAAAAAAGAAACTGGACTAAACATTCGCAGCCTGGATTTCAATTACTCGAATGGTTTGAGCAGCTTTGTCCATAATACTATTAACATATTTATGTGAGTCTTCAGCACCAAACATTTTTGCAAGTTCAACATACTCATTGATAATGATACGCCAGGGCAATTCAGGATGATAAAGCAATTCATAAACACCAAGCTCGAGAACTGATCGTTCAACTGGATCAATTTCATCCAGCCCCCTGTCGAGAAAACCAATGTAGTTGCTTTCAACTTCACTCCCCTGTTTTCTAACACCACGAAGCAATTCTACAAAATATTTAAAATCCGCTTTTTTTATTTCGGAACGATCTTGTTTAAATTCATTAATCACATCATTAATATCAGCACCGGTAATATGCCACTGGTAAAGTGCTTGCACAGCATTTCTTCGTGCCTTCACGCGTGCCTGTTTTGAGAATTTTTTATTAGCCACGAATTTTCCTCAAGACATTAATCATTTCCAATACAGTCAGTGCCGATTCTGCACCTTTATTACTTTCTTCTTCACCAGAACGATCCAGTGCCTGATCAGTGGTATCAACCGTTAAAACACCAAACGCAATCGGCAGATGATGGTTAAGTGAAACTTCATTAATCCCTCGTGTACACTCGGTACAGATGTAGTCAAAATGTGGGGTCTCGCCACGAATGACAGCACCCAGAGTAATGATGCCATCAAATTGTTTTTGTTCGGCCAGAGCATTCACCGTCACAGGAATTTCGAAAGCACCTGGGACTCTAAACAGAGTAATATCATCTGGGCTGATATTATTTTGTTCCAAAGTTTTAACAGCACCGTCAACCAGACGGTCTACCACTAAACTATTATAACGGCTTGCTACAATTGCAATACATGCACTATCTACCACCGTAGTCTCTTCAATTATTTTCATTTATATACCAATAATATATTACAAATATTAATTTAATTTACGTATTCAACAATTTCCAGATCAAACCCAGAAATAGCATGTATTATTTTTGGTGCACTGAGCACGCGCATTTTACGCACCCCGAGATCAGATAATATCTGGGCACCCAGGCCATAGGTTCGCAAATCTTTTTTGGAATTTTGATTTGTCGTTAATCTCGATTCATTGGTATCTGAATCAGCCTGGTAACCTGTTATTTGATGGATTAAATCATCTGCCGAAAATTGATTGCAGAGAATCAAAACAATAGCATTTTCTTCTGTTGATACACGATTCAAAACATCACGCAGTGGCCAACCATTGTCTTCACGTGTACTTGCTGTTAAATCATGGATTGGGTTTTCTATATGAACACGTACAAGTACCGGATCATCTGCCCTGATCTTACCTTTTACCAAAGCAAGATGGAGGTCGTTTTCAATGCTATCCTGAAAAGCAATCAAATTAAATTCACCAAATTCAGTAGGCAAACTATTTTCAGCAACACGTTGCACGGTTTTTTCATTCTCTGAACGAAAACGGATCAAATCTGCAATCGTTCCTAATTTCAGATCATGCTCTTTAGCAAATACCTCCAGATCGGGTCGCCTTGCCATAGTGCCATCTTCTTTAAGGATTTCGACAATCACAGCAAAGGGATCAAGCCCGGCCAATCTCGCCAAATCGCATCCCGCCTCGGTATGACCGGCTCTTGATAGCACTCCACCTGGTAATGCCATGATCGGAAAGACATGGCCTGGCTGAACAAGATCAGAAGAGTTTGCATTTTTTGCAACAGCACGTTTTATGGTCAATGCTCTATCTCCTGCTGATATTCCTGTTGTTACACCTTCAGCAGCTTCAATTGAAGCAGTAAAATTAGTTGATGTACTCGAATGTGTATTGCGTGCCATTAACGGCAGGTTCAATAACTGACAACGTTCCCGTGTTAAGGTCAGACAAATCAAACCTCGGCCATAGCGAGCCATAAAATTAACGGCATCAGCATCAACCGCAGTAGCTGCCATTACCAGATCGCCTTCATTTTCACGATCTTCATCGTCCATAATAACAACCATTTTTCCTTTCTGGATGTCTTCTATAATTTCTTCAGTTGAATTTAGATTCATCTTCTTTAACTATTCGTTGTTCGTAGCCTATCCAGATACCGCGCTATCATATCAACTTCGATATTCACCTTGCTACCTGACGAATATTCTTTAAACAAAGTATATTCCAGAGTATGTGGAATGATATTAACAGAAAAACCATTCTCACTGATTGAATTCACCGTTAAGCTGACCCCATCTACTGTTACTGAACCTTTAACACACACATAACGTAAAAACTCTTTCGCCAGGTTGAATTCAAAACGCCAACTGCGTGCATCTTCAAATTTATTGACAAGCTCTGCAACGGTATCCACATGGCCACTGACGATATGACCATTAATGCGATCAGATAACCGTAATGCTCGTTCAAGATTAACCAGGCTATTTTTAGATAGCGTATTAATATTAGTACATGACAAGGTTTCATTCGATACATCAAATTCAATTTTAGTATTCTGCCAGTCAACCACGGTCAAACAAACGCCGTTGATTGCAACACTCTCTCCAACCATTAACCCTGAGATATCAAGTGTCCCCACATCAATCGTAAAACGTTTATCGCCACCGTTTTCACTAACCGAGTACACACTACCTATCGTTTCAATAATGCCGCTAAACATAATCTTATAGTCCCGAGGCCTTCTAATGTATTACTTTGTATATTATTTTCTCATCAGGCCCAATAAGCCGATGATCCTGTATTTCAAGATGAGGACATTGCTCAAGTGCCGAAAAATCCGGCATATCCAGCAAACCAAAGGCCTTGTCCCCTAAAATTACAGACGCTTTATAAATCACCAATTCATCAATTAAATTGTTAGCAAGCATCGCACCAGATAATGTCGGGCCTGCCTCGACTAATACTTCATTTATCTGTTTATGTTGCGCAAGCCAGAGCAAGACTTGTTTTATGTCTACACGTTTATTATCTTCAGCCCCTGCTATAACCTCTATTCCTTTATTTGAAAATTGCTCTAGACGATTCATGTCTTTACATAGACTAAAAATGATCGTTTCACCGGGCAAAGTAAATATTTTTGCATTAACCGGCGTCTTTAACACTGAATCAATAATCACTCTCAAGGGTTGGCGATCATGAGTATCTAGTCCTCTAACATTTAACGAGGGATCATCAACCAACACGGTATTGACACCGGTTAATATCGCCGAACTTCTTGCTCGTAAACGTTGAACATCTTCTCTTGATTGCTCAGAGGTGATCCATTGACTGACACCATTTGCCAGTGCAAGTTTGGCATCCATACTCATGCCGAGTTTACACCGCACATAAGGCACACCTTCCTGCATGCGTTTGATAAACCCCGGATTCAATGTCTCAGCCTGTTGCGACATAAGCCCTTGCTCACAATCAATGCCATGTTGTTTTAAAAACTGCAAACCTTTGCCACGAACCTGAGGGTTCGGATCTGTCATTGCGGCAATTATTTTTTTTATCCCAGCGGCCATTAGTGCTTCTGTACAGGGTGGTGTTTTACCTTTATGACAGCAAGGCTCCAGTGTCACGTAAGCTACTGCACCTTCCGTGGATTCAATAGCATTCGTAATAGCCCCTATTTCCGCGTGTGGCTCACCAGCCCTGATGTGCCAACCTTCTGCGATGACAGCATCGTCTTTCACTAACACACATCCGACACGGGGATTCGGATCAGTTGTGAAAAGGCCACGACCTGCCAACTGAATGGCCCGAGCCATGAATTGGTAGTCCGATGCTGTCCAACTCACCGGCTATCTCCGAAAATGTCTTTTTTTCGCGATAGTTGCGTCAGCTCCGTGCTCAAATGACCGCCATGGATGGTGGAAATGCAGATTTTGCAGGAGCAAAAATCTGCCCGAATTTCTTGGTTCTCCGCGCGGTGCTTTCTTGCTCTCACGTAAAAAATCCAATTTTCGAAAGCATCCTATTTATCATCACCATCCGATGGCAGTAGATTTAACTGGCTTTCTTTTATCTCGGGAGGGAGTTCATTTTCCAGACGTTCAATTTCCTCAAGAAATGCCCGAACATCTGTAAAACTTTGATAGACAGAGGCGAAACGAACGTAGGCCACCTGATCCAGACTACGCAGTTGTTCCATGACCCAGTCACCTAGTTTTCTTGATTTTATCTCGCGTTCACCTTGAGAACGCAATAAATGCTTTATATGTCCGATAGAAACCTCGACCTTTTCTATCTCGACCGGCCGTTTTTCCAGGGCACGCATAATGCCCGTGCGTAATTTATCTTCTATAAATGGCTCACGTCGTCCATCTGATTTGACGATACGTGGAAAATTAAGCTCTGCCGTTTCGTAACTGGTAAACCGTTCTTTGCATTCGGTACATTCACGCCGACGACGGATCTGATCACCGTCACCTGCAAGACGTGAGTCGATTACTCGTGTATCCAATGCTGAACAAAATGGGCAACGCATAATTAATTATCTTTCATTTCTATAAAATATGAAAAGGGGAAACACTGTATAGTGCCTCCCCTATTGTAACTCGAACTTCAGCAGATCTAACTATACGCAGTTATTTTCCATACATGGGAAATTTTGCACATAATTCTGATACTTCACTTTTCACTCGTTTGAGTACCGCTTCATCTTCCATATTATCGATAACATCGCAGATCCAGTTCCCCACCATTTCACTTTCTTTTTCTTTAAAGCCACGAGTCGTAATTGATGGCGTACCAATACGAATACCACTGGTGACGAAAGGTGACTGTGGATCATTTGGTACAGAATTTTTGTTGACCGTGATATGGACACTGTTCAATGCCGCATCAAGCGCCTTACCAGTAACTCCTCTTTCTATCAAATCGACGAGGAATAAATGATTGTCGGTACCACCTGAAACGATGTTAACACCGCGTTTCAGGAATATTTTCACCATCGCGTCAGCATTAGCCTTCACTTGTTTAATATAGGTTTTGAATTCAGGTTCCATACATTCCTTGAATGAAACCGCTTTACCAGCGATGGTATGCATGTGTGGGCCACCTTGGTATGCCGGGAAAACCATGAAGTTAATTTTCTTTTGAATATCTTCATTAGCCTTACCCATAATGATACCGGAACGCGGTCCTCTTAATGTCTTATGCGTCGTAGAAGTTGTGATGTCAGCAATCTGTACTGGACTTGGATAATCACCAGTAGCAACCAGACCGGCAACATGGGCAATATCAGCGACCATAATCGCACCAACCTTGTCGCTGATGTCACGGAAACGCTGCCAGTCAAAGACACGTGAATACGCTGAAAAACCGGTCCAGATCATCTTTGGTTTGTGCTCTAAAGCCAGACGTTCAGCCTCAGCGTAATCAATAACGCCATTTTCATCGAGACCGTATTGCACGGAGTTGAATACACGACCAGATACATTCACATGCGCACCGTGGGTTAAATGGCCACCGTGTGCCAAGCTTAATCCCATAATGGTATCACCCGCTTCCAGCAAGGCAAGATACACTGCACCATTCGCTTGTGAACCGGAGTGAGGCTGGACATTAGCCCAATCAGCTCCAAATAATTCGCAAAGACGATCAATCGCCAATTGTTCTACCACGTCAACGTGTTCGCAACCGCCGTAATAACGTTTGCCTGGATAACCCTCAGCGTATTTATTGGTCAAAACTGAGCCTTGTGCTTCCATCACGCGAGGGCTGGTATTGTTCTCTGACGCGATCAACTCGATGTGCTCTTCCTGACGATGGCGCTCCCCTTCCATCGCATCCCAAAGTTCGGGATCATAGCCTTCAATCTTCATATCTTTTGTAAACATAATGTCCTCTCAATAAATTGTTGCGATCACTAACGAAATCACCCCTTCACACAACCGCAGACTCACGAAATATTGCCCCTAGAAACAGGACGGGTTAAAAGCCATGCAAGACTACCAAATTCAGGATTTGATTGCATGGATATCAGCATCTTAGACGGTTTTCTGGAATAAACAATACTGCAACGCGACAGCGAGGTTTTGAATACCTGTCATTCTTTCACTATCGCCACATATCCAAACCTTGCAAACAGAAGTAAGGCACAGTTTTCATGCTGATATATCCTAAGCTATTGTTTTACATTTATTTTTAATGGTTTTAAAGCGTCGAGATAAACATCAACAAGGTACTGGATCGGGTTAATGAGTGCTGAAGTTTTCCAGGCTTTTGTCGATAACATTTATTGAATCCTTGTCATTAAAAAAGTAGTTCGTAAGTCCAATGTTTTTAGGTACACAAAATCAACCATACCACTATGCAAAATAAAGCATTTTCAAAACCCAAAATAAACTGCAAGGAAACCATCGATGCCTTCTATCACGTTAATCAACAACGGATCGATAAAACGCGTGAGTATCTGAGTCGATCGCAGAGTAGTTTTCTCGATCTGTTACCTTTTCTGTTTCATTACAATCATGAAAGCATACCTGGTTTTATCTCAGAACATACGCCCAGTGGGATTTCACAATATTCACCGTTAC
Organism: Gammaproteobacteria bacterium; assembly: GCA_965250225.1. GTDB lineage: Bacteria > Pseudomonadota > Gammaproteobacteria > Eutrophobiales > Eutrophobiaceae > CBDEUK01. Next base: position 94,384 of record CBDFNQ010000024.1, read on the forward strand.
AACCAACCATACAATTGGCAAAAAAACATTTTAAAAACTACAATCATAACCGTCGCGCAAAACATCAGATGGACTTACAGGCAATGTTTTTTATGGGCAGTGCAGGAACCATTGCCTATACCAACAAAAGTGATTTTGATGTGTGGTTGATACACACACCTGAACTCGATACTTTTCAACTGGATGAACTGGCACAAAAAGCTAAGGCCATCGAAGAATGGGCTGGCACACTAAAACTCGAGGTACATTTTTTTATTTTTGATGCTGAATCGTTTCGTTCTGGCCAACACCAATCACTTTCAACGGAAAGTAGCGGATCTACTCAACACAGTTTATTACTTGACGAATTCTATCGATCGAGCATTCTGATAGCAGGCCGTTTTCCGATTTGGTGGTTAGTGCCTACAGAAAATGAGCATGAATATGAAAATTATATTGGCACTCTTTTTTATGGTAATTTAGTAAATAAGAATGACGTGATTGATCTAGGCACGTCATGTCCAGTTCCATCGAGTGAATTTTTCGGTGCTGCCGTATGGCAGTTATATAAAGGTATTTCTTCTCCCTATAAATCTGTACTTAAATTATTACTGATGGAGGTATATGCAAGTGAGCACCCGAAAACCGAATTATTGAGTACCCGGTTCAAACGGTATATCTATAAAAGAGAAAGCGACATATCAGTACTTGATCCTTATATCATAATGTACAAAGTCGTTGAAGAGTATTTAATGAAACACAATGACGATGAACGTTTGCAAATATTTCGAGAATGTTTTTATTTTAAGATTGGTGAGAAATTAAGTATTCCTGAATTGAAAAAGAAAAAAACTCTTCGCAGAAAATTACTAGAAGAAATGACGTACCAATGGGGTTGGGATCAATCTAACTTCAGCTTGCTGGACATGCATGATAAATGGCGTGTAGATAATATAAGCTATCATCGAAAAAATATAATTCATACATTAACCAAGAGTTATCAATTTTTGTCTGATTTTGCGCGACAAAATGCAGAAGTATATCGAGTGAACCAGACCGAACTTAATGTTCTCGGTCGTAAACTGTATGCTGCTTTTGAAAAAAAGAATAACAAAATTGAAATTGTGAATTACGAAACAATTAACGACTTACATGAAACTGAAGTAACAATTCAACAGACACAAAATAAAAATAACCAATCTATCTGGTTGCTATATCGAGGACATATAAATTTTCAAAATCAGAAAGAATATAAACCGTTAAAACGGACAAAAGATATCATGGAATTACTGGTTTGGTGTCACTTGAATCGTGTTGTCAATCAGCATTCAGCTATTTCATTGAACACAATTAATTATGGGATCACCACACGGGAACTCAAAGATACTTTCTATGCGCTAAGCAAACTCTTTCCTTCAGGAAAAATATACGAGCCTACATTCAATGATTTATCGAATCCTGCAGCAATAATCAACGCAGGGATTTTTGTGAATGTTGGCATAGATCCATTCAATTGCACGATAGAAGGTGCCCGCCACGTAGCCAGCAGCAGATTGGATGCCCTAAGTTATGGTGGACAACATCAGAACCTTGCTAAATCATTTGATCTTGTTTTAATTACAAGCTGGGAAGAGGTTCTTGTCTATCATTACGATGGCATGAAAGGACTCATGCAATGTCTATGTGATTATATGACATGGACTCCGAACAAAGAAGTAATACCTTCAACATCCTTAACTGCATTTAGTCTTTCATCATCATATGGTCGAAATATATCTCAAAGAATTGAGTACTTATTCAGGGATATTATCAATCAGGTATTTTATAAGAACAAAGAACATAAAAGCATTCGATATATTATAAAAGCTGAAGATAATTACCATGTACTTGAATCAGATCCAGAAAATATTGGCCATAAATCTTTTCGTAATGTAAATAATCTGCAACAGTATCTTGCTTTGCCTGTTAATCATTTCACTCAAATTTTCTTTGATGACAAAAAAGACTGGAATTCAAAGCTGCCCAATATTTATAAATTAAACAGGAAATCTGTGATACAGACTTTTTATACAATTAATAATGCTCAAGTTGATATTGATGTGATTGATGAAAAAGGTTCGTTATTTTCCCAAACTATGCCATATCACAATACACAATCTTTGATATGCCATTTCAGGAAATTCTACGAATCGATTTTAAAACGTAAGAATTTTATTACAGGAACAATAGTTGAAAATGATTCTATTGATATAGAATTTTATGAAATCAAAGAAAATAATAATAGACTCAACAACATTATTAAAGTTGATGTAAAACCAAATACGCAATCTAATTTATTTTTTAATTTACAAGTGATCGGTAGTCTTGACGAAAAAGACAAAAACTCGTTAACGATTTATTGCAATAATGAAGAATTCTCTTCACTCGAACATGGCAATAATGTTTTGTCTGTTGTCGCTGAATATGTACTGTCAAAACGACCAAACGGAGAACCTTATCCAATTTATATTACTGATATTGATTTTTCTCGCGGTTTACTTGATGTGATTGAACCAAAAAACCTGCAATTCACTCATTTTCTAAAATACAAAAAAATGATAGAAGAGAAATTAAATCTCGCTCTGGCAGAACTAGCGAAATAATTTTTATTACCAATAAATATAAGTAACATTTACACGACAAGGATTGTTCAGTTTTGTTAGTCGCTCTTTCGCATCCTGCGACCGCGACACTTGAACGTCCATGTCCATCGTCCTGCGTCACTCTACCTCCCCCATGACCTCCACGGGGAAATACAAAAGGGTTGTAGGAACAACCTTGCCTTGAGGTCGTCCAGACAATTTATACTGTTTAAAAAGTCTCATGCAATTTGCTTATTTTATTATTTTTAGTACCATTCGGATTTTAACCTGAAAGGTTGTTTATTCACATGAGTATTCTTGGAATTATTGGCGGTTCTGGTTTGAGTTCATTAGATGGACTTGAGATCACTCGACAGAAAATGCAACAAACACCCTATGGTCAGGCTTCTGCACCACTAATTTTCGGACAGTTTGATAAAAAAGAAGTTATCTTTCTATCCAGACATGGCAACCCACATGTTATACCGCCACATAAAGTGAATTACCGAGCCAATATCTGGGCATTAAACGAAAATAATGTTGATAGAATCATTGCTATAAATGCTGTCGGTGGAATCACATCTAAAATGTATCCTGAACGCATTATTATTCCGGATCAAATTATAGATTATACCTTCGGTAGAATTCATACCTATTTTGAAGAGGGTCTCAATGATGTAACACATATTGATTTTACACATCCATACAGCCTGTCATTAAGAAAACAACTGATCAATGCTGCTGAGAAAAGCAATATAGACATTATCTCCAAAGCAACTTACGGTGTCACCCAGGGACCAAGACTGGAAAGCGCGGCAGAGATCATTCGTCTGGAACGTGATGGTTGTGACCTGGTCGGGATGACTGGCATGCCGGAAACTGCACTTGCAAGAGAGCTTGGGCTTGAATACTCATCTATCTGCATGGTGGTGAACTGGGCTGCTGGAAAATCCAATGATGAAATCACAATGGCTATGATTGAAAAAAATCTCAATCAAAGTATTCAAAATATCCGTTTGATAATACAAGCATTTTTGCAAATGGATGAATAGATTGAAAACTCGTTTCGTTAAACAATCAAGAAAGTAAAATATATCTGGTTAATGCACATCACCCAATCTGACCACTCTCACAATCGCTCCAAATAATGGATGATCAAAATAGTGGATTTCGTTGAGTTTTATACGCCTTGTTTCATGTAAACGAGTGACAATGTCTTCTCCTTGTATATCTTCTTCTATTATTCCCTCTATGTTACCGATAGCCTGAAGAAAATATGCAAGGTCTACATCAACATGAAGATACAGGGAACTTCTGATCCGTACGTTACCACTGATTTTTATCTCACTCGATTGATTTCTTATTTCAAGTTTTACATTTCGCGCATTTGAACCAGACATTTCAGGTTGCTGCCAGGCAATGTATTTAAGTGGGCGATAATGTGATGATTTTTTAAGCCTTGAGTAGGTACCCGTTAGGGTGAGTCTGGAATTATCCAGAGACTGGAAAGCGATCACGCCTGGCTCGTCTCCTTCAAGTGCCCTGATCAATCTAACAGATTCCTGCGTATTGGGGAGACCTGGATATTTATTCCAGATTTCGCCACCTGATTGTGGATAAAGATTTTCAAACACAATCACTTCAACGCGATACCAATTTTCGGCCAACGCTAGATTGCTAAAAAGAACACATAAAATGAATATAATTTTTTTCATAGTTATTACCATCTCTATTCTCTATTTACTATTCCCTATTCCCTATTCCCTATTCCCTATTCCCTATTCCCTAATATGATCGAGTAACTCTTCCAGCTCCTGAAATCTATCCACCGGCTCTGACAGTTCCCTGATAATACGTAATTTATCCTGGCCATCCAGTTTATAGGCATGTGGCTCCGATTGTATCAGTTGTATAATTTTACCCGGATCAAGACTCGTTTGCTTGTGGAATAATATTCGCCCGCCCTGCTCTCCAATATCGGCCTTCTTGATCCCAATCGGGTTAGCCTTGAGTTTGAGTTCTGTTACAGCAAAAAGATTCCGTACAGCTTCAGGTAAAAGTCCAAAACGGTCGATCATTTCAACCTGTAATTCTTTAAGTTCATCCTTGTCTTTTGCGCTAGCAATACGCTTATACATTATCAAACGTGTATGAACATCGGGTAAATAATCTTCCGGAATTAAAGCCGCTATGTGTAAGTTGATTTCCGCCCCATGATCAAGAGAGCGATCCAGCTCTGGTTGTCGACCAGATTTCAGCGCCTCAACTGCTCTTCCTAGTAAATCCATATACAACCCAAAGCCGATCTCCTGAATATGTCCACTTTGTTCATCACCGAGGATTTCCCCAGAACCTCGTATTTCCAGATCGTGTGTTGCCAGAGTAAAACCAATACCCAATTCCTCTAATGATTCGATTGCTTCAAGTCGTTTAACCGCATCGGCAGTAATAGATTTACGATTCGGTATGATCAAGTAAGCGTATGCGCGGTGATGAGAACGACCCACACGACCTCGCAATTGATAAAGTTGTGCCAGACCGAATTTATCTGCTCGATCAATAATTATTGTGTTGGCACTTGGCACATCGATACCGGTTTCAATGATCGTAGTACAGACAAGGATATTAAATCGTCTGTGATAAAAGTCGAGCATGACCTGTTCGAGTTGCTTCTCAGGCATCTGGCCATGTGCAATTTCAACCCGTGCCTCGGGCATTAATGCTCTGATTTCATTTGTGGTTTTATCAATACTATCAACCCGATTATGCAGAAAATACACCTGTCCACCACGTTTTAGCTCACGCATAATCGCTTCTTTTAATAAAGTATTATCCCATTCACGTACAAAGGTTTTCACCGACAGACGTCGTGATGGCGGTGTTGATATGATCGATAATTCACGCAAACTGGAAAGAGCCATATTCAGGGTTCTGGGTATCGGTGTTGCTGTCAGGGTCAGGACATCAATCTCAGATCGCAGGCTTTTGAATTTTTCTTTTTGTCTGACTCCGAAACGATGTTCTTCATCAATGATAACCAATCCCAAATCTTTATATTGAATTTCGCCCTGAATTAATTTATGAGTCCCGATAACGATATCAATCGTACCTTGTTCAAGTCCTTCCATAACCTTGTTTTGTTCCTTGGCCGTCCTGAAACGTGAAATTAAATCAATTTTCATTGGCCAATCTGCAAAGCGATCACAGAAATTCTGATAGTGTTGCTGAGCCAGTAATGTTGTCGGTACTAACAACGCAACCTGCTTGCCATTTTGAACAGCAATAAACGCAGCACGCATCGCGACTTCAGTTTTACCAAATCCTGCATCACCACAGACCAGACGATCCATTGGCTTTTCATCCTGCATATCTTTAATGACATCGTTGATCGCATCCATTTGACCCGGCGTTTCTTCGAATGGGAAGCCCTGTATAAACGCACGATAAGCCTCTTCTTCAATATCAAAACTCACGCCAATGCGGGCAGCTCGTTTAGCATGCATATCGAGTAATTCAGCGGCGACATCACAAACTCTCTCGGCCGCCTTCTTACGCGCTTTTTCCCAGGCACCACTACCGAGGCGATGCAAAGGCGCATGATCGGTATCAACTCCGGTATAACGACTGACTAAATCCAGAGAAGAGACTGGAACATATAATTTATCGCCTTGATCGTATTCAAGCATAATATATTCAGCTGGAATATTTCCAACATCAAGTGTCACCAGGCCCCGATAACGACCAACACCATGCTCTTCATGCACCACGGCTGCACCCATACTCAATTCTGTCAAGTTACGAATGATCGCTTCAGAGTCCTGTTTTTTTCGTTTGCGTAAACGTCTTTGCATAACACGTTCACCAAACAACTGATTTTCACTGATCACAGCAAGATCAGGATCAACTATCAACAAACCCTGCTCTAAAGGTGCAACTGTAATAGCGAGAGATTCATCTGAAACAACAAAACTATTCCAGTCTACAAACTGTTTGGGATGTAACTTATATTGGCGAAACATTTCGAGTAAGGTTTCACGACGACCAATGGTTTCGGCAGCGATTAATACACGGCCGGAAAAGCCATCAAGAAAACGCTTCACTAGTGCCAGCGGTTCATCTGCCCTGGCATCAATTGGTAATTTTGTAGGTAAGGTGGATGAATAATTAACAGCTCCAGCCTTCTCTGGCTGCTCCATTGAACTCATATGAACTTGTGGAAAATATTTTAATCGTGCAAACAGATCATTTTCTGCAATAAACATGTTAGCTGGCGGCAAAATTGGCCTTTCGAGATCGTATCGCATTTGTTCATAACGTTGCTCAATATCTGTCCAGAATTTTTCTGCCGTGTCACTACAAGCTTCATCGATTAACGCTAAGGTATTATCCGGAATGTAATCGAACAAACTCTGTGTTTCGTTATAGAAAAGCGGTAAATAATATTCAATGCCATTGGGTGCCAACCCCTGACTCACATCTCTGTACACAGGACATTGGCCTGGATTGCCTTCGAATAAAGTACGCCAGTTTGTACGGAAACGGGCAATACCTTCATCAGTCAGCGCTACTTCTTTGGCCGGTAATATCTTTATACTATCGACTGTTTCAATTGAGCGTTGTGTCTCCGTGTCAAAGGTACGGATACTATCAATCTCTTCATCAAATAAATCAATCCGGTAAGGCTGCTCCGCACCCATTGGATAGACATCAATGATTGATCCTCTGACGGCAACATCTCCATGTTCAAACACTTGTGGTGTAAACACATAACCACTGTTAATAAGTTGTTGCCTGAACTGCTCAAGATTCAGATTGCCGCCTTTATGCATAACAATACTGTGAGCGAGCAAATAATCACTCGGCATCAGTTTATGCATCGCCGTTGTAACAGGAATAATAAGAATCCCTTTTTCAAGTGTCGGTAATTCGGCCAGCGTCGCTAACCGTTGCGAAATGATGTCCTGGTAAGGTGAGAATAAATCGTATGGTAACGTTTCCCAGTCTGAAAACGTCAAGATCGGTGTCACATTATCTTTACCAATAAAAAATTTGAGTTCAGACTGCAATCGATGGGCACTGAGAGTATCGGCGGTAAGTATCAAAATCAGGCCATCGTATTGATTGACCAATTGACTAATGGCCAGTGATTTACTCGCGCCATAAAGGCGTCCCCAATAACGCCTATCCCCAGCCTTGTCCGGATATTCCGGATAATAAGGACTGATTCGTTGCTCACTACTCATTGATTGATTACGACATTAAGAAATAAAAAAATGGATTGGCTGCTATTCGCCCGTGACACCTTGTATGGGTTTAACGACTCCCCAGCCTTTGCAACTAGGGCACTGCCAATGTAACGTCTTGGCATCAAAACCACATTGTTGACAACAGTAAAAGGATTTATCTGCCAGTAACTTGCCTGTAAGATCCTTGATCGTCATCAGACTTTCTCTGGTTTCACCGGTACTTTGTGCAACAACATACTCAATTAATTGATCAACACCACGCACAGATGGTTTCTTTTGTAATTCATTGGTAATGAATTTAATTGCCTTATCCTGTCCATCTTCCTCAGCGATTAAATGAACTAACTGCAACACCGCAGAAATACTGCCATGCTGATCAACTATTCTCTGTAAATAGGCCTTGTATTCGGACTTTTTATTTATCGCCGTGTAGATTTCATTCA
>CBDFNQ010000025.1:0-122729 GCA_965250225.1 Gammaproteobacteria bacterium
GGCGCACTGGTTGCGGCCGAATTGAGTGTGGGTTTTATTCCATTACGCAAGCCTGGAAAATTACCCTATAAAACCGAGAGTGTTTCTTATGATCTGGAATACGGTTCGGCTGAACTACATATGCACACCGATGCCATCGAGGCATCACAGCGTATCCTCCTGGTTGATGATCTAATTGCTACAGGCGGAACCGCAGCAGCCAGTTGTCAGTTGGTTGAAAAATCAGGTGGTGTCATCATCGCCTGTGCCTTTGTCATCGAACTCGATTTTTTAAACGGCCGTGAACTACTCAGCCAGTATGATATACACTCGTTGATTCATTATTAATCTTCGCCTATAAATTATAGGGTCTGAATAAATTTCATTAGTGAGAAAAAGTAATATGGATAATTTCGAAAAATGGGGATATAGCCTGCTTGGTATTCTCGTATTGTTTTATATCATGGCCATGTTCGCCGGGATGATCCTGGCGTTTCCTTTTGGCATATTAGGATTAATTTTATTTGCCGGTATCGGCCTTCTTTTTATCAAGGTTTTTAAAGAACGCATGAGCAATAAAGAAGATGACTATTACGCTAACAAGGTTGATAAATAATGTTAATTACAACGCAGGATAATTTTGCCGACTTTGAAATCATAGAAACCATAGGACTTGTCAAGGGAAATACTATTCGTGCTCGGCATGTGGGCAAAGATATATTGGCAGGTCTGCGAACATTGATTGGCGGTGAAATCACCGAGTATACCAAGATGCTTGCTGAGTCGAGAGAGCAATCTTTCGATCGCATGATTGCCGATGCAAAACGTTTGAATGCCGATGGAATCGTATGTATGCGATTAACAACATCAACTGTGATGCAGGGTTCAGCTGAATTACTGGCCTATGGTACAGCTGTTAAATTGCGCAAGAAAGGTGCCTGAATTTTTTTATTATCGTCAGATCAAACCACCATTCACATTAATGACTTCGCCCGTCAAATAGGCAGCGTCATCTGAACCTAAATACAATGCTACGTTTGCCACATCTTCCGGTGTACCAAAACGTGCCAGGGGAATTTCTCGAATACGTGCTTGATGATACCTACTGCTCATATCCTCTTCGGCAAACGCGGTTTGAATCCAGCCAGGCGCTAAAATATTCACTCGTACTTGCGGTGCATAACTCAAAGCGAGACTGCGACTAAATCCAAGAATACCAGCCTTGGTGGCAGAAAATACTTGTGGATTGATCCCTTCAAAACCATGTGTTGCCAAATCCCAGGAAGTGTTAATGATCACGCCTTTACCTCGTGCCTTCATTTCCGGAGCGATTGCCCAACAAGCATTCATTGTTCCTTTTAAATCAACATCAATGAGTCGTTGTAATTTTTCTTCGATCGATAATACGGCGCCTGTACCCGTGAGAATGTCGGCACCCGCATTGTTTATCCAGACATCGATGGAATCGAAGTGATGTTGGCTATCAGCCACTAACGATTGAATATCTTCCGGTATTGACATGTCTCCTTGAATGGCTATAGCTGAACCGCCATTTCCCTCAATTTCCCTGACGACGTCTTTTGCCTTGTTTTTAGAATTGCAATAATTCACAACCACATTGGCAGCCTCTGAAGCATACGCCAGAGCTATCGCGCGACCAATACCACTACTAGCACCGGTAATGATTACGGTCTTATCGTTAAATCGACTGTTATTCATGAGTAATAAACTACGTGAATAGGTGATTCTTGGCAAACTGTCGCGGGCGAATAAAATTATATGGCGTTGGACATCATTAAATGTAGTCGATTTATGGTATTAAAAAATCCTGATAATTCAGACAGGAACTATCAGAGCTTTTTATTTTGAAAAAATGAGAAGCGAACTAGGCGGCTTTTTTTGCCAATAAACTGTTCACGGCATTGGTGAGACGGGGGGGATCAAATGGTTTTTGTAACCAGGCACTGGCACCCGTTGCTTTCGCTTTGTCTTTTTTATAGCCTTCTCCTTCTGTAGTAATCATCAAGATGGGCACAGTCTTATATTTTTCCATTCCACGTAATTTGTTTAATAGACTGATACCGCCCATATTTGGCATATTTACATCGGAAAGTACAATGTCATAATCATTATCTCTTATCAGATGCATGGCCTCGGCACCATCTTTAGCCACATCCACGGTATGTCCTGCTTCGGTTAAAATACCCTTTACTATATCCCGGATGGTTCTTGCATCATCTACTGCTAAAATATTTGCCATAATACGCCCTTTACTAAATTATTGATAAGCTATGGATGTTTTTCCAGTGTTAGGCTCTTAATCGACCAAAGCGAATAAAACTTTAACCACAGTGGGTTTCCTTGAAAATAACCGTCATTATTCCAACCTATAATCGAGTGTCACAACTATCACGTGCGATTGATTCTGTGCTGGCTCAAACGCGACCCGTGGAAGAAATCATCGTTGTAGATGACGGTTCAATAGACGAAACTCACTCTTTGATACTGACTAAATATCCACAAATAACACTGATTCTGCAAAATAATCAAGGAGTTAGCTCAGCACGCAATCAAGGGATTCATAAGGCAAGCGGTGATTGGTTGGCCTTCCTGGATTCGGATGATGAATGGTTACCCGAGAAGATAGAACAACAATTTCTGGCATTAAACGAAAACCCTGGGCATCAAGTTATCCATAGTGATGAAATCTGGATACGACAAGGCGTTCGTGTCAATCCGATGAAAAAACACAAAAAATACGGCGGGGATATTTTCAAGTATTGTCTACCTCTGTGCTGTATTTCGCCCTCTTCCGTTATGATTCATAAATCAATATTTGGGGAAGTTGGTATGTTTGATGAAGACTTGCCAGCCTGTGAAGATTATGATCTATGGTTACGTATTTGTTGTCGATATCCAGTCCTGTTTATTGAGCAGCCACTAATCATTAAATATGGTGGGCATGTTGATCAACTATCAAAACAATATTGGGGGATGGATCGTTTTCGAATTCAGGCATTAGATAATTTGATCGCAGCAGATATATTGAATCTGAAACAAACACGACATGCCCGAAGTGAGCTAGTAAAAAAAACTGGAATATTTCTGCAGGGCGCTAAAAAATATAACAATCAAGGTTCTATAGAACACTACACAAAATTATTAGAAAAACATTCACTATGATTTATTCATCAACACTTATTTATGTTTCACAGACAAACGTTTTTTCATTAGTAAACATTACTGGATGAGAACATTATGATTCATTTTATCTGTGCTTTTCATTCAGAAGCAAAACCGGTCATAGAACATTATGGTCTGCATCATGTAAATATCCATAAAGCATTTCAGATATATGTCGATCGGGAAAATTCAATTTCATTAACAATCTCTGGGAAAGGTAAATTAGCCTCCGCGGCCGCAACTGCTTATACCTATGCCGTATTTCAATCTTCAAAAGCAGACGTCTGGGTGAATATTGGTATTGCCGGACATGGTCAGGCGAATATTGGTGAATTATTTCTTGCACATTCTATATGCGATAAAGGCAACCATGAATATTGGTATCCACAAATTATTTTCAACCCGGATTGCAAAACAACTGAATGCATTACGGTGGATAAGCCAGGCAACAACTATCAAAATAATTTGATCGACATGGAGGCCAGTGGGTTTTATTCCAGTTGCTTGCGTGTTGCTAACACAGAACTGATACACGTGATAAAAATAGTTTCAGACAACAATACACAACAAATGAAGATGATTGATGAAACACTCGCTTATAATTTGATCAAACAAAATATATCCAGCATTGCCAACATCGTCCGGACTTTAAATAAACTAGCGGTCGAATATGCGACCACATTCGAAAAGCCAGAAAACTTAACATTATTCACAGAACACTGGCATTTTTCACGAACCCAAACAATCACTCTGGAAAAACAGTTGCGCCGTTGGCAGATATTGCGCCCGGATGAAGATCCCTTCCCTATATTCAAACATTTTAATGATAGTGAAAATCTTATTATGAAATTAATCAATGTGCTTGACGAGACAATATTTGAATATGATTGACAGTATCTATATTGAAAACGAAATCCGTGATCACCCTGTCACACTGGGCATCCTTGTACGTTTTCCACAAGCACGAAAAATATATTGTAAAAAATACACCGAGGTATTTAATCGTAAAGCACAAAACTTTCGATTACAAAAAAAGAACCCTGCTCTGATCCTGGCAAAAAAACACAAAAATTTTGTTTTAAAAGCACCCGATAATTATGGTATAGGTAGTAAATATAATTATTATTTTTCTCATATGATGAATTGTATTTATGATTGCCGCTATTGTTTCCTCCAAGGCATGTATCGTTCTGCAAATTACGTTTTATTTGTTAATTACCAGGATTTCTTCCAGGCTATAACCGAAACTGCAAAACAGCATACTGACAAAGAGATTCATTTTTTTTCTGGTTATGATTGTGACAGCCTGGCCCTTGAACCGGTAACAAATTTTGCTGGTAAATATTTACCATTATTTGAATCAACACCAAATGCATTAATTGAGTTGCGAACAAAAAGCACGCAAATACGTTCATTATTAGATACCGACCCAATAAAGAATGCTGTCATAGCTTATAGCTTGTCACCAAATAATATTGCAAAGGTCATTGAACATAAGGCACCTAATTTAGAAAAGCGTTTGCAGGCAATTGAAAACCTACAACAACATGGTTGGAAGATCGGCTTACGATTTGACCCATTGATTTTTGACCATAATTATCAGAACAATTATCGTGAATTATTTGATATTGTATTCGATAGAATTTCATTAGACACACTACACTCTGTCAGCCTTGGCAGTTTTCGTTTACCAACAGGATTTTTCAAGACCTTAAATCGTTTGTATCCCGACGAAAAATTACTAGCTTCTCCATTAGAAGAAGAAAACGGTTTAGTCTCATACAAAAAACATCTTCGTGATGAAATGATGACTTTTTGCACTGAACGAATATCATATTATATTCCAGAAGAGATTTTCTTTCCCTGTCATGAATAAATAACCATTTATGTCTGACACTACCACCATTACGTTAACATTTGTTGTCTATGTCATCGTTTTGTTGATACTGGGTATCGTCGCCTATCGAAAAACTCAGTCATTAAGTGATTATATTCTCGGCGGACGGACACTCGGACGATGGGTTAGCGCATTAAGCGCTGGTTCTTCCGATATGAGTGCCTGGTTATTACTCGGTTTACCCGGTTATGCGTATTTATCCGGTCTTGAAGCTGGCTGGATTGCATTGGGTTTATTCACAGGCACGATATTGAACTGGATTTACATTGCCCCGAAACTGCGCGCATCAAGTGAAAAAGCACAAGATGCTCTCACTATTCCTGAATTTTTTGAACATCACTTTCAGGATAAAACTCATACACTGCGCATTATCTCAGCCTTGTTTATTTTATTGTTTTATTTTTTCTATACCAGTGCTGGTCTGGTAGCGGCCGGAAAATTATTCGAGAGTGTCTTTAACATAGATTATCAATTTGCAGTAATGATTGGTACTGCCTTGATTATGTTATACACCGCATTCGGTGGTTTTCTCGCAGTCTCCTGGACAGATCTGTTCCAGGGATTGTTGATGTTTTTTGCATTGACCATGACTGTGCTGGTTGCACAGTATGAGACAGGGGGATGGGAACCTGCAATAACGATTTTAGAAAAAGATCATTCTGCCTTATTAGATATCTTCACAAACAATCTCAACACAGAATTATCTCTACTCAGTATTATTTCATTATTAAGTTGGGGCCTGGGTTATTTTGGGCAACCACATATTCTGGTTCGATTTATGGCGATCCGATCACAGTCTATTATTCCGCAAGCACGTATAATCGCAATTACATGGACTGGCTTGTGTCTAACATTTGCAATCTTGATTGGTCTTTTTGGGGTTGTGTTACTTGAAACACCTTTGGTCGGTAACAAAAGCGAGACAGTACTGATTGAATTATTACCATTATTATTTCACCCACTGCTAGCAGGCATTGTATTGGCGGCAATACTGGCAGCCATCATGAGCACAGCCGACTCACAATTATTAGTTGCAGCCTCGGTTGCTACTGAAGATATTTTTCATGTGATCATTAACAAACATGCAAAAGACCAGACACTCATTTGGCTAGGGAGGATCATTGTTATTATCATGGCAATATTTGCTGCACTGCTTGCATTAACACCAGACAATAAAATTCTTGATCTGGTTGCCTATGCCTGGGCAGGTTTCGGTGCAGCATTCGGCCCTGTGTTGATTCTTGGTCTACACTCAAAGAGTGTTAATTATTACGGTGCATTGGCGGGGATAATAACAGGCGGAATAACCGTCGTTTTATGGGATAAATATAATAACATCATAGACCTATATGGTCTTCTACCCGGTTTTCTAGCTTCAACTATTGCTATTTTAATCGTTAGCAAGCTCTCAAATAACTCAACCAATCAGGCAAAATAAATAAATCAGGAATGTTTTTCTGTTTTTTATTGGGCAATTTTTTATTGTGGAAGAGGAGTAACTGAACTGTGTTATATCAGTTTTATTTCTTACTTGTTACGCAGTAAAGCTATCAAGTCTCTTTAGATTATGATTGATCCTGCTGAACTTGGTGACACATTAAAAGATCGCAAAACGCGTATCTTATATGATCAATCGCCAGTTAAATTACCCCCGGCAAAGCCGGGGGCTTATACGGGTGAGCCCCTCAAAGGGGCAAAGCCCACCGCTAATGCGGTAAGTTTTGTTGATCGAAATATTTATCTCGTTCGCCCTGTGTTCGTATGTACTCTCGTACCATTTCTTCATCTAAACCTATTGTTGAAACGAAATATCCTTTGGCCCAGAAGCTTTCTCCTTTGTAATTCCTTGCCTTCCTGCCAAATCTCCGTGAAATCATAATCGCACTTTTCCCTTTGATGTAGCCCACTACTTTCGATACCGGATACTTTGGCGGAATACTGATGCACATATGGATTATGAGCACCCATCATATGTCCCTCTTCAATCTTACTTTCTCGATGACTCGCTAACTCGTGAAGCATCTCCCCGATATAAGACCTAAAACTCCCATAAACAACCTTCTGACGATATTTCAGTATAAACACGATATGATACTTACAATCCCATCTGCTATGGGACAAACTTTTGTAATCTCTCATTTCTATTTCCTTTGTTACTTTTGGTAGAGTAACTAGGATAGATAGACTGTGGGAACGGTCAAACCTTTGAGAGTCCCCCGGCAGAGCCGGGGGTTTACCTTATTTAATTATGTGTGACATCGATTATTTCAAGGATTATAACGATTGTTATGGCCATCAGGCAGGCGATGCTTGTTTGCGTATGGTCGCTGATTTACTTGTAGATTACGGTCGGCGTGGTGGTGACCTAGCTGCGCGGTTTGGTGGCGAAGAATTTGTGCTGGTCTTGCAGAATACCAACACAGAAATCGCCGTGCAGATTGCCCATCAAATATGCGATGACCTGGCAAACATCGAATTAAAACACGAACGATCACCGCAATATAAAATTGTCACTGCCAGTTTTGGTGTGGCGACTATGCAACCGCGCAAGGATATTCCTTCATCAACGATTCTCTCTCATGCAGACAAAGCACTTTATGAAGCAAAGCGTCTGGACAAAAATCGTGTTATTAAAGCCAAGATAGAGGATGTTAACAAAATTACATCTATTCGAAAAAATCTATAACTTGGAATATATCTCCTTCCCTTTTTCTTTAAATTCGATCGCCTTTTCTTTCATCCCCTCTTCCATTGCCCGATTAATATTTTCAATACCCTTTTCATCTGCATAATCTCGTATATCTTGCGTGATCTTCATAGAACAAAAATTGGGGCCACACATAGAACAAAAGTGTGCAACCTTATGTGCATCCTTCGGTAAAGTTTGATCATGAAATTCCCGTGCCTTGTCCGGATCAAGACTGAGATTGAATTGATCTTCCCAACGAAATTCAAATCGCGCCTTTGACAAGGCATTATCACGTAACTGTGCAGCAGGATGCCCTTTACCTAAATCCGCTGCATGGGCTGCAAGCTTATAGGTAATGATACCGTCTTTGACGTCGTCTTTATTCGGCAGCCCTAAATGTTCTTTCGGAGTGACGTAACATAACATCGCTGTGCCATACCAACCTATCATGGCAGCACCAATCGCTGAAGTAATATGATCATAACCGGGAGCTATGTCCGTCGTCAGAGGACCTAAAGTATAAAACGGTGCCTCATGGCAATCTTCCAATTGCTTATCCATGTTTTCCTTGATCATATGCATGGGCACATGACCCGGCCCTTCGATCATAACTTGCACATCGTGCTTCCAGGCAATTTTTGTCAATTCTCCCAGTGTTTCTAGTTCGGCGAATTGCGCTTCATCATTGGCATCAGCGATACAACCGGGACGTAAACCATCCCCCAGAGAAAATGAAATATCATAGGCCTTCATGATCTCGCAGATGTCTTCAAAATGTGTGTATAAAAAACTTTCCTGATGATGAGCAAGGCACCACTTGGCCATTATCGAACCGCCGCGTGAGACAATCCCCGTCACGCGTTTAGCCGTTAAAGGTATATAGGGTAGACGAACACCGGCATGTATCGTGAAATAATCCACGCCCTGTTCAGCCTGTTCTATCAAGGTATCTTTAAATATTTCCCAGGTCAGGTCTTCCGCCCTACCATCGACTTTTTCCAGGGCCTGGTAAATGGGCACCGTACCGATCGGTACTGGTGAATTACGGATGATCCATTCCCGGGTTTCATGTATGTGCTTTCCAGTAGATAAATCCATGACCGTATCGGCACCCCACCGAATAGCCCAGGTCATTTTTTCAACTTCCTCTTCAATTGAAGAAGTCACGGCAGAGTTGCCGATATTGGCGTTGATCTTCACTAGAAAATTACGCCCCAATGATCATAGGCTCAATCTCTGGATGGTTAATATTGGCCGGTATGATTGCACGACCTTCAGCAACCTCTTTACGAACAAATTCTGCTGTTATTTCTGCGGGCATCGTTGCGCCAAAAGCCATACCAGGATGTCGCACCAACAGATCTCTGTCCTGATGTTCCTGGTAGCGTTGATTCTCACGAATTGCAATAAACTCCATTTCCGGAGTGATAATGCCTTGTCTGGCATAATGCATCTGGCTAATGTTTTCACCAACCCTGGCACGTCTAACATCGGATTTCAGATTAAAACGGAAGGCAGCCAATTCACGATTTTTTAATCGAGACTGACCATATTGCGAACTTGGCTCACCGATAGATTCCGAGTCATCGCGCTCTTCTATCCAGGGGCTTGCGCAAAGCCGGCAATCCTTCCCTAATATCGATCTCAATGTCTGGGTCGGTATAGGGGCCAGAGGTGTCATACACTGTGACCGGTGCATTCTGTTCAATATTGTTGGCATTATGTGTATTGGCAAGTGATATCTCTCGCATTGGCACGCGAATATCTGCACGAGATCCCGTAACATATATTTTTTTTGAATTTGGGAAGGCCTCAATCGCTTTTTCATCGACAGTGGGCACTTTGACTCAGAAAGGTATCTGCAGTGGTACTCATATTTATTCCTCAAATATCGAGTACCCAAACGGTTCGAAAATGCTTGCTTTCCTACGCCAGTGTTACCCGGATCAGGTTCAAGGGTCACTCTCAGCCCGTATGGGCACCCCTAGCTTCAGTATCGAAATTACTATGTAAAAATACTATTGTATAATACAACATCCTATTCAAAACTGCTTGAGTGTCATTCATTATGGATTTTGCTATGAATTATAATATCGCCAGAGAAAATATGATCGAGCAACAAATACGTACCTGGGAGGTATTAGACCCAGTGGTGTTGCAATTGCTGGCCGATGTCCCGAGGGAAGAGTTTATCCCGGAAGACTATAAAAGCCTGGCTTTGGCGGACACCTGTATTCCCTATTGGCCACCAACAAACGACAATGACACCGAAAGCTGAGGCCAGAATTCTACAGGCACTCCAGATCAATTCTGAGGACAGGATCCTTGAAATTGGCACTGGCTGTGGTTATCTCACAGCATTGATGGCTAGGCTCGGTCAACATGTCACTAGCCTGGAAATATTTGATGATCTGAGTCAATCAGCAACCAATAAACTTGAACAACATAGCATCGAGAATGTAGAAATTATTAACCAGGATGTCTTTAAAGCTATGCCATCGGAATCCAGCTATGACGTGATAGTCCTGACGGCTTCCCTACCCACACAAAACGATCAATTTACCAGGGCATTAACAGCTCATGGGCGTCTATTTAGCATTATTGGACAATCGCCGGTCATGGAGGCACTATTAATCAAAGGCTTAAGCACTGATTCTTCTCAGAGTGAAACTTGGCATAGTGAATCATTGTTTGAAAACCGATATTGCGGCCCTCATCGGTTCGGAAAACACACCAAAATTTACACTATAATTTGTTCAATATGCAAAATATTTCCCCCAATAGAATTAAAGCAATTCATCCATACAAAACCCCAGCTATTATTACTCGATGTTCGGGAAGAATGGGAATATGAAACCTGTTGTATTGAAGGCTCAAAGAACATCAGCATGTCCCAGATCGCCGCCTCTTTCGACAATCTAGATAAGGGATCCGATATTGTCGTCATTTGTCATCACGGGATGCGCAGTCAGCAAGCCGGGGCATTTCTTGAGCATCAAGGATTCGAGAATATTCTGAATCTTGTCGGCGGTATCCATGCCTGGGCTAACGATGTAGAACCCGACATGGCAAAGTATTAATAATTATTTTAGTTAAAAATTAAACTTCTTTTTTCTGTGTGCAAAATAACAACATAAATATGCGAAAACAAATTTATTTTCTTTCCTTGCTGCTGATTCTGACCGCCAATCAAAGTATGGCTGTTAACCTGATTGAGCTTTATCAAACTGCTGAGCTGAACGACCCACAGTTCCAGCAAGTAATAGCAAACTATCGCGCTGTACTTGAACGCAAACCCCAGGCCTGGGCCTTGTTAAGACCATCGATCAATGTCACAGCAAATACTTTTTCCAATGACCAATCGATTAGCAATAGTGCAAGTACGTTTGGCACTTCGGGTGATGTCAGTTTTAACAGCCATGGCTATCGACTGAATTTCAGTCAACCATTATTTCGCCTTGATCGTTATCGTGCGCTTGATCAGGCCGACTCACAAATCAAGCAAGCTGCAACTGAAATTGAATCTGCTCGTCAGGATTTAATGATCCGGCTCGCGGAAAATTATTTTGCCACCCTGGCGGCTCAGGATAATCTGGAATTTGCCAATGCCGAAGAAGAATCATTGGAACGTCAATTAGAACAAGCAGAACAACGCTTTGAAGTTGGTTTAATTGCTATCACTGATGTTCAGGAAGCAACTGCAGGTTACGACCAGGCGACAGCCGGGAAAATCAGTGCTGAAAATGAGATCGATATCGCGCACGAAAGGCTGCGTGAAATCGTCAATGAATACAGTGAGTCACTTGCCACACTCAGTGATAAAATGCCCTTGTTGAATCCTGAACCCGCCTCAATAGATGAATGGACAGAAACAGCACTGGAAAACAATCTGGAAATTATTGCTGCCAAAACGGCTACTGATATCTCGCGCCAGGAAATCAAGGTACGAGGTGCCGGACATGCTCCAACATTAGATCTTATCGCCAACCATGGTTTTGATGCCTCAGGTGGTCGCTTCGGAGGTAACAGCACACATGGCACAGCTGTCGGTCTGGAATTAACAATTCCGATTTATGAAGGTGGCAGCACCAGCTCACGTGTACGTGAGGCTGTGCAACTAAATGAACAGTCCTTACATATTCTTGAACAATCAAGAAGAAAAACCAAACGTCTGACACGCACAGCCTATCTCAGCGTTATTTCTGGAATCAGTGAGGTAAAAGCATTTAAACAGGCCCTGCTTTCAAGTGAGACTGCGTTAGAGGCAACCCAAACCGGCTTTGAAGTAGGAACACGTACCGCAGTTGATGTGGTAACTGCCGAACGTACCGTACAAGAATCAAGGCGTAATTACTCCAATGCACGTTATGATTATCTATTAGATACATTACGCCTCAAACAAGCTGCGGGTTCGCTTTCATTGGAAGACCTGAGCTACGTCAGTAACTGGCTGGAATAATTTTTTAATTCATTCTACTGGATAATCCATGATGAAAAAAAATAATTTATTATGCAATGCTAAAAACAGTCTTCTGGTTATTGTGGATATTCAAACGAAACTCACATCCGCTATGCCTATGAAAGTATTAGCACGTATGCAACGAAATTCAGGCCTATTATTGAAAGCTGCCGACGCATTGAATATCCCGGTTATTGCCACCGAGCAATACCCCCAAGGACTGGGCCCAATGGAATCGGATATTGTTACATTATTGCCAAATAATACTATCCGTATTGAGAAAACCAGTTTCTCATGCACAGGCAAAGAGGAATTTAATGAGGTACTTAAAGAAAGTGGCCGCGAACAAATCATCATTATCGGTATTGAGGCACATGTTTGCGTGTTACAAACCGCTATGAATTTGATTGCTCAAGGATATTCTGTCTTCGTGGTTACTGATGCGACCTGTTCACGGCAGCGTGAAAATTATGAATCCGCTGTTCAACGTATGGACAATGCAGGAGCGAGCATCTGCAATTCTGAATCAGTGGTTTTTGAATGGTTAGGAGATTCCAAGCATGAACAATTTAAATTCCTCTCTGCTCTAGTTAGATAATACCTCGATAATTTCTTAGTGCCTTCTTCGGCAACAATAACATCACTAGCAGCAGCAAAGAAACAGAAGGGGTTATGCCTTGTTGAATAAACTGGATTGAAGACAGTCCTGTACCATTTATAGCCTGAGCAAAAAACCACACATAGAATAACCAACAATATCTCAAGACTAATCAGTAATAAAATCGGTTTAGGTAGACACAATCCCCAGAAACGTAACATCTCACACCTCATAAACACATCAGGAATGAGAGATATCGCAACGTCTATGCCAGCTGAAACTTCTTACTAGGAAAAGAGGAATGAGCTTCAGATAAAAAATATATTTAATCGAAAATTAATCAATTTTTTCAATGAGATAAAAGAAGATTGATGTTATTTAATAACGTATTAGTCATGTCTTGATAGTGACTTCTCTACGAAATCATAGGCAAAGTAAAATCCTGGAAAACGTTGTGATCAGGAGACAAAACCAGGAGATTTTGTATTACACATATTGTTCAATTGTAGCGAGCAATGTGAGTTTTTTGATTGGCTTTCCAAGATGTGTATCGCAACCAGCATCAATACATTTATCAATTTCTTCTCTGATAGCATGAGCTGTCAGGGCTATGATAGGGGTTGGTTTCATTTTATTTGCATACTCCCATGCGCGAATTTTTCTGGTTGCCTGGTGTCCATCCATGATCGGCATTTGCACATCCATTAAAACCAGATCGTATTTATTTTCAGAAAATTTCTGCACTGCAATTTCTCCATTAACGGCTTCATCAACTCGATAACTACCATCTTTAAGGAAGGCATTCACTAACAAACGATTATCTTCATTGTCTTCGACCAGTAAAATACTTTTGATTTCAAATGTGACTTCGACCTCGTCTTTGTTGTGCTGAGTCGTTTCCTCATTTTTATCTCCATAGAGTATTTGAGAAACTTGCTGCAATAATTCGGCACGCTTTAACGGTTTGTGTAAGTACGCGCCAAGATTCAAACCCTTTACACGTTGTATTTCTTCACCGTAAATTGCTGAACTAATCATGATGATCTTTTTCAGGTCAATTCCATTTTTTATAAACATTTCTATGAGTTGAACACCATCCATTTCTGGCATTTCATAATCGATCAGATACAAGGTAAAGTTATCATCGTGATTGATTATATCTAATGCCATTTGTCCACTGGCAGCCTCAACTGTTTGTGCATGCATCATCTCCAGTGTATCTTTTAATATCAACCTATTGGTGGAGTTATCATCGACTATCAGTACACGATTACCAGTAAGATTAATAACAGGAAAGCTCCCAGTGATAGCGGGGACTTCATCCGTATAGCCAAGTTCAGCGGCGAAGGAAAACGTACTACCTTGACCTTCAACACTTTCAACCCAGATACGACCGTTCATCATATGTGCAAGACTTTTGGAAATAGTCAGACCTAGTCCCGTACCACCATATTTTCGGGAAGTGGAAGAATCAACCTGGGTGAAGCTTGCAAAGATCAAATCCAACTTGTCTTTTGGGATACCAATACCTGTATCTGATACCGAAAAGATTAAATAATCTTTTTCATTCGTTTGTTTAGATTTTTTTACTGTTAATAAAATCTCTCCTTGCTCAGTAAACTTCAAGGCATTACTGATAAGGTTCAAAATTATTTGCCGTAAACGAGTTGGGTCTCCAACTCTGCTGGTTTCTGTTCCAGGTGCTACACGCGCAACAAGATTAATCTTTTTTTCTGCTGCTTTAACTGCATAAATATCAACTGATTCTTCTACCAGCTCAATAAGGCTAAATGGAATATCCTCAAGAATTAACTGTTGAGCTTCAATTTTGGATAAGTCCAGGATGTCATTGACCAGACTTAATAATGTGTCCCCTGCCTTGCGAAATATCTTGATATATTTAGTTTGATCCTGATTCAATGGAGTATCTGTCATCAATTCCGATATGCCGATGATTGCATTCAAAGGTGTTCTGATCTCATGACTCATACTGGCGAGAAATTCAGACTTTATTTTTGATGCATCGACAGCCTTATCACGAGCAATTGCAAGTTCTTTTGTTTGTTCATCAACCGTTTTCTGAATTAGAATATTTCTCTGGCGTAGTTCTCTTGACTGAATTTCCTTGGAACGAACTAATGCGACTAACAATAAAGTGATTCCAAGTCCAATAAACAACGACACGATAATCAAAGCCTGATCAATATCTTGCCAATATAAATCTTTCTTGAAATTAAATTTGATTGAATAGGAAGGCAGTTGAAAAGAGTGTTGATCTTCCAGAGTATCAACCAGCCAGCCCTGCCGTTTCTTTTGTGTGGCACGGTTGTTATATAACAACTGACGTCCAGCCAAACCACTGGACTCGCTAAAAACATTAATCGAAATATTGTTCTTTAAAAGCACATCTTCGAACAATTTGTCAGTATTTACCAGGATGGTTAATAAACCAACATTTTCATGTACATCATCAGTCAAATGTTCAGCTTGTTTATCGACCAGACTGAACAAAATAAAATACCCCATTGAAGGAGATTTTTTTTGCGAAGCAATTGAAAATTTTGTACCTGATAAAACAGAATTTACTGAAATCAAGTAATTTTGTTCACCAATAATATTATCAAAAGACAGTTCTTTTTCTACTTCGCGTTTCGATTCATAAATTCGTTTTAAATCATTTATCGATCTAATTTTATTTTTAATATTCGCTTTTTTCGATGCTAAAGTATTAATTTCCTGGTATTGAAACGCTTCAATAAAATGGTAATTATCAAACAATCCTGAAGTAAATTCATTAAACAATTTCTCTTCCGGTTTACCGTAAGTGTTTAATAAATTCTGAATATCGGTGGCCACATTCTCACAGGCAATAATATTTCGTGTGATTTTTTCTTTGAACGAAACTGTTTCCAGCAAAAAACTCTGGTTGTTTGAATTTAATGATTTATTCCAGACGACGAAAAATATAGCTAAACTGAAGGCGACCCCCAATACCAAAGGGATCAGATACACTAACCAACGCGGCAAATGTTCCTGAGTTTTTTTTGCCATATCTAATCTAATGCATCACTGGAATTTTACTTCCAGATTATTCAGGTAATCCTTGAATTTGATAATAAATACACTGATATTTTCTATTGACCCATTTTTGGCCGAAGATTCAATCTCAGCCCCTAGCTGGCTTATCTCTTGAAAACCGTAACCACCACCAACACCTTTTAGATTATGACCTATCGATTTGAGCGTATCCAAATCAGATTGTTCTAATGCTGTTTGTAACTTTCCAATATCTCTAGAGCGGTTTTCCAGAAAACCTGGTATTAAATCTTGCAGGTCAGGATCAATAAACACCGTGATTTTATTATTATCGTTCATGTTTGTTCTTAACTTAGTATTTCATATTTACTGATGCTGATAAAAATAATCCAATTCTCTAAATATAATGGGCCTTCATTATTTGTTGACTTGCTTTAAAGCTCGAAATTGTGCTGCATCAAGATTATGTTGACTCAGTAATTTATAAAATTCAGTGCGATTACGACCGGCAATGCGTGAGGCATTGGCAACGTGTCCATTTGTCATTTTCAATACGCTGATCAAATAATTTTTTTCGAATGCCTGCTTGGCCTCTTTTAACGTCTGTAATGGTGCTGCTTTGTCTTGCAGTGCTGTTTTTACCAGACTCAAAGGTATGGTCGTGGTTTTACACAATGTTACACACAAATCAATAACGTTTGTTAGCTGACGTATGTTGCCTGGCCATGCAGCAGTCATCATATGTTCCATTGCATCCGGGGCAAAACGTTTCATTTTCTGTTTTGATTGTTTTGCATGTAATGCAAGAAAATGTTCTGCCAATATCGGAATATCATCGTTTCGGTCACAAAGATTCGGTATCTCTATTGGTACGACTTTCAGGCGGTAATATAAATCTTCTCTGAAATCACCATTTTTAACGGTTTCTTCTAGGTCTCTGTGTGTAGCAGAAATTATTCGAACATCAATTGGGTATGACTTTAAAGAACCAACGGGGCGTACCTCCAAATCCTGTAATACACGTAAAAGTTTTACCTGCAAGGTTAAAGGCATATCGCCTATTTCATCCAGAAAAATAGTACCTCCATTGGCTGCTTTGAATAAACCATCGTGCTTGGTATTGGCACCGGTAAAAGCACCCTTCTCATGACCAAATAATTCTGACTCCAATAACTGCTCGGGGATCGCGCCGCAGTTCACCGCAATAAAAAGTTGATCTTTACGAGCACTCGCCTCATGTATGGCTTTTGCAAAAACTTCCTTACCGGTACCTGTTGCCCCATAGATAAAAACTGTCACGTCACTTTCAGCAACCAGAGTAACCAGTTCAATCAGATCCGCCATCACTTTGCTACGATAAATAATTCGCTTACTGAGCTCATTCTGCACTGTGTTATCCGTAGTAATGTGCAGGGTCTTTTTTACCTGTTCGAGCAAAACTTCTTTTTGAATAGGCTTGGTTAAAAACGCGGCACTGCCAAGATGTGTAGCACGTATGGCATCAGGAATTTTTGCCTGACCACTGAAAATGATAACCGGCAATAAAGGGTTGTCATTGTGGAGCTCTGTTAACAATTCCATTCCATCCATGCCACCCATAAAGAGATCAGTAATCACCAATTTTGGCTGGACAATGCTCACTTGTGTAATCGCGTCTTCACCTGACTCACAAGTGATCACTTCAAAATTTTCTTTCGTTAACCAGTTTGATAACAACGCCAGAATATCTGGATCATCATCAACCACCAATATTCTATATTTTGAAATATCTGTTGCCATAGCTTCCATTAATCATTTGGCTGCAATTCAATCATGATTCAAGTGACGAATTATTTACTATTAAATTTCTTAACTATTCTACCGTTACTGACTTTGCCAGGTTTCGAGGTTGATCCACATCAGCACCTTTTAGCACAGCCACATGATAAGAAAATAACTGCAATGGTACAGTATACACTATCGGCGCAATACACTCTGCCACGGTTGCCACATTGAATACCTGAATACCTTCACCACTTTCAACATGTGCACTGGCATCGGCGAATACAAATAATTCTCCACCTCGTGCTCTTACCTCATGCAAGTTGGATTTAAGTTTTTCCAACAATGCATCATTAGGGGCAACCGTAATTACCGGCATATCATCATCCACCAACGCCAAAGGACCATGTTTTAATTCACCCGCGGCATAAGCTTCCGCATGGATGTAGGATATTTCTTTTAGTTTTAGAGCACCCTCCATGGCAATGGGTAACATAGTTCCTCTTCCCAAGAAGAGTGCATGATGTTTATTGGCAAATTGCTCTGCTATTTGCTCTATTTGATCGTTCATTTCCAAAACTGTATTGATTCGACCTGGTAAATTTTCCAGTTCATGAACAATAGTATTCTCTTCTTGCTCACTCAGATCAAAACGCCTGGCAATAACCACTATCAATAATAATAATGCCACTAATTGCGTCGTGAAGGCCTTGGTTGAGGCGACCCCAATTTCAGGGCCTGCCCTGGTCATGAACACCAGGTCAGAACCTCGAACCAGAGAACTTTCCGCCACATTACAAATAGATAAACTGGCAATATAACCAGACTGCTTAGCCAACTCTAAAGCTGCGAGGGTATCCGCAGTTTCACCAGATTGGGAAATCGTAACAAATAAAGTTCCCGGCTGAACTACCGTCTTGCGATAGCGATATTCACTGGCAATCTCGATGTTACAGGGAATTCCTAAATTTTCTGCCCAGTATTTGGCTAAAAGACCAGCATGATAACTGGTACCACAGGCAATGATCTGTAAAGCCTTTACCTGTTCAAAAATAGCTTCAGCATCCATACCAAACGAAGCTTCCAGCACCTTGCCATTTAAAACACGTCCTTCAAGTGTATCTGCTATGGCTTGAGGTTGAGAATAGATTTCCTTGAGCATGTAATGTCGATAACCGGATTTATCAGCTGCATCCGAACGTAATTCAGAAATAGATACTGAACGCTCAACTTCATTACCGTCTTCATCATAAATGGTAATGTTATCTCTACGGATATCAGCGACATCACCATCTTGAAGAAAGATAAATTTTTGCGTAACAGGCAATAACGCGAAGACATCCGAAGCAATAAAATTTTCACCGATGCCCAGTCCGATAACCAATGGACTACCACGTCTGGCAGCTATCAAGCGCTCATTTTCATTCGTGCAGATGACACCTAATGCATAAGCACCTTCTAGATGCGTAATTGTTTTCTGAACTGCCGCCAGTAAATTGTTGCTTTCTTCAAGATACTCATGCACCTTATTTACAACCACTTCTGAATCGGTTTGTGAATGGAATTCATAGCCTGCTTCAGTTTGTTGGCTCCGCAATAATTCATGATTTTCTATAATACCGTTATGAACCAGTGCAACCTTATCGCGACAGATGTGTGGATGAGCATTCTCAGTGCTGGGCTTTCCATGTGTTGCCCAACGAGTATGGGCAATACCGGTGCCTCCAGTTGCAGGGGTCGTCTCCAGTGCC
Source organism: Gammaproteobacteria bacterium (assembly GCA_965250225.1). Lineage (GTDB taxonomy): Bacteria > Pseudomonadota > Gammaproteobacteria > Eutrophobiales > Eutrophobiaceae > CBDEUK01. The sequence goes on from CBDFNQ010000025.1 coordinate 19,354, forward strand.
TCTTCGAGCTTATGCACCTTACCCAGAACACGGGTACGTTCGAAAACAGAATCATGATTTAAAACGGCTATACCAGCAGAATCGTAACCACGATATTCAAGCCGTCTAAGGCCTTCTAATAAAATCGGCGAAGCATCACGCTGTGCTACAGCACCTACAATTCCACACATTTATGAAATAAATCCTGTCAGTTGGTTAATAAATATTGTATTTAGAGCTGCTCATTTTTATCAACATACGTGTCATGGCTCATGAAACGCAGGCCTGGATCCAGAATAAACTCATTGGCCTCGATCTTTCCATGCATCTGCTGATTCGGACTCAGCTTATTCTCGGATGATAGGGCTTCTAGACGAACTTTACCGCTCTCACTGCCTTGTTGGGCTGAGGCAAAATACCAGATAAAGGCCTGATAATGATCTTGTTTAACACCCAGACCATTGTTGTTCATATCTCCCAAATTTCGCTGTGCATCCGCGTGTCCTTTTTTTGCAGCCCGTTCATACCATTCGACTGCTTTCTGATAATCTTTAGTCACACCAAGCCCCAGGAAATATTGAACACCGAGATAGTTTTGTGCATCCAGATCCCCATTCTTTGCTAATGGCTGCCACAGTTGAAATGATCGCTCGTAATTACCTTTCTCAAAAGCCACCTTGGGATCGTCCAATTGGGTACATGATGAAAGCAACAACGCGAGTAGCGAGCCCAATAGGATATCCAATTTCATAAGTAATTTAAGAAACTATTATAATTAGTTAATTTATTTAGATAATTCTAGCCATAATTTTACCGGATAGAAATCTATTTCTGCGATTAAGAGCATAAATAACAGGATTTTATGAGCTAATTACTCTGCATCGTCTGTATTTGGGATTGGCTTCAACCGATGAGATTCGAAAGGATAACTACCTATCGCTATTTAACGCACAATTTGACTCGGATGTCGTACCCGATATCCGAAAAACAACAAACGGCAATTATGACTTCGGAAGTGATTGCATCAAATATGAGATAGAAAAAAACATTAAAACAGCCTGTAAGGCTTAAGGGAAAGCAGGTACTTTTTTGTATAATAACGTCAGTTTCCACTCATGGGCTTAGTGCTCGGTAGTTTAATCCGTCTTATATTCTTTGAAAGATTCGGTTGTCTTTATACAAACCTTTCTACTCGCCGTGTTGTTAAAAGAGAACTAATTTCTGGTAATGACTGAAATTTAGGTAAATATTTCAAGTAAATACATGAATATAGTACTGAATTTTAAGTAAGTGCTTTAATTTAGTTAAATTGATGGAATGTTGCTGGACATGCTGACAAATGCTTGAGAGTGTGCTTTACTAGACAGAGAGCAAGGATCAATTATGAACAGGATTTTAAGACGGTTTTTGCACTCTTAGGTTTTGTTTGGATAATAGACGAAACCAAAACGGCAACTGGTGATTAATTATAAGAATAACAAAACGCATTAATTTTCGAAGTAGGAAGAATATTATTCTATATTAAAAACAATGCTCAATACCAAAAATACAAAAGATAAACATATTGATTCGTCTTTACTAAAAGCTGAAGGTTCTACCAAAGAACTTGAACATATTAATACCCGTCTATCCCAATCACAACTTATTGCAAATTATGCAAGCTGGGAGTGGGATCTTATATCTAATAAAATCTATTGGTCAGAAAATGTATTTAACATACTTGAATATGATCCTGACAAAGTAAAGCCTTCTTTAAAAGCTCTGTTTAAAAGAATTCATCCTGATGATTTAAAAATTGTTTTTGCAACAATCCAGAAACGTGTAGGTGATGACAAACCCATTGAGATTAATTTCAGGATCATCATGCCTGATAAATCAATCCGCACTATCCATTCTTATTCAAGACTAGAGTGTAATCCCTCTACAAAAACACAATCATTCCTAACCGGAACCATACAAAATATCACTGAGCGCAAGCTCGTTGAGAATAATTTAATTAATATACAAGAAAAACTGCAAGATCGTGTTAATAAACGTTCTACTAAACTCGCAATTACAAATCAAAAACTAAAAAAAGAGAGTCAAATACGAAAAGAAACAGAAATCGAATTAAAACTATATGAACAGATTGTTTCATCTGCCCGCGAATTTTTGTCGATCATTGATAAATCCTATACCTACTTAACCGTTAACCAGTTTTATCTTGATTCCTTTCACCTAAAGAAAGATGAAATTGTAGGCCACACAATAGAAAGCCTGCATGGTAAAGAACGATTTGAAAACGTCATGAAGAAGGATATGGATAAGGTCCTGGCTGGAGAATATGTCAATTTAAAGCACTGGATAGAATTACCTTCTGGAAAGCGATATCTCGATGTGCTCTATTCTCCACTGACTGGAACGGGTGGAGAAATAATTGGTGTTGTCATCAGCGCACGTGATATCACAGACGAGAATACATATCTAACGGCACTTAAATATAGTGATGAGCTTAAAGGCACAATCTTAAAAACAGCACTCGATGGCATTATAACAATAAATGAAAAAGGTGAAGTCCAGGAATATAACCTGTCAGCCGAAAAGATCTTTGGCTATAGTTTTGATGAAGCTTTAGGAAAAAATATCGCTGATTTAATTATCCCACCAAGATTACGTGAACAACATAGAAACGGTTTAGAAAATTTCCTGAAAACAGGCAAAAAACAGATCATAGGCAAACAAGTTCAGATTACAGCAATTCGCGCCAATGGTGATGAGTTCCCTATAGAGTTAGCTCTGGCCGAGATAAAGCTGAGTAATGATCGTTTATTTACTGCCTTTATCAGAGATATTTCCGAACGGGAAAAAGTTGAACAAGAGCTAATAGAAAGCGAACAACGTTACCGTACAATTGTTGAGATTGCGCCAGACTGCGTCAAGACAATTACAGATGAAGGTATGTTGTTGCAGATGAACCCAGCTGGTCTGGCCATAATCGAAGCCGATAGTTTAGAAGAAGTCAGCGGTACCTGTGTATATGACCTTGTCGTTGAAGAATACCGTAATGAATTTATAGCAATGAACAAGCGTGTTTTTAATGGAGAAACATGCGATCTACAATTCCAGCTTGATGGGTTAAAAGGTACGCGACGTTGGTTGGAGACGTATGCCGTACCCATTTATGAATCAGATAGCGATTCAGAGATTATAGGCCATTTAGCTGTCACCAGTGATATCTCCAAAAGAATAGAATACCAAAATACCCTTATGGAAAGTGAAGAACGTTTCCGTAGTTCGTTTGAACATGGCCCGCTTGGAATGGGTTTGGGCGATAAAGAGGGTAATATTCTCCAGGTTAACAAAGCGCTTTGTGAAATCTCGGGGTATTCAGAAGAAGAGCTGTTAAATAAAAATTTTCGGGAATTTATTCACCCGGAAGAAATAGAACTGAGTGTTAAGAACCTGAAACGGTTATTTTCTGGTGAGATTGATCATTACCGGCAAATCCGACGTCATCTTCATAAGCAAGGTCATTATGTCTGGGCCGATGTTAACGTAGCTGTTATCAATGACGCAGAAGGTACACCAAAATTCCTGATCAATCATTTACAGGATATTACCGAACGAAAACGGCTGGAAAACATTCAAAAAAGTCGAACACAAATACTCGAGGCGTTGGCAAACAGCGAATCGATATACAATATTTTGCAACTCATTACCGAATCCTCAACGAATATTATGTCTGAGGCGCTTGTCTCAATATTGCTACTAGATAAAAATGGTAAGCAATTGCGACATGGAGCTGCAACTGGGTTACCCGACTTTTATTGTGAGGCGATCGATGGCCTCGAGATAGGTTTGGGTATTGGTTCTTGTGGTGAAGCAGCATTCGCCGGTAAACCGATGATTGTTAGTGATATTAACACTCATCCTAATTGGGCTCCGTATCGTGAACTAATATCAGAAACCGGTTTAAGGGCCTGTTGGTCAATCCCCATATTATCAACACAAAAAACGGTTCTGGGTACGTTTGCAATTTATTATAAGAATGTAAAAGAGCCGGCAAAGACTGATATAGAACTGATTGAAAGTCAGGCTAAGTTAGCGGCTATTGCCATAGAACGTAAATTAGGTGAACAAATATTATTGGAAAGTGAAGAACGTTTCCGTAGTTCGTTTGAACATGGCCCGCTTGGAATGGGTTTGGGCGATAAAGAGGGTAGTATTCTCCAGGTTAACAAAGCGCTTTGTGAATTTTCAGGATACTCATCAGAAGAACTATTAAATAAAAATTTTAGAGAATTTATACACCCGGATGATATTGAACTGAGTATCAAGAACCTGAAACGTTTATTTACAGGAGAGGTCAATAATTACCGACAGACCAGACGTTATCTTCATAAGCAAGGTCATCATGTCTGGGCTGATATTAATGTCTCTGTAATAAATGACGCGGAAGGTAAACCAAAATACCTGATCAATCATTTACAGGATATTACTGAACGCGTTCAGTCAGAACATTTACAGGAAGCCCAACGCGAGATACTCGAACAGATAGCGACTGGTGTTTCTCAGAAGAAAATTCTGGATAATTTATGTTTGATGTTTGAATCCCTTGCACCAAGCGATGCAAAGGCATCGATATTGTTGTTTAACCCGGATGATAAGAAATTGTATGTGGGTGCGGCACCCAGTTTATCAACTGTTGTTGTGAATGCATTTGAAGGCTTTATGGCCGGTGAATGTAAGGCCTCATGTGGCACGACGGCTCACCGGGGAGAAAAAGTTATCGTGGAAGATGTCTCAGTCAACCCGTTATGGAAGGATTTTAAGGATTTTGCACTGGAGAACAAGATTTTGGCTTGCTGGTCAACACCATTTTTTTCTGAGCAAGACGAGGTACTAGGTACCTTTGCGATTTCATTACCGAGGCCTACTTCACCGACAAAATATGATATCGAACGACTTGAAACGGCCGGTTATCTTGCCAATATTGTCATCGAGCGCACTCGTTCAATCGATACATTGCGTATTAGCGAACAAAAATTCAGAACACTTTTTGATGAAAATCCTTGTATGTTTTTTACCGTCGATAAATCTGCAAGAGTATTATCAGTTAATCAATTTGGTGCAACAGAGCTTGGTTATACAACAGCTCAGATAATAGGCAGATCATTATTCAGTTTTACCGACGATGATCAAAAAATTACTGTTACACGTTATTTAAAACAATGTTTTGATAATCCTGATGATGTCCATCGTTGGGAAATGCAAACATTAAAAAATGATGGGACAAAATTATGGGTTAGGGTCTTGGCAAAGATTGTTGTTGATATCGATAACAATAATACAATATTGATCGTCTGTGAAGACATAACCGAGGCGCACGTATTGTCAGATAAACTTGTCCATCAGGCTACGCATGATGGTTTAACTGGCTTAATTAATCGGCATGAATTTGAAACACGTATGCATAGGGCTTTATTATCAGCCCAGTCTCACAATGCTCAACACGTGTTATGTTATCTTGATTTAGATCGATTCAAGATCATCAATGATACCTGTGGACATACGGCCGGAGATGAATTATTACGTCAATTGAGTAAAATGTTGCAAGGACATATACGGAGTCGCGATAGCCTGGCCAGGTTGGGTGGTGATGAGTTTGGTCTATTGATTGAGCAATGTTCTCTTAATAAAGCCAAACAAATCGTCAATACATTAAAACAGATCATTACTGAATTTGACTTTCATTGGGACAATACCTTTTTTAAAATAGGTGTCAGTATCGGAATAATCGAAATTAACAGTAGCTCAATAAGCATCTCAGATATATTAATGTCTGCTGATAATGCATGTTATACCGCTAAAGATAAAGGACGTAATCGAATTTACATCCATCAGAAAGGTGATGCGGAGTTAGCAAATCGTCGCCGTGAAATGTTGTGGACAACACGAATTCAAAAGGCATTTGAGGAAGATCGTTTTTGTCTTGCATACCAACATATTCGCCAATTGGGCTCGAACGAAAACAAAAGAGAACATGGGGAAATCCTGGTTCGAATGGAGGATGAACAAGGAAATATTATTCTACCTGATATCTTTATCCCTGCGGCAGAAAGATACAATTTGATCACCCGTATTGATCAACATGTAATCAATATGGCCTTTAGCTGGCTTAAAGGGAACCCTGATTTTCTGGAACGACTCGATGTATGCTCAATCAATCTGTCAGGATCTTCTATGGCGGATGAAAGTGTTTTAGATTTTATTATTCAAAAAATATCGGAATACAACATCCCTGCTAACAAGATCTGTTTCGAAATTACAGAAACCGCTACTATAGAGAATCTAAACAGCGCTAATCATTTTATCACTGTGTTGAAAAAACAGGGTTGTTTGTTTGCATTGGATGATTTTGGTAGTGGGCTATCATCGTTTGCTTATCTTAAATCATTACCCGTTGATTATATAAAGATTGATGGCACCTTTGTCAGAGATATCGCAAGTGAACAATGTGATTTAGCCATCGTAAAATCTATTCATGAAATTAGTCGTGCCTTGAATAAAAAAACAATTGCTGAATTTGTAGAGAATGATTTTATTTTAAACATTCTTGAAGAAATTGGCGTAGATTATGTGCAAGGCAATGGTATTAGCTGTCCCATACCATTGGATGAATTAAAATGAGCAGAGCGTAAAATGAGGGACAGAGTGGAGTATACGACGAAAGCAACAACACGAAGAACAAACCCAGCCAGGCATTCAATTTCATAAGCAATTTAAGAAACAATCATAATTGATTCATTTATTTAGATAATTCAAACCATAATTTTATCTTATAGGAATCTATTTCTGCGTATAAGAACACAAACAGCAAGGTTTATGACTGTTCAAGGACTCCAACAAACACGCTGTAAATATAAAAAAAGCCCCGACCGGTTTCCCGATCGGAGCCTAATGTACATAAGACTAAGGTCTTAAGTTAGGTCACTGTTATGGTGAATTAGGACAATCACCTGCATTAAATTCATTACAGGCCACTTGATCCTCGGCAAAAGGATAACCTAACGAGTCTTCAGACCATTCAATATCAGCCATGTCACCGTCCCCATCTGCATCATAAATATCAGCAAGTATCGGGGTTACCGTCGTATATTGATCCGGGTTGCTAATGCCATGGTCATCCATGTAGGGATCAACGTATGGATTATCAGCATGACTGAAATTACCGTAGGTACTATTGAGAATGACATAGTCTTTCGACAGACCATTTTCACCTGTGGAACCTGCATTATTGGCCAAGTTCTTGAATTTCCTGTTCCAGCTTTTACCGTCCAGGTTGCCATACAATTTGATATCAATAACCAGCGAATCACAAAGTGGAGTAACCTCCTAGTAGTTAACTGGCCAGGCTGCACCGAAAAAAGGTCTTGCCAAAATCACCACCCATCGCGGTACATTCAACTTCTAATGTGTTTGTACCGGTTTATTAAAAGTTTTGAACCTTTTTTTCAATCACTCCTCTAAAACAGTTGTTACCTAAAAACAATGATGTGTGCATCGAGTTATTGAATATCTTGTTCACTTAAATTAGACAGGAATCATTTTTGATACTCATCCTGTCTCTCTTCAACAGGAAATACTGATTGATAAAGACAATCATTGTTTTTGATAAATTTCCCTACACTCTTAAGGTGGAAACTCATTAAATGAATCAAATACTTAAGCTCCCAATATTACACAAATTTAAGATACACCTGTTTACTATGACATCGTTAGCATTACTATCCTTCTCAATCACTTCCAATGCCATTGACACTACCGATGCAGAACTTATTCCAGCAATAGATGGCTACAGCCCTGTTTCATATTTCACAGAAAATAAAGCTGAAAAAGGAAATTCTGAATTCAATGCAGAGCACCAAGGTAAGATCTATTTTTTCACTTCAGCAGAACAGTTAGCTCTGTTTACTGCAAATCCAGAAAAATACAAACCAAGACACGATGTTTGTGCCTACAACCTGGCATTGGGTAAAATAACCCCATTAGATCCCACTAATTTTAAAATCATTGCTGGAAGTTTGCTGTTGTTTCATAAGTCAGATGCGGGGGACGGATTACAGGCATGGGAACAGTCTGAAATAAGTGAAGAGGAGTTATTGAGACGCGCCGATTATCAATTCAGTTTACGCTTCTAGGAAAAAGTACGAATTAAATGATGCCAGTGTGATTTAATTTTATCCAGTCAGATAGTTAAATAGTCGTCCCTGAAGATTAAGCAAAAACACAAAAGTTTATTTTCTGATCACCCGCTATTTCAAACTTAATCGACGAAAGATAGTTTGAAAATATCGAAGCCAATAAAACCAGGCCAGTAGCTTAGCCATATTGTATGCAGCGGCAGCTAATACGACATTAGCACGGTCTCCCGCTTTGCCTTTTAAGTGATTTCTGTTCAATCGATGGTCTGATTTGGTACCACCTGGTATTTTAGCTCAGCTGAAAATAAAGATATGTTTGTTGTAGATCCTGAGAAATATGCGCCTCAGTACGGTGGTTATTGTGCTTATGCAGTGGCTAGTAATTTTACCAAGCCAACCGATCCCAATGCATGGACTATCGTTGATGACAAACTGTATCTTAACCTGAGTAAAGGTGTGAAAAAGAAGTGGTCAAAAGACATACCGGGCAACATTGTTAAAGCTGACGGGAATTGGCCTGCAGTATTAAATTAAGTAAGTGAGATAGAGGAAGGATCCTAAAAAACACCCGTGATATTATTATCACGGGTGTTTTTATTTTTTAGACAGTTTCTTAAGCGTATAAATATAGCCCCAAACAAAAACTGAACTTGCTATCGCACCAGGGAGTATTGTCAATATTATATTCGGCGTTTCTGCCAGATAGTTTATTGTATAAGAGCTGATATAGAGTATCAGACATGTCGTAACAATCGTTATAATCTCTGCATACTTAAAGTATGAGAGCTTCTTATATAAAAACTCCATTACCCCTGTAAGAATAAGGGTTATGACGAAACTGAATGTGCCTTGAACACCCGCTACCATTAAAGCTGCATCGGCGCTGTGCATATAATTTGCAGCAAAACCCCAGGCGCCATAGGCAAGTGCACCAATGAGCGCAGAAAGTAGGCTACGTAGATATACTGATTCTTGTAATATTTTTGACATTGGAAAAGCTTCAGGATCATTTTGAGACTATCGATGGAGAAGAATGAGATATTGTCAAAACTGGTGTTTAGCCGATTGAATCAAGCGGCGACCTGTTTGTTATCTAACACTTCTATACCGTCTTTAAATTGAACCCCTTTGATGACCTTGGCCAGGTGATCAAATCCCCTTAATCTTCTCCATTTGCCCTGTGCACATTCTCCGAGTTTAAACATCATATGCAACAGGCTATCACGAGACAGACAGCCTCTTGCTCGTTTCGTCCTGTGACGGGGTCGTCTCAACCCAAAGTTTAAATAACCCATACGATGGTCATACACTCGAAAGTGCACTGAACCAGGTGAGTGAGTTAACCGGCATCACGCCACAAGATGCTTACTGTGATATGGGTTACCGAGGTCATGGATTAAAAGGCGATACGAAAATTCACCTTGTGGGAAAGATACCCAAACGAGCGACAAGAAGTTTACGAAAGTGGATGAAGCGACGTGCGGCAATCGAGCCCATTATCGGTCATCTAAAATCAGACCATCGATTGAACAGAAATCACTTAAAAGGCAAAGCGGGAGACCGTGCTAATGTCGTATTAGCTGCCGCTGCATACAATATGGCTAAGCTACTGGCCTGGTTTTATTGGCTTCGATATTTTCAAGCTATCTTTCGTCGATTAAGTTTGAAAATAGCAGGTGATCAGAAAATAAACTTTTGTGTTTTTGCTTAATCTTCAGGGACGACTATTTACTCTATTAAAAATTTAAATTTAATGGATATACCCTCAGATATTCACTCCAAGACAAAATTCCATGAAATTTAATACTTTTTATACTCGCTTTTGGTGAAGGAACTTCTTACTTTTTCTCAAATCTCGGCAATTTTTCATTTACTCAACAATAACAGGCCAATTCTGATCTGCCTTACGAATACGATCATCACGCTCAGCCAGCCATTTCTTTTGAATCTTGGCATTATAATTAAGATATAACTTATCATCCAATATCGTAAATTGTGTGGGATCTATCCCCACCAACTTATTATCAGCAACAGCATAGGCGCAATAACCGCCATACTGAGGGGCATATTTATCAGGGATGGCAACAAAAAGAGCTAGGGTTTCTGCTGAATTAAATCGCCACTCAGCACCCATCCACTCTGTCTGAAATTCTTTTTTACCCTCGATTGCTTTACTTTCCTGAAAATAGGCAACTGGGTCATAACCTTTAATAGCCAGATTGTTAAACCAAGGTGTATAAATAGTATCTTTCGCACTCACGTTACCCACCATGACTAGTGAACAAACTAAACATAGTATGATTGAAGAAGATATCTTTCCAATAGATAACATATTCATTACCTCCGGTATAAAGCAAGCTATTGTTCTATAAGTTTTATATTAAAATTTTGTCCTTGATGTTCAGCCTTCGACTCGGAATTTATTAAGCCAGGTAATTGTTCCGGCGAAATATAATTTAGTGTGGCTTCTCCTTTTTCAATACGAATTTGCGTAATACTTTTGGTATGTGTCAGTGAACGACTCATGCATATTGAACGACTCATCTCGTCATTATCCTGTTGTAAATGAAAATCCATGATTGTGTTCACACGACCATTTTTACTCTGCCATTCTGTAAAGGCTGCTTGCCGATATTTAATCGTCTCTTCAAAATTTTCAGACGAGGATGAATCGATCCACCACGAATCAAATTTAATTTGATCAGTTCCCAAAAAATGACCGTCCCATGAGAAACGAACGGTATCTCGTTTATCTGACACAATCAGAAAAAATGGATTATATAATTCCTTTCGTAACTCTTTCTCGATCCAATTTTGGCATTCAGACATATTTTTTGCGGAGATAGCACTGGTAATAATTAATCCCCTACTTATCTGGCTCTGATCATATGCAGCTTGATAATTATTCAGTAAACACAATACCAAACCATGGCTATTTACGCCTATCCAGGTGCCTTGCGCTTCTGCATCAACCGGGTAAATTGTTTCTGAGCCACCTTGGATGCAATGACGCACACCTCGTTCACCTCGTTCTCGCAACTCATCTCTATTAGTGGTCAACACCAACGCGTCACTATCTCGATAAAGCGTTACTGTGCACATGAGTATTTACTATGCGCTTCGTTGATACGTTTTTGTCGATGGTGCAAGACCTATATCATCGTCAACATGAACCCCTTGACTTCTTAATAACAAAGAAGCATAAGCCACATGGTGCATTGAGTGGCTCATTAAATAACATAATTCGCGTTGAAAATTACTATCCAGTGGAATGTTCTCTTCCTCAAATAAAGACATGTCATTAATTGTTTTCAGTACTTTATCCTCTAGTGGTGTACCCAACCATTCAAGTATATTCATTACAGCACCTTTCGCTACAGAACGGCTCTGCTCTATCGAACTATCTCGACTCCGCTTGTTATAATTTACTTGATTAGTTGCGTAACCTGATTGGATGGCATGATAATGGTCAATAACATGTCGTACATGACGTCCTACGCCATAACTACTCAATGAGTTACCATATTGGTAAATCATGTCATCAGAATTTTCTATGATCACGAGTACTTGTTTAAGAACATCCTGATTTATTTTTAATAACTCTTTCATTTACTCTTCCACTTTCGCAAAAATTCTTCGGCTTTGTCTTTACCCAGATAACGTTCCAGGTAACGCTTTGGTGTTTTTCTCAAATCTACGAGTATCAGACCATCAAAAGAATTATTAAATCCCTTGTTTAATGAAAAACAGACAAATTTTCCATTAAGGGCCAGATAATGTCGTAATAATGCGGGGACAACCTTCCCGGAATCACAACGACCGACAAGCTTATTGACGACAGCAATATGATTCAAGGAATTTATCATCTCCTTCGTCCAGGGCTTGCCTTTAATCTTGATTGGCGCTACTGGCTTAATATCTTCCAGAAATTTCTGTTCTGCCGAGAATGACTCCAACATACATTCAGATATTAATATCCTTGCTAAATCAGAATGCTCACGCGAAATACTGACACCGCCAAATAATGTGTGATATTGCTGGTTTTGTGCCACATAGGCACCTATCCCACGCCATAAAATATCCAATGCAGCGAGGTGTCTTTGATAATCGGGGTGTACAAAGGATCGGCCAATTTCTAGTGGCCGTTCTATTTTTTCCAGATATTTCTCGTCATAGTGGTAAGTCGTTCGACTATAAAGCGCTTTCACACCATGTTCTTTCAATATCTCATCGACCCGACCGATGCGATAACCACCAACCAGTCTTGATTTAATTTTATCAAAAGCAAAAAGATGCAAGTAATAAGGATCAAACTCATCTGAATCGATATTGTTCCCTGTACCAACACCCGCAGCACGAAACGTAAATTCACGTGCCATACCGACGTATTTCATCACTGCATCAAGCTTGTCAAACGGTGCACAATATACGTCAAATTTATCTGTCTCGACCAATCTATAATTTTCCAATCCTTGAAATACAAGTTCAGGTGCATCAATCGTTTCGTCAGCAGTTTGGATAGCAAATGTTTCAGGAGTTTGCTTCCCATGTTTTGCGCCGATTAACTCAGTACAAATGCGTAAATAATCCGTAATTTTTTTATCTGTCTCAAGGTAACGTATATCTTGTGGAGAGATAAGTTTACCGATTTGTATAGTAAGTTCAGTATCTTTCTTATTTACCAGCTCACGAGGCAACATCAACGTCCGTAAACTAGGATGAAATAGACCAAGAAAATAAAACAGGTAGCTGTTATAGCCTTCGACGTGAATAGGCAGGCAAGTCGCCTGATTATGCTTGATCATTCGACCTACGACTCGATTCCAGGGATGTTCTTCAATGCGACGCGTTTTAATATTAATCGCAGCTACCTTGCCCGCAGGAAAAACCAGCAAACAACCTCCTGATTGTAAGTGCTTATCGGCTTCACGCAGGCCTTTATAATTTGCGCGTTCAGATTGTTTAGAAATAATGTCAACGCCGATGAACAATCGTTTACATTCAGGAATTAATGTCAATAATTTATTAGTCATCACACGTAAATCGGGGCGTAATTTACGCAAGATATATGTAATAGCCAATCCTTCTATGCATCCCAGTGGATGATTAGCAACCACAAGTAATGGTCCTTCTTTGGGAATGTTTTCAAGCACTTGATGTTCATCAAGCGTTTTAAGACTCACACCCATGCGATTGAACATATGCTGTAAAAACTTTTCTTCACCACCATCACTTGGGCGCTCATCGTAATAACGCGCTAATGGTTCCAAATGTAATAGCGACTCCAGGAACATCGCCAATCGACGACTTTTAAGTGGAATACGAAAAGGGTTAAGTGTTTCTGTTGTCATATGTATTTAATGCGTATTCGGATAACCCTTAGTTAGATCACTCTCTTTTTTCCATGCTTTATAAAGTGGTATAAGCCCGGGCGGTTTATAACCTCGTTGACGATTCTGATGACCAATCCGAAATAAAATTATGAACTGATTCAATAAAACAGACCATGCATCTTTCAGATTCGCATGACTATCCCAGATATGTAACGACTCTGAACTCGCCCCATTCACTTCAATTATTTGCAGATCTTCTCCGTTCATCAGGCTTTCAATATCACGAAATTTTATATCCAATCGACCGTAATAAAATTCTGGAAAGCCATCCATAATCTCATCCAGTCTCTCGGTAAGACGCTTTGAAACAAACTCAGTTCCATCACGAAACACGGCACCTCGACAATGACTGGCTGAGAAAACCAAGCGGAATGCTTCACCCTCAGGAATGATTTCTTCCAGTTTGTCTCGATGCCGTGTTTCATAGAGGTGTTTGACCCGGCTTGCCCGTGGATCTGCCTCAATTAATTGGTTTAATGTCCGTTGCCCATCACCCACCACATAAGGACTGTACTTCAATGCCATCGAAATAATCTTGCCATGATGTTGATCCGGGTAACGTACGTAAAATATCCCTGCCTCTGGCTCCCATGCCCCCAACTTCTGTAACATGAAGCAACTGCCTACAGGAAAGTAAGCCATGTATTCCTTTAATGCTCCCCTGTTTTTAAGTAGGTCTACACCCGCACCGCGACATCCCATATCTGGCTTAGCGACAATAGGATAATCCAGATCGGCGTCTCGCATACGTTGTTCTAATGCTTCAATCTGCTCAATTTCAGAATGATTACTGAGTTTATGACGGATCCAGGGCAGAATCCATTGTTGACTATTTTCATTAGCTGCGGCCAGTATCTCGCTTTTGGAAGAACCTATCATACCCGAGAGAGGAATTTCAGGATTGGAAACCAACGGAAGAGATAAGGAACGATAGCGTAAACTTAATAATAGCCACAAACAAACAACGGGTAAATACATTACCCACAAAGGCCAAAATTCAAAAATAGACGTGATTTTGTTTGATAATTCGAGTGGTGGCATCCCCTCTGTTGTATGTAGTCTAATATTCTCTTGAGTCATTATTACCAATGATTTTAAAGTTGCGGATCTTACCATTCTTGACGCTGGATATATCTCGAACCTGATACCTCTCGGACTTGGGATATTCAAAGCCAGTAACTTATACATTAGTTCATACAAGTAGTTGAAACAAAGGCTTTATTATTCAGAATTACCGGAACTATTTTAAAGCATACCGAGCTTCCTTTGGAGATAAAAAATGGCGAAATTGTAGCAAATGAGTAACTTTCTTAAAAGTTGTACTATTGTATGATCAGAATAATCACATTCTCCCACTAAAATTATAATAACAATCGGGAATAAACTTGGAACAGCAACTTTTTTGCTATTACCGTAGTCAAAAACCCTGAATTTCAAATCACGACGTACCAAAAATAAAATATAAAATGCAAAGTTTGAAACTATTTTCTGCGACAATTCTATTGATGCTAAGTCTGACCAGTTGCGTACCCAATCAATTTCAAGATCATCAGAAGTTTGTGGAAACTCATTTGCTAAATAATCCAGAATTAGTAACGAATTATATTAAGTCTGATAACTTTCAGCTTCATTATCGAGAAATTGGGAAAGCCAAACAGGCCATTGCTATTTGGATTCATGGCACACCAGGGAACTGGACTGATAGTGCTTATTTATGCCGGGATAAAGACTTTATCTCCCAGGTGAAACTGGTGATGTTAGATAGACCAGGTTGGGGTGAATCACAATATCGCAACAATCCCAGGCCAGTAACATCATTTGAAGAAATCGGCGATTTGATTAAACCACTTTTACTCAAGATGAAGCGAGATTATCCCGATATACCAATACTTTTATTGGGACATTCCTGGGGTGGATCGCTGGTACCTTCTATTGCTCTAAATCATCCTGAGTTAGTTGGTGGAGTTCTGGTTCTAGCTGCAGGACTTTCACCCGAGTTGACTAAACCGCGTTGGTACAATCGATTTGTAAGTACTTCGTTTGGTAACTCTATCATTGGTAATGGCTTACGCCAGGCTAATATTGAGATATATGCATTGAGACCGCAACTCAGCTCACTACATAATCGTTGGTTCAACTTGACACAACCTATTATTGTCGTTCAAGGAGAAACTGACAAACTGGTAAATCCAAAAAACGCGGATTATGCTGAAAGTGTCTTACCAAAAAATAATTCTCGCGTATTAAGACTAAGCAAACAGGGTCACCTCTTACAATTAGAGCGCATGGATCTGATCGCTCGCTGTGTAATGGCACTCGCTAAAAACAATCTAAACCAGTGTTCATAATACTTTAGTTTTTCGCTTCAAAATCATCCTACAATACCCTCGAACGTAGCTAAAGAGCCATTGGCCTGTCCCGGATTCTGTGTACACCCAGTTAAGCTAATAGAGCTTGTTTTTCATACTCCATGGGGCTCACATATCCCAAAGTAGAGTGCTGAGCCTTGGATTATAAAACCGCTCGATATAATCAAATTCATCCGCCCTAGCGTTATCTCGATTCCGATCGGTACGACGATACCAATAACAGGGAATAAGAGAAAAATTAGCAGACATGTTTAAATTTGGTCGGGGCGAGAGGATTCGAACCTCCGACCCCCTGCACCCCATGCAGGTGCGCTACCAGACTGCGCCACGCCCCGAGTCAAGAATAGTAAATAGAAATTAGCGGCTAGTTTCTAATAGACAGATTTGTATTGTATAGCATCAGAAACAAAATGGATGTGAAATATTGGCAGGTTATGTACTTCAGAGTAAGCAACTAGGAATATGTTGCTGATAACTATTTACTAATAGCTATTCTTAACTAGTAGTTATTCCTTATCGACGTAAAATGTCGAGCACTTCTTCCAGTTCGTTTCTGAGTTGACGAATGATCTGCTGGCTTTGATTGGAATCTTCTTTCGCCTCATCACCAGACAGGCGCTGACGCGCTCCACCAATGGTAAAACCTTGTTCATAGAGCAAACTACGTATTTGACGAATAAGGATGACGTCATGACGCTGGTAATAACGATGATCATCATCATCGGAAAAGAATGTCACACTGCGATTATTGCCACGTTGGATGACGTGACTGGGAACTCCTGGCAAATAAATACGGGGCTGTCTTGGCATCTTCCTTCCCTGGGATCTTGATGGTAATTTATTTCAGTATCGTGACGATATCATAAAACGAGAAACATTCTCATCTGTCACCGACCCCTTTTAAACGAGCGCGACCACGCTAACAGGCATCTGGTTAAAATTAAATCACTCCGGCACCTTTTGCTGGCATTTTGCTGATTTATTAACGCAGTCAGGCGAACGTGCACATGGACAAAGGAGGCGTACAAAAATCCTTCCAGAGCATTGTGAAACAGTGCGGGATCCATAAACAGGTATCAATCCATACGCTTCGTCACTGCTATGGCACTCACTTAGTCGAAGTCGGTTTGAACCTACGTGCCATTCAAACGGAGATGGGCCATGAATGTCCGAAAACAACCGCGCTCTATACCCAGCTTACGGACGTGACGAAACAGAATACCCGAGAACTCATTAACAGCATGGTAGGGCGTTTGATCTTGTCATTAAAGAAGGCGGGTTGAGTCATGGAATTAGCCTCTGTTATTGAACATTATCAGGACGCGCTGTACGCAGCTTATGGCACTCAAATAACACCAGAGCAGGAACACGCATTGGCCGCTATCGTGCATTGCCGTACCGAGCGTTATGGTGAGATGGTGCTTCACTGCGACAGCTGTTCACAACAACAACGGCGGTTTCATTCCTGCGGACATCGCAGTTGTCCGAGTTGTCAAAACCATGAGACCACGTTATGGCTACAACGACAACGGCAAAAGTTGTTACCGGTTGAGTACTTCATGGTGACGTTTACCTTGCCTTATGAATTGCGTTCATTGGCTTGGCAACATCAGAAAATCGTCTACAACGCCCTCATTGTTTGTGCTTCTAGCACACTGAAAGACTTTGGTCTCAACGATAAAAAGCTGGGCGCATCAATGGGTATGACGGCGGTGTTGCATACGCACGCTCGACGCCTTAACACTCATCCGCATGTGCATGTCGTGGTTCCCGGAGGGTGTTTGGATCGACAACGACGGCAATGGAAAAAAATGAAAGGTAAATACCTGTTCAATGAATTTGCCTTAGCCAAGGTCTTTCGAGCACGCTTATTGGATACCTTGAGCTTGGCAGGCTTATCGATACCAAACAACGTACCCGAACAATGGGTCGTCGATTGTCAGCATGTCGGTAAAGGCGAGCCTGCCTTGAAATACTTATCCCGTTATCTTTATCGCGGCGTCATCAGTGAAAAGAACATCATTGCCAATCAAAACGGCAAGGTGACGTTCCAGTATATCGATAACCAGTCGGGCAAAATGCAAACCCGAATCCTCAAGGGCGAGGATTTTCTTTGGTTACTGTTACAGCATGTTTTACCAAAGGGGTTTCGACGGGTGCGTGACTATGGCTTTTTACACGGTAACGCTAAAAAAATATTGATGTTAATTCAATGGGTATTGCATGTTGTGATTGAACGTAAACAAAGCGCATCTCGACCGCCGTTTACCTGTCCTAACTGTAAAGGCGCAATGAACATCATTGCCTTTATCCGACCAAGCTGGCGCTCGGGGTAACAAACTCGAAGCAATTAAACAACAAACACATTCAACACAGGAGTCTGTTCACGGTTATGACGACATGGAGTTATTATTTAATTCCCTTTACCGGGACAAGGCATTTGCTCGCCCGGAAAAAAAGTCTTTCGCTTCCGACCGACAATCTACTGATATTCCAAAAAAGATATTTGCTATTATAAGTACCGAGTAAACTGACCGGGCTTGTTCAACAACGGGATAATGTTGCGGCTATCGCGCAACATATCCTTATTCGTTAGCAGTATTTCTCGCTTAAAGCATATTTCTATTGCAGTAATTCGCATTTTCAAATTCTATAATATTTGCCCCTATATTAGGAACAGTAGGGAACATTGAAGTTAATTCTTGAACTATTTTTTTAGTTAAATCTGCTTTTTGTTCATTGCTTCTGCCTTCCATTATATTTGCAAATACATGGATAAAATCTTCTATTTTGTTGCCCGTTGAATATTTTTTAAACGAATTAACTCTTACTTTTATATCATTTTCATTAAACAGTTCAGTTGATTTAGCAGCCATGTGAACTTGCTCAATGATTTGTTCTTCAGAATGCAATATAAAAATACTTTCAGAGCAATCTATTAAAAAATGAGGCATGGTTTCTCCTATTGATAATCTGATACTGCTAACTAGGTGATAAGCAGTCCTTTAAAGGACGCGTTAATATTCTTATATACTTACGTCGAAGGACGCGAATATTGGGTATTAAAGCGGTAAAGCGCGTCCTTTCTTTACTGATTAACATTTTACTGGGACTCCTTATTATCCTTGTTGATACAAAAAATAATTCTTACTTTAGTATAATTGCAATGTCTGCTATTAGTCGATGACAGACATTTTTAGAGATGCCTCCCTATTTCTGGTATTTTTCTTTCCATTCTGAATAGGGCATGCCATAAACCATTTCTCTCGCCGCCTCGTAGTCCATATCTATGCCTTTATCTTCCGCTGCAGCTTTGTACCATTTGGATAAACAATTCCGGCAAAATCCGGCCAGATTCATTAAATCAATATTCTGCACCTCTGTATTATCACGCAGGTGTTGCAATAAATGCCGAAAGACGGCGGCTTCTAATTCTGTACGTGTTGTATCATCCACACTCGATTTCCTCAATGTTGGTCATATTTTCAGATATCCATGATATAGATCAAAATTCCTCTACAAATTATACTTTGTTTGCAGTGCAACATTAACGTATAATCGCAGGATTACTAACAGTGAGAATAGCAATCAATGGCTTCAGAAGATAATAACGAAAATTTACATAAAATAGTCATCGTCGGTGGCGGTGCTGCTGGCCTGGAGCTGGCGACCAAATTGGGCAAGAAGTTCGGCAAAAAGAAAAAAGCCGAGGTCACTCTCATTGAGTCTACAAGAACTCATCTGTGGAAACCGTTGTTACATGAAGTGGCCGCAGGAAGTCTGAATTCTTACGGTGATGAACTGGGCTATCTAAGTCATGGTCACTGGTGTCACTTTTTTTTCCGTCTGGGACACGTTGAAACGATCGATCGTGACAATAAACAGGTGATTACTAGCCCGACAATCGATAATGAAGGTACGGAATACATTCCTTCCAGAACATTTTCATACGACACGCTGGTCATTGCCGTTGGTAGTGAAACCAATGATTTTGGTATTTCGGGCGTAAGAGAACATTGTTATTTTCTTGATCGTAGAGAACAGGCAGATAAATTCCATCAGGATTTATTGAAAAGCAGCTACATTGCCCATACTCAGGGAACACCGTTACGGGAAGGTCAGCTTCATATTGCCATCGCTGGTGCTGGTGCGACGGGGGTTGAGTTAGCGGCAGAATTACATGACGCCTTAGGTGAACTGACCCAACAGGGTCTGGATCAAATCAATGCGGAAAAAGATATCCGCATTAACATCATTGAAGCAGCAGATCGTATATTGCCCGGCTTACCTGAACGTTTATCCAACCAGGCAGCCAAGGTATTGGGGAAACTTGGTATTGTGCTACACCTCGGCGAACGTATTAGCGAAGCAACAAAAGACGGTTTTAAAACAGAAAGCGGCCAGTTTATTCCTGCTGAGATCAAAGTCTGGGCAGCGGGTATCAAGGCACCGGATTTTCTCAAAGAGATCGAAGGGCTTGAAACCAATCGGATCAATCAATTGGTCGTTCTATCAACCTTACAAACAACCCATGACGAAGATATTTTTTCCATGGGTGATTGTGCAGCCTGCCCTATGGATGATGAGGGTAATAATGTTCCCCCACGAGCACAGGCGGCCCATCAACAGGCGTCAATGTTATACAAAACAATTAAAGCTCGTCTGGCTGGTAAAAACAAAATACCTGAATATCGTTATGTTGATTACGGTTCCTTGATAAATCTAAGTCGTTATACGACCGTTGGTAATTTGATGGGGAATGTTGCCGGAAAATTTTCCAGCAATGTTTTTATTGAAGGGTTGATCGCACGCTTTGTCTATTGGTCTTTATACAAGATGCATTTGCTTGCGGTGCATGGTTTTATTCGTGTGACATTAACGACTGCTGCTAATTTTCTGACGCAGAAGATTAAGCCCAGGAATAAATTCCATTGACGCACGCGGTCTCTAGCGAAAGGGGTTCTGAGGAAGTTTAGAGATCGTATTTTTTCATACGATAACGTAAGGCCATTCTGGTAATGCCTAATTCACGTGCTGCTCTAGACACATTGCCATCATTTTTTTCCAGAGCCTGCTCGATCAAGTTTAATTCTGCTTCACCCAGTGTCATGTCTTCTTGTGCATCAATCTGGATATTCGCTTCTTTCGTTTTGTTCACCAAAGCGAGTTGATCGGAATCAATTGTTTCACCACCACTCAATAATACTGCGCGCTCGATCAAATGTTTCATTTCACGCACGTTTCCTGGCCAATGATATTCAAGAATAGCCTGTTCAGCTTGTTTGCTGAGATCAGGTATTTGCAATCCATAACGTTTGGCTGTTTGAGCGACAAAGTGTTTTGCTAATAAAATGGAATCGTTTCCACGTTCACGCAGAGGTGGCAGAGTAATGCTCAAGACATTCATGCGATAGAATAGATCCGATCGGAATTCACCCGTTTCAGATAATGATTCTATATCCCGATTCGTTGCCGCGAGAAACCAGGCAGGGACAGGACTCTCTTGTGTAGAACCTACCTTACGCATACTTCTGCGTTCCAGAACTGCAAGTAACTTACCTTGTAGATCCAAAGGCAACTCGCCAATCTCATCAATAAACAAAACTCCATCTTCAGCTGCTTCTATCAAACCAGTACGGTCAATATGGGCATTGGTAAACGCCCCTTTCTCATGGCCAAACAATTCCGCTTCAATCAAATCTTTGGGTAAAGAAGCACAATCCATATGCACAAAGGGTCGCTGAACACGTGCACTCCTTGCATGTAAGACACGGGCAACAACATCTTTACCGGTACCAGTTTCACCTAGTATTAATACCGTTGGCGGGATCGTTTCAGTCAATTGAGTTAACTTGGAAATACGATCAATTTGTTTTCGAATGTCATTTAAAGCAACGCAGTTACCCAGAAAATCGATACCTTCCGACGCGTGTTCAACGGCATGTTGCTCACGTTTTGCTGAATACGTCAGTTTTTGCTCGGTGTAATGATTGTTCAATACCTTATCGATGTTGATCATCAACTCATCCAGATCAACCGGTTTTTTAAGATAGTCCGATGCGCCCAGTTTCATCGCTAAAACAGCGTCTTCTATTTCGCCATATGCAGACATCACTAACACAGCCACATTGGATTGTTCTTCATTTCGTATTTTGCCAAGAAAATCCAGGCCAGAGCCATCCGGTAAACGCATATCAAGCAAAATTAACTCGGGAGATAATGATTGAAAAAATACTTCCGCTGTTTGTAAATCCCCTGCAATCTCACTAACAAACCCCGCGCGCTTCAGACGTTTCTGTACTGCCTTGGCTAAAACAGATTCATCTTCTACGATTAATATCTTGCGTTCTAACACAGGTATCTCAGCCGCAGGAACATAATTATCAAAAAAATCAGACATAGTGTTTAACTCGTTGATATTCGGATAAGGGTTTCAGTTCCTTGTCCCTTATTAATATTAAATTCCAGAACCCATCCATGGGTTTGACAAATTTTATAAGCGATGGGTATTCCAAGACCGGTACCAAACCGTTTGGTCGAAGGTCCTGGTTCAAGATTACTCGGCTCAGGTTCAAACGGTAAACCACCTCCCTGATCGATGATCTGAATCAGTACTTCATCTGCTTGTGATGTAAAACCCAGTTTTAAAGTAGATGATTTAGGAGAGGCATCAACAGCATTTGCCAACAAGCCGTATAGAGCTTGTTCCATTAAGTCCGGGTCTACATCGACTTTTGTTTTGTCATTCCAATTCAATTTTTCAATCCGGATTTTTTTTTCTTCCAGTTTTGCTCGTAACACTGTGAGGGTTGAATTCAGCAAGTCACTGACTAAATATGGTTTCTTGTTTGGCTTTAATGGGTGTAGGTAGGAGACCAATGAATTTACCCAACGACCAAGCCGATCAATCGTTTCAATGATATCCTGACTGCTTTCGCGCAACTCTGCTTTATCTTCTGAATCTTCCAACACCTGTGCCGTTGCCCTGATTGCTGCCAGAGGGTTGCGGATATTATGTGCAACAACAGGCACCAGTGCTCCTAATGCAGATTGTTTTTCACTATGCACCAAAGCATCACGACTGGATTCAAGTTCACTGGCCATTTGATTGATGGTTGCCGCCAGTTCTGAAACTTCCTCTACCCCTTTTTCCGGTATCTGATGGCTTAAATCACCTTCCTTGATAACATGTGCTCCCTGCATGACATCGAGCATTGGTTTCATGAATCCACGTTTCAGTGTGTTGCGAGCATAGAGAACTAATATAATGGCCATGATCAACGGAATTGAAATAATAAACGGAGCATATTGCGTCCATTTCTTTAACGTTGTGTCGAGAATTTCGTGTTCCTCATCAAGCAGGGTTCGAAACGATATATAACTATTTTCAAATTTATCCACCATGCTTTCAGCAAAACGTGGATCGAGTATCTTCATTCGCACACGCAAATCCGAGATATAGGGATCGGTGAATATCTTGTTCATGTCTTTTTGAATTTCCCGATATGAAAGTTGCAAACCCTGTATTGCTTCATCTTCCTTACGTGAAACAGAGGTGCTCCTGAGTGTGTTAAATTGTTTGTCGATCAAACGGGAATATTCGGCATAAACATCCAGCGATTTTGCATCTTCCAAAACGCGAACGCGTATCGCTGCCTGAATTTGCCGAAACAATGAACTGCGTACCTGCTCAGTTAATGATTTCAGTTCGTTGATACGCACCGATTCAGCTGAATTCTTTTGCCAGAAATACGCCGACATACCACCGATAACACCTGTGACGGTCACCAATAATAGAAAAGCTATCTCATGGATCAGTAACAAGCTGCTTAGGGATTTAGGGCGTTTATTCAACATTTTTAGAAGTATACGGGAAGAAAACACTGGTTCATATAGACCAGATGATGGTTATTGTTAGCCAAACATTGATTGGAAATTTTATTGATTCTTATCATCCAGATTTCATTTATTTCACACGAAACAGACTTAACCAATTGATTTATTTAGTTATATACTGCCTATTTTAAATCATTTTAAATGGCTGGCACAGTTTCTGCTCTAACTGGTGTGTACTCTTAACTAGTACGCCCGATTTATATCGGACAGAACAATTTCTTATAACACAATTCGAGGAGAACTCATCATGAAATGGGAAACACCATCATACAGTGATATCCGTTTTGGCTTTGAAGTCACCATGTACATCAACAATAAATAATTGTTGTGCATAGTTTTAGCTAAAACTAAGGGGTCTTTTGACCCCTTTTTTATTCTTAAATTTTGTTAGTTTGACTTTGGCATAAGTACCTTTCATCAAATAGTTTACTCGCGCTCCTCCTGGCACTGGATGGTTGTTGATTTTAGCTAAAATCAACAACTATCCGCTTTGACTATCAGCCGATTTATCTCTCCAGGGCAACATTCGCTTCAAGACATTCTCATGATTAGAAAGCAGAAATGCCAATGCGCCAGCTATGTGGATCAAGATTATTATTAATAATATTATTGAAGTAGCCTCGTGGATTTCTGAAAAAATTGCATTCCATTCCTTATCCTTTTCAGCCCATTGTGGCATGGTAAAGATTCCCCAGAATTTGGTTTTATAGCCACTGAAAGAAGCTGATATAAATCCTGTGATCGGTTGTATGAACATCAGTATATATAGTGAACGGTGGGCTACAGTGGCTAATTTTCGCTGCCAATTAGCAATGCTGGCAGGAAGCACCGGTGGCTTACGAATAATCGCCCAGCTTAAACGCAGAAACAACAACAAAAAAACCGTCAGACCAATTGATTTATGTAACCTGAAAAAATAACTGCGTTCATCACTGCCCTTAGGCAAATCACCCATATACCATCCGACACAAAACAGGGCAAAAATTAAAAAAGCCATAAGCCAATGTAATGACATAGCAACCCTTGTGTATTTTTCCTGTTCAGACATAATCGTTTTTATTAAAAATAATTGGTTAATATAGTGTTTTCTATATAAAATTCAGCCGTAGCATAACAAGTTTTTTAGTGCCTGGCTTTAAAATCCAGATTTTCGGGAAAATATCATAATAAAACAAATTGAGAGGTTTTTTGACCACATGTCCTTTGTAAATACGTCAACAACAGTGCTGCTAAAATCATTATTCATTGCAACGATTTTTATGGCTTGTTTTCTATTTAGCCTAACAGCTTCAGCTACCCAATATGAAATTGTAATAAATAAATCTAAACAAGAGCTTATTGTTAAAAACGGCCATGAAATTATCAAACACTATCAGGTATCTCATGGTCGAGGCGGCAAAGGGACTAAACATAAACTTGGTGATAACAAAACTCCGGTTGGTGTTTATAAAATTATGAATTTTAAATCAAATAGTAGGTTCCACTTTTTTATGCAATTAGATTATCCAAATTTACTCGATGCATGGAGTGGATATAAAAATAAAACTATCACGGCAAAAGAATTCGATACCATTGCCACCGCTATCAGTACTTTACAAAAACCACCGCAAAACACTATTTTAGGCGGTTATATTGGCATACATGGTCTTGGTGAGGAAAATCCAGAAAAAATATCAGTTCATAAATCGTCTAACTGGACTGAAGGATGTATAGCCCTGACCAATAAAGAAATTATTGAGCTGAAACAATTTGTCGATATTGGCACGAAAGTAGTGATCCGAGAATGAACAAAGCGCAAAAGCTTCTTACGATTTATTTATGCAGTATTGCTGCATTACTCGGCATAACTATCTATACCCTTTTTAACTCTAGTGCATCTATTCAGGGGCTCTCAGTATTAGATGGAGAAAAATTCATCCAGGCGGTCACCGATAAACCATTCCAGGATACGGTTGATGATGCCTCTTTCGCTATCACAGAACGAAATTTTCGTGTCACCAATACATTACGCATTGGCAATGCGATCCGAGTAAGAGGCAATAAGGAATTTCCACAAAATGATGTTATATTATTTTGTAATATTCAGTATGCCGAACAAATGCTTGAACTTGATCCGAGTTACGTTAATTTTTGTCCTGGACAAATTACAGTTCGAGAAGACATTAATAATAAAGTAATTATTTCTGCCCTTCTGGTGCCACTGCATAAAGACAACGATGCCCTGAATGACATCGTCAATAAAGTAAATGCCCTGGTGGAAGAAAGTATTGAATTTGCTGCTGAGGACTGGCAAGAGGTCTATGATTAAAACTGCCCGAACAGGAGAATGCCAATGAAAGAAGGCGAACATCACTTATTGTTAAGCTGGTTAATTTTAACCGGCTTGATAGCTTTCGGACTCTATCTTAGCTGGCAAGAAAGTGTATTGCATCTACTCTATAACGGTGACAAAAGTTATATCTCTTTAGCCATTTCATTTATCTATTTTTTAATCACACTACATTGTGCAAAAAGAATTTGGTACATTTCCAATCAGGTTAATGTCACTAACGAAGTTAACCAGCTCATCATTAATGAGAAAAACCTGGAATTAAACATTATTGATGACATTGTTAATTTAAATGACAATCGTAGCTTGCCTCCCTCTATTGCTACTGAATACATTCATGATTTGGTGGCTCGAGCAAATAATCAAATGGTTCATTCTGACGAGAACATCAGCAAGGGATCTGAATTAATAGAAGTATACACATCAAGATTAAAAGGACCCGATGAAATTGGTTGGTTTGCTACGGACTCCATGATCAAGCTTGGCCTACTCGGAACCATTATTGGTTTTATATTAATGTTAGGTTCAGTTGTTAATGTAACTGAATTTGATGTAACTACTATGCAAAAAATTCTTGCGCATATGAGTTCAGGAATGGGTACTGCATTGTACACAACGATGGCTGGTCTGGTATGTAGTCTCCTGGCTACGGCACAGTATCAAATGTTAGATAGAAATATTGATGAACTAATCAACACTCTCAAACATCTTGCCCAGATTCATATTATTCCCAGGCTACATCAAGCAAAGCAAAATTAAATGAGCATACGCAAACGTTTAAATTCAGATCCATTTACCGATCTTCTGTTCAATGCCTTGCTTGGTTTTACCTTTTTGTTTCTGCTTGCCATTATGTTCATGAATCCAGAAGCAAAAACAGGCATTATTGATCCCAAAGCAGAATACATTATTACTATCACCTGGGAAGATAACAGCCCTGATGATATCGATACCTGGGTTGAAGACCCGGATGGAAATATAATCTGGTTTCGCAACCCTGAAGCTGGACTATTGCATCTTGATCGAGATGATCGTGGTCTGGTAAATGACACTATTACGGTTGCCGGACAAGAAATAGAAAATCCTCTTAATCAAGAGGTCGTTACCATACGAGGCGTAGTCAAAGGTGAATACGTCGTAAACCTACATTATTATGCCTCTGAAACTGAAAAACCGGTTGAGGTAAATGTTAGACTGGTGAAAGTAAACCCTTCACTAGAAGTTGTGTATTACGGTACTTTAAACTTGGCAAAAAAAGGTGATGAAATAACTGCTTTTCGATTTAAGATTATTAATACAGGCGAGATTTCAGGTTTGAATTTCTTACCGAAAAAACTCGTCACACTCGGTTAAACAATATAAAAGAGGTAATAAATAGTGTTCACTCTAGGCATCTCCGGCATACTCGCTGCCTACATCCTTCTTGCTGTTTTACTCCTCAGTATCAATCTCTACTCTGGTTGGTCATGGCGTGTAAAAACTGCAGCAATTATTATTGTTTCTGTTTTTTTATATCGTAACGTACATATCGTTTCCACCCTTACTGGGTTGGCCAACCAATCAAAATCCACCTGAACGGTTTCGTCTAATTTCTGCATACGTTGAACAACCAAATAAATTGACTGGGGATGATGGAGGCATCTACCTCTGGTTAACTAAAATAGATGATCTGTCTTCAACCCCTGAACCTCGTTCGTACAAACTACCCTATAGCGATCCTTTACATGAAAAAATCATCCGGGTAAAAGCCAAGCTGGATAAAAATATTTTACAACTTGGCGAATTTAAAGATCCTGAAGATGAAGCCATCTTGGAAAATATTGAAGAGAAACGATCAGGCCAAATCAGTCAACGACTGGAATTTTATGATTTGCCGGATCCTTTGTTTCCTGAAAAATGATTTTAAGAAAAAGTAATTTATTAAGATAAAGAACTCAGCCATTTGTTGATCAAATCTTCTTTTGCACTGTTTGACAGATCCAGATTTTTATCTTTGAACCATGCATCCTGATGCTTATTGATCAACTGCACTATATTAGTTGCTTTTACTTTTCCTTTTGAATCCCGACACTCTTGCGGGTATTTCGCCAATAAAACCAGAGATGCACCCAATATCATTTCTGCTTGCTGATTAAAATTTTGAGATAAATTGGCAGCCTCAGGACTTGAAGGTTCAGCCGATTTATCATCTGTCACGAATGTCGTTTGTTTGATCGTTGAAAGCACAAATTCCATTAAAGTAGATAGTTGTTGAGGAACATCAACACGACTAACCGAGGCCCAACAATAGAATTCTGTAGGGACTACTTCCCAATCATCCGGGTTTTGTCCAGAATCAACTACACTTAATGACATGCCCTGTTTGATGCAATGCTCTGCATGTTGAAATAATTCTACCATCTTCTTTTGAAGCGCTTCATCCTTTTTCCATTCTATTGTCATGGGATCATAGCCCATGATTACGGGGATCGCTTCTGCTTTCAAATTCCAGTGTTCTTTAACACTCCATTTCTCATAGAGTTTTTGTTGTGCCAGTTTATCTTCACCATAAACATCTTTTACCTTTTGCTGAAACACCGTTTGTTCTGTTTGCACATACTCTGGCACTTCATGTGTTTCAATTGTATTGCCAAATAATTTGGTTTTGAGTTTATTTATTATGTTCATTACTAATATCTCTTTTTTATTAATATCCTAGAGCGCTTCCAACCAGGTTAATTCATCATCAGAAAACCCAGCCTGGTTGCGTGCCTCAATGTTAAACGGACCACGCAGGCCTTCTGGAAAATTTTTATTTATTAATTTTCGAAAGGTTACGGTAGGTTCAAGGTTTCTTTGTTCACAAATATATTTAAACCAACGCGAACCAATTTCAACATGCCCTATTTCATCAATATAAATTTTTTGTAGAATTTTAGCAGAATCTACATCATTAATGGCCTTGAACTTCTTTATCATGCCCGGTGTAACATCAAGGCCACGAGCCTCTAACACTCTTGGAACCAATGCCATTCGAACCAAAACATCGTAATTGGTTCGTTCTGCCATATGCCAAAGCCCATCATGTGCTTCAAAATCTCCATAATTATGTTCCCTGGTTCTTAAATGCTGTCTCAATAAATTAAAATGCTGCGTCTCTTCATATGCCACTGTAGCCCAGTCCCTATAGTAATCTTCCGGCATAGCGGAAAAACGATAGACTGCATCCCAGGCAAGATTTATTGCATTAAACTCTATATGTGTTATCGCATGTAATAATGCGGATTGTCCTTCTTTATTACCAAAACCACGCCTTGGCACAGAGTCAGGAGCGACTAAGATTGGTTTTTCCGGATGCCCAGCTTCGAAGATTTCATCGTCGATTTCATAAAGTCGATCAATGTTCAATAATCCTGAGTTCAATTGTTCAAAACAACATATCGACAACTGAACTTTCCTATCGATTGAAGATTCAAGCAGACATTCTTTTGCCTTTTTTCTTAACGACTGCATTACTAGTGATCGATTTATGTGTCAGGATACATAAAATTAATATCGCTTTGCCAGCTTACATCCCAGCCAGACTCATCATTAGTTGCTGCATATTTATCAGCAAGCCAAAGTCCAGGTACTGTCACCAGTTCATCAAATGCAAAGATTAATGGGAGCCTGTCTCTGTACCAGGGAAGTACTGAAGCTTCCTGGAACAATTTTTTTAATTCATGATGGCCTTCACGTCCAACCGGTTGAATACGCTCACCACCTTGCCTAAAACGAATATCAACTGTGTTGTTTTTAATCAGTGTTTGATTTATGCCCTTCCCTCTCAATAACTGAGCAGATAATGTCCCAAATTTAATATCCAATGGTTTTGTAAGCTTCCATTTAATTGAATTTGAATGATCAAAATCAGACAATGGTTTCATTACAAACAATGCGTTTCTATACCTCCTCACTTCACATCCTGACCAGTTTACAACAGGATTTTTATCCTGTGATGAATAAATAACATCTTGTATTATTCGATTTAGATGTTCATTTGTTGGCATCAAAAAATCAGTCTGTTTTAACCAAAAACGAATAATATTTTTTTTCCTGATATCGGAATATTTTTTGAGCTCCTGAATGTTAATGCTATTGGAACAAGTAAAATATACATTAGGTAAGTCTTGTTCTGCCAGATCATGTAATAATTCAGTTGCCTCTGCCTGATGTGAACAAGCTCGTTGCACAGTGGAATTTAATCCAGGCCAACGTAATTTTAGTAAAGGTAAGATTTCATTACGTAAATAATTTCGATCGAATCTCATATCCAGATTCGAATTATCTTCGATCCATAATAAATTATATTTCTGTGCATACTCAGTTATTTGCTCACGTCTAAATGGCAATAACGGCCTGGCGAGACAATAATCATTCAGGGTTTTATGTAAAGGCATTGAAGCAAGGCCTTCAGGCCCTGCACCACGAAACAACTGCATTAATAATGTTTCAACCTGATCATCCTGATGGTGGGCGGTAAGCAAGATATCATCCGTTTTTAAAATAGTCTGAAATGACTGATAGCGTTTTTCTCTTGCCCAGGCTTCAACGCTCTCATTTTTTTCCAGTGCACCCACAAGCTTCACCGTACGCAAATCTATTTTCCCATCCAGACAAATCTTTTCACAATGCGCTTGCCAGGCGTCTGCTTCTACATTCAATCCATGATTTACGTGAATGGCAGATAAATCGGCATCAAGACTCCCTCTTAGTTTTGACATTAGATGAAGTAATACCGTTGAATCTACCCCACCACTTAACGCAACCCAATAGTGATTTGACTTAGGTAGTTGAGATAGATGCTTTAGAAAAGTATCAGCAGTAAGAATGGTTTCAGACAAGAGAGCCATGGTTTGCTGGTGATTTAAACAGGAATTTATGCAACGTCATAAAAACCATAATTTCGGATCCTCTGATCCCGGTCGATAAGCAATTCATCGAGATCTTTATTCTTCAATTTGGCTAATTGTTCTACCAGACAGGATTTGATGCTGTTGGAAATAGCATCAAAATCCCGATGTGCGCCACCTAATGGCTCAGCAATAATAGCGTCTACCAGATCAAGTTCCTGTAATCGTTGAGCAGTAATACCCATGGCCTGGGCTGCATCTTCGGCTTTTTCTGCACTTTTCCAGAGAATTGAGGCACAGCCTTCGGGTGAAATAACCGAATAGGTACTGTATTGCAACATCATCAGGTAATCAGCCACACCAATAGCCAGAGCACCGCCGGAACCGCCTTCACCAATAACCGTCGTGATGATAGGAACTCTCAATTGCGACAACTCCTGTAAATTGCGTGCGATCGCCTCACTTTGACCACGTTCCTCTGCACCGATTCCAGGATATGCCCCGGGTGTATCGATAAACGTTAACACAGGGAGTTGAAATCGTTCAGCTAACTTCATGATTCTTAGCGCTTTTCTATATCCCTCGGGTTTTGGCATGCCATAATTTCTATAAATACGTGCATTGGTATCACGACCTTTCTGATGGCCAATGACTGCAACTGCTTCGCCTTCCAAACGTGCCAGTCCACAAATGATTGCAGGATCGTCAGCAAAGCTACGATCACCATGCAATTCATCAAAATCAGTAAAAATCCTAGCGAAATAATCTAACGAATACGGACGTTGTGGATGTCGTGCAACCTGAGAAATTTGCCAGGGGGTAAGTGAAGAAAAAATAGATTTGATCAAATCTTCACTGCGGTCCTGCAAACGAGTAATTTCTTCATTGATGTCCAGTGAGGAATCATTACCGACAAAGCGCAGCTCTTCTATTTTGGCATCCAGCTCAGCGATAGGTTGTTCAAAATCCAGAAAATTCATATTTCAATCATCTTAAATTAGTGCAAAAACGCTATTATAAACCATCTTGGGCAAAGGGTTTATAAGTTAAATTAACATTTTCGCTACCAAGTGAAACCTTCAGCTTATCAAGCAACTCCTCAGTAATGCTAAGCCCCCAATCTTTACCGAGGTGCATATGACAACAAGCGTCACCGTTATCGTAAGATAAAAAGACCGGGGTTTGCCCCCGGTTATACGTAGATAAAGTTGTCTTCAAATCGTCAATCCCACCATTAGTCAATTGTTTCATATGAACAGAAAGAACCAGACGTGCATGAAGTGTACGATATTCATCAAGACTGTATATCTCCCTGCCCTCTATCGATTTGCCTGACGCTGTATAATCATCTGCTTTCACTTCGCCACGCACAACAATCAACTGATCTTTTAATAATAAATGGCGGTATTTCTGAAAAGGCTCAGAATACACTGTCATGACGGCATGGGCGGTATTATCATCAAGTCGAACCTCAGCCATTTTCCCTCGACTAGTATTCCGTACGCGGATACTGTGAACATAAGCTGCCGCAGTTACCGAACCCATTTTAAGCACTCGAAGTGGACGGCTAACGAAATGATTTAATTCCGCCTGATAGCGTTCTATCGGGTGACCCCGCAAATAAAAACCGAGTGATTCTTTTTCTCGTTTTAATCGTTCATCATCTGACCAATCATGCGCTGTTATAAATTCACTGTGTTCTGGTTGCTCGGAAGTGACATCATTTAATGCATCAAAGCCAAAGACATCAATCTGACCACTATTTTTATTCTTGTCGTACTGTTCAGCCAGTTGTATTGCTTTATCCAGACTGGCCATCAGACTACTACGCGATGGCCCCAGTGCATCTATTGCGCCGGAATTAATCCCAGCTTCTAACACCCTTCGATTTACTTTTTGTAGATTAACCCGCCGGCAGAAATCGAAGAGGTCACGAAAAGCACCATTTTCCTCAACCTCTTGCAAAATGCTTTCAATCGCAGCTTCGCCAACGCCTTTAATGGCCCCCAGTCCATAGAGTATGGTTTTGTCGTCAGCAACAGTAAATGTATATTGGCTACTATTCATATCTGGAGGATGCAGGACAATACCCATGTCTTTGATTTCTGAACGTAACATAACGACTTTATCGGTGTTATCCATATCCGATGACAAAACAGCAGCCATGAATGCAGCTGGGTAATGAGCTTTCAGCCAAGCCGTTTGATAAGCAATCAGGGCATATGCGGCAGAATGTGATTTATTAAAACCATAGCCAGCAAATTTTTCCATCAAGGCAAAGATATAATTTGCAATTTTCGCCTCAACACCGCGAGCGACCGCGCCTTTAGTAAATATCTCTCCCTGTTTCGCCATTTCCTCAGGCTTTTTCTTACCCATAGCTCGGCGCAATAAATCTGCAGCTCCTAAAGTATAACCCGCCAGAACTTGAGCGATCTGCATCACCTGTTCCTGATATAAAATTACACCATGTGTTGGTTTTAATATCGGTTCCAGTTCTGGATGTGGATAGACAACTGCAGAACGACCGTGTTTACGTTCGACATAATCATCCACCATGCCTGATTGTAAAGGCCCGGGTCTAAACAGTGCGACTAATGCGATCAGATCATCAAATTTATCAGGCGCTAAACGCCCAATAAGTTTTTTCATCCCATCGGATTCCAGTTGAAAGACCGCAGTAGTTTCCATTTTCTGAATCAATCGATAACACGATTCATCATTCAATGGAATATCAGCTATGTTCAGTGGCTCCTGATTATTTTTTTGACGAGCAATATTAATATCACGTACAGTCCAGTCGATGATAGTTAACGTTCGAAGACCAAGAAAATCAAACTTGACGAGACCCACTGTCTCCACATCATGCATATCAAATTGACTAACGGTTGCAGTCGAACCTTGTTCACAATACAAAGGCATATAATGTGTAAGCGGTTCAGGTGCGATAATTAGACCACCGGCATGTTTGCCTGCATTTCTGCTTAAGCCTTCTAGTTTTAAAGCAAGGTCGATCAATGTTTTTACATCATCTTCAGATTTGAAACGTTGCCTGAGGAGTTCTTCACTGGCCAAAGCTTTCTCAAGGGTGATGCCTATTTCAAACGGTATCAGTTTTGCTATTTGATCGACAAAACCATAAGGATATCCGAGCACGCGTCCAACATCACGCACCACGGCCTTGGCTGCCATGCTACCGTAAGTAATAATTTGTGAAACATGATCACGACCGTATTTTTCAGCGACGTACTCAATGACTTCGTCACGTCTATCCATACAGAAATCCACATCAAAATCAGGCAATGAGACTCTTTCAGGATTTAGAAAACGCTCAAATAATAATTCATATTGAATGGGGTCAAGTTCCGTAATACCCAGGGCATATGCAACCAGAGAACCTGCACCTGAACCACGGCCGGGACCAACCGGAATGCCATTATCTTTGGCCCATTGAATAAAGTCTGCCACGATCAAAAAATATCCTGGGAAACCCATCTGTGAGATCACATCCAGTTCAAGATCTAAACGTTGTTCATATTCTTTTTGATTAACACTCTCATCAAGCGTTTTAAGTATGTTACTCAAACCGAGTTTTGATTGTTCTCTCATCCAGCTTTCTTGATCAAAACTTTCCGGCACTGGAAAATCAGGTAAATAATGTTCACCTAAGGTCAATTCAAGGTTACAACGTCTGGCAATTTCAACAGTATTTTCTATTGCCTCAGGAATATCCTTGAATAACGTCTGCATCTCTTCAACAGTTCTGAGATATTGTTGATCACTGTACTGTCTGGGCCGACGATTATCATTCAAGGTATAACCTTGTTGAATACAAATACGTGCCTCATGTGCCTCATAATCCTCCTGATTTAGAAAACACACATCATTGGTGGCAACGACGGGCAATTCAGTTTTAATAGCTAAGTTCACAGCAGAAGCAATATAAGTTTCTTCGTTTTCGCGTCCTGTTCGTTGTAATTCGAGATAAAACCGATTCGGAAATAACGTTTGGTATTCTTCAACTAATTGATTAGTTAAATTTTGATTACCCATTAACAATGATTGGCCAATATCACCATTCCTGGCACCTGACAAACAAATTAATCCATCTGTCTGTTGTGGCAACCAGTTTTTCTTCACATAGGCCACACCCTGTGATTGGCCTTCCTGGAAACTGCGTGTTATTAGGCGTGTTAAATTATGGTAACCCTGTATACCCTGACACAACAGGATCAACGGATGTGATTTTCGAGCATCTTGTTCTGAAATTATTCTCAGTTCTGCGCCAACGATGGGTTTAATTCCCAGCTGTTGAGCCGCTTGATAATATTTTACGGTTGAAAATAAATTGCCTATTTCAGTCAATGCCATTGCAGGCATTTGGTAAGACTGTAAGCTTGATGTCATTCCATTTATTCTAAGCAACCCATCTACTAATGAGTATTCAGAATGGACATGCAAATGGACGAAAGAACCTGGCATGATCGTTAGGCTTTATCCAGCAATGTGCGAACAGGAGCAAAAGAACGTCGATGCACAGGAGAGACTCCACACGCTTGTAAGGCTTCAATATGTTGCTTTGTCGGATAACCCTTGTGTTTTGCAAAACCATATTCAGGATATAGTGCTTCTAATTTCACCATTTCATTATCACGATATACTTTTGCAATAATTGATGCGGCACTAATAGCTGGAATTTTACTATCACCTTTTACAATTGCTTCAACTGGCAATAAAATATCCGGACATTTATTACCGTCAACTTGAACGAAGTCAGGTATAGTTTTTAATTTTTCGATAGCTCTTTTCATTGCCAACAAGCTGGCTTGAAGAATATTTATATTATCGATCTCATCAATTTCCGCCCTCGCAATAGACCATGATACTGACTGTTGTTTGATCTCTTGCGCCAATATTTCCCGTTTTTTTTCACTGATCTTTTTTGAATCTGCCAAACCGTCCAGATGAAAATGATCTGGTAATATAACTGCAGCTGCAACAACTGGTCCGGCAAGTGGTCCGCGACCAACTTCGTCAACTCCGGCGATATAAAATAGTTGTTTGTGTGAATTCGTTTGATTCATTTCTTTTCAAGTAAATTTAAAACAGCATTGCCTGCACTATTTTGATCATCGTGGATTAGTGTTTTATGTATTTCTGTAAAACGTGTAATCAATTCATGGCTTTTGTTTTCGTCATTAATAAATTCAAACAGTGAAGCAGCCAGCTTCTCAGGCTCACAATCATTTTGAAGTAATTCTGCAACTAATCTTTCTCCTGCAAGCAAATTGGGTAAAGAAACATAAGGTACTTTTAGTAAACTCATGATTAATTTATAGGTAAACCAATTGGCTTTATAAGCAACAACCATGGGACGTTTCATCAACAATGTTTCAAATGTTGCTGTACCAGAAGCTAGCAAGACACAATCAGCGGCTGCCAGCACAGAACGTGTTTTACCCACATACAATTCAACCTTTAATTCAGGAGCAATTTTTTCTTTGATTGATAAAAATAAATTACTGGCTCTCTGATCGCGTAATCCACAGATAAAACGCAAATTTGATTGTTTTTTATGACATATTTTGCAGGCATTGAGAAATGGTTCTGTTAAACGAGAAATTTCCCCAGGCCGTGAACCAGGTAATAATGCGACGGTATACTTACCAGCATCAAGATTTAATTCCTTTCTTGCCGCAATATGATCATTTATCAATGGGATTTCATTCGCCAATGGGTGGCCTACAAACTTAACCGGTATATCATTCTTTTTATAATAATGTTCTTCAAACGGAAACAAGATCAACATCAGATCTGTAGATTTTGCAATGGTCTTTAATCGATGTTCTCGCCAGGCCCAGACAGAAGGACTGACGTAATGCACTGTCTTAATACCTTCCTTACGTAATGTCTTTTCAATAGAAAGGGTAAAATCTGGTGAATCTATTCCAATGAATACATCAGGAGGATGTTGCATGAAATATTTTTTTATACTTCTTTGCATCCCAAGCAATTCAAAATAACGGCCCAGTATTTCAAAAATTCCTATAACTGAAAGACGCTCCATGTCATAGAGTGAATTACAACCTTGAGAGGTTAATTTCTCACCACCGATGCCTTCAATCACAACATCAGGATATTTTTTTTTAATTGATTGTATTAAGGCAGCACCAAGATTATCGCCAGAAGGTTCGCCTGTGACAATTCCGATGCGAAGCATTCTTTAAGTCAAATACATTGATTTATAAGAGTGATAACGTTACGCATTTACTAACGCGAAATACCACGAGATGAATTTTTTACGAAAGTTAAGAAACGTTCAATTTTCTCAGATTTATTAGCTAAAACCTGAAGTTTTTGAATGGCATCTTGTAAACTATTCCCCTCTCGATACAAAATTTTATATGCCTTTTTGAGTTCATTAATCTCTTCGGCGTTAAACCCATGTCGTTTTAAACCTTCACGATTCAGTCCACTGGGCTTTGCTGTATTACCTGACACAATTAAATAAGGAGGAATATCTTTTACTATTACTGAAGATATGGCAGAAAAGCTATAGGCACCGATATGACAAAATTGGTGAACCCCTGTGAAGCCACCAAGAATAACATAGTCATCGATACGTGCATGACCAGCAAGTGTTGTGTTATTGGCAAAGACGGTATTGTCACCAACAATACAATCATGGGCAATATGCACATAAGCCATGATCCAGTTGTTATTACCCAATACTGTTTTGCCCCCACCATCACTTGTCCCTCTATTGATCGAGCAATATTCGCGGATAACATTCTCCTCACCAATTTCCAGTACCGAGTTGTCTTCTCCCAGATATTTTTTATCTTGTGGGTCTTCCCCTATGGAACAAAAATGTGAAATCTTTGTGTTTTTTCCGATACGAGTGGGGCCTTTAATGACAGTGTGCGATCCGATTTCACAACCATCAGAAATTTCGACATTGGCATGGACAATTGAATAGGGACCTACTTTAATTGAATCTGCAAGCTTGGCACCGGGATCAATAATGGCAGCAGGATCTATCAACCTTTTTTATCCGCTACCATCGTTAATAACTCACCTGACGCAACCTTTTTTCCATCAACTATTGCCGAGGTTGTGAAACGCCAGATACCAGCACGCACTTTGTTAAATGTAACATTAATCACTAACTGGTCACCCGGGATTACAGGCTGCTTAAACCGAACCTTATCAATACCAACAAGATAATAAATTGCATCATCTACTGGTCGTTCTTCCATTGAAACTGCTCCAAGTAGCGCCGCTGCCTGTGCCATAGTCTCTGTGATCAACACACCTGGAAAAATAGCTTGCTCGGGGAAATGTCCCTGAAAACAAGGTTCATTGACTGTTACATTTTTTATCGCAGTCAAGTACTCATAATTCTTATAGTCAGTCACTTTATCAACTAACAAAAATGGATAACGATGCGGAAGATAAGTTTTAATTTCTTCGCTACTAAGAGTTGGCATATGAGTGTTCCCAGTCAGTGTAATTTAGTCGTCTATTTTTTTTCAAGTTGTGTTATTCGTTCGGCCATTTTTTCCAATCTATTAAACCTTGCAACATTTTTACGCCAGGTAAGATTATCCTTCAATGGAATGCCAGAGGAATAAACACCTGGTTTGTTAACGGACTTACTAACAAATGCAAAACCGGTAAAGACAGCATCATCACAAATAGTAAGATGTCCGCCGAAACCAGAGCCACCACCCAGCATACAACGTTTGCCGATGTGTGTGCTGCCAGAGATACCCGTGCATGCGGCTATGGCTGTATATTCACCAATATAACAATTGTGTGCTATCTGTACCTGATTATCGATTTTAACACCAGTCTTGATAATCGTATTATCTATCGCTCCACGGTCTATAGTGGTATTAGCACCAATTTCGACATTGTTTTCTATAATCACTGAGCCAATTTGAGGGATTTTTCTCCAGGCATCTTTATCTTTCACTAAACCAAATCCATCAGCGCCTATCACTACACCTGGATGTAAAATAACACCCGATCCAATTTGAACGTCATTGCAAATTGTCACATTCGAATGGATCAAACAATCAGCACTGATAGATACATTGTCACCAACAACAGTACCTGGGTTAATGATCACATCGTCACCAACAATCGTGTTTTCACCAATGATAACAGCAGCGGCAATATTAGCTGACTTCGAAATGATAGCGGAACCACTAACGATTGCTTTTGAAGAAATCTTCCCTGGTTTTTTTTTCGGTGGGTGAAATAACTCTACTACCTTGCAAAATCCGAGATGTGGATCTTGCATGATCAATGCATTCTTGAGTCGGCTATCGGTGAAGTCTTTTGTAGAAAGTATGACAGCAGAGGCCCTGGTACTGGACAAATGCTTTTTATATAAACTGTTGGCTATAAAACTGATTTGGCCTTCTTCTGCAGATGCAACTGTAGCAACACCATGTATTTTACAATCAGGATCACCATGTAGTTCCGCATTTATCTTTTCAGCAAGTTCACCCAGTAAATAAGACATTGCATAGGAACCTGTTTACCATCCAATATTATCTGTTTTTGAGCTTCTCGATAACCAGTCCACTGATATCAACCTTTGGACTGGCGTATATGACACCTTCGCCTAAAATAAGATCAAAATTATTTTCTTTCGCAACTTCATTAATGGTTTCTACGATACTTTTCTGGATCTTTGCAAACTCTTCATTGCGACGGAAATTCAAATCTTCGCGGAACTCTTCCTGCTCACGTCTAAGCTCTCGCTTATCAGCAACAAGGTCACGTTCGAGTTTTTTGCGCTCGGTTTCACTCATAATAGCACCATCTTTGGCTAGCTTATCTTCCATTTCTTTGAGCTTTTTTTGTTTAGCTACCAGTTTTCTGTCGACTGGAGCAAATTCCTTTTCAATTTTCTTTTTTGCTTCTGCTGCCTGGGGCGATTGTTCCAGTATGCGTAATGCATTGACAGCAGCGACTTTTATTTCTTCTGCATAACTGACTACTGGCATGGAAATACACAGAGCCATTATGCAAGTAGTTAATAATTTGTATGTGTTTTTCAAGTTTCTACTCCGTCTAAAAAGAACTTAAAATGAAGTTCCGAATGTAAATTGAAAAGGCTGTGTTTCGTCCCCAGACTTGTCACCGAATGGCTGAGCGATACTAACACTGACTAGACCAAAAGGTGAGACCCAAATTCCTGCAAGACCAGCCGAATAACGTAATTCTCCGACATCAAAATCTTCGTTAGCACCAAAGACATTTCCTGCATCTATAAAGGTAGAGAAGCGCAAATTTTTCACGTCTTCCAGAAACGGAACGGGCAAAATAACTTCAGCACCAGTGAAAACCCGAAAATCACCACCCAATGGACGTCCCAGGGAATCCTTGGGGCCTAATGTGTTTTCTTCATAGCCACGAACTGATTTTGGACCGCCAGCATAAAAATTCTCAAAAAATGGTAAGCTGATAGTGTCACCATAACCATCACCATAACCAATATCGCCTTTGATTGAAAATATAAAATTTTCAACAATTTCCGTAAACCATTGTGTTCGATATGCTATTTTATAAAATTGAAGTTCGTCACCAAATGATGGCAGTCCCACTTCCGCAGTAATACGATGAAGAATACCGCTATCTGGCAATATGGTCTTATTCCGCGTGTCGTAGCTAAAACTATTACTCCAACGAAGAATATTGAATTGATCGCCATTTGCAGTAATAAAATCACTGATTTCAGTCGCAGTCACTGTATCCACATCAATTTCAGTGCTTTCCAGACTCAGGCTGGTGAAAAAACGATTATATTCAGTAACAGGAATACCAAAACTGACACTCCCACCGCCAACGGTCGAATTGAAACGGGTGATATTCGCGTTTGAGGCATCTGTTTGCCGATAAAAAGCAGAAAATCCACGACTGATACCATCGATTGTCCAATAGGGATTTTCATAGCCCAGAGAATATTCAGTATTTACCTCACTATTATTAAAGCCTATGTTGACACGTTTTCCACTACCCAGAAAGTTTTCCTGAGAAATCCTGGCAGATAGTATCAATCCCTGACTCTGTGAAAAACCAAGACCGGCGCTAAATTGCCCTCCCGGATTCTCCTCTACCATGAATTTCACATCAACCTGATCCGTCGTGCCTGCAACAGCAGGCGTTTCAACATTGACGCCTTTAAAATACCCCAAACGTTGCAGACGCACCTTGCTTCGCTCGACTTTTGTTGTCGAAATCCAGCCACCTTCCTGTTGGCGCATTTCTCGACGTAATACCTCATCTCTAGTGGTGTCATTACCAGAGAAATTAATCCGTCTAACATACACCCGTTTACCAGGGTCGATAAAGAATGATAATTTTACCGTGTTATTATCATTGTTAATCTCGGGCACGGCGTTCACATTAGCAAAGGCATAGCCTTCATTACCAATCACATCAGAAATATTACTGGTACTTTTTGTGACAAATTGTCTTGAAAATAATTCACCTTGATGAATTTCCAGAACTTCAAAAAGATCCTCTTCCGGAACAATTAATTCGCCAGAAAGTTTAACCTCAGACACAATGAACTGCTCACCTTCAGATATATTGACCGTGATATATATATCTTTTTTGTCTGGCGTAATAGACACCTGTGTTGAATTGATATTAAAATTAATATAGCCATTATCCAGGTAAAAAGAGCGCAAGGACTCCAGATCAGCAGACAACTTTGGTTTTGAATATTGATCGACCTTGGTGAAAAACGATATTAAGGTAGGCGTACTGAGTTTGAATTGCTTAAGCAACTTATCCTCATCAAAGGTTTTATTGCCAACAATATTAATTTGCTTGATTCTGGCAGCAATACCTTCTGATATATCAATGTCGACAGAAACACGATTATTATCAAGCTCGGTCACTTTCGATTCAATGTGCACTGCGTATTTACCCAGTGAGAAATACTGCCGCCGCAGCTCACGTTCCAGAGTATCCAGTTGCGATTTATCAAAAACACGCCCTTCTGCAAAACCAATCTGGCGCAGTCCGTCGATCAACTCATCGGTATCAATGTCTTCATTACCATTTAAGGCGATAGTACCAATTGACGGCCTTTCCTCAACAAAAACGATCAGGACATTGCCTTCTCGTTCTAGATAAATATCCTCAAACAGCCCTGTTTTAAACAGACTACGTACTGCTTCACCCGAACGCTGATCATTAAACTCATCACCCACCTTCATGGGCAGGTAGTTAAAGACGGTGCCAGGCGTTAGTCGTTGCAAACCTTCTACCCTTATGTCATCAATAATGAAACTATCAACAGCATAAACCGTGTGAACAGCCGAAATGAAAACAATAGAAACGTAAAGCAAAACCTTAGATAATTTACATATCTTCATAAATTTTATAGTTATTTTAATTTTATCCAATCAAGCGCATAATATCGTTATAGAATACCAGGCTCATCAGCCCGAGCAAAAGCGCCAATCCAAATTGCTGTCCCAGTACTTGAGTAGACTCAGATACCGGTTCCCCCAAAATAAGTTCTATAAGGTAATACATTAAGTGTCCGCCATCCAGTAGTGGAATAGGAAAAAGATTCAATAATCCCAGACTCACGCTGACAATGGCCAGAAAACTAATGTATGCAGCCAATCCTGCTGCTGCAGTATATCCCGCATACTGAGCAATGCTAATAGGGCCACTGAGATTTTTCACTGAAGCCTGGCCTGTGATCATCTTGCCCAACACACGAAGTGACAGTGCTGAAACGTCCCACACCTTTATCAGCGCTTTAATGAACGACTCACCCACAGCATACGACTCAGTTGCTTTGCGTGATTCATCAATTTCAAGCTGTTGCGGGATGTCACCGATCACACCGACCCTTGGAATTCCATCGCCATCTTCTTCATTGATTTCAGCCTTAACCATGACCCTGTGCTGTTCGCCTGCACGTGCCACAATAACGGCAACCGATTTTTCTGGATGTGCCTTTAGGTAATCTGCCCATTCATCCCAGTAGTGAATAACCTTACCATCCACACTTAAAATTTCATCACCTGCCAACAGGCCGGCTTTCTCAGCAGGTCTTCCAGCCATCACTTCTTTGATCTTCGCTGGCACTCGGATCCTTTCTGGCCCAATCCCAAGTACCTTCATAAGTTTGCCACCAGCAATATCATCTATAGAGATATCACTGACATCGAGAACAATCTGTTTTTCGAACAGGGAATCATCTCGCACTAATAATTGAATGCTATCAGTTTGAATAATTTTGCTCACTGAACGATCCATGACACTGGCCCAGGTTCGTGTCCGAACATCACTCACCTCGAGTATTTCCTGGCCAGATTGCAATCCGGCCTGTTCAGCCAATGAACCCACTTCAACCGAGCCAATAACCGGTTTATACCCCGTAACACCAATCATAAAGACTAACCAGAAGGCAATGACAGCAAAAATATAATTAAAAAAGGGACCAGCAAATACGATAGCAAAACGTTGTCCGAGAGGTTTGCGATTAAACGCGCGTGGCAAGTCTCCTTCAGCGACAGAGCCTTCTCGCTCATCAAGCATTTTCACATAACCGCCAAGTGGGATGCTGGCGATGACAAATTCTATTTTATCTTCACCAAACACACGCTTGTAGAGTGGTTTACCAAAACCCACTGAAAAGCGCAGGATTTTCACATCACAACGTCGGGCAACCCAGAAATGACCAAATTCATGAAAGGTGATCAATAATCCCAGGGCAAAGATGAATGCCAGAATGTGCTGCAGGATCTCCATCAGTTAGCTAACTCCCTGGCCAGGCCCTGTGCAAACTCACGCGTCTTGTGATCGGCGTCAAGTACGGTTTCCAGGCTGTCAGTTTCTTGTCTCGTCACATTTTCCAATGTAGTCTCCACCACTTTTGCAATATCAGTAAAACGTATTTTGTTTCCTAAAAACTCGGCAACAGCAATCTCATTTGCTGCATTCAAAATCGCCGTGCTGGTGCCACCTGCCTGCATCGCTTCAGAAGCAAGTCTCAAACAGGGAAATCGATTGATATCGGGCACTT
This sequence comes from Gammaproteobacteria bacterium, assembly GCA_965250225.1. Lineage (GTDB taxonomy): Bacteria > Pseudomonadota > Gammaproteobacteria > Eutrophobiales > Eutrophobiaceae > CBDEUK01. The sequence continues at coordinate 63,443 of CBDFNQ010000025.1, forward strand.
CGAAGTTTAATTGTGCGACCTCAAACATATTCAATCGTTCCACTCCTGCATCAATCCGTTCAGGCCAGGCCATTGCGTGGGCGATAGGTGTGCGCATATCCGGATTTCCCAGCTGCGCCAGAACTGAGCCATCAACATACTGCACCATGGAATGAATCACGCTCTGTGGATGGAGGACAACAGTTATAAACTCTGGTGTTGTATCAAACAACCAACAGGCTTCAATCACCTCAAGACCTTTATTCATCATCGTTGCCGAATCGACTGATATCTTGCGCCCCATATCCCAATTGGGATGTGCACAGGCCTGATCGGGGGTAACTGAAGCCAGCTCATCAAGTGATTTTGTGCGAAACGGGCCACCTGAGGCGGTTAATAATATTTGTCTGACCCCGATTATTTGCAGGCCATCACGATAGTTAAGTGGCATACACTGGAATATCGCATTATGTTCACTATCGATAGGTAATAATTCAGCACCGGAGTCTTTCACAGTATCAATGAACAATTGACCAGACATGACCAGAGATTCTTTATTCGCAAGCAATACGCGTTTACCGGCTTTTGCGGCAGCAAGTGTGGGTAATAAACCGGCAGCACCGACGATCGCCGCCATTACATAGTCGACTTCATCCAGAGCTGCTACATGCTCAAGGCCAGACTGGCCGGCCAGCACCTCTACCTCTGAATTCTCATTACCAAGTGAACTTGCCAAGTTTTGGGCCGCATCTTCATCAGCCATAACTGCATATTTTGGCGAATATTTGAGACATTGTTGCTTGAGTATTTCAACATTTTGATTGGCCGTGATAGCAATTAGTTGAAATTGTTCAGCGTTGCGTTCGATAACATCCAGTGTACTCAGCCCGATACTACCTGTTGATCCCAGAATGGAGACACCTATCACGAGATTTCACCCAGCCATAATAATCCCATGAAAAAAATTGGTGAAGCTGCAGTTAAACTATCAATTCGATCCATTATTCCCCCGTGTCCTGGCAACAAGGTACCGCTGTCTTTTATATTAGCAGTGCGTTTAACCAGGCTTTCAAACAAATCACCCATAATTGAACAGATAACAATAATAATACTCAGGACAGAAAAAGATAGAATTCTATATGCATCCATTTCCTGCCAAATAGCGTATCCAAAACCAACCAACAATGATGCGACGATTGCAGCAATAGCGCCCTCCCAGCTTTTTCCAGGACTAACACGATTAGCCAATCGATTTTTACCCCAGCGACGACCGGCAAAATACGCTGCACTATCGGCAACCCAGATTAAAACAAACAAAAATAATATCAGTCTGAGTCCTTTACCTTGCAGGGAATGCAACATGATGACACTCAACCAGGCCGGGATCATGACCAGAACACCCATAAAAGCTCTGATGAAAGGCTGCCTGGGCAAAGAAGAAAAACCCTTCTGATAAGCAATGATGCATGCAAAACCGAATAACCAACAAACCACACTCAACAGAACAATCTGCTGTTTCAAAGCAACATCTGCATAGCGATAAAGGAAACCACAAAGACAGGCGATCAGAGCAGCATAAACAATACGTGTAGCAGGATTTTTATAACCAGATAATTTTGCCCATTCCCAGGCACCAAGAGCAATAACAACAGTCATAAACATAGCGAAATACAACGTCGGTAGCTTTAATACGGCCAGAACAAGAATCAGGCTCATGACTAACGCTGTCAACACACGTTGTTTAAGCATCTTTTGCACCCTCTAATTGTTCACTGATACGACCATATCGCCTTTCTCTGCTTCTATACCAGTCAAGTGCCTGTTCAAATTCAGCTCGTTTAAAATCCGGCCATAAACAATCGGTAAAATACAACTCGGTATAGGCGAGTTGCCACAACAAATAATTACTGATCCTTCTTTCACCACCGGTACGAATAAATAAATCCGGCTCAGGTAGGTCCCTTAATTCAACACAGGCAGAGATACTGTTTTCAGTGATGTCATCAATCTGGAGTTCACCAGCCTGTACCTGCTCAACGATCTGAGTCACGGCGTGTTTGATATCCCATCGACCGCCATAATTTGCAGCGATGTTAAATTGCAAACCGCTGTTCTTTTCTGTTAATTGTTCTGAATCCTGGATGTAACGCTGTAATTTTTCAGCAAATTGATTTTTATTGCCGATGAAACGCAAGCGGACATTGTTGCTGTGAAGGTTATTAATTTCCTGCTTCAGAGAGGACATAAACAATTCCATCAATAAACTGACTTCCTGTTTTGGTCTCTGCCAGTTTTCACTGCTGAATGCATAGACCGTCAAGGCCTTGATGTGTTGATTTGATGCGTACTCAACGATCTTGCGTAGTGCCTTTACGCCGGAACGGTGACCGGCAATCCTTGGCATACCCCGTTGTTTAGCCCAACGTCCGTTCCCATCCATAATAATAGCAATATGTTCTGGCAGGTGATTGCCTCTATGCGTGGATTCCTTGGCGGTATCACAGAACATATCTGACAAGCTGGATCAAATCTCCATTACTTCCTTTTCTTTTTCCGTCAGGACTTTTTCCACTTTTTCGATCCGTGTATCAGTAACTTTTTGTATACGTTCTTCCGCACGTCTATCATCGTCCTCTGAAATTTCTTTTTCTTTGAGTAATTCTTTGAATGAATGATTGGCATCACGACGAATGTTACGTATCGCTATTCGACATTTTTCGCCCTCAGCACGAACAATCTTGGCCAGTTCCTTACGCCGTTCCTCGGTCAATGGAGGTAATGGAATACGCATAACCTCACCGGCTGTCACTGGATTCAGTCCAAGACCGGAATTTAATATCGCCTTTTCAATATCCGGAATCGATGATTTATCCCAGGCTGTAACTGTTAAGGTACGAGCGTCCATCACACTAATGTTCGCTGTTTGAGTTAATGGTACATTACTACCGTAGTAACTCACGGTGATGTGATCAAGCAGACTGGGGTGGGCACGACCGGTACGTATCTTGACCATCTCTTGTTTGAGAGCCTCGATACTTTTACCCATTCTCTGATCAGCGTCTTTAATCAATTCGTCGATCATTTAACCTCCCATCGTTGTTATTTATTACTGACCAATGTCCCTTCATCGTGTCCTTGAGCTGCCCTGGACAAGGCGCCCGGTTTAGTCATATCCAATACACGTAACGGCATGTTATTTTCCCGACATAACACCACTGCTGTCGCATCCATGACCTCAAGTTTACGATCCAGAACGTCATCATAACTTAAAAAATCATATCGTTTAGCTTCTTTGTCTTTTACGGGATCAGCCGAATAGATTCCATCGACCTTAGTTGCCTTAATCATCAAATCCGCATTGATTTCAATTGCCCGTAGACTGGCTGCAGAATCAGTTGTAAAAAAAGGATTTCCGGTGCCTGCTGCAAACACCACGATACGTCCTTTTTCGACATGTCTGACCGCACGTCGACGTATGTATTCCTCGCATACTTCATTAATTTTGATGGCGGACATTACTCTGGCATACATGCCAGTTCGTTCCAGGGCATCTTGCAGGGCAAGAGCATTAATCACCGTGGCCATCATGCCCATATGGTCAGCAGTAACACGGTCAATTCCCGCTGCAGCAAGACCTGCACCACGAAAAATATTGCCGCCACCTATGACGATTGCCACTTCTACATTGGCTTTACGAAGTTCGGAAACTTCAGTTGCCATACGGTTGATAACTTCAGGATCAATACCATAATCCTGTTCGCCCATCAGTGCCTCTCCACTGAGCTTGAGCAGAATCCGTTTGTACCGCACAGATTCAGTTTTATCAGACAAGACGTTATTCGCCTTTTGCCTGAGCCATCACTTCCTCAGCGAAATTATCGACTTTTTTCTCCATACCTTCGCCGACCTGATAGCGGAAAAAACGATTGATAGTTGCGCCGGAGGCTTTGAGTAATTGTCCGATATTTTGATCCGGGTCTTTTACGAACGGTTGATCCAGCAATGAAATTTCTTTTTTGAATTTGTTTAGCTTGCCACCTACCATTTTTTCGATGATGTCTGCAGGTTTGCCACTTTCAGCGGCTTGAGCAATAAATATTTCCTTCTCTTTATTCAGCAATTCCAGAGAAATTTCATCGGAGTTAATACAGACTGGAGGTATAGGTGTTCCAGCGATATGCATGGCAATGTCTTTGGCTAATGCCTCACCACCACCGTTGATATCGACCAATACTCCAATACGACTGCCATGACTGTAGCTGCCAAACTGACCATCGGTTTCAGCGACGATAAAACGACGGACATTGAGATTCTCACCAATCTTTTGTATCAATTGCTGACGGGCTTCTTCTATTGGTTGACCATCGATCGTCAATGCCATTAATGCTTCTACATCGTTGGGGTTTTGATCCATAACACTCTTTGTAACGGCACCGACAAAACTCTGAAAATTTTCATCTTTAGCGACAAAGTCGGTTTCACAATTCACTTCGACCATCACCGCTGTACCAGCGTTTTGCTGGATGCTAATGACACCTTCAGCTGCAAGTCGGCTGGATTTTTTCTCCGCCTTGGCAACACCAGATTTACGCATTTCTTCAATCGCAAGTTCCATATTTCCATCGGCATCTTGCAATGCTTTTTTACAATCCATCATACCGGCACCGGTACGCTCGCGTAATTCTTTTACCATGCTTGCGCTAATTGCCATGACTTAACCCTCTTTCAAAAATTCTTTTGCTTGTTCAACCCAGTTATCCCGTGTAATGCGACCCTTAAAGTTAAGTTCTTCATCAAGTTTTTCGATAACTTCTGGTGTGAAATCCGCTACCTGCTGAAAGCTGGTAATTCCAAGTCCGTCAAGCTTACCGACCAATACCGATCCCACACCTGAAATACGACTCAGATCATCTTTGGTTGGTTTGTCCTCAGTTTTCGGCTCCGCTACTTTTACTTTTTTAGCTTCCGGTTCTTCAACCTTTGCTTCTTCTTTTATTTCTTCTACTTTTATTTCTTCTACTTTTGGTTCTTCAGTCTTTTTGGCAACTTTTTTCTTAGTGGCTTTTTTCTTAGTCTGCATCGTGGTTATTTTTTTCGCCTCTTTTACAATCGGCGCACCAGATTCGTCTAATTCAACGAAATCATCGGAAGATCCTTCCTCACTAAGCTGCACACTTGCTGTACGCGCATCAAGAATCGCATCAGCTGCGCCTGTTGCGTACAAACGAATGGAACGAATCGCATCATCATTTGCAGGAATAATGTAATCGACATTATCAGGGCTGTTATTGCTATCAACAACAGCGATGACAGGGATACCTAGTTTTTTTGCTTCATTCACTGCGATATATTCAAAACCAACATCGATGACAAACAAGGCATCTGGAATACCTGGCATATCTTTAATTCCAGACAGACTGCGTTCGAGTTTTTCCAATTCGCGTTTTTGTTGTAATTGTTCCTTTTTATTCAGGTGCTCCAATTTGCCCTCTTCCTGCATGGCTTCGAGATCTTTCAAACGATTGATAGATAGTTTCACTGTTTTAAAATTAGTCAGGGTACCACCAAGCCAACGGCGATTAATGTAGGGCATACCACAACGTTCAGCTTCTTCACGAATAATGTTCTGTGCTGCACGTTTGGTACCGACAAAAAGTATTTTCCCTCTACGAGCAGCCAAAGCACCGATGAAATTCATCGCATCGTTGTACATTGGCAACGTTTTTTCCAGATTAATGATGTGAATTTTATTACGTTGTCCGAATAAATAAGGACCCATTTTGGGATTCCAATAACGGGTTTGATGCCCGAAATGGACACCAGCTTCTAACATATCACGCATAGTGACATTTGACATTGTAATATCTCCTGTTAGGGTTTTTGCCTCTGCACCCCCCATATAACAACCCATTTAATGACAGTTATTCAATCATTTAGGGCACCCCATATACGGTTCGAGTGTGCATGTGACGTTTGGTTTGTGTAAACTGCGGGCGCTTTATACCATACCAGGCATACAACAACAATCGCTAAGAGCTTTATGAACAATAATTGCCATGACTATTACCATTAAAACATCGGAAGATATCGAAAAAATGCGAACAGCAGGAAAGCTGGCCGCTGATGTATTGATCATGATCGAGCCTCACGTAAAAGCTGGTATCAGCACCGATAAGCTAGACAAAATTTGTCATGACTACATTGTTAATGAGCAACAAGCCATCCCTGCCCCATTGAATTATCACGGTTTTCCAAAATCCATTTGCACCTCGGTGAATCATGTCGTCTGTCATGGCATACCTAGCTATAAGCGATTGAAAGATAAAGATATTATAAACATTGATGTCACTGTGATAAAAGATGGATTCCACGGTGATACCAGTAAAATGTTCTATGTAGGCGAACCGTCTATTCGAGCCAGACGATTAGTAGAAATCACCCAGGAATGCATGTACAAAGGCATCAAACTGGTTCGTCCCGGCTGCCAGCTCGGTGATATTGGTCATGTGATCCAGGAACATGCCCAAGCACAAAATTTCTCTGTCGTCCGCGAATATTGTGGTCATGGAATCGGTGAAGTTTTCCACGAAGAGCCCCAGGTGCTTCATTACGGCCAGAAAGGTACAGGAATCGTGCTTGAACAAGGTATGACCTTCACCATTGAGCCGATGATCAATGTCGGTAAACGCCATGTTAAACTGCTACCCGACGATTGGACCGTCATCACTAAAGACAGAGCGCTCTCCGCTCAATGGGAACACACAATCCTGGTGACCGATGACGGCTATGAAGTGCTAACCCAACGCCCCGAAGAAATCTTTTAGTCTCCTGAATTTATGGTCACCAATCTTAACTCAGATCTACTTTTATTTGATGAGAATACCTTTGTTGGCGCACTGGCCAAAAGTAAAAACATTATCCCAATATTCAAAGAGACATTGGCAAACGGACGGGCTCATCTGAAACAAGAATTTGAATCCAATTGTTCAAGCCGTGAACTGGTGACAAGTCATGCCTGTCTGGTCGATCATATTTTAATTCATGCCTGGCAACATTGTATTTCTCTACCTAAATTAACTCTGGTAGCCGTTGGCGGTTATGGTCGGGGTGAGCTCTGTCCTGCATCAGACATTGATCTTTTACTCTTACATAATCTCCGGATGAACCCGGAACAACGCAAACAGGTTGGATCTTTTCTTACCATGTTATGGGACATAGGACTTGAGGTTGGACACAGCGTTCGCACAATAAAAGATTGTGTTTCGGAATCCAAAGCCGATGTCACCGTCACCACTAATATGCTTGAATCGCGTTTACTTGTTGGCGATCAAGACCTCTATGAAAAGATGCGTAAACAGACCGGACCAAAAAAAATCTGGCCCACGCGAAAATATTTTGAAGCCAAACTGGAAGAACAACGGGCACGACATAAAAAATTCAGTAACAGTGAATCCAATCTTGAACCCAATATTAAAGAAGGACCCGGTGGCTTACGAGATATTCAAATGATCAGCTGGGTAGCAAAGCGACATTTTGGCGCCGAGCGTTCACGTGAATTAGTAGAACATGGTTTTTTGACGGAAGAAGAATACGAAACATTAAACTCCGGCAGAGAATTTTTATGGCGTATTCGCTGTGCTCTACATTTCCACACAGACAGAAGGGAAGATAGATTGCTGTTTGAGCACCAAACCATACTGGCTGAAATATTTGGTTGTTCAGAAAAAAATAATGTCGGTGTTGAAAAATTCATGCGGCTTTATTATACAACCATTCTTGAATTGTCTCGACTCAACGAGATGCTGTTACAACATTTTGAAGAAGACATAATTTATGCCCGGCGTCGCGAAAAAATAAATATTATAAATAATCGTTTTCAAACCCGTAATGATTTTATTGAAGTAAAGAATGAGTTTATTTTTCAACGATATCCTTTTGCATTGTTAGAAATATTTTTACTCATTCAGCAAAACCCAAAAATAAAAGGTGTTCGCGCCAATACTGTTCGGTTAATTCGAAATAATATTGATTTAATTGATAATGATTTTAGAAAAGATATTCGCAACAAAAGTCTTTTCATGGAGATCATGCAACAGTTGCGCTGGGTTGGACATGAATTACGTCGAATGCAGCGTTATGGCATTCTGGGAAAATACATACCAGCCTTTGGCAAGATCCAGGGGCTGATGCAATTCGATCTGTTTCACATTTACACTGTTGAACAGCATAGTCTTTTTGTTGTTCGCAATTTACGTCTTTCCAGCCTGGAAAAAACAAAAGAAAAATTTCCTCTTTCATATGAAACGATGCAAAAAATATATAAACCGGTTTTATTATATCTTGCCGGTTTATTCCATGATATCGCTAAGGGCAGAGAAGGTGACCATTCTACATTAGGCGCCGTAGATGCTTATGGATTTTGTATTGAACATGGTTTGAGTGAAACAGACTCCAGGCTGGTATCATGGCTGGTCGAAAACCACCTGACTATGGCACGTGTTTCACAGAGAGAAGATATCGATGACATCAACGTCATCAATAATTTTGCTACTTTTATTAGCGATCGTTCACGCCTGTATTATCTTTATTTACTGACGGTTGCCGATATCTGTGGCACCAATCCAAAGCTCTGGAACAGTTGGAAAGCGTCGTTACTGGAAAAATTATATCAAAATACACAACGTGCATTGCGTCGAGGCCTTGAAAAACCGATCGACATGAATCATCGTTTAAAAGAAATTAAATCCACTTCCCGTGCATTATTAAGCATTAAAAAAGATAATCAAATCAATATTGACAATATCTGGGATACATTGAGTGATGATTTTTTCTTACGTCATAACCCGGATGAAATTGCAAGAAAAACAAAAAAAATTGCTACTCATAAAAACCTTAAAGAACCTCTCGTTGATGTAAGAAGCAAAACTGAACGCGGTGGTAGTGAGATTTTCATATACATGCCGAATCAGGATAATATTTTTGCTACAAGCACGCGAGTAATGAACCAACTTGGAATGGATATTCTGGATGCTAAGATTATCCTCACAAAAAATGATTACGTACTGAATAGTTATATTGTTCTAGATCAAGATGGTCAATTTATCAAAGGTAGCACACGGAAAAAAGAAATTATTGCTGCATTGAAGGAAGGCTTAAACAATCTCGACGTTGTATCTTCCAGGATATCAAAAATTGATAATCGAAAACTAATACATTTCCAAACGCCTACCACCATTCATTTTTCAGTTGACGAACAGAGCAGCTGGAACATAATGGAAATCATCACAACTGATTATCCGGGGCTGTTGTCAAAAATTGGCATTGCTTTTCAATATTGCCGTGTACATTTGCATGGCGCCAAGATTGCTACTTATGGCGAACGGGTAGAAGATATATTTTACATTACTGATATGGATAAGAAGGTAATAACCGAACAGGCAAAATTTGAATGCCTTACAGATACTATCACTGAAAGTCTTTCAATTAACGACTAGTATTTTTTATGTCTTCTCCACCAGACAACGTTGATGAACTTATGCAGCGTGCATCGTCTCTCTCGGGAAAAACGTTAATTGATATTGCGTCTTTTCATAGAATTCCTATGCCTAAAGACTTTAAAAAAGAAAAAGGTTGGGTCGGTGAATTATTAGAAATCGCACTCGGAGCCACCGCCAGAAATCTCCCGGAACCTGATTTCCAGTTACTTGGTATCGAACTAAAAACCATTCCCTTATCGAAACATAAACGACCAAAAGAATCTACTTTTGTCTGCACTGCACCCTTAAATAGGCCTGTTGCTGATAGTTGGGAAACATCAACCGTCAAAAAAAAACTAAATCAGGTTTTGTGGTTGCCGATTGAAGCAGACCACGCTATTCCTATTACGCAACGCAAAATCGGCAATGCACTATTGTGGTCTCCGAATAAAGAACAGGAAATGATCTTAAAGAATGACTGGTTAGAAATTATCGAACGTATTTCCCTTGGCGAACTGGAAACCATCAGCGCTTCACTCGGACAATATTTACAAATCAGACCCAAAGCTGCTAATGCAAAGTCTTTATGTGAAAGCATAGATAACGAAGGCAACAAAATATTGACTCTTCCGAGAGGATTCTATTTGCGCACAGAATTTACCCGACAGATCCTCAATCAACATTATCACGCACTATCAACGGCAAGTTAACTGCCAGTCAACCATGCAGCACTATTTATATTCAAATCGTTTATCGATTGCCTCGATGATGGATAGGAACGATAATCAAGATATCTATTAATATACAATAAGTTATATTTATATAAAAACAATAATCGGGATATAGTCGGTGGCCCCTCCCCATATAATTGGTTCATTCAACTAACTAGGGCGCCTCATGTGATCGAAGTAGCATTCATATATATGTGGAATATTTAATAAGGTTAGTTACTTAATATTAAGTACTAACTAACGAAATGTTATCGCACTTATTTTCACAAAAGCTTCCAACCATAGATAACTGTCATACCAAGAGTGTAGGCAGCGAGAATGAGAACATTGACCGGATTTCCAGAAAATTTTGGTGTTTTGATTTGTGATACATTCAAGGCCGCAAGTCCTAGGCCGCTGGCATAGAAAATTACAGAAAAAATTCCTTCACTAAAATTACCTTCAAATAAGAATATAAAAACGAGTATTATATTGTTGTTATCAAGAGCCAATCCTGTGTATTTTGATCCTCCAGCAAGACCGAACGTACTAAAATAACTTAACCTCATGGCACTAGCGGCAAGCATTAGAAATGCTCCAGGTAGAAATATTGCGTCGAATTTCCCATAACTCAAAAGAAGAATGGCAGGAGTGACACCATAACTGACGATGTCTATTAGTACATCAAGTTGACCTCCAAAAATTCGGTCTTTACCAGTCCGCCCTTTCATCCTGCGTGCAATGAGTCCATCGGCCCAATCAAAAGCAACGGCCCAGATCATTCCAATCATTGCAGCGGAGTAAATACCTAAAATACTGTAGTAAATAGCAAGTGTTGTGCAAGCCAATCCTGCAAGTGAACAGATGTTGGGAAGATCTTTGACATAGGAAAGAATGGAGTTGATCTGGGTCTCTTGAGGTGTGGAGTTTTTTGTTGTCATTGCAAGCCCTATAAATAATATATCAAGATTTTGTTAGAATATTGTGAAGCTTGAAAAAAGCCGTGGTAGGATAGCAGCTAAAATAACTTTAACCTAAGGATTTAGATTAAATAATGCTTGTATATACGGTTGGTACTTGGGATTTGTTGCATGTGGGTCACCTTGCCTTGCTAGAACACTGCAAAACCTTAGGTGATGTTGTTCGGTTGGTGTTGCTTCCAATGAAGTAGTAAACCTTTATAAGCCTAATACCCCTGTTATTCCTCTCAAGCAACGAGCGAAAATGCTGGCGGCTTTGCGATGTATTGATATTGTACGGCCTTACCATGAGCTTGAATATGTATCTGCTTGTAAGGTATTGAATGTCGATATTTTCGTGATTGGTGAAGATTGGGGGAGAAAACCCCACAATCTTGAGGTGGAATCCTATTTAAAAGCAGCAGGGAAACAGATTATTCAAGTTCGCTATAACCCCCAAACCTCTTCCACGAAAATAAAGCAAAGGGTCATCACCCAATCCCGTACAGATATGTATATCTCACGACCAGCTGCATAAAAATACTACAAACATCTAGGTGAATAATTAGCATCAATCGCATGCACCTAGATTGCCGAAAGCAGAGACATACTAGTATCGATCTACTGCACGTTGGATGAGAACTTCATCAATGAGTCCATACTCCACGGCCTCTTGCCCACCCATGAAATGGTCTCGTTCTGTATCAGCATGGATCTGCTTTCTTTTTTGTCCTGTATGTTTGGCCATGTTCTTGTCAAGTTGCTTACGGTTTCTCAGGATCTCCTTTGCATGAATTGCCATGTTTGTTGCCTGTCCATCGATACCCCCCTGAGGTTGATGCAACACGATCCGTGAATTTGGCTGGCAGTATCGTTTCCCCGGTGCACCACCTGCAAGCAGTAACGATCCCATACCGGCAACCTCACCGATGCACAGGGTTATTGATGTCTGATCCAATGAACTGCATGGTGTCATAGATCGCCATCCCTGCGCTTATTGGGCCGCCGGTGGAATTGAGATAGAGATGGATGTCTTTATCAGGATTTTCAGACTCCAGGTAAAGCAACTGGGCAACTATCAGATTAGCGGTCTCGTCCAGGAGTGGACCCACCAGGAAAATGACGCGTTCCTTAAGCAGTCGGGAGTAAATATCATAGGCGTGTTCCCCCCGCGCAGTAATCTCTATGACCGTTGGTATCAGGTCAAGTGCCCGGATGTCGGTGCAGTTTGGTTTATATTGGAACTCAGCCATTAATTACTATTCCAACGTTTAATTGATAATATCCTAGCACTAATGAGGGTGAAGCTTCATAAACTGACATTACAGATAGATTTCATTATTAAATACATCGACTATGAACAATAACCAACAACTCAGAGACTACATGGTTCAGCTCAGATCTGGTTATCGATTCTTTTTTCCCATCATGGAGTAATTTCATTCTATTATTTATCTAGATAAATTCACGTATAAGCACATGTTGTACGGAGTACTTATTGGAAGTCAATCAGTCTGATTAAGTCTTTATAAACACAGGTTGCCATGGTGTTTAACCCTTGGGGGGAGCAATATATTCGTGCATGTCCAGTAGCGAGTTGGCAATGGCGATAAAGGACGAAAAACGAGGCAATCATTGAATGACGAGTTTTGGAAAATTACTGAAAAAATTCGGCCTGCTATTTTGCCGGTTAGGAATTCATGACTTCCATGTGATTGACATCAACTTTACTTATGGCGCAAGCGGCAATATCGAAAAGATACAGTGTCAACGTTGTAGTCTCGTTGTCACACGAACAGCCCAAGATTAACGGATACACCCTTTAAGTGTGGTTAACCCCTCTTCCTTCAGCGAGAGTATTTACATATATTCGATCTAATCCAGCGATTTCCAGGACAGCATCTGCAGTGAGACTGGATGTGATTTGGTTCTCTACAGTGAAACTTTTTCCTGTAATAAGGCCGTACCAAATTTCGTTTTCATTCGATCCATGTCGTGCAATATAACCACCTTTTGTCAGCAAGATCTTTTTGATTTCTTCGGTGAGTACTGATAACAGTTCTATTTTCTGCGGATGGATTTTGCGATTGGCGCAATGACTTCCTCTTCATTTTCCGTTGTTACTTCCCCCAACAACTTAAACTAGCCACGATATCTCCTCAAATAAACAAACGGTGCGTTGCGGATTGATAATACAGCTATCCACTCGATCCATGTAAATCACTCAACCGTTGAGAATAGTAGGCAGTATTGCTCAATTCCGCTGATGCGCTCACACACGCTGGTCTTTTTTACAAGTCCTTTGCTACCTATCATTACACCCACCTGACAGGCTGCTCTCAGTATGTACCAGACAGTCACTGCCAATAATTAAACTAATCTGCCCCCAGTATCGAGCCTCATGAGCTTCTCCCCGAACTTCCGCTTTCAGAATTAACCAATCGATACTAGATATCTCAAAGTGGCAAATAATTTGCCGACGCCTTCCAAAATAAATTAGGATTCGGTAATGTGAATATTGAGAAACGTAGTAAAACCCAGAGAAACCTAGACTCCAAGGCATGAGTGAGACCAACATAAAGAATTTTAGAGACGAGTGTACGTGGGATAGAAGGCTATCCATTGCCCCAATGATGGCCAGAACCGACAGACATTTTCGATATTTTATTCGTCTGATTTCAAAACATGTCTTACTTTATACTGAAATGATCACAACCGGTGCCTTAATCCATGGCGATCATCAACGTTATCTACAATATCATAATGCTGAACATCCTCTTGCCATTCAGTTGGGTGGTTCAGTTCCAGAAGAATTAAAAGTGTGTACAAAGATGGCAGAAGATCACGGATATGATGAAGTGAACTTAAACGTTGGTTGCCCAAGTGATCGAGTACAAGCCAACAAGTTTGGCGCGTGTCTGATGAATGAACCCGAGCTTGCCGCTGAATGTCTTGATGCCATGCAATCGGTAGTTAACATACCAGTGACAGTCAAATGCAGAATTGGGGTTGATAATAAAGACCGTTATGAAGATCTCACACAATTTATAAACATCGTCAGCAAGACATCTTGCGATTCCTTTATCATACATGCACGCAAAGCCTGGTTGAGTGGCTTGAGCCCAAAGGAAAATCGGGAAATACCACCATTAGATTATGAGACCGTACATCAATTAAAGCGTGACTACCCACAACTCCAAATAATGATAAATGGCGGTTTTCAAACACTCGAAGACGTGAAAGTACAATTGACACAAACTAATGGTGTGATGATTGGTCGTGCTGTTTATCAAAATCCCTACATGCTGGCAGAAGCGGATAAAGAAATATTTTCAGCTAAAACAGAACCACTCACACGGCTGCAGATCATGGAGCAACTCATACCCTACATCGAGAAGGAATTAACAGATGGCACGCGCTTGAGTCATACAACACGACACATACTCGGACTATTTCAAAATCAGCAAGGAGCACGCCTGTTCAGACGCCATCTGGCAGAAAACAGTTATCAGGAAGGTGCTGGAATTGAAGTGCTGAACGAAGCATTAAAATATGTCTACTGTGAAGCAAGCAACTGATTGATTTCGCTCTGCATCACTCTCGGAGACTGCAAATAGGCTTCAAACAAACGCGTGAGATTGGAACACAGACGGGAAATCTGCTCTGCGTCCTCCAGCATATCGGGTTGATTCACCAGTATTTCAGACAAAGTAAATATCACCGCTGGGGTCGTATTTAACTGAATTGCCAGTCGTTTAAGCTGTAAAGGGCCAAAACCCGCACCACGCTCAATCTTGGATATATTGCCCCGATTAATGCCGGTCATGCGCTCGAGTTCGCGTATACCAATGCCTTTTGAGTTGCGAATTTTACGAATAATCTTACCAATAATCATATAGTTAACTCCATTCCATCATCAGCTTTACAGATTTAAAAACCCCGTATAAAAGAGACTGTTCTGTTAAAAGCAACACGAATTCTGATGAACACGCTTAAACAGTTATCGTCTGTTTGTAGTATTTCCTTAATAGTTTTTTCACGTTTCGCAATCACAGCAGAAATTTCTTGGAGGCATTTCTGAACTATGGGAAAATGCGCCACTCTATTTTTATGCGACGTAACAAAACGAGGAATTCCATGAAGAAACTAATTATTTTACTCAGCGCAATAATGTACATAAATTCAACCTATGCAGAAACAACGCTGAGTAGCGAAAAAGAGAAGTTCAGCTATACCGTCGGTATCCAGATTGGTAATAACCTGAAACAGGGTGCAGATATTGATCTGAATGTATTAACACAGGCAATTAATGACGCTTACCAGGGTCAGAACTATCAGATGACAACAGAAGAAATGCAGGAGGTCATGGGCCGTTATAGAGAAAAAGAATTCGCAGAACATGTTGAACAATCTTCCGTAAATAAAAAAACCGGTGAGACCTTCCTGACAGAAAACAAAACCAAAGAGGGCGTGGTAGTAACCGATAGCGGACTACAATACAAGGTCATCCAAGAAGGTAGCGGCAATAAACCCTCTGCGACAGATCAAGTAAAAGTGCATTATCACGGAGAATTAATTGACGGTACTGTGTTTGACAGCTCAGTAGAACGTGGCGAGCCCATCGTACTTGGCGTTGGTAATGTGATCAAAGGTTGGCAAGAAGCCTTACCGATGATGAGTGAAGGTTCAAAATGGCAAATCTACATACCTTCTGACCTTGCTTATGGTGAAAAAGGTGCTGGTGCTACAATCGGACCGAACTCAACATTAATTTTTGATATTGAATTATTATCTATCCAATAACAATCAGACCTGGTTTATTAACAATAATATTCTTTATCACTTACTCTGATAATTCAAGGAAGAATTAATCAGGGCTTCCTGAGATTTCTGCTGGCTCGGCATATCACAAAAAGCTATTTTACTATCTTCTCCTTCCTCGGCATGAAGTTCATCATCACAATAACGCGACATGACTTCCAGGATCGTATCGGCAACAAGGTCAGGTTGTTGTAAATGAACAAGATGTCCACTCGACTCTGCAATTACCTGCCAGGAGTTCGTACTAAGTTGTAACAATTCTTTTTGTAGAACCATCCAGATTTGTTCTTGCTGATCACCATAAGGCGTTTCTTCTCAAACACGTTGCCCCCGTGTGATAACGGCAAGCGGAACATCCAGTTGTCGGTTAATCTCTCCAATCTGTACAGCACTTTGGGTAAAATTCATAAATTCCCGTTGTTGAGTCCGGATATATTGCTCTGACGTCAGGAACCTACCGACCAAATGACGATAGTCTTCCGGATAGTTGAGCAATATAGAACTATCAAACAAAGTCCTCAATCTTTGACTTGATCGACTATATTTAGCTACTGTAGGAAATTCCGGCAAACGATCAAACTGTTCCGGATGGGATGACTCCACCAGAACAAGACCAGCAATACGTTTTGAATTGAGCTTGCTAAAATACTGAACGTTGAAACCACCAAAGGAATGCCCTACCAGTATATAAGGTGGCTCTAAACCAGTATTGGTCAACAAGCCATCTAATTCATCGACAATCTGATCCGTTATTCTCGGAGATCGTCCATCTTCACTCCAGCCATAACCTGCCCGGTCGTAGGCACAAACTTTGGTTTTGTGTTTGAGTAATTCCTGAACTTGCAACCAATCCATTGAAAAACCGCCGAGACCCGCATCAAAAACAACAATCGGGTGCCCTGAGCCAAGGCAGTTAATATGTAATTTATAGCCCTCAACATCAACTAACTTACCCAAAGGCCCTTGATAATTATTAGAATAAGGTTCGGCCTGGCTTAGAGCAAAGCTACAGACAAGAACAAATAAAAAGATACTTTTCAGAAACACGACCATCAGCTTTATTTACTATTTGTCATCATCATATTAATAGTCTGGTAATAAATACAAATGAGATTATTTACTTATCATCAAAATTGTTTATTTGTATTTTCTGCATAATAGATCACACGCCAGATACGCCCCTGAACGGAGTCTGAAATATATAACGAACCATCCGGTCCTATTGCAAGACCTGTTGGACGATAGTCCGCGTCTTGTGGAGACTCAATCGTTGTATCGCCAACAAAGTGGTCTGCAAATACTTGCCAATCAGGGGATAACTGCCCATTTTCGAGTGGCACAAACACCACTTGATATCCGACTTGTTCCGAGGCATTCATTAAGTAGGATCCATGAAATGCAATAAAAGCCCCACCACGATATTTTTCAGGAAATTGTTCACCCTGATAAAAAATCAAATCATTCGGTCCATAATGTCCCGGGAAAGCAGTAACCGGTTCGGGGTAATCTACACAACGGCCTACGCGTTTTCCATCACCACCGTACTCTGGTGCTAATAAACGTTTATGTTGATTTTGATCGTAATAGCAATAAGGCCAACCATATTCCACACCTTCATTCACTTCAATCAGCTCTTCAGCCGGTAACAGTTCTTCGTCTTCCTCAAGATAGAACTTTGGCCACAGTTCATGCAAATGATCACGTCCATGTTGTGCCACATAGAGCTTTTTTAAATCTGGCTGCCAATCAATTGCATAGGCGTTGCGAATACCGCTGGCATAACGTTCACCATGTGAAAATTGCTGTCCGGTTTTATTGGCATCGAAACGCCAGATACCCGCATGTTGTGCTAATTCGGGACATGGATCTTGCCCTTTGAGGCCGACAGTTCGATCTTCTTTCTGGCAGGCATTACTGATTGCACCGACATTGATGTACAAATCACCCTCTTCATTTATGCTAAATGGTTTTCCCGAATGTTGTGTTTGTACAGGGAAACCACTGACAATTATTTCTGCAGGCAAGAGTGGCATCGGCTGATCAGGCGATAATTTATATCGAACAACATCTTTGTCAGAGGCAAAATACAAATAACCATTATAAATTCGTATCCCCATCCCTGGCGCATCTCCAATACGCGTGACATCATCAATAAGATGATTCTGATCAGTATCTGAAAGCACGAGTATGCCCCCTATGTTCAAGCTGCGATTGCGTAAACTGGCGTATAAATTTCCATCCTCTCGAACCGCTATATGACGGACGATACCCAAATTATCCGCAATGACCGCTGCACAAAAACCATCCGGCAATATCAAGCCACCATTATCCTCATCACACTGCAAATTCTTGCTATTGGATGCCTCTTCCGGAGACTCATCCTGTGAACTTTGTTCACATGAAACAGACAAAAAGCACAAGATTAACAATATAAAAGGTATGGATTTTGAATATCTTTTTTTCATCTGTTTTTTTATGATTTCGCTATGAAATAGTGTCCAAATACGGTAATTACTGCTTATTTCCTCTGCATTTCTGTTAAAAACGCCTTCAATTGTGACAATGTTCAGGATTTAATTAAGTATTGATTATCCATTTTGTGAGCAAAACCACATTGAAACACAGCGAATTTTGTCACAATACCAACAGCTGCCACCTGAAAGGATCATTTTTTGCTGTAAATACAGTCCTGTAAAGGACTTAGGAAACAGATATAATAGATGAGTAGCATTGGGGATGGAACCCGATGAAGCTGACACACTCCAAACAAGGGTCAATTTTGATAAGGTCAACACGATAGAGACATGATGCTAACGAAAATTTCAATCTTCCTTCTCTCTTTACTCGCAACACTTGCGTTACAGGCAAAGGTTACTACTGTGCCTGAATCCGAGTTACAGCCAACCAAGCTACAATCTCAATCTACCGAGGTCATCACACACATACTCGATACTTATCATTATAAAAAACAGGAACTCAACGATGAGCTTTCAACTTTTATATTGAAACAATATCTTGAAAGCCTGGATTCGAATCGTGGTTTCTTCCTGAAAAGTGATGTCGATGGTTTTATTGAGAAATACCAGCACCAACTGGATGACAGTATTAAAGATTTAGATTTAAGCCCGGCTTACGATATTTTCAAAGTCCACCGCAAACGCGTTCACGAACGGATTGACTACGCCAAACAGCTATTGGAAATGAAACAGGATTTTACAATTGATGAAGACTATCGATTCGACCGCCGTGAAATGGCCTGGCCTGAAAGTATTAGAGAACTCGATGAACTTTGGCGTAAACGAGTCAAAAACGACATCCTGAATTTACGTCTTGCAGACAAAGAACACGATGAAATAATCGAAACATTGAATAAGCGTTACCAACGAATTCTGGACAGCACGTATCAATTAAACAGCAATGATATTTTCCAGACATTTATCAATGCTTATACAACGGCTATTGAACCCCATACTGCTTATTTTTCACCACGTATCTCGGAAAATTTTGATATCAGCATGCGTCTGTCACTGGAAGGGATTGGTGCCGTTCTGCGTGCTGAAACTGATTACACCCAGGTACAACGGATTATCCCCGGTGGTCCAGCAGATTTAAGTAAACAACTTCATGCAGAAGATCGCATCGTTGGAGTGGGACAGGACACGGCTGGAGAAATCATCGATGTCGTAGGTTGGCGTCTTGATGATGTGGTTGATTTGATCCGTGGCCCGAAAGGAACTGACTTACGTCTTGAAGTTTTACCAGCTGAATCCGGTGCTGATGGCAGCAGCAAGATCATTGCGTTAAAACGTGACGAAATAAAACTTGAAGAATCTGCCGCGAAATCCTCAAGCATTGATTTGCCTGATTCCAATACTCGAATTGGTGTGATCGAACTCGAAAGCTTTTACATAAACTTTGCTGCGTTGGCTAATGGGGATGAAGATTACCGCAGCACTACCCGTGATGTCAGGGCATTGTTAAAAGAGCTTGAGAAAGAAAACATTGATGGTCTCGTCATTGATTTACGAGGTAATGGCGGTGGCTCTTTGTCGGAAGCCCTGGAACTCACTGGATTATTTATCAAAGAAGGACCGATTGTTCAAACCAAAGATGCTAACGGTCGCGTTGAAATTAACGATGATCCTGATCCGGAAATTGTCTATGCCGGTCCTCTAGCTGTGCTGGTTGACAGGAACAGTGCTTCTGCTTCAGAAATTTTTGCTGGCGCAATACAGGACTATCAACGTGGTGTGATCATCGGCGAACCTACCTTTGGTAAGGGAACCGTGCAAAATATTGTTGATCTCAATCGATTCATTAATAACTCAGAAATCGACCATGGACGCCTAAAAACAACCATTGCACAATTCTTTCGCATTAGTGGTGGTAGCAATCAACACAAAGGTGTTGTTCCAGATATTATTATGCCGACCGCGTTTAACTCGGATCTACACGGTGAACGTTCCTACGAAAATGCACTGCCCTGGGATAAGGTCAAACCTGCTGATTTTATTCCTGCGAGTGCGCCGACAGAGCGTTTCATTAAGGCCAAGGAATTACATGAAGAGCGAGTTAATAACGATGTTGTCTTCAAATTATTGCAAGAAGAACTTGATCTTGTCAAAGAAAACTCTAATAAAAAAATGATTTCGCTAATGGAATCTAAACGTACCAATCAGCGAAAAGATCTCACAGAGGCCAAAGAACGACTGGAAAATGAATTTCGCTCTGCCCAGGGTTTACCTCCAATTGATAAAGAAAAGGAAGATAATAATACTATTGCAGACAGCGAGAAGCCGATTGAAAGTGATGTTATTTTGAAAGAGAGTGCAAAAATTTTGAACGATTTAATTGTGCCAATCAGCCAGACAGACAATGAAATGCAAACTGTTAAACATATTAAAACAGACTACGACAATAATTTATAATAACTTCCGTATAGAAAAGTCCACTTGACCCTCATTTTGGATATAATAATTCAGCTAATTTTTAAAGACTCGTAACCGTCTTAAGGAGTAATTACCATTAGTAAAATACCTGCAACCTTAATCGAAGGCGATGGCATCGGTCCAGAGATTCTTAAGGCGACTGTCAAAGTTCTTGATGCTCTTGGCTCACCCTTTGAATGGGATAAACAAACCGCTGGTCTGGCAGGCATAGATAAATACGACGATCCTTTACCACAACCGATGCTCGACAATATTCATGAAACACGTTTGGCATTAAAAGCACCATTAACAACACCTGTGGGCGATGGGTTTCGATCCGCCAATGTGCGTCTGAGAGAAGAATTCAGTCTTTATGCCAACGTCAGGCCCGCAATAACCTTTGTACCTGGACGTTTTGAAGACATTGATTTGGTTCTGATCCGCGAAAACACAGAAGGTTTTTACGTCGGCGTTGAGCACTTTATTCCGATCGATGATGATCCTAAAGCAGTTGCAGAGTCTTCTGGTATTATCACCCGCAAAGGTTGTCGTCGGATTGCAGAATTTGCTTTTGATTTTGCTATAAAGCATAACCGTAAAAAAATCACAATTATTCATAAAGCAAACATCTTAAAAGCTCTGACCGGTTTATTTCTTGAAACAGCCCTGGATGTCGGTAAAAAATTCGAAGACAAAATTGAAATTGAGGAACGTATTGTTGATAACACGGCCATGCAACTGGTAATCAACCCGTCACAATTTGACGTCCTGTTAACGACCAATATGTTTGGCGATATTCTATCCGATGAAATTGCAGGACTGGTCGGTGGCTTAGGTCTGGCACCCGGTGGCAACATTGGTAAAGACGCTGCTATTTTTGAGGCCGTACATGGTTCTGCCCCGGACATTGCTGGTAAAGGCATTGCAAATCCAACGGCATTGATGTTGGCTTCAGCACTGATGCTCGAACATGTTGAACATTATGACAAGGCTACAATGTTAAGAACTGCAATCCGTCAAACCTTGAATGAAGATAATATTCGTACCGGTGATTTAGGAGGCAGTGCCAATACCAAAGAATATACAGCTGCCATTATCAAACGTATTGAAAAACACTAAGAAAACTCTGGCTTAATTAAAGATCATGGAGTAATGCAGCTTCTTCCTTGCCGAGTTTAATATCATGGGCTTTCATACTATCTTTAACACTGCTTGTTTTTGTCCCACCTGGTATCGGTAATACATTTTTTCCTTGATGCAGTAACCAGGCTAATGAAATGACATAGGCTGTCGTTTCATGTTGTTCTGCAATCTCATTAAGAATCCTGTTAGACATAAATTCTTTGTGCTTATAATGCCCACCGACTGGACTATGACAGATGAAAGTTATTTTCTGATCACTGCAAAATCTAACCACTCCTTTGGAAACATCCTCTTTCTGAAACACATTACAACAATTTTGGACTGACATAATTTCTGTCTGTTCTAAAATTTGTACAATCTGTTTGTAACTGACGTTACTCAAACCAATATGTTGTATCAAACCTTCCTCTCTCAAGCGCATCAATTCACCTACAGAGTCCAATAATGGTACATCCGAATCAGGGGCATGTAGCTGATACAGAAAAATAGAATGTGTGTTTAAATCTATCAAACTATTTTCACAGCTGGCACGCAACCACTTAGGGCTGGCATCAACTGACCAATTATCAGTTAAACGCCGCAGACCACCTTTGGTTGCTATTTTCACATCACCCACTGCACCAAGCTGTTTCAAGCTTTTAATAATCAGCTTTTCATTATGGCCAACGTCGTTTTCACCAGGACAATACACATTGGCCGTGTCGATAAAATTTCCACCGGCCTCGACAAAGGTTTTAATCAGATCATGTGCTGTTTTTTCATCCGGACGCCCTGCTAGCGACAAGGGCATTGCACCCAGACCCATTGCATTGACGGATAGTTCCGTGTTCCCGAGAGTAATTATTAACATAGATAAATTTCAGAACAACCTCATAATTATTTTTGGGGATAATGAGCGCTTTCTATTGGTATAGCAGAGGTCAAATGATTTGATGCCATCATATTTATAAGGTGTATTTCAATGGCCTTTCTGACATTCTTATTATTGTTGTCTGTTTTAACGAGAATCAAACGGTCTTTGATAGCATTAAATAGTAACCGTGGTAATTTTTCTTTAGTTTTGTCGTATGTTTTTTCATTGATGATCATACAAAGGATATGCTCTAGCGAGATAGGTTCGATAAAAAACGGATATTTAAAAACAAAGCCCGGTTCAGAAAAAGCCATGACAGCTGCTTTACACTCCTTGTTCATATGATTAAAATAGTTACTTGGAATAATAATCAACACGGCATCATCTTCATTTTCCCAAAGCCGAGCAATCGTCAATGCATCTGACAATTCATGTGAAATAAAATACACGCCTAGTTGACCCTCTAAACCTGAGTGAGGTTTAGCATCTTCATATAAACCAAATTCTCCTTGCTCCAGAGCTTGCAGAAAACCGGTGCTCATTGCACGAAACAAAACGTCATCCGTTGAATATTCATAACCTAAAAAACTGTGGTCAAGACCGAACAGACGATCGATTGTGTCACCCCAACCTGAAACTATTTTTGGTTTGTTGTTTGTCTGTTGTCGTGTATTACTTTGATAAGCGGTAATAAGACTATCTGATTTTTTATTTGTGCGACTCATAACAATTCTGAATTTCGAATATCAATTGCTTCAATATTATCAGCAGGCTCGAAATCAAATACTCGGGAGAAGAAATACAATTCACCATCCAGGGCTTTTTTAATATTTTCTGCCTGTCGAAATCCATGTTGTTCCCCAGCAAATGGAATGTATGCTACTGGCAATCCATTTTTAAGCAATGCTTCCACCATCATTTCTGCCTGGTTTGGTAAAACAATTTTATCTTCCAGTCCTTGAAAAAAAATGACCGGGCATGAAAGTTCATCAGCAGAATGTATCGGTGAACGTGCTTTGTACACATCTATTTGTTCCGGATAAGGTCCGAGCAAACTATCAAGATAGCGCGATTCAAATTTATGGGTTTCCTTTGCCAGGGCTTCCAGGTCGCTGACCCCATAACGACTGCAACCTGCTTTAAACACATCACGAAACGTCAGTGCTGCCAGGGTTGTAAAACCACCAGCGCTACCACCACGGATCGCTAATCGTTCCCTATCAACCTGATTTTTTTCAGCCAGGTACAATGCGCTATTAACACAATCATCGACGTCAACGATGCCCCACTGACCATTCAAGCGCTTGCGATAATCACGACCGTAGCCGCTGCTACCGCCATAGTTGACATCCAATACGGCAAAACCACGACTGGTAAAATACTGGATCACAATCTTCAAACCGTTACGAGACATCCCAGTAGGCCCACCATGACTGAACACCATTAGTGGCGGAAGTTCATTTTCTGGGGCGCAGTAATTAAAATTATTAGGTGCATAGAAAAAAGCATGCGCATCTCTTCCGTCTTCCGTTGGAAACTCTATGGCCTTACCGATAGAAATAAACTCTTGTTCAAGATCCAGTTCGCTCGATCGTTTTAAAATACTTATCTCATTAGTCTGCAAATCCATGCGTACAATTTGCGGAAAATCATCTGGCGATGCAGCCAGAAAAACGGCCTGGTGAGAGTCGGCCTGTATGCCTTCAATATCAGTGTATGGAAGTGGAATATCGTTTAATATTTTTGTGCGCAGATTGATACTCGCAAGATGATTGATGCCATTTTTTGTATAGGTGCAAATAATTGTATCTTTATCAGAAAACGTATAGGTCGATTCACGGAAAGACCATTGCGCCACACCAAACTCAGCCTCCATCTCGATCACATTTTGGATAGCTTCATCTTTTAAACAGTAGAGATTCCACCAACCATTTCTATCTGAAACAAAATACAACACACCATCTGGTGACCATTCAGGTTGAAACACAGATTCATTCACACCATCACTGATACAATGTTGATTGTAGAGTTCACCTTTTTCATCAATCTCTGCCAACCAGAGTTCTGAATCATCCCAGGGCATATTAGGATGGTTCCAACTTACCCACGTTAGTTGTCTGCCATTAGGACTCACCCTTGGATTCGAATAAAAATCATCACCTTCAACAAGAATACGTGTTTGTTTATTTTGTGGATTTATTGATATTGAAACAATGCAGTTTTTTGCCTCATCGTTTTCATTCTGATGTGTTTCCATAACGCTGATCAAACGCTGTCTTTTTGTATCCAGAACAAAATCTGCATACCGTGAATGTACATCATCTGTTAAACACACAGCTTGTTTGTCGCGTTGAATACAGTACAACTGTTGATCGTTAAAATGACAAAAATAGATGGCATCATTCGTAGCCAGATAAGAACCACCACCGTATTCATGCACACGTGTGCGCGCATTCATGGGTTCTGGAATACAATCAGAAACCGATCCGCCGGTTTGCAATTGCACCACAACGTAACGACCTTTTTCTTCAGGTCGCATCTCGATCCAATACAAATTACCATTCTGCAACTGTATCTCTCCAAGACCGACGGTGTTGGAAACCATCAAATCCGTTGTGATGGGAGATTCCCAGGCCCCAAAAGGTTTTATTGTTTTATTTGACATTAACAAACCATTCATCAAAGATAATTTGTATCATTCTACAGGATTAATACTGTTAGAGTTGTGGCTATGAGCACAGGCTTTTTATACGATCCTATTTTTCTCGAGCACGATACTGGAGCGGGACACCCGGAATGCAGTGAACGACTGGTTTATAGCCTTGCGTCTTTAGAAAAACAAAACTGGTTTTCAAATCTGAATAAAATCGCTAGCCAAACTGCCGAACGTAAATGGATCCAGGCAGTACATGGAGATGCCTACATCGAAAGGGCCTATCAGAGTTGTCATTCAGACCTGGGATTTCTCGACTCAATGGATGTCATTATTTGCCAAAAGTCGTATGACATTGCATTGATCGCAACAGGCTCCTTGTTAAATCTGGCCGATAAGGTCATTACAAAAGAAATTAATAATGGCTTTGCCATGATCCGTCCCCCTGGTCACCACGCCGAAAAAGATCAGGCATTAGGTTTTTGCCTGTTTAATAACGTTGCCATCCTTGCCCGTTACCTGCAAATCCAACATGGATTAGACAAAATACTGATCCTTGATTGGGACGTACATCATGGCAATGGTACACAACATATATTCGAAGATGATCCCTCTGTTCTCTATATCAGCACACACCAATACCCTTATTACCCAGGCACAGGCTCAGTCTCAGAAGATGGACAAGGTCGCGGTATTGGAGCTAGCTTGAACTGCCCAATGTCGGCAGGCAGTGGTGATAAAGAATACGAACAGGTCTTTATTGAGAAAATATTACCTAAAATTGATGAATTCAAACCAGAATTAATTATTATTTCGGCCGGGTTTGATGCGCATGAACAAGATCCCTTAGCGCAGATCAATCTGACAACTCACTTTTTTTCGTGGATGACGCAACGTGTGATGGAAAAAGCTGCCCAATACTGTGAAGGACGTATTATCTCAGCGCTTGAAGGTGGTTATCATCTGGAGATGTTGGCAAAGTGTATCGTTGAACATGTATCAGTACTTTCAGATAATTCAATAACCGCAATGTATCCGTGAATAATTTTCTGATCTAAGGAACCTCTGAACAAGTCCATCCATAGCTTGTCAGAGGGCGAAAACTAAAAATGCGATTTTTAGTTTTCTTTCATTTTCAATAACCTATGGATATTGAAAATGGCGGTACATAACCTCCATGGATGGAGGGAATGCGACAGGATTGTCTGGAACAATCCTTGCCAATGTACCACAGGAAACTCTGACTTAATCAGAGTTTCCCTAAATGATAACAACTAAGAATTAAAAGGTTTTGAGAATGGAAATTTGGCAATTATTTTTTCTGGGCCCGCTGGCAATCACATTTTTGCTCTGGTTGATGGCGCCAGTGTTATTACTCGCTATCCCTGCTTACATAATTATAGCCATTAAAAAATATCATCGAAAAGAAGACATTGACTTTAACCACGTTCATAAAGCGCTTGGCCTGACTGTCCTCTGCCAACTCTTTATCTATGCAATCGTTGGATACTGTCTGCCGATTATCTGGCAACCAAGCCCTGCCTACATAAGCACCGCCGTTACCTTCTTTGCCTCACAGGTGATAGGTTTTATCATCATGATTTATTTACTCAGTCACTTTCAGGCGACGACCAGTCCAGAAGATTTAAAAGAATAAATTAATATCGGCTAAAAATTACTTATCTATTAGAGGCCTTTGCACGAAAGATATTTTTTGTCCATAGCTGGGCGAAACTGTTCTAAAAAACGGAGTTTACACGCAGTAAATGAGTGCTTTTAGGTTATTTTTAACGCCGCTATGGCAGAAAAGATGAAACGTGCAAAGGCCTCTACTAATTACACCATTTATCAACATTGCCTTTTAAATGATCCTTCCGAGCCTGAACCTCTTCATCGGAGGCCCATTTCACATTGCCATCATCACCTGTCGTCTTGATCCTGCCGCCAGCATTTTGCAGATCATTTAACAGGTCTTTTGAATTTTGACAGTTTTTCTTTTTAATCTCGGCGTTACTGGCTTCAATCTCCTTGTTCTTTGCAGCTGTCTCATCGTCCTCTTGTGTATTTTCACCACCTGATACCTGACCTTCACTATTAATAGAATCAGGCTCGGGGGTAACTGGTGGAGGAGTAATTTTTGGGGGCGGCTTGATCGTCTCAAAACTGGTATCTGAATCAGGCTTGGTTTGTGAATATTTCACATTCCCGTCTTTATCCACTGTTTTATAAATCTCGGATTGCACACTGCTCGCAAAAAGCAAAAAAGCGATGATGATTAGATTCCTTAACCGCGCCATAATGATTATCCTCAATGGGAATTTAATGAATTATACGACTATAATCATATTTTAGTGAAAAAAGGCAATAAACGTTTATTGATTATTATGAACTTGTGAACCGTTTAACATGAAAAAATTCACTCTCATCACACTCTTTTTTATCTCATTTTTCTACAGTTATGGTGTCTCGGCAATAAAAATCTATGTCTGCCAGGACGGAAAAGGAGAAACCAGCTTTCGCGATAGTTGCCCACCAGGAACAACCGTAACGGGCAATCACAGCTATTATCTACACCGGGAGCCGGAACGAATACCTCCTGAAGTGACCCTGTATTACGTCCCTGAGTGCCAATGGTGTAGCGAAGTGCGTAGTTATTTTTCTGAAAGGGACATCCTGATCAATGAGAAAGATTTAACTGATAATAGCGAATTTCAGAATGAACTGGTTAACAAGGCGGGAGAATTGATCGTCCCCACGGTGGATATCAATGGCGCTGTTATCTCAGGTTATAATCCGGCCGTTATGAATACAGAACTGGAAAAATTCGGTTATACAGAACAATAAATCAGCTCATCTTTTTTTCTCATCACCTACTCTACCGTAGCGTATAAATCATATTCATCACTGCGGTTGATACGGACATTCAATACATCGCCTGCCTGGATCTTGTCACCCGCATCTAAAAATACATTGCCGTCAATCTCCGGCGCATCCGCATGACTACGGGCAATGATCGAGTCTTCTGTCACCTCGTCCACCAACACTTGCAGACTTTTACCGATTTTATGTTGTAATTTATTGGCACTGATTTTCGCCTGATGCTGCATGAAGTGATCCCAACGGTCGGCCTTCAATTCATCCGGGACTGGATCGGCTATTTCATTTGCGGCAGCCCCTTCAACCGGCGAATATTGAAAACACCCTACCCGGTCTAACTCCGCCTCTTCGAGGAAATCCAGTAACAATTCAAAATCGTCTTCAGTCTCTCCAGGAAAACCCACAATGAATGTGGAGCGTATAGTGATATCAGGGCAGATCGCCCGCCAGGCCTGTATCCGTTTCAAGGTATTTTCCGTTGCAGCTGGCCGACGCATGGCTTTTAAAACAGTCGGGCTACTGTGTTGAAATGGCACATCCAGATACGGCAGGATCTTGCCTTCAGCCATCAAACTGATAACCTCATCCACATGCGGATAAGGATAAACGTAATGCAATCTGACCCACACACCCAGACTACCCAGCGCCTCACACAAACCTTTCATACTGGCCTTCACCGGCCTGCCCTGCCAAAAACCCGTTTGATATTTAATGTCAGAACCATAGGCACTGGTATCTTGAGAGATCACCAATAACTCCTTAACACCCGCGTTAACCAACGCCTCGGCCTCATTCATTACATCCGCTATCGGACGGCTGTCCAGACGACCTCTCATGGACGGGATAATACAAAAGCTACATTTGTGGTTACAGCCTTCCGATATCTTCAAATAAGCATAATGCCGTGGTGTCAGCTTGATACCCTGTGGTGGGACTATATCGGCAAAGGGATCGTGTGTTTTTTCAAACGGCGCATGTTCATGAACCGCACCAACCACTTGTTCATATTGCTGTGGGCCAGTGACGCTGAGCACCCCGGGATGCGCTGCACGAATGTCATCCTCATGCACACCCAGACAACCCGTGACTATGACCTTACCATTTTCATCCAGGGCCTCACCGATGGCCTCTAGTGATTCTGCCTTGGCACTGTCAATAAACCCGCAGGTGTTCACAATCACCACATTGGCATCTTTGTAGTCAGAACCAATCTCGTAGCCATCCATCCTCAACTGAGTCAATATCCGCTCGGAATCGACCAGCGCCTTGGGACAACCGAGGCTAACAAAACCAACTTTTGGTGACGCCATAAATTTTTCTCAATCCAGGGAAAAGGTCGTGCATTCTAGCGGAATAGACGAACATGAAAAGACCAAAATAATCCAGAAGGTGGATTTCATCGGGATATCTTGCAACCATAAGGCATCCTGTGTATAAATGCGCAGCCTGTTTTATCCATATGCCGGCTTAGCTCAGTTGGTAGAGCACCCGCCTTGTAAGCGGAAGGTCGAGAGTTCGAGTCCCTCAGCCGGCACCATTTCCTTACGTCCTTAAATAATAAAGACTACCAGGCTTATTTGAAAACTCTCGTCATATTTCAGGTCGAGAGCTGATGAATTACATCCTTGTAATTCACCCTGCGGGTCGCCTCCGGCGTCCCAATTTCATTCCAGATGAAATTGTCGAATCCCTCAGCCGGCACCAATTCTTTTACGTTTTTAAATAATAAAAAACTACCAGGCTTCTTTGGAAACTCTCGTCATATTTCAGGTCGAGAGCTGATGAATTACATCCTTGTAATTCACCCTGCGGGTCGCCTCCGGCGTCCCAATTTCATTCCAGATGAAATTGTCGAGTCCCTCAGCCGGCACCAATTTTTTAACCCCGGTTTTCTACAATTGCTTCAATTCTTTCCAGAATAATTGACGTGCGCGCCTGGCTTGTATCATCAGGCAATAGATGACCTGATACAGAATCAATAAATCGGTTATCTTCCAACATTACTGTGAAGCGATTTGACAATTCACTAGTCAATTCAAAATCTGATTGTTTCACTTCTTCAATTATTTCTGGCCTGCCATCTAATACAGTAACAATGTCTTCAATATCGTGGCTCATCAGATAATCACCGCCCCCTCTGCCCTCAAATGCTTCTAATTTAGTTATCAAAAAATAAGGCGCTGATACCATCCGAATATCATTTCCTGTTGACAATTGTATTAATTTTGCTTTTTCCATCGCAGGTAAATACCATTGATTTCCAAAGCCTAATATTCGTGAATCCGTTGGCATAACATCCAGTACGATACTATCAGTCACCCATCGACAAATAGGGGCATCCTCGCTTGTATCTCCCTTAAATCCACAGGTACGTAATCTTTCTGATAATTGATAGTAATCAGCCAGAGAGAACACCTGCACGATTGCATCGACATCTCGTGTTACACGTGCCGGTGGGGCAGCAGGATCTGTGATCAACAAACCTGTTGCACATCCACCCAAAAACACGAACTCATCCACTAATTCACCGAGCTTCTCAACCGCAAGTGCCAGTATTTCCAGGTTGGGGTTCTGTATTCTAGTCATATTGCTTGAGCCGCTTTTTCAATTCCTTTTTCGCGACATCACGTTCCCTGGCACGCCCGCCACGAATGGCATCCACCAGCGCCAATAACTCATAAAGCCTTCCATCACTCTTGGCAGCTATTGGAGCAGACCTATATAACGGTGAAAAAGATTCACCGCGAATTTCCCCTTCTGGATCAGGCCACACAGGGGGTAGTTCATTGTCCTGAACAAAATACGAATCGATAGGAGCAGCAGCATGAGCAGTTGGCATCCCTCGGTTTAACCCACCTCTCTCAGGCACGAAGACATATTGCAAGCCATGAAGAAGAAACTCTTCCAGATTTCTGATATTTGGAAAGATATCATTCTCTTTTTTCACTGCCAGTCTGGCTGCAAGAGCCCTTTTCGCCGCTGCATGTACTTCGGCTGGGCTCATCTCCAACTCAACAGCTATCTTATTGTAAGACCAGTTTTCTTTTCCTATGGCAATAAGTTTTAATAAAAACAGGATATCTTGTGGTTTTAGGTTCATTTATCTATTCTTTATTTGCGATTCGCGAATAAAGAATACTGAACATCCCGAAGATGTCAAGCAAAAGTCCGCCTTGTTTAGCGATTAGAACACCTTCTGCACTTTTAAATTCTTCAAACTGTTCAACAATCTCAGCCGTTAATACATCTGGAGCAGGTAAATTTTCCGTATCTTCTAACGAGTCATCATTTAACCAAAAGATATCCAGGTTGGTTTTATCACGAGCAATGAGTTCATCGTAAGTGAATGAATGCAGCGCCTCAAATTCGCCATTCCGGCCTCTGAATCTCTCTTTGTTATTCCGGCCAAGCCTATCCTCGTGAAAACGGGGAAACCGGAATCCAGTTTTTCATTCCATGTTTCTCACCGCTTGCTCCGATCATTCGCACAATACAATTCTATAAACTCGTCAAAATCGCTCATTAATATATTCATGCTGCTTTCTACCTTCCAGCATATCAGTGGAAGGACCACTCCGCGCGTAAAACTCTTTCTCTTCAATAAAACACGGTATAGTTGCTAGACCGCAACTCACATGCAACACACTTTTTCCATTAACCTGAACCACCTGATAATCGATTAAAGGATAGAATCCCTCACCTATTTTTGATTTAAGATGATTCTTGAAATTCAAAAGGTATTTATCTTCGTTTTTATAGAACTTGCTTATCTCATCATCAACACCAAGCACTTCTCCATCATCATTCACACCTATTAGCAGATCTCCACCTCCCGTATTCAGAAATGCACCAATAGTTTTTAATGCAGATTTCTCTATGTACTTTTCTTTTGTACCTTTTTTAACATCTAAGGAAAAAGTTTCTTTAAATTCTAAAGTCTTAGACTCGCCATTAGGCAATAAAGCTTGCACTATATCTGCTGGCGATAGATCAGCATTTCTGAATCGTCTATAAAGGTTCTTAGCAATATCATTCACTGCAATATCGCGTACATTAGCATCACCCATTAAACGTTCGAAAATTTCTTCGTTACCTTCCATGCGATCAATCAATATGCCTTCAAAAACTTTAGCCAATATGGATGAGAAGTCGCCGAAGTTATTCGCATTTGCGGCTTCTTTAAGGTTCTCATCTTCAAAAGCTTCTTCTTCAATTTGCTCAAAGAACAAACGATCTGCTTCGGTAAAATCAGTACCAAAGCGTTCATTGAGTGCTTTGATTAATTCTGAAAGCGGAGCTTCATCTTCACCAGTGCGGCCAGTACCCACATCTGATGGGCCTTTCAAATCATCAGCGACGCCATCCTCTAGTGGGATTGAACCCTGTGTTTTTTGTTCTAAACGGTAGAACTCAAGCTCTACATCACCATCTACTTTATAACCAGGTCCGGAAGCATCACGCGGTAACTTTGAAATTAAATAACGCAGATAAGTATAAAACTTTTCCAGATCGGTATCCTGATACGGCATTACCTGTGATAAAAAACTATACATATTACGGAAGTTAACCAACAAGCCTTTAAACTCTTCTTGTGCTTCTTCTTCCAGTTCTACATAACGATCAACGGCTAAATCAATCACGTTATTCATCTTGGCATGGTCATGCACGCTGAGTTTATGCTTAGCTGCGAAGTACACTGTGCAAAAATCATCGACTTCATTATTATGAATCACTTGATGTTCGGCAATCTGCCCTTGTAAACGATATAAATGATGTGGGTCCGTTAACTCCTCAGCCTCTGTAACTTTGTAGAAAGGTTTAAAAGCGTCGAAAATCTCATCAGGCTCGTTACGAAAATCCAATACAAAGGTGTCGTTTTTTCCCGGGGTAATACGATTCAAGCGTGAGAGCGTTTGAACTGCTTGAATACCCGATAATTTTTTATCAACATACATCGTATGTAACAAGGGTTGGTCAAAGCCGGTTTGGTATTTCTCAGCAACCAACAAGACTTTGTACTCATCGGTTTCAAAAGATTCTGGTAATTGACGCTCAGATATTCCGTTATTCATGCCCACTTCCGTGTAACTGGTGCCTGGCAAATCTGGATCTTCTACCGAACCTGAAAATGCCACCAAGCTTTTCACATCGGTATAACCTTTATTTTTAATGTATTCATCAAAAGCCTGTTTATAGCGTACGGCATGTAAGCGGGAATCCGTCACTACCATTGCTTTTGCCCTGCCGCCTATCTTAGGGCGCACATGAGTGCGAAAATGCTCAACCATTACTTCAGTTTTTTGTGCGATGTTATACGAATGCAAAGTTAAAAATCGCGCTAAAGCTTTTGCTGCCTTTTTACGGTCAACATTCGGATCATCTTCAGCGGTTTGTGTAATGTGATAGTAAGTTTTGTAGGTGGTGTAATTTGCTAACACATCCAGAATAAAACCTTCTTCAATAGCTTGGCGCATTGAGTAATGATGGAATGGTGCATCACCTGTTGCACCAGGCTCATCAAATATTTTTAAGGTTTTATATTTTGGGGTTGCCGTAAAGGCAAAAAAACTGAGATTGTCTTGTTTACCACGACGCAGCATGGCACGCACAACTGCATCATCTTCATCTTCATCTTCATTATCCGCTACATACTGAACAGATGCTTCAGCCACACCATCGCGGTTTAATACTTCGCGTAAGTCAGCAGCGGTTTCACCGGTTTGTGAACTATGAGCCTCATCCACAATCACCGCAAAGCACTTGCCTTTTGTGCTTAGCTCAATCTCACCTTCTTCCTCTTGCAACTTTTCCAGGGTTTCTGAAACAAAGGGGAACTTTTGAATGGTGGTAATAATTATTGGTGTACCACCTGATAAGGCTTTAACCAACTGGCGTGTATCCTCATCAATTTTTTGTACAACTCCTTGTTTATGGTCGAACTGATATATCGTATCTTGTAATTGTTGATCCAACACTTTCCTATCAGTGATCACGATCACTGAATGAAAAATCTTCTCATCAGCTTCGGTGTGCAGGCTGGACAAGCGATGAGACAACCAGGCAATCGAGTTAGATTTACCCGAACCGGCTGAATGCTGCACCAAATAGTTTTTACCCGCGCCGTTCACTTTAGAATGATCTATTAATCGGCGCACTACATCTAATTGATGATAACGAGGGAAGATCATGGTTTCGTTTTTTTTCTTTTTAATAGCACCGTCTTTTAGGTATTTCTTTTCCTCAACCTGTAAATGCATAAATCGGCTGAGAATATCGAGCAAACTATCACGCTGTAATACCTGCCCCCATAAATAACCGGTACGGTAATGTTCATCTTGCGCTGGCGGGTTACCGGCACCCTCGTTATAGCCTAAGTTAAAAGGTAAAAAGAAGGTCTTCCTACCACTTAAGCGTGTAGTCATAAAAGCCAAATCAGTATCGACGGCAAAATGGACTAGCGCCCCTTTTTTAAATTGAAAGATTGGCTCATTCGGGTCGCGATCATTCTTGTATTGCTTAATAGAATTCGTAGTTGACTGCCCTGTGAACTTATTTTTAAGCTCTAAAGTCACTACCGGTATACCATTTAAAAATAGCACCATATCCAAAGAGTTTTTATTTTTAGTCGAGAAATACAGTTGGCGTGTTACAGACAACACATTTTTGTCATACAACGATAAAGTGTCATGATTAAGCTGGTTATTCGGTAGAAAATACGCCACCTTTAATTTTTTACCGTAACACTTAAAGCCTTCGCGAATCACTTTCAAAACGCCATGTGTACTAACATACTTTCGAAAATCAGCTACAACTACATTAGCGGTTTCTGTACCATGAATAGTTTCTAAGGCATCCCAAGTTTTCGCTTGGGTAGATTGGATAAAGCTTATAAAACGACCTTTTTCCAAACAAAGTTCAGGGTCAAAATCATTAGAGTCACCTTGTTCATAACGGTTATTTAATAGGTGATACTCTATCGCTTCTTCAAAGTGTTTTTCTTGGGTGTTTTTCATTTTGCAATTTCCAAGTTTGCATTCTCCAAATCATCGAGACTAGTCATATCAATATCGTCATACAAATAGTGACGGATCGTGTGCTCTTTTAATAAGTATTCACCAGTAGCGTCTAAATATGGCGCAGGACTCTGATGACATGAAAAAACATACTTTGATATATGTAATTTTCTATACAGTCCCGTGTAATGGTGAATGGCCGCATGCAATGATTGGCACCACGCAGAGCCTGCCTTAAGCTGATCTACAAGTTTTTCTGGAAAGGTACCTGACTTAAACTCAATACAATGTGCACTTACCTTATTTCGATAACAGTGAAAAACCACAAAATCGCACCGTTTAGCCCATGGCTTTGATTCATTATCAAGAAAATGAAATAACTTTTTATTACTATAGCGGTCAAGCTTTATTGCAAAGGCATCCCCACTATATTTAAGAGTTATCTTATGGTCTTGCAGTTCAGCACTACCAGGCGGATAGATTTTTTCCTTTAACACTATCTTACCTTGGTCTGGCTGAGACACCTTATACTTTTTATTCAAGTAAGATTTTAGCCCATTAAAATAAGCTGTTGCCGTTTGAGCCATCAAGAAGCTCCCTGTGCTACTTCGACATCTCTAACATCAATTTTCCCAGTTACAGCAGAAGTGATAATGGCTGAACGATACTCTTCTAATCTAGCAACAACATTTGAAGCCTTTCTTTTCATTGGTTCAATTTTAGTTAATTCGTTTTTTATATGTTCTGAAATCTTGCCCTGCTCGCTCAATGGAGGATAAGGCAAAGGAATCAATCCCAAATTTTCTTTAGATAACTTCGGTTGAGCCGAGCCAGTAACCCAAGGCTCATACTTTACAATGCATAGCAAGTTAGCCCAGAAATCGAATTCACCATCAAGAGGCTTTAAAATATGTGCATGGTTATTTACCCAATACTTACCTGTTGCAATAAATGCTAAGTCTGTTGATCTTGAAAGCAAGTTTGCCCCATCTTCAGCGATCAAAACTGTTGGCTCGTCATAGATGTAATCCTCAACATGATCAATAATTCCTGAGGCTCCGTAATAAGGATAATTTTGCTCCATTCCAGTACGTTCTTCTGCACTTAATGGAATCCGCCGGTTATTAAGAAAGTCACAGCAGAATTTAAGTGCGCGCACATCCCAATGCTCTGGCACATCACTTAACCAATCCACGCCTGAGGGTTTGAGTTTGACGTTTTTATCGAGGCCTTTGGTGACAGCTTGAGTGATAACGGCGATACGTTTTTCTTCGAGCTTTTCGATTAGGGATTTTTTCTTTTCAATCAGCTGGTCGATTTGTTGGATTTTGTAATCGAGGAATTCAGTAATTTTTTGTTGTTCGTCAATTGGTGGAAATGGAATCTTAAAAGTATTAAGTGTACCTATGGTCAGTTGATTTATTGTAGATGTAAGAAACGAACCTGACTGGTACTCAAATAAACTAGAATTCAGCACATGATAAATATAGTCATTATATTTACTCCGAAATACAGTATTAAATGCTCCAAATGTTGCACCTACAAAATCTTCAGTTACCTTACCATTTTTTCCAATTAGCTCTCTACTTCCATTCCTAGAACAAATAAGCACGTCATTAATCTGTAGCTTTAGTTTTTTTGGAACTTCAGCATCGACATAAACATTATCTCTGTGAACTAATTTAGCACCTTGGATATTTGAGGCTCGTAAAACAAGTGTACCAGCACCTTCATTAGTAATTTGGCTTGGTTCATATATAAGTCCAATAATGGCATTCCCTACAAAGCGTAACTTTCTAACTTCCCATGTGTGTGGTATGTCACCAAGCCATTCAACGCCTGACGGCTCAAAGCTGTCATAAGATGGGAACTGCATCAAACCACCTCCGCTAACATTTCCATGATTTCTTGCTCCAGGCCTTTAATATCGGCTTCGATCTCTGCAAGTTCTCGCGGAGGCTCATATTCATAGAAATGACGATTAAATGGAATTTCGTAACCGAGTTTTATTTTGCTGTGGTCTATCCAGGCATCAGGGCGATATGGCAACACTTCTTTTTTTAAATATTGTTCACAGTGATCCTGTACTAGCGCGAGAAATTCTGTTTTATCGACTTTGCCTTTATCCTTCCCTTTGTTTTCATAAGCTAACGGCAGTGGCAAGTGGATGTCTTTGGGTAGTGGCACATTTTCGGTATCGCGTAACTCACCATCAGCTTCTTTATTTCCTTTACTGTCTTTACACTCATCAGCTGTTGGATCTTTTTGTGCTAAGTTACCTGGTGCGATTAAAGCTTTTTTCAATGATGCATCGAACTTAATACTCGCTGCTTCAAAGACTGGTTTGATTAAGACCTCAAACTCATCACGGTTTTTGATCAGTTCTTTACCTTCTAGCTTTTTCTGTAATTGTTCTAATACGGTTTCTATCTCGATTTGTTGCGCCTGGCCTGCCGTAATTTCTTTATCTGCCTCTGCTTGTTTTTTTCGTTTTTTGCTGGTGGCTAAACCTTCAAAATAAGAACTTTCTTTGAAGGCATTAATACGCTCTTCATTCACAGTGAAATTTAGGCGTAAGGGGCGCTCTACCGTCATCTTTAAATAGCCGAAATCTTGGTTTTCAAACACTTTGCTAACCGTGACCACTTTACTCATATCGCGGGCTTTCTTTTTCGGCAGTTCAATATTGGTGTTGATGTCTGCCAGTGACATGCTTTGTTCTTTAAAGGCTGCGTAAATTTCTGTCAGTAATTTAATGTGGTCTGGTTCGTTTTTATTTGTCTCTGATGGGCCTTCACCAATTTTCTTACGTTTA
The DNA here is from genome assembly GCA_965250225.1 of Gammaproteobacteria bacterium. Taxonomy (GTDB): domain Bacteria; phylum Pseudomonadota; class Gammaproteobacteria; order Eutrophobiales; family Eutrophobiaceae; genus CBDEUK01. Next base: position 101,670 of record CBDFNQ010000025.1, read on the forward strand.
TCACCGAGAGATTTTTTCATCTTCCATGCGCATTCGGTGCCGTTGATCAGTTGCACTTTGCCGCGGCGATCATGGGTGTTATTGCTGCCATCGGATTTGCGGTTGGTGACTATCCAAATATAAGTAAAAATACCGGTGTTATAAAACAGTTGATCAGGCAAGGCGACAACGGCTTCTAACATGTCATTTTCGATGATGTAACGGCGGATATTGCTTTCGCCACTGCCTGCATCGCCAGTAAATAGAGGTGAGCCATTAAAGACAATAGCAATGCGTGAGCCGTTGGCTGCTTCTTCACCTTCACGATGCAAGGGGTAGCTTGATGGTGGGTTTTGCATTTTTGACATCATGTGCAATAGGAATAACAAGGCACCGTCATTAATGCGTGGCAGGCCTGGGCCAAAGCGGCCTGTAAAGCCAAACTTTTCATGCTCATTAGTCACGTAGTCTTTTTCGGGTTTCCACTCCACACCAAACGGTGGGTTGGCGGCCATGTAGTCGAATTTTTCATTAGGGTGGCCATCACCATCAACGCGGTCATCACGGTCAATACCTGTTCCTAAGGTATCACCAAAGGCGATATTGTTTGCTTCTTCACCTTTGATCATTAAATCAGAACCACAGATAGCGTAGGATTCAGGATTGTATTCTTGTCCAAAAAGTTCAACATGCGCGCTAGCATTTTGGTCTTTAATTTCTTTTTCTGATTCAGACAGGATACCGCCGGTACCGCAAGCAGGGTCGTAGATTCTAATGCGCTTACCCGCAGTGTAGATTTGCTCTTCACCGGTAAATAATAAGTTCACAATGAGCTTAACGACTTCACGCGGGGTAAAGTGATCCCCCGCTTCCTGGTTCGCTTGTTCGTTGAAGCGCCTAACGAGGTCTTCAAAGATATAGCCCATATCCATATTTTCAATTTTGTCGGGGTGAAAATCAACATTAGCGATCTTTTCAAATACCTGGAACAAACGATTGGCCTCTTCGAGGCGTTCGATTTCTTGATCAAAACGGAATTTTTCTAATATTTCACGTGCGCGGGTGGAGAAACCTGCGATGTATTTGAGCAAGTTAGATGCAAGGTTGTCTGGATCGCCTTTGAGTTTTTCAAAAGTAAAGCCACTGGTATTAAAGAATGTTTGCTTAAATTTTTTGAAGATGATCTTTTCGATTATTTCAACGTGGTTTTCTTTGTCTTTATACTTTTTATACTGTTTTTCATATTCTGCTTTAACTTTGTCGGCGTCTTTTTCCAGTACACAATCTAAACGGCGTAATACCGTAAATGGGATCATTACCCTGCGGTATTGAGCTGGTAGATATGGGCCACGCAGTAAGTTAGCAATATCCCAGATAAGGTCGGAGCTAGTTTTTATTTGTGCTTGGTTTTTCATTATTTTGTCTTCATAAAAGTTAAAATAATCGGGATCAAAAGATTTCCGTTTATAACATCATTCAAACGATCCGATGCTGATGCAAGCAGGCCCTCAAATTCGTTTTTATCAGGTGGCTCATTATTTAGCTGTTTGATTCTTACTAGGTTTTCCAATGTCATCAATTACTCCCTTAATCATTATTTTTGGTTGTTCCATCACACGAGTAATAAAACTATTTCCTTTTTTATACTTACTAGCAAAATCGGCCTTGTCGTAAATTGTCGGATTTATTGCGCGTTGCAAAGATTCTTCTACCGGTAATAACAACTCAATAATATCACCATAATTTAGCGCATGACCAACAAGCATAAGATCGATATCACTTTCTGCCGTATCGCCCCCTTTTGATATCGAACCGTAAATAAATGCTATCACAATCTTTTTATCTAACGACATAAGGGCCTGTTTAATTTCATCAGCAATGCCAAAAGACTTTTTAACGATACCAACCAATTCAGAGTAAATCGGATTGTTTGCGTTAGCTTGATAATGATTTTGATTGCCTACCTTAGAAACAGATAATAAATCTGCACCGACAAGGCGCTCCAACTCACGGCTAACTGTGCCACGCCCCATATCGACCCAACGCATAATTTCATTCGTGTAAAAACTCTTATCAGGCTTACCAAATAGTAGCCCCAGCACTTTTTGTTGTGTCTTGGTGAACAAAGCATCACCGATAGAAGTTACTTGCATAGTCAATTCTCTTAAATCCCCAATACAGGGACTATAATCCCCTTTTTAGGGATTATCAAGTGCGATGTGTCCAGGAAATTAAGTGTATTTGTATTTAGGATACTGACTCAGTAATTTCCTCACATTGGATGTTTCTCATTTGTAACCGCCCCTTTTTTCCTTTAACTTCTAATTGCAGTGCTTTCAGCATAAATAGATAAATACCGGTCAATTTAAGATCTAACCTTTTTACTGTTGATACGAATGAAAATATCTCATAAAAATTATCTGATCATACTAGCCGCTCTCTTCTCAATAGAGTGGGTGTTACTGGCAATCAATCCATCTCATCTAAAAGACTGGATGCTTGAAAACGTCCTGGTGGTGTTAGCAATATTATTGATTGCAGGGACATTCAAAAAATTTCCGTTATCACGCATCTCCTACACGCTGATTTTTATTTTTCTCTGTCTACATCAGATTGGTGCGCATTATACCTATGCGGAAGTGCCCTATGATCAATCGTTTCAGGATCTGCTCGGATGGTCATTAAACGAAAGCATGGGTTGGGAGCGTAATCATTTTGATCGACTGGTACATTTTTGTTATGGATTGTTATTGGCCTATCCTATTCGTGAAGTTTTTATCCGCATAGTTAATGTCAAAGGCTTCTGGGCCTATTTTCTGCCACTGGATCTGACCATGTCGACATCCATGTTGTATGAGTTAGTTGAATGGGCTGTTGCCATTGTGTTTGGTGGTGATCTGGGGATGGCTTATCTTGGCACACAAGGCGACATCTGGGACGCACACAAAGATATGGCCCTTGCCAGTCTGGGGGCTTTGATCGCAATGTCGCTGACAGCCGGGATCAATATTACCTTTCAGCGTGACTTTGCCCAGGAATGGTCTGAAAGTTTTACGGTAAAACATCAAGCGCCTCTTGGAGAAGATGAGCTCGACAGAATGCTGGATGATTGATTTATCAGGTTCAGTAAGCCGATAAATTATTCTTTTAGTAATCCAGGTTTGTCCGGACCCAAGGCTCCATCTGACCTCGCTTTTAAATACCGATAGATCTTCTGTACATTATCTTTGACGACTGGATTATTTTCCCAACGTGGCATGTTGGCCAGTTCACCTTGATCACGCTGTTGTTGCTTGAGCACCTCTTCTAGCATTTCATCTTCTAGATTTTTCCAGTCATCGGTTGAAAATTCCACGGCAAATTTATGCAACACCTTGATTTCAAATTCTTTGGGATTCAGTCGCTCCATGCTCTGTAAAGATCAGGTGCCATATCAGTGCCAGCTCCACCTACCCCATGACAACCGACACAAACACTGTGAAAAACGTTATAGCCGAGAAAGGTCTCTGCATCGACCTTACCATCCTCAATATAATAGTAATCTGATTTTATTTCTTGAGATGCATCACCGTTCGCCAAAGCTACAAGATCTGCCATCGCAAACAAAACAATAACCATGATGACCTTTGCATAAAAATAAAAACGATTTTGTTGTGTCATGTCATCTCTCCAAATGCTTGCGAATGCAAATATCAATTTCGTTATTAAAAGGATAGGAAGTAGATTTCACACATGCCATGATCCAGATCAAACAAAGGTCAATAAAAGATCGGTAAGATGCTTTTCAAACTTTTTAGATTAGTGGATTCATGAATATTGAATATGAATACGTCCTGATTCTTCTTGCCCTGTCTGTCTTCACTATCCTGATCATAGACAGACTCAGATTATCGCCATTGATCGGTTATCTGCTTGTTGGAATATTGATCAGCCCTCATACCACCGGTCTGCTTGCATTCAGTGATACAACCCGATTTCTCGGCGAGATGGGTGTTGTCTTTTTACTGTTCAGTATCGGGCTTGATATTTCACTATCAAAACTTTATTCAATGAAACATACCCTCCTGGGTCTGGGAGGAGCACAGGTGTTGATTGGTACTGTGTCCGGCGGGGCCATTGCCTGGTTGCTGGGTCTGTCATGGCAAGTATCCATTGTTCTCGGTGGTGCGCTGGCTTTATCCTCAACAGCACTGGTCACGAAACAATTGGTTGACCAATTGGAATTACAAACCAGTCATGGCCTGACGGCTTTTGGTATCCTGTTGTTTCAGGACATGGCGGCGGTCCCTTTTCTAGTACTCATTCCCATATTGGCCGAAGCCCAACCCGAACAACTCGGGGTAGCTTTATTACTGGCGCTGTTTAAAGGGATGATGGCTCTTACAATTATTATTATTGTTGGCAAAACACTCATGCACCGTTTGTTTCATATCGTTTCTTTCTCTGAAGAATTGTTCACGCTCACCGTGTTACTTGTCTCACTGACTGCCGCCTGGCTGACTCATCAATTCGGACTGTCCCTGGCACTGGGCGCATTTCTGGCTGGTATGATGGTAAGTGAATCCCGATATCGCTATCAGATTGAAAACGAAATACGTCCGTTCCGGGATATTCTTCTGGGTCTTTTCTTTATTACCGTCGGTATGCAGTTGAATCCACCTGCCTTGTTGGCAAACTGGCCCTGGGTAGTCCTGTTACTGATTGGACTGATGCTTGGCAAGGGCATTGTCATCTATCTTGTCATGCGTTTTTTAAAATATTCCACCGCTGTTGCTAGCCGCACAGGCATGATACTGGGACAGGGTGGCGAATTCAGCATTGCATTACTCACCTTATCCGTGTTGTCTGGACTTATCAGTATTGATGATGCCCAACCTGTGCTAGCGGCGGTTATCCTGTCTATGTTGATCGCACCATTTGTGATAAGAAATAATCATGCGATTTCCAATGCTCTCTTCGGCAAACATAATGATGATGACCAGATAGCCGATTCTTCCCTTCTCAATAAACTCTCTGAATCGAAGAAAGAACACATATTGATTTGTGGCTATGGCGCTGCAGGTCAGCATATTGGCCAGATTTTACAGGAACAGGGACTCAGCTATCTTGCACTGGACATCGATCCGGAGGTGATTCGGGGAAACTGGTTCAGGAGCGAGTCGGTATTTTTTGGTAATGCTACTAGCAGCAGTATTCTCAAATCTACGGATCTTGCTCATACCACGGCCATCATCATCTGTGCCAGTGATGATGAGACAGCCATCAAAATACTCATGCAGGTAAGAAAACAGAGTCCCGATGTACCCATATTCATCAGTACACACGATGAGCAAAATCACGAAATCATGATGGAATTCGGTGCAACTGTGGTGGTTGCTGAAACCCGGGAATCAGCACTTCGTATTGGGCACAAGTTGTTGAAATTACTAGGGGGGAAAGATTAAAGAATAAGTTAGATTGTTACAATACAACTCACACTTAGCACTTGATCCTGAGTCCCAAGATCGCTTATTCTTGAATGAAAACATTTTGAGAACTTTTAGCAGGATCACATCACTTGGAACCACCCGCCACCTGGAAGCACATGATCGCCTTTGTCGATATGGATGCTTTTTTTGCCTCCGTCGAGAAGAAGGATGAACCTGAGTTACGCCACACGCCGATTGGTGTAACGAATGGGGCACAGGGGACTTGTCTTATCACCACGTCTTATGAAGCACGCGCCTATGGTGTGCATACGGGCATGCGACTGAAAGACGCACGGCGTTTGTGTCCCAACCTGGTTCAATGCCCTGCCCGTCCGGAACGCTATGCTGAAATTTCCACCGCCATTATGAAAAGTCTGTACGACATCAGCCCCGATGTGGAAGTCTTCTCCGTCGACGAGGCCTTTATTGACGTGACGCACTGCCAGCGTTACTGGAAACACGGCGCAGAGTACATCGCACAACGGCTTAAACGAACCGTCACAGAGGCCGGTGGTGTTAACTGCACGGTCGGCATCAGTGGTGATAGAACCACCGCCAAGTACGCCGCCAAACAGGTCAAACCCAATGGCCTCAATTGCATCGCGCCCTGGCGTGCCAGAGAATATCTGGAGGAGGTTCCGGTGACCGAACTTTGTGGCATCGGTAAAGGTATCGGTCACTTTCTTGCTGCCTATGGCGTCAAGACTTGCGGTGATATGGCCAGGCTACCAATCAGTGTATTGGGTAAACGTTTCGGTCATCCCGGCAGACGTATCTGGCATATGTGTCAGGGCAATGATCCACAACCGGTCAGTACGCGAATAGCCGCACCAAAATCCATGGGACACGGCAAGGTCATGCCACCTAATACGCACGACCCTAATGTGATCATGACCTATTTGATCCACATGAGTGAAAAGCTCGCAGCCCGATTGCGCAAGCATCAACTACAGGCGCAACACTTCTGGATTGCATTGCGCATACATCATGGCTGGTATGGCGATAAATTCACCTGCCTGTTCCCAACCAATCACAGTCACGACATCATCTGTTTGTGTCAGACATTGCTTGATGAACTGGAGGACGGACAAGGTGTGCATGGTGTGCAAGTTACGGCACTCGACCCGAGGCCCAGTGGCCAACAAATCGATCTATTTGCCGAGGCAAACAGGAAACAAGATGACGTCAACCAAGTGATGGATTTAATCAATCAGCGTTATGGTGAATTTGCCTTAGCACCAGCGCAACTATTAAACCGATCACAAATGCCCAATGTCATTGCACCGGCCTGGAGACCCGATGGTCATCGACAAAGCATTCCGAAAAAATCTTCATGAAATGAAAAGACCAGGCTCAACATTCTTTATTGAATATAGCTATAATCCTGCAATATTTTTTCTGAATCGTTACACACTGAATGAATATTGTTTTAAAAACCCTGGGCTGTCGTCTGAATGAAGCGGAGCTTCAAACCTGGGCACGCGGTTTTCAGGAAAAAGGCCATACGATTGGTCGTGATGTCTCATCAGCAGATTTGATCGTTCTCAACACCTGTGCGGTAACACAGGAAGCGGTTAGAAAATCCCGCAAGTTGATCCGTAAAACACACCGAAACAATCCACAGGCGAAATTAGTTGTGAGTGGTTGTTATGCTAGCCTCGAAAAACAATTAAAAACAGACATCGAAGGCATTGATCTGATCATTCCAAATCAGGACAAGGACAAACTGGTTGATATTTCATCTGATGTTTTAGAACTTCCAACCATGCCGAGCATAGCAACTGCGCCTGGTGAATTTAGTTTGTTTTCGCCAAATCGCAGTCGTGCCTTTGTTAAGGTGCAAGATGGTTGTCGTTATCGTTGTACCTTTTGCATCGTCACTGTTGCGCGTGGTGAAGAACGTAGCCGAACCATTGAAGATGTTATTGAGGAAATTAATCTTTTACAGAAATCAGGAGTTCAGGAAATTGTGTTAACCGGGGTGCACATCGGTGGCTATGGCAGTGATAGTGATCAGAGTTTATATAAACTGATCGATAGCGCACTGAAAGAAACCGATATTCCAAGATTGCGCTTAGGCTCTGTTGAACCCTGGGATTTACCCAATGATTTTTTCAGCTTGTTTGATGACCCGCGTTTTATGCCACACTTGCATTTGCCGTTACAAAGTGGCTCGGACTCCGTGTTGAAACGTATGGCACGCCGTTGCAAGACAAACGACTTCCGACAACTGATTGAACAGGCACGAACCGAGGTGAAAGATATTCAAATTACAACAGATATTATTATTGGCTTTCCGGGTGAAACGGATGAAGAATGGCAAAGCAGTCTTGATTACATTGAATCCATCGGTTTTTCACATATCCATATTTTTAGCTACTCACCCAGGGAAGGAACAAAGGCTGCCACCCTGTCTGATCAGGTTACCAGTGACATAAAAAAACGACGTAGCCAACAGTTACATACATCAGCCAACAAGATGAAAAAAACAGCTTTGCAAGACGCGCTGGGGGAAACCCTTCCTATCCTTTGGGAATCCAGAACCGAGAGTGATTATGAAGGTTCAATTAATTATTTTGGATACACACCCAATTTTTTACGTGTAAGAAAAACTGTTCCGACTACAATTCAATTGAGCAACAAAATTACCGAAGAAATCCCGACGGACGTGTCGGATTGTGGTGAGATACTCTTTATCTAAATTTTATTTCTTTGGTAAATCTCTTATCTGTTCCGTAATTTCTTTTGTCTTGTTATGTGAATAATTTACTTTTACAAGCTCATCTTTCATCGCTTCGTGATTGGTAAATGCCCCCATTAATTTTTTATTTTTTAACAGGCCATGTGCACTTAACAATTCTGCATTGATCGCTTGAGCTTCATCTGCTGGTAATTTCACATTCCATAAGAAGGCCTTCAAGCGTGATAAACTGCGATCCAGATCACGGCGTGCTTTTTCCAGTTGTTTATAGGTTTCGAGTTTTGCTTCGTGTGCCTGATCAGATTCCGCTAAATCCTCTTCCACATCCATGGTTGACGATTTCGTCTCAGAATTGGTGACCGAGTCACTCATAGTTGCCGATTCTGCCATGACTGAGTCTTCCGTGATCTCAAAGTGTGTTGTTGGCTTGAAAAAATAGACCAGCAAAACAAGGATCAGGCAAATGAGGCCAACAAAAAGTGCTTTCATGAATTAATCTCCAAAAAAATAGCTGTTCAATTTATATCCCTATCTTACCGAATTATGTGTCGATATAAATTTTTCATTTACTCAAAAAGGCATGCGTGATTATCAATAACTAACTGTTTTTAAAAGATTATTTAGAATATTAGATGATTCTCATTACCCAACAAGCGATCAACATTGTGATTACTAATCACAATAAATTCCTCACTATCATATTTAATATCAATAACTTATTGAAGTTTTATCAAATTAAACTATAATAATATTATTGAAGTTTATTTTATAACTATCAGAGATAATTGAATTTTTTAGTTAAATTATCTAACCGTCGTTTAATACTAATTCCGAACCGGGCACTTTGGGAGGTAGCGAAAGATGGCAATTGAAGCGGTAAAACTCGATGTTGATTACAGTTATTTAGACGCGCAATCAATTGATGAAACAGCGCGACTGTATTTTGCTTTAACTGATTTTGAAGGGTTCATTCAACACCCTGATAACGTCCCCTTCACTGTAAAAAAACTGCGTTCAAATGAAATTCAGCAATCACTGAACAATCAAACTTATTCTGAACACTGTACCGGCATTGGTGTGTGTTTTGACTCCGATCACTATATATCCCCAGGTTCTGTGATTGAATTCACTATTCAGTTAACTGGACAGGAACAAAGATTTACTTCCAGAGTCGTAATGGTTAGAAATTATGATAATAATTTTGCCATTGGCATCTGGTTTGATCGCAAAGACGATGCAAATCGTATACGGAATACTGAACAGATCTGTCACCTGGAAAATTATCTACGACAAAAACGTTACAAAGAAGGCCCGTTTATCAGTAAGGAAATTTTTGCAGAAGAATGGATGAATAAATTCTCGGATATTTTTCCAAGCATTTAAAAGAAGTAAGAGGTAAGAACATTATGAAAACGAATAACAATTTATTCAGAACACAGAATGGCGGCATTCATGCCGTTTCTAAAGGTACACCCACTAACTCTACGTTAGATATGGAAAAACGTCCGCGCTCCGTGGAATCAGATAACGTAGGCATTTTACATGCAGGCATTGTAAGCGCACATAATAAAAAAACGGGTAGCCAATAAGTTAAAGGTTAGTTTTTACAAGAAATACCCGTGCCGCCCAGGCCACAATAACCGGAAGGATTTTTAGCCAGGTATTGCTGATGATATTCTTCTGCGTAATAAAACTCACGCATCGCCAGTATCTCAGTTGTCACCTCAGGGTAACCAGCTTTTATTAACTTTGTTTGATAGGCTTCTTTGGATGATTCTGCCTGGGATTTTTGTTCCTCATCGAAAAAATAAATGGCAGAACGATATTGAGTCCCCGTGTCATTCCCCTGGCGCATACCTTGAGTAGGATTGTGACTTTCCCAAAACAGTGTAAGCAATGATCCAAACGAAATAATATTCGGATCAAACACAACTAAAACCACTTCATTATGTCCGGTCATCCCACTACACAGCTCTTCATAAGTCGGGTTCGGTGTAAACCCACCTGCATAACCCACAGCGGTTGTATAAACCCCATCAATCTGCCAGAAACATTTCTCAGCTCCCCAAAAACACCCCAATCCAAACACTATTTTTTTCAAGTTGCCGGGAAATGGCTCTTTCAAAGGGTTGCCACTGACAAAATGCGTGTTACTGATTGTCATGGCCTCTTCCCGACCAGGCAAGGCCTCAGCGAAACCTGGCAAATTGGATGTTTTATTTAAAAAACGCGATAAGGAATCAAGCATATTCATCCCATTTTATTGATTGGTATTCAACACACCAGTTCGACCTGTTTAGTTGTTAAGAATTCCATCGCTTTACGAAATCTCTACTCATGCAATTAAGCTAAACTAATGATTGATATGAGTATTTTTAATTTCTATCAGATTGTTTACAACAAACATTAGTGAAAAATTGTCCTCTCTTTATAAATAATTTTAAGGATCAGTCAATTTGCTTAGCATTAATCTTATGTACAGGTTTTCCTGAATCACCCATCAACTGACCGTCCTAGGCAGTATGGCCTGTATTTTGCTAAACTGACTGGACATATTCATTAAGTAAAGAACACAACACGGTTATCATTAGCAAGGAATCACATGACTTGAGTTTTGAAAATGTAATATGATTAGACTAGACGTTTAATATTCAGGGAACACTAAAAATTTTTCAGAGCTTAATTCAATATTAACAATGACAATCAACAACAAATGACTATCACCGACAAAGATCGCTCTAAGCAATTCGATAAAAAACTTGGAGAGTATCTGGCTGTTTCATCAGGCGCAATTAATAATGCTCTCAGTAAACAAACGACCGATCCAGGCGATGAGACACACAATAAACCTCTCGGCGAGCTACTGATTGATTCTGGTAGTATAAGTAAAGAAGAACTAGAAAATGCGATCAAACAGCAAAGAATTCGCCGTTTGTCCAGATGCCCTGTCTTTTCAACACTCAGTCCGACTGATCTTGCCGCGATGGGTGGACGCTTTAATGAAATCAGTGTCCCGGCACAAAAGGAATTTATTGTTCAAGGTGATGATGACCCAACAATGTATGTCATGGGAACTGGCAATGCGGCTGTCTACCATACTAATCTCGAGGGCGAAATGAATGTCATTGCAGTTCTTGGTCCTGGCGATCCAATTGGTGAAATGGCATACTTTACAGGAGGACTTCGAACAGCTTCTGTTCGCACACTCGAGGCCTGTGAATTATTATGCGCAGATTATTCCGATCTGACTTTTTATTTTGAACATGCTCCCAAAGTTGCCCATGCTTTTGCAAAGCTGATTGAATTCAGACGAGCCGAAATAGAAAAAGGCAATTAACTCTGTGCTATTTCAATTGCGATACCGGTAATATTTATGCAAGAAATTCATTCCATATTGGTTCTGGACGATGAACAGGACTTTAGAAAACTCGCCTTAACTATACTAAAAAATAAATTTGATGAAAAAATTCTGCACGAATATGACCCTTTAAGATCCGGAGCACCCGATAAAGACTTTGACTGGGGACAATACGACGTGTTGTTACTCGATCATCACCTACGTATAGAAAATACCACCGGACTGGATATTCTTCATAATAATAAAGATAATCCAAATTTTCCTATCACTATTATGTTGACCGCCAGTGATGATGAAGAAATTGCATTTAAGGCTCTGAAACTTGGTATTTCTGATTTTATTCGCAAACAGGAACTCACAAAAAAAATCCTCTTCGCCTCAATTGAAGATGCTTGTATTGTAAAAGAAAAGAAAAAAAAGCAACAAATTAATCTAGCCAAGATCCAGAAGATTTTTAACAAAAAACTTTTCTATAAATCACTTAAAAAACCACTAGAAAAACTTGATTCAATCGACAAGCGCATCATCATTGGTTTCAGGATATCTGATAAAGAAAATGATTCTGAACCTACCAATGCTTTTATCAAAGACCGAATCATCAGACATATCGCCAAGGAAAGTTGCCGTTTTTTTATGACGATTAACCAGGAACCTCACATTACATTATTTAGTGAGACCATGGTCGCCATATTATTCGATGCTGAAGCTAAAACTTTTAACGAAACGGAATTGATACATAATTTACATCAACTGCACATTGATTTGCCCTACTCTAATCAAGAAGTGGACGTTTCATACAACCTTGATACTTGTGCAATCACCCTGACGAGCAGCACTATTTCTCAAACTGATTTAATCAATTATTTCACAACTGCTTGTGATAAAGCTGCCGAAAATAAAGACATTACAAAACGAATATCAATAGCAGGTATCCAGCAACTAGAAGAAACAGAATCAAAAATAACAGCTGAAATACCAGTTTCAATCACTGAAACAAAAGAACTGAAACCTGAAAACAATACTACTGACATTGAAAAACATGAAATCTATGATGTTGAATTCAAACTAAACGAACTTGATGAAAAATCAAAAAACGTCATTAATGCAATCAATGAAAAAAGAATAATTAAAACATTTCAACCCATGATTATGTTATTTAACAACGAAGACAGCTTCTTGTCAGATCATGAAATATATTCTGTGTCTTCAAAGATGATCAATTCTGATGGCAACGATATTCCTGGTCATGAATTGCTTGCAGATATTACTAATTCAGAAGTTGTTAAATATTATGACCGCTGGTTGTTAAAAGAAACTATCAGCAACATCATGGATATTCAACCAGGAGCTGAGCCTTGTTATTTTTTACTAAAGTTAGAACATGAATCCCTGGCTGATGCGACATTCTTTAACTGGTTAAGACAGTTGTTGGCCGATTATGATAAACAACGCCCCGGAAAATACATCATCCTTGAAATTTCACATCAAGATATTTCAATCAATGAAAAACAAATTCTAGCTTTAATGAATTTTTTAAACAGCACTCACAGTTTCCGATTTGCATTAGGTAACATTCAGGATATTGATACATTGCCCGATATCGTTCCCAAATTAGATATTTGTATGTTGATATTAAATTACGAAAAAATAATTGAGCTCGGAGTCATGGAAACAAAAGAACAGACCTCTGAAAATTATTTGATGCATCTTAAACATCAGAATAAATATATCGTTGCTTCTGATATTGTTGACTCAACTACATTAACCACATCCATCACGGCAGGCGCTGATCTTGCTATGGGTGATTTTATTGGATTACCCAAAGCGTCATTCGAAGAAGAAGATGCAATTCAATCTTATGAAATTGAAACGGACGATTTTGTGTCCTCGCGTTTATAGTTTTTTAATTATATAAAACGTCTTTGTTTTCGTATTCGATAACGTAATTTTTTAGATTCAAGCGCTCGTCTAATCACATCAACTTGATTCAAGTTATTATATAACTCTGCTGATTCTTGCTCATGTTGCAAATAAACTCCGACAGTATTGTCCAAAGTTGGCATAGTTAACTGAAATACGCTCTTGAATTTATTATTGATATATTTGACTTGATTCACTGCCGAATGTTTAAACTCGGTCTGTGACGCAAAGTTCATTATCAGGATCCCGTCATCTGATAAAAGTTGTTTTAATTGTTTATACCAATCTGAATTTGCTGCCACCGCTCTAACCGGTTGGCCTGATTTTTCAATAAATAGGTCTTCAATGATCAGATCAAAAGGCTCACCCTGAAATTCATTTACCCAATCCCTGGCATCAGCTTGAGCAAACTGATAACAATCATGTTGTAATTTAAAGAATCTTTTTGCGATATAAAGGTGCGTCTCATCCAGTTCAACACCCTGTATCAGAGCCGGAGAGAAAAAATATTCCAGCAAACGCATGATTGCGCCACTACCCACTCCCAATACCAATACACGCCTGATATCCCTGTTACTATGAAAATACGCAGGGATAAAGATTAAATCCCAGATGCTTCCGGTCAAAATCTGTTTTGGATTGTACTGGCTATGACAGACACCATTGGTGTAAAGGCGACGTGTGGCACCTGCAGAACGGATTTCATACGAATTCGCCTGATTATATTTTTTCCAGATAACCGTCAATTTTTTGTCTCCTACACGATTTATCCAATGAAACAACCATAAAATATTCTAATACATTCAGTATGTTACCTATATTTTAAAAGAATTTTTAATGAATACAAGCATATAGAATACAAAATGTGTGTAACACTTCTCAAGTTAATATCAAAAAGTATTGGAAAACCATTGATAAATAGACGTAAAATAGATTCTATAGGGCAAATTACTTGCTGCAGCGCATCAAAAATGGATTGGCATGTGGGCAGCACAGGCAATCTGTACGCACTCTCTACAGATGACAATAAATAGCCCTAAGCTAAAATAATACCTTAGTCACTGTTTTTTTATGGCATGTTAAGGAAACCGTAAAACACTATAAAAAAACACTGCAAGCTAGCTTAAGGGGGCTACTATGCGGGATATTGAATTCTGCACACAAATTTTAAAACTCGATGACGGCTGGTCAGTGACCGGTCTTGAGATCGATGAGCCATCGAACAGGATTGATATCACTGTTAGCTATGGGGCCAGCAGCAAACGCTCATTCTTTAAACGCAGCACTGCCAGCGATGAGCAGACTAAAATGCTCAGGCATCTTCCCTTACTCGGTATGCGCACCTATTTAACTGTGCCGATAGCCTCTGTTGAGAACGGTAACAAAACTTGGTCTTATGTCAGCTCTAAGCTAACCGAAGCGATGGAAGACACTGTTCTTTCAGCGATTAGAACCTCTACCTCTATACAAGGTGTCAGTGACATCACTGGACTCACTCCATCTGATATACGTGAAGTCAGTGAACGTACAGGAGTAGCGATAGAACGCCGCGTTATTCAGGCAGAAAGCAATAAACAGGAAATACCGTTGGAAGAGACCATAGCCCAGTCTTTCGAACTGACAGAAATGGAAGATATTCCAACTGAAACACATCCCAACTGGATGCGGTTCATTCAAGGACAATTAATATTACCCTCTAATGCCGTTGGCTTGAAAATGTTGCTCCAGCGCATTCGGCAAGAAATTACAGCAACGCCAACAGAAACCAGCAAACTCGCAGGGATACGCTTGTTAAGACAATTTTTTATCAAAAACCAGGCAACTCACCGAGCTGATATTGATATTTTAAATGGCTCAGTTGCTTTTGAAAAGACACGAAACATACCGAATCTTGCAGTTATCCAGGGTGGTCTTCCTGGTGAACAGCATGAATGCTGGCAACACATAATTTCTGGCGAAAAGAAAATAGAAACTATCCATGTTGGTCTGCAAATGATGATCGAGCGAGTCCGTCTCTCTGTCGAAAATTCACCATCAGAAGCTTCGCGTCATGCAGGCGCCAAAATCCTCAGGCAATTTTTCCTGAAACACAAAAATCGTTTACAGAACGAATTGAACCAACTCGGAGTCGAGACACAGCCACAACAAATGGAAGCCACTATCACCATGCCTGTTGCAGTCACGGTGCCTGCAACCAATCACCAATGCTGGCAAAAATTGCTCAGTGGCAGCCTGGATCTGAACACCAATGCCGTAGGCCTGCAAATGATGCTGGAACGCGTTCGGATGTCAATTCAACGAAACCCAACCGAATCAAATCATGCTGCTGGTGTCAAGATTTTGCACCAATATTTCCTGAAACATCAAGCTCGACACCGGGAAGAAATACTGGCTCTGTTGGGAAATGTGGTGGCAACCCCATCAGACGATAGCCATATTCATATTCCATCAGAATCACATCCCAACTGGCAACGTCTCATTAACGGTGAACTTGAAATAATGACCGATGTCGTTGCATTAAAAATGATGTTGGAGCGTATACGTATTTCTGTTGAAAAGAACCCGACAGATGCAACTCGACTAGCGGGAGCCAAGATCCTTCGACAATATTTTATTAAACATCAACTGAAACATCGTGCTGAACTTAATCAGCTTATCGCGGCATAACAAGCGAAAAATTGGGGAGCAACAATGAGTGACACTATAAACGCAAAATTGATTTCTGCTGAAGAAGCAACAGCAGCCATTGAAGCCGGGAAAGTTCTCTGGCTTGCAGGAGATGAAGACTTACTAAGCCAGTTACCTAAAGGACGTTGGATTGGGGGTACTATTCCCTACTTCATGTCGGCTGATGGTGGCAAAACAACCAAGTCACAAATTTACGCAACCGAACTAGACACATCTCTGGCAAAACGTATCCAGGTTAAATTTTATAATACCAACACAATTGAAAATATCGCAAAAGATGCACCAGACGATGGTTTTACCATCCTGTTAATGCCAGCGTTGACCGACATGCATTTAAACTATGCTAAAAATGCACCGGAATATGAAGACATGTTTATTAAACCTGTCGCGGGTTGGGTAACTGGTATTCACCTTGATGATCTCGGCACTATTGCACCGCGTGTGTTTAATGGAGGGACCGGTGAATCTTCTACAGACAAAGCGGTTGCTATGCATATTACCCTGGCACCAAATAAAGTCGCTCACCTGGGTATTGTTAATATTCTGAATCAAGGTGATGGCGATACTTTTGAATTCACCGACACGGGTTTTTCTGTGGAAAAATGTCTGATCAATGGTGTGGAACACTATTTATCTGATTACCTGACCGAACATAACACGGATACCAAACTGCCATTAGTTGCTGATTATTCAGGAGCAATGATTAATGTTTCTTTTCAGGAAATTGATTCTGATAAAAAAACCGTATCGTTTTATGCACCTGTTTTTAGTGGTGTCGAATACAAACTGGCAGCCCCGGTTGCGGACTATGTCTCCGAGTTTCAAAAGGCCTTGCCCAAGCTTGAAAATGGTCTGGCATTTTCCTGTAATTGCGTTTTGAATTATCTTTATTCTGATCTGGAAGGTAAAAAAACCGCTGAAATTACCGGGCCTATGACGTTTGGCGAGATCGCATACCAGTTACTTAACCAAACTCTGGTTTATTTGACTATTGAAGACACATAGCGCCTTTATATGGAACAGCAGAATGTAAAAATTGGCTTGATTGGCATCCCCGATATTGAGGAGAGACGACTTAATTCAGCGTTTACTTATTCACAAACACGAAACAAGTCCTATTCGTCTCAACATTTAGATGAGCGACCCAGTATCTTAATGATCAACGCAGATGAACCTGCTTCATTGATCAAGTGGCGGGTTTATCGCGACAACCTGGAAAAGCAAGGCTTTAGTGAACCATCATCGGTATTGGTCTCTCAGGATAGAGAATTTAAGACCGTGCATTACCAAGTAAAGCGACCACTGATAGCAACACGGGTGATCAGTATTCTTGATCAGGTAACTGAGAATGAACTGGATCTTAAAGAACAACCCGCTATCTTGTCGATTCCCGCAACAGATAGTAATAAAACACTTGAGAACACGGGCTTTAACATCACATCAACCCAGGCCGTTACACATGATATAAGAGCACTGGTTGTAGACGATAGCCTTCCTGTACGAATACAGATGGATAAAGCTTTAAAGAATTATGCCAGCGTTGATTTTGCCGTGACCGGTGAAGAGGCCTATACACTGATTGAAAAAAATGTCTATGACATCATATTTCTGGACGTTGTTTTACCAGGTGTCGATGGTTATGAAGTGTGTAAAATGATCAAGGAAGGCGAAGCGAAATCTACACCAGTGATCATGCTTACTGGCAATTCATCACCGGCAGACAGGATCAAGGGTAAACTCTCAGGCTGTGATACATATTTAATTAAACCCGTTGGAGAGGCTGTATTTCTGGAAATTGTTAATCAATATATCAAGATCCAGCCAAATAATATTTCGGCATGATAAATTGTTGATGATGATCGTTTTATTATTAATTGATCAGGTGCTGTAACAGGAGATTCAAAACATGGCAATCAAAAAAGTATTGATAGTTGATGATTCACCAACTGAGAGACAAAATCTTGAACAAATTTTGTCTGTCACCGACTGTGAAATTATCACAGCGCAAAATGGAAAAGATGCGATAGAGCTGGCTAAAAAAGAAAAACCGGACATTATATTCATGGATATAGTTATGGATCAAATGGATGGTTACGAAGCCACCAGAGCTCTTAGCAATGACAAAGAAACAAGTTCTATTCCCGTTATATTCGTCAGTAGTAAACGTCAGAAAGCAGACCGTGTCTGGGCAAAGATGCAAGGCGGTAAAGAACTCGTCTCTAAACCTTACACATCTGAACAGATCCTAGCTCAGATCAAAAATTATTTAAATTAAGTTGTGTATTCATGGCTGACTCAGATAAAGATAAGACCCCAGACTGGATAAGACTAAGTCCGGAATTGGAGCATTTCAATCCGTACGAAGGCCTGGTTGATTTTCGCGATAAAAAAATACGGAATATTCGTTATGGTTACAAAATATGTAATATGAATATTTTGTTTGACCAATCCATCCCTGGTGAGATTGCATCCAAATATACTGTTTATCCAATTCCAAACACACCAAAATGGATCAGAGGTTTAATTAATCATCGAGGTAATTTAATCCCGGTTTTTAATCTGTATTATTTATGGTCAATAGATAAACCACAAGAAGAGTTACCTCTTATGATTTTCGATAGAAACGAGAAATCCATAGGCATCTATGTGGATGCCTATCCCCTGGCACTTGAAATAGATGATGCAACAACAATTTCTTCTTCAATACCAGACAGTATTCCACATGAGATGAAAGAGTTTATAAATTCATCCCATAAAATTACCAATACTCATTGGTATGAAGTAAATCTGAATGGTTTTATGAAATACATCACTCGAGATTTTTCAGATGATAATTCAGAACTGTCTTCCAATTAATTATATATTTTATGAGATAAACCGCAATGAACTTGAATTCCAGAAACAAATTATATTTTTCTGCAATAACAGGTAGTTTTATTTTTCTCTGCTTTATTGCTTATGTCCTTTATTCTATTTCTGAAGCCGGCGGAAGAGAAATTATAAATGATCTGTCAACACACATCATTATTGCATTATTAATTACTCTGGTATTAATTGTGGCAGGTACCATCTATCTGTCAAATTTGTTTTATTATCCATTGTTCCGTCTTCTCAGTACATTACAGAAAATATCGCAAGGTGATCTTGAGGCAAGAGCAGGCATAAAAACACAAGATGAATTTGGTGGTATTGGCGAATATATCGATACCATGTTAAATGAACGTATTATGGCATTTTCCAGTATCGAAGATGAAAATGAGCAACTCAACGATTCAATTATTGCGCTTCTGGAAACAGTTGCTCAACTTGCGCAAAAAAATCTATCTATTAAGGCGACAGTCAATGAAGATATAACCGGACCTCTGGCAGACGCGCTAAATCTTATGTCGAGCGAAACTTCAAAAGTATTAAATTCGGTAACCCGAATTTCAACTGAAGTTGCAGAAACATCGAATCTTGTGAAAAACCAGTCTGATAATGTTTTATTGCTTGCTAATAAAGAACAGGAAGAGGTAGAAAAAGCCGCTAGTGAATTAAAGTCAGCTGCTGAAACAATGTCAAGAATTGCTAAACTTGCTCAAGCATCCAATATCTCCGCAGAAGATGCGATCAAATCAACCATCACAGCCATGAGTTCTGTAACCGATACCGTAGACAGTATCAACAGGATCAGGGATACCATTCGTGAAACAGAAAAAAAGATCAAGCGCCTTGGTGAACGTTCTCAGGAAATTGGCACCGTGGTGAATCTTATTAACAACATTTCTGAGAGAACACATATACTCGCTTTAAACGCCAGTATGCACGCTGCATCAGCAGGTGAAGCCGGACGTGGTTTCGCCGTGGTTGCAGATGAAGTACAACGTCTTGCAGAAAACACCAAAGATTCAACACTGCAAATCACCACGCTGGTAAATAACATCCAGGTTGAAACTTCTGGCACAGTGAACACAATGAATGAGCTCATTACCCAGGTTGTCGGTGGTAGTCAACTTGCAGAAAAAGCGGGTCAACAAATGCGTGAAACGCAGTCAACTACAGCAGAGCTTGTAAACATGGTACAAAGAATTGCAGACAGTGCAGTTGATCAGGAAAAAACCAGTAACTTGTTAAAAGAACGTACTGACATAATTCAGGAAAGTGTGAGAAAAACTGGCACACATCTACAAGAGCAAACAGTTCATACAGATGAACTAGTTGAACAGGCAATGTCACTGGTTGCCTCGGTGAGTGTGTTTCAACTAACTGAAGATGAATTATAAATATTAAAGAAACTATCCTGAACAGAATTCGACACTAATCCACTCAACAAACAGATCATTAATACTAATGGCATCAATACAACAGATGATCGATTCTTTTCTATATTCGGTTCAGGAATATAATAAAGACAACGCTGCAACATTGACCAGGATCATCGATCAACTTGAAGAGATTGCCAAACATTCACATTCTATTGATTACCTGTCACTCAATAATCTTACACTCCTGATCCAGGACAATCTACTGAGTATATACAAAGAACATCAAACTCTATCTGATGAGGAGCATGATTTATTAAAGCAATGGCCAAAACTGCTCGACGATTATATTAATAATAAATCACTTGATGAAACTATAGATTCACTGGTAAATAATCTCAGTAATGAAACCTGGCCTATGCCTTTGCAAGAACAGGATTCAGGAATAGTTAAGGAATTACTATTAACGACAATACTGGAAAAACAAGACACAACTAACTTCGTTTCGGATGAAGAATTATCAACTACATTAACAACCCTGGCAAACACAGCATCCAGAGTAGTTGGTAATAACTCGGCTCCATTAAATAATTTCTCTGAACAAATTAGAGATTTATCTACATCTGCTCAAAAATCTGGTTTTAATGGTTTTTACGATTTATGTTTAATGGCTTTGGATAATATTTCCCAACTCGATGAAAACAA